>JBFWRR010000004.1:0-7135 GCA_050248815.1 Pseudonocardia sp. | reverse complement strand
CGACGGCTCTACCGGTGCGGCGGCCGACGGCTCTACCGGTGCGGCGGCCGACGGCTCTACCGGTGCGGCGGCCGACGGCTCTACCGATGCGGCTGTCGACGGCTCTGTCGACGCAGCGGCCGACACCGCAGCCGACGCCGACACGGACGAGGCCACCGAGGCCGGCACGTCCAAGGCCGCCGTCACCTGACGTGGCCTGCCGCGGCCCCGTCGCCACGCTCAGAGCGAACACGACCGGCCGTGCGCGTACGCGGCCCGGCCGCGCGCGTAGGGTCGACCGGGACGGGCTCGGACGGGCCGACCCACCACTCTCGACACGTCACGGGGCCGCAGGAACGCCGCGAGCCCAGCGAGCAGACCAGCAAAGGCAGGAACCACACGTGAACACTTCGATCGGGGCGGCCATGCGGCGGGGCGGTGCGCCCACGTCGATGACGCTGTCCGACTCGGTGTACGAGCGGCTTCTCCAGCAGCGGATCATCGTGCTCGGCCAGCAGGTCGACGACGACATCGCCAACCGGATCGCCGCGCAGATGCTCCTGCTGTCGGCGGAGGACCCGACCTCGGACATCTCGCTGTACATCAACTCGCCGGGTGGCTCGGTCACCGCGGGGATGGCCATCTTCGACACGATGGAGTTCATCGAGTGCGACGTGGCCACCTACGCGATGGGTCTGGCAGCGTCCATGGGCCAGTTCCTGCTCTCGGCGGGTACCCGGGGCAAGCGGTACGCGCTGCCGCACTGCCAGATCCTCATGCACCAGCCGTCGGCGGGCGTGGGCGGCACGGAGTCGGACATCGCCATCCAGGCGGAGCTGTTCCGCCGGCACAAGCGGGAGATGGCCGAGCTCATCGCCTCGCACACCGGCCAGACGGTCGAGAAGATCACCGCGGACTTCGACCGGGACCGGTGGTTCTCCGCGCAGGAGGCCCTCGAGTACGGCTTCGTGGACCACGTGATCTCCCGCGCCGGCCAGCTGCCGGACGCGACCTCCCAGAACGGACACGCCCGATGACCGGTTACCAGCCGCCTCAGTCGCGGTACGTCCTGCCCTCGTTCGTCGAGCGCACCAGCTACGGGGTCAAGGAGTCCAACCCGTACAACAAGCTGTTCGAGGAGCGCATCATCTTCCTCGGCGTGCAGATCGACGACGCGTCCGCCAACGACGTCATGGCGCAGCTGCTGTGCCTGGAGTCGGCGGACCCGGACCGCGAGATCAGCATGTACATCAACTCGCCGGGCGGCTCGTTCACCTCGCTCATGGCGATCTACGACACCATGCAGTTCATCCGGCCGGACATCCAGACGGTGTGCCTGGGGCAGGCCGCGTCCGCGGCCGCCGTGCTGCTGGCGGCAGGCACGCCGGGCCGGCGGCTCGCGGTGCAGAACGCCCGCATCCTGATCCACCAGCCGGCCACCGAGGGCTTCTACGGCCAGGTGTCGGACCTGGAGATCCAGGCTGCGGAGATCACCCGCATGCGCAAGCTGCTGGAGACGACGCTGGCCAAGCACTCGGGGCGCACTCCGGAGCAGGTGCACGACGACATCGAGCGCGACCGGATCCTCACGGCCGACGAGGCCAAGGAGTACGGCATCGTCGACGAGATCATCCAGAGCCGGAAGCTGTCCGCGGTCCGTTAGGCCGCTCGCCGTCCCGCGCGAGCACGGTGATCTCTCGCGGATCTCTCGCGCGGCGACGGTGTCCCGGTGCCGGGCCGATGGGGGCCCGGTACCGACCGCCCGCCGACACTTCCGAACTGGGGGCAGCGGATGCTCCCCGGCGGACAGCTTCGACGGGTACCGTCACGAGGTACGCGCCTCCCGGTTCCTCCGGACGGGGCAGCGTCAGATGGGATCAGGGGTCTGCACTCATGGCACGCATCGGTGACGGCGGTGACCTGCTCAAGTGCTCGTTCTGTGGGAAGAGTCAGAAGCAGGTCAAGAAACTGATCGCCGGCCCCGGCGTCTACATCTGCGACGAGTGCATCGACCTGTGCAACGAGATCATCGAGGAGGAGCTGGCGGAGGCCGGTGAGGTCAAGCTCGACGAGCTGCCCAAGCCCGCCGAGATCCACGACTTCCTCGACCAGTACGTCGTGGGCCAGTCCGAGACCAAGCGCACGCTCTCGGTCGCGGTCTACAACCACTACAAGCGCATCCAGGCGGGCGACAAGGGCCGCGGCGACACCGGCGACGGTGTGGAGCTCGCGAAGTCGAACATCCTCATGCTCGGTCCCACGGGCTGTGGCAAGACCTACCTGGCGCAGACGCTCGCGAAGCTGCTCAACGTGCCGTTCGCGATCGCGGACGCCACCGCGCTCACCGAGGCGGGCTACGTCGGTGAGGACGTCGAGAACATCCTGCTGAAGCTCATCCAGGCCGCGGACTACGACGTGAAGCGCGCCGAGACGGGCATCATCTACATCGACGAGGTCGACAAGATCGCCCGCAAGTCGGAGAACCCGTCGATCACCCGGGACGTCTCGGGCGAGGGCGTCCAGCAGGCGCTGCTGAAGATTCTCGAGGGCACCACAGCGTCCGTACCGCCGCAGGGCGGGCGCAAGCACCCGCACCAGGAGTTCATCCAGATCGACACGACGAACGTCCTGTTCATCGTGGCGGGCGCCTTCGCGGGCCTTGAGAAGATCATCGGCGACCGGGTGGGCCGCCGGGGGCTCGGCTTCGGTGCGGAGATCCGGTCGCGCCGCGATGTCGAGGCGTCGGAGAGCTTCGCCGACACCATGCCCGAGGACCTCATCAAGTTCGGCCTCATCCCCGAGTTCATCGGTCGCCTGCCGGTGGTCGCCTCGGTCACCGCGCTGGACAAGGACGCGCTGGTGAAGATCCTCACCGAGCCGCGCAACGCGCTGGTGAAGCAGTACAAGAAGCTGTTCGAGATGGACGGCGTCGAGCTGGAGTTCACCGACGACGCGCTGGAGGCCGTGGCCGACCAGGCGATCCTGCGGGGCACCGGGGCGCGCGGCCTGCGGGCGATCATGGAGGAGGTCCTCCTGCCCGTGATGTACGACATCCCGAGCCGCGACGACGTGGCGAAGGTCGTCATCAAGGAGCAGAACGTCCGGGAGAACGTCAACCCGACGATCGTGCCGCGCGTGCCGTCGCGCCGGGAGCGCCGGGACCGCTCCGCCTGATCCGGGCCCCGTCCGGGCGCCGTCCCGGGGATGGGCCTAGGTTCGCGGCATGAGCACGATGACGGAATGGACGGCCGCGGTGTGCCGCGAGCTCGGGCTGCCGGAGACGACCGACACCGGGGCACTCACGGCGATCATCCTGGACATGACGAAGGACGTCGCGCGCGAGGTCGCCCGCCCGGCGGCGCCGGTGACGGCCTTCCTCGTCGGGCTCGCCGCAGGCGGTGCGGGAGGTGCATCGGCCGTCCCGGGACTCGCCGCGCAGGTCTCGGGCATGGCGCAGACCTGGTCCGCGCGCACCGACTGAACCAGCGGGCGCTCAGCCCGAGACGTCGAAGTCGGCGATCACCTTCGTCGGGCGCAGCCGCACCACGAGCTCGCCCGGGACGGCGTTGCGGCGCCCGAACTCCTCGGCGCGGTCGGCACCCATGTAGCGGGCCGCGATCGCCGTGGCGGTCGCCAGCAGCTCGCCCGGCTCCCGCGACACCTCGGCGATCCCCTGCACCTGCACGAACGCGTACGGCGGCTCCGGCACGTCCACGCACAGCGCGAGCCGGGGATCACGCGCGATCGCGCGGCCCTTCGCGGTGGCCGCGCCGGTGTTGAACACGATCCGGGTCCCGTCCCCCGAGCCCTCGACCACGAACCACACCGGGGCCACCAACGGGCGCCCGTCCGCCGCGGTGAAGGCGAGCTTGCCCGTGCGGGTGCTCTCGGACAGGAACGCGCGGACCTCCGGACTCACACTCGTCACGCGCCGAACCCTACGGCCCGGTCCTCCGCTTGCCGCGCACGTCGGCGGCACCCGACGATGTGGCCGTGACGACCGCGATGGCCCGGCTGGAAGCTCTCGTCGCCCGGCTCCCCGAGACGCGCCGCGTCGACGTCGAGGAATGGGGCGACCACCCGACGTTCCGCGTCCGCGACAAGACGTTCGTGTTCAGCTCCTCCGATGCGACCTCGCTGACGGTGAAGCTCTCCCGCGACGAGGCCGAGGCCGTGGTGGCGACCCGCGACAGCGCCGGCCCCGCCGGCTACGGGCTGGGCAGGCACGGCTGGGTCAACATCGCGATCCCTGCGGCCCCGACCGACGGGGAGTGGGCGGAGATCGCGGAGTGGGTCGAGACGTCCTACCGGCTCGTCGCCCCGAAGCGGCTGGTGAAGCTGCTCGACGGGCCGGCGTGAGGACGGTCTGCGGCTGGGCCCGATGGCTGCGCAGGCCGCTGCGCCGCCGGACACCCGTGCTGCGCCCGGTCGCGACGGTGCGGCCGCTGGTCGCCGGGCACCCCCTGCTCTCGGGCGAACCGGGGGAGCAACGCCGGTC
The DNA here is from genome assembly GCA_050248815.1 of Pseudonocardia sp. Lineage (GTDB taxonomy): Bacteria > Actinomycetota > Actinomycetes > Mycobacteriales > Pseudonocardiaceae > Pseudonocardia. Next base: position 2,658 of record JBFWRR010000004.1, on the reverse strand, counting down.
CGGATGCCGCCTCGACCAGGTCGACACCACCACCTGCGGCAGCGCGGTGCTCGTCGCGCTCGCGGCGTGGGCCGATCCCGCGGAGCTGGACCACCTCGACGTCCGGGAGGTCTCCGGCGGGCGGGTGCGCGGCTTCGGCGAGCGCTACGACGACCGGCAGCTGCAGATCCACCGGCAGACCAACCGGTGGTGGCCGCGCGCGCTGGGCACCACGCCGTGGGCGATGGCGGGGTGGCTGCGCCGCCACGTCCCGGCCGCGGGGCGCTACCGGGTGCGCCTGGTCGACGACCTGGATGCCACCGACGTGGCGGCGGTGCGCGCCGAGATCGACCAGGCCGCCGCCGCGGGACGGCCGGTGCCGCTGCTCGTCGGCTCGTCGGTACCGCGGCATTACGTCCTCGTGTTGGGCCTGCAGGAGGAGCACTGGCGCGTCTACGAGCCGAGCAGCGGTGCGGTGCGTGTCGTCGACCCTGCCCGGGTGGGGCAGCAGCGGCTGGGCGCCGTGCTGGGCTGGGACCGCCTGCACGCGGCCCTGCTGCCCGCCTGATGCCCGCGACCGGCCCGGACGCCACCGCTCGTAGGATGGAACGCCGTGGCACCCGTGCCCGCACCACCATCCCCGCACGACCGAGGACACCCCGACGTGACTGAGACCCTGCCGCCGCGCACCGACCTCCCCGCGCCTTCCCTGCCCGCGCAGTGGAACCCGGGCGAGGTAGAGGCCGGCATGTACGAGCGTTGGGTCCGCGCGGGGTACTTCGAGGCCGATCCGGACAGCGGCAAGCCGCCGTTCTGCATCGTCATCCCGCCGCCCAACGTCACGGGCAGCCTGCACCTCGGCCACGCCATGGACCACACGCTGATCGACATCCTCACCCGGCGTCGCCGGATGCAGGGCTACGACGCGCTGTGGCTGCCCGGGATGGACCACGCGGGCATCGCCACCCAGAACGTCGTCGAGCGCCAGCTGGCGAAGGAGGAGGGCTGCTCGCGCCACGACCTCGGCCGCGAGGGGTTCGTCGAGCGGGTCTGGCGGTGGAAGGCCGAGTCCGGCGGCATGATCCTCGGCCAGATGCGCCGCCTCGGTGACGGCGTGGACTGGTCCCGGGAGCGCTTCACCCTGGACGACGGCCTGTCCGCCGCCGTCCAGACGATCTTCAAGCGGCTCTTCGACGACGACCTGATCTACCGTGCCGAGCGGATCATCAACTGGTGCCCGCGGTGCCACACGGCGCTCTCGGACATCGAGGTCGACCACTCCGAGGACGAGGGCGAGCTCGTCTCGATCCGGTACGGGGACGGGGACGACTCGGTCGTCGTCGCCACCACCCGGGTGGAGACGATGCTCGGCGACACCGCGGTGGCCGTGCACCCGGACGACGAGCGCTACGCGCACCTCGTCGGCCGCACCGTCCGGCTGCCGATCATGGACCGGATGATCCCGGTGGTGGCCGACGAGCACGTCGACCCGTCCTTCGGCACCGGGGCGGTCAAGGTCACGCCGGCGCACGACCCGAACGACTTCGAGATCGGCCGCCGCCACGACCTGCCGATGCCGTCGATCCTCGACGAGAGTGCCGCCGTGGTGAACACGGGCACGCGCTTCGACGGGATGGACCGCTTCGTCGCCCGCGAGGCCGTGCGCGAGGAGCTGCGCGCCCAGGGCCGGATCGTCGCCGAGAAGCGGCCCTACCTGCACTCGGTGGGGCACTGCTCGCGCTGCGACACCGTCGTCGAGCCGCGGTTGAGCCTGCAGTGGTTCGTCCGCGTGGGCCCGCTGGCACAGGCCGCCGCGGACGCCGTGCGCGACGGGCGCACCACGGTCCACCCGAAGGAGCTGGAGCGCCGCTACTTCGACTGGGTCGACAACATGCACGACTGGACCATCAGCCGGCAGCTGTGGTGGGGTCACCGCATCCCGGTCTGGTACGGCCCCGAGGATCAGGTCGTGTGCGTCGGGCCGGGGGAGACGCCGCCGTCGGGGGAGGGCTGGACGCAGGACCCGGACGTCCTGGACACCTGGTTCTCCTCGGGCCTGTGGCCGTTCTCCACACTGGGCTGGCCCGCCGACACGGCGGACCTGCGTCGCTACTACCCGACGTCCGTGCTGGTCACGGGCTACGACATCCTCTTCTTCTGGGTCGCCCGGATGATGATGCTCGGCCTGTACGCGATGGACGGGGCGCCGCCGTTCACCGACGTCTACCTGCACGGGCTCATCCGCGACCAGTTCGGCAAGAAGATGTCGAAGTCGCGCGGCAACACGATCGACCCGCTGGAGCTGATCGACGAGTTCGGCGCGGACGCCCTGCGCTTCACCATCGCGCGCGGCTCGAACCCGGGCGCGGACATGGCGCTGTCGGCCGAGTGGGTCGCCGCGTCGCGCAACTTCACCACCAAGCTGTGGAACGCCACCCGCTTCGCGCTCGCGAACGGGGCGTCGCCGCACCTGGAGCTGCCCACCTCCCCGACGGACGCCGACACCTGGATCCTCGGGCGCCTGCGCGAGGTCGGCGAGGGGGTCGACGCGCTGCTGGAGGACTTCCAGTTCGCGAAGGCCACCGAGGCGCTCTACCACTTCACGTGGGACGAGCTGTGCGACTGGTACCTGGAGTTCGCGAAGGCCCAGCTCACGGACGACGGCACGGACGACGGCAC
>JBFWRR010000003.1:157720-166387 GCA_050248815.1 Pseudonocardia sp. | reverse complement strand
GTCCTCGAGCTGCCGTGGGAGTCCCGGACCATCTCGACGCCCGGGATGTCGTTCACGGTCAACAACCACCCGATCCAGCCGTCGGGTTGCGTGATCGAGGACCACGTCACCGTCGACGTCCCCCGCACCGGCATGCTCAACCAGGAGCTCCTCGACGACCCGGGCTTCGGCGCCAGCACCTCACCCACCATCCAGTGCCTCAACTTCTACTGGCTCTCGCCGCGGCGGACGTTCGATCCCGCCGGGTTCAGCGCCGTCAGCGGCGAGGCCGACGCTCTTCCGCTGGCGCACGGGTGCCAGCGGGTGTTCCGGTCCCTGACCGGACCGGAGCTGCTCGACGCCCAGGTCAACACCCTGCATGTGCCGTTGAAGGCGCTGGCCGAGCGGCTGGACCGGCGCGATCTCGTCCTGGGTGCGGCACGGGAGCTACGCGTGTAGGGGCCGCTGTCCCGGGATCGGGCGGGATCGGGCGGGGCTTGAAGCGGATCGCGGCGGCCCCGCACACCCGGCGGGTGTGGATCAGGCGGTCATCGAGCGGACCTCGGAGGCTGGTACGTGTGCACGCAGATGCGGTCTCCCGCGCAGGAGCGGGCGCAGGTGGTGAACCCGCGGGTGCTCTGCTACGTCGTGGCGCGGCTCACCGGCACCGCGGGCGACGCCGTCGGCACCGTCGCGCTGCCGTTCTTCGTCCTCGCCGCCGGCCACCCCGCCACGGACATCGGGCTCGTCCTCGGTGCACGCACCCTTCCCTACCTGCTCCTCCCGGCGCTCGGTGCGCTGCTGGCGCTGTGGTCGCGGCCGGTCACGCTGCTCGGCTGCAGCCTGCTCCGCGCCGTCGGGCAGCTGCTGACGGTCGTCAGCGCGACCGCCCTCGGGGACGCGTTCGCTGCGCTGCTGGTGCTGCAGTTCCTCGTCGGAACGGCGGGCGCGCTCTCCCTGCCCGCCTCCGGCGCCGTCGTGCCGCTGTTCTTCGCCGAGGAGAACATCGCCCGCGCCAACGCCTTCTTCTCGATCGCGAACACCGCCGTCGTGCTCGTCGGGTCGGCGGCGGGCGGGCTCCTCGTCGGCCTGGCCGGCCCGGCCGGGGCGCTGCTGCTCGACGCCGGTGCCTACCTGGTGAGCGCCGCCGCGTTCCTGCCGGTCTGGCGGGTCCTGGCGGGCCCGCGAGACGGCGGGCGGCCGCGTCCGGCGGTGCGCGCGGTCCTCCTGGGCCTGCGGATGCTGGTGCGGACGCGCCATCTCGTCGCGATGACCGCATTGATGTTCGCGCTGAACGTCGCCGTCAACGGCCCCTTGCTCGTCCTCGGGCCTGCCCTGCTGGCGCAGGACCCGCGGGCTGGTGCGCTGTCGTGGGGGCTGGTCACCGCGGCGATCACCGCGGGCTCAGCCCTCGGGGCGCTGATCGGGGCCCGCCGCGGCATGGAGCGCAGCGCCGGGTCCCTGGTCGTGTGCCCGCTGCTGTGCACGGCCCTGCCCGCGGCGTTCGGCGCCGGCCTCCCGCTTGCCGCGGTCCTGGTCGGCGCCGCGCTGTTCGGCATCCCGATGGGTGCGTTGGGGGTGACGCTGGCCACGTTCATCCAGGGCACGTTCGCGGTGCGGGACGTCTCGACCGTGTACGCGTTCGTCATCTGGGGCGCCGCCGCGGCGGCGCCGCTGGGGTCGCTGCTCGGCAGCGGGGTGCTGCAGGTGTGCACCGCCGGGGCCGGGATGGCGCTGCTCGCCAGGGCCGCGCTGCTCATCGCGGCCGGCCAGGCGCTGGTCACGCTGTCGGCGGCCCGTCCGGCCCGCGCCGCACGCAGGAAGAGGTAGCGGATGTCCTCCTGCGCCGATCCGACGACGGCACCCGACCTGGCCGAGCTGGCCGAGCTGGTGAGGGGTGGCGACGACGCGTGCGCGCTCGCGGTCGAGCCACCGGTCGAGCACGCGGACCTGAGGCGCGACCTGGACCGTGCGTACGTCGACGCCCGCGACGTCACCGCGATCCGCTCGGGACGGCCGCTGCCGCCCGAGGAGTACACGGCGAGCCGCCTGCTCGGCAACGGCTCCCGCCGCGCGCTCGTGGCACCGCGGGAGCTGTGGTCGCTGCTGGACCTCGGCGACACCGTCGTGATCGAGAACGCCGAGCTGTACTCGCCCGGACTGGCCCGTGCGGTGCGGGTGCTGGAGCGCGCCTGCGGCCTGCGGGTCGGCTGCAACGTCTTCTTCACCGGTCCCGGCTTCGACGGGCTGCCGCTGCACACCGACGACACCGACGCCGTGGTGGTACAGATCGCCGGCGCCAAGCACTGGACGGTCCACCGGGCCGTCACCCGCTCGACCCGGCCGCGGGTGTTTCTCGGCGAGCCGCCGGGCCCGGTCACGTTGACCGCGCGCCTTCGGCGCGGTCACGGCCTGGTCGTCCCGGCGGGTGTACCGCACCGGGCGGTGGCCGCCGGGGACGGGTCGTGCCACGCGACCTTCTCCTTCTTCCGGCCGTCGGTCGAGGTGGTCCTCACCCGCCTCGCCCGCCGGCTGGCCGACCGCGACGATGCCGTCGTGCCGCGCGACTACGCGGACCCACAGCGGGGGGTCGCGTGGCTCGCGACGACCCTCACCGCGCTCGGCGCCGACATCGCGCTGCTGCGCGATGCGCTCCAGGACGTCACCGACGACGAGCTCGGACGCCGCACGTGAGCCGGCGTCGACCAGCCGACACCAGAAGGGGAGGGGCTCCCATGCCAGCACCGGAGGACACCGTCATCGACCTCGCGGCCCCGGCCGTCCGCGAGCTCGCTCGGCCGCGGCCCGAGATGCGCGACTTCCTCCTCGGCGACGCCGTCAGGAGCTTCTTCCTGCTCGAGTACCTGCCCGAGCTCGGCTCGGTCGGCTCGGCGGGGGCCCACGGGCAGCGCTGGTGGGCCGTCGAGGACGGGACGACGGTGCGGCGGGTCGTGTGACCTGGCGACCGCCGTACTCGATGCACCTGTCGCCCATGTGCCCGCAGGCCGCCCGCGCGTTTGCCGCGCTCTTCCACGAGAGCGACCGCTGCGTGCCGTGCCGAGCCGTGCAGGGCCCGCTGGAGGTCGTGCAGGCCTTCCACACCGCCCTCCCCGCGGACGGCGGCTGGCGCCGGTCGTTCGGGCTCACCATGTACGCGATGACGGCCGCGGACCTGGTGCTGCCTGCGGACGTCGCCGGCAGGTTGCGACCGGCCACCCGCGCGGACCTCCCGACGGTCAACCCCGTGGACGGCGACGTTCTGTGCCCTCTACCCGGACCGTTCCCCCGCGCCCGTAGAGCTGGCCCGAGCGATGATCGCCGACGGGTCGTTGCACGTCTGGGAGGTGGCGGGCACCCCGGTCTCGATGGCGATCTGCCAGCCGCCGGTGCACGGCATCGTGCACGTCTCGGCCGGGTACACCCCGCCCGCCCACCGCCGGCACGGCTACACCTCGGCGTGCGTCGGCGGGTTGTGCGCACTCGCGTTCGCCGGTGGCGCCACCCACTGCTTCGGGATGGTGGACAGCGCCAACGCCGCAGCCCACGGGGCCTACCGCGGCATCGGCTACCGCGCGGTGCAGTCGGCCCTGGAGATCGTCCGATGATCCGGCGGCTCGGCGGGCACGCCGACGGAGCCGGCCCGGTGACCACGGTGGCGGCGCACCTTGGCGAGGTTCCCGCAGCGCGCCATCGAGCACCACCGCCGCGTCCCGGGGCGGGAGGCGTCGACGAACAGCAGCCCGCAGTCCGCGGCGCTGCAGGTCCGGATGCGGCGGGCGAGCGGTCCGGTGAACAGGTCGACGGCGTCGCGGCCCAGCGTCGAGAGCGCCGCGGCGACGGGGGAGCCGCCGGCGGGGGCGTGCCGGTCGAGGTGGCCGGGAGTGCTCGGGTCCGGCCCGACCCGCCAGCGCGGCACCAGCGGGGGGCGGGCGGCCGCGTCGTTGACGACCGCGACGTCCGCCTGCCGGGGCGGCTCGCCGTCGGCGAGCCGACGTGCGATGCGGCCGATCGCGTTGCGCAGCGTCCGCGCGGGCGGGAGGTCGACGTCCGTGGCAGGGAGGTCGGCGGGCAGGTCGAGGACCACGGCGATCAGGCGGCCCAGGTCCTCGCCGGTGTGCAGGATCTCCCAGACCGCATGTTCGCCCTCGCCGCCGGTGTGGGTGAAGTCCAGGCACGGCCTGCCCGTGCGGAAGCGACGGCGTTCGCCCGGGGTCAGCTCGTCGATCCGTGCCATTTAACCAGTATAGCTAGTTACAATCACCGCCATGATCACCCATCTGAACCCGCCCGAGCTGCACGCGCCCGCGTTCAGCCAGGCCGTCTGGGTGCCCGCCGGGTACGACACGATCCACGTGGGTGGGCAGAACGGTGTCGGGCCCGGCGGCGTGCTCGTCGGCGCGGACGTCGCGAGCCAGACGCGTCGGGCGATGGAGAACCTCCGCACCTGCCTGGAGGCCGCGGGCGCCGGGTTCGCCGATGTCGTGCACTGGCGGATCTTCGCGGTCGAGGGCGTCTCGATGCAGGAGGGGTTCGCCGCCGCGATGGACCTGCTCCCGCGCGACGTCCCGCCACCCGCGATCACCGTGGCGGTGGTGGCGGGGCTCGCGGTGCCGGGCGCGCTCGTGGAGATCGAGGCCGTCGCGGCGGTGCCGCCCGCAGGCTGAGCGGCCGGCCTCGTGCGCCGTCACCCGGACGCGGGCGGCCCGGCACCGACGGGCGGTTCCCGAATGGTCGGTGGGCGCTGACACGATGGGCCGGTGAGTACGACCACCCCCTCGTCGATCCCGTCGATCCAGTCGATCCCGCAGCGCATCGCCGACGAGCTCGGCGTCCGCACGGGCCAGGTCTCGTCCGCCGTGGAGCTGCTCGACGGCGGCGCCACCGTCCCGTTCGTGGCCCGCTACCGCAAGGAGGCCACCGGCGGCCTCGACGACGCCCAGCTGCGCACTCTGGAGGAACGGCTGCGCTACCTGCGCGAGCTGGAGGAGCGCCGCGCCGTCGTCCTGGCGGAGATCGAGAAGCAGGGCAAGCTCACCGACGAGTTGCGTGCCCGCATCGAGGCCGCGGAGTCCAAGGCGCGGCTGGAGGACGTCTACCTGCCCTACAAGCCCAAGCGCCGCACGAAGGCGACGATCGCCCGCGAGGCCGGGCTGGAGCCGCTCGCGGACACGCTGCTCGCCGACCCGTCGCAGGATCCGGAGGAGGCGGCGGCCGGGTACGTGAACGAGCAGGTCGCGGACGCCGCCGCGGCGCTGGAGGGCGCGCGGGCGATCCTCGTGGAGCGCTTCGGTGAGGACGCCGATCTGATCGGCGGGCTGCGCGAGCGGATGTGGACGCGGGGGCGGCTGGTCTCCCGCGTCCGGGAGGGCCGCGAGGCGGACGGCGCCAAGTTCGCGGACTACTTCGAGTTCTCCGAGCCGTTCACGAAGTTGCCCTCGCACCGCATCCTCGCGGTGTTCCGCGGGGAGACCGAGGAGGTCCTCGACGTCACGCTGGAGCCGAACGACACCGGCGACAGCAGCGACTCGGTCGAGGAGGAGCGCGCGATCGCGGCCGCGTTCGGGATCGCCGACCGCGGGCGTCCTGCGGACGCCTGGCTGGCCTCGGTGGTGCGCTTCGCCTGGCGCACCCGGATCCTGCTGCACCTGGGGATCGACGTGCGGGTGCGGCTGCGCACCGTCGCCGAGGAGGCCGCGATCGGGGTGTTCGCCGCGAACCTGCGCGACCTGCTGCTCGCCGCGCCCGCGGGCTCGCGCGCCACGATGGGCCTGGACCCGGGGCTGCGCACCGGCGTGAAGGTGGCGGTCGTGGACGCCACCGGCAAGGTCGTCGCCACCGACACGATCTACCCGCACGAGCCCCGTCGGGACTGGGACGGGGCGCTGGCGAGCCTGGCCCGGCTGGTCGCCGCGCACGCCGTCGAGCTGGTGGCGATCGGCAACGGCACGGCGTCGCGGGAGACGGACAAGCTCGCGGGTGAGCTCGTTGCGGCCATGCCGGGGCTGACGAAGGTGATGGTCTCCGAGGCCGGGGCGTCGGTGTACTCGGCGTCGGCGTACGCCTCGGCCGAGCTGCCGGGCCTCGACGTCTCGCTGCGCGGGGCGGTGTCCATCGCGCGGCGCCTGCAGGACCCGCTCGCCGAGCTGGTGAAGATCGACCCCAAGTCGATCGGCGTGGGCCAGTACCAGCACGACATCGCCGAGGGGTCGCTCGCCCGCTCCCTGGACGCCGTCGTCGAGGACTGCGTGAACGCCGTGGGGGTGGACCTCAACACCGCCTCCGCGCCGCTGCTGCGCCGCGTCTCCGGGGTCTCCGAGGGCCTGGCCGCGCAGATCGTCGCCCACCGCGACGCGCACGGGCCGTTCCGCGCGCGCACCGCGCTCATGGAGGTGCCGCGGCTGGGCCCCAAGGCGTTCGAGCAGTGCGCGGGCTTCCTGCGCATCCGCGGCGGGTCCGACCCGCTGGACGTCTCCGGCGTGCACCCCGAGTCCTACCCGGTCGTGCGGCGGATGGTCGCCCGCGCGGGTGGGGACGTCACGGCGCTGCTGGGCAACGCGGCGGCCGTGCGGCGACTGAAGCCGGCCGAGTTCGTCGACGACCGGTTCGGGCTGCCGACGGTCACCGACATCCTCGCCGAGTTGGAGAAGCCCGGCCGCGACCCGCGCCCGGCGTTCCACACGGCGAGCTTCGCCGAGGGCGTGCAGAAGATCTCCGACCTGAAGCCGGGGATGGTGCTGGAGGGCGTGGTCACGAACGTGGCGGCGTTCGGTGCGTTCGTCGACGTCGGCGTGCACCAGGACGGGCTCGTGCACGTCTCGGCGATGTCGACGAAGTTCGTGTCCGATCCGCGGGAGGTCGTGAAGTCCGGCGACGTGGTGCGGGTGAAGGTGCTCGACGTGGACGAGGCCCGCAAACGGATCTCGCTCACCCTGCGGCTGGACGACGAGCCGGGGGCGGGGCGCGGTGGGCGCCGTCCCGAGGGTCGGGGCGAGGGCCGTGGCGAGCGGGACGGCCGGGGCGAGCGGGGCCGGGACGGCCGGGGTCAGGAAGGCCGCGGCCGGGACGGGCGCAGCGGCCAGGGCCGGGACGGGCGCAGCGGGCAGGGCGGCCAGGGCCGCGACGGCAGGGGCGGCCGTTCCGGCGGCAGCTCGGGTGGTTCGGGTGGCCCGGCGAACAACGCGATGGCGGACGCCCTGCGGCGCGCCGGCCTGGCGAAGTAGGTTCCGCCTTCCCCGGCGGCGTGCGCCCGCGGGCCGGGCATGCCGGTGGGCCGGCACGTTCGCGTGCCGAGTGCGTCGGGGTCGCCACGTCGGGTCCGTGATCGGCGGGTCCGTGGGTCGGCCCGTCGGCGAGCGTGCAGCTGGTCAGCCCCGGACCTGACGGAGGGGACGCTCGGCGGGCGAGGGGCGCAAACGCGGTCTGGCGAGATGCGCAACTCGCGGCACGGGGCGCGCGACGGCGCCTGACGGAAGGGCACGCTCGGCGGGCGAGGGGCGCAAACGCGGCCTGATGAGATGCGCAACTCGCGGCACGGGGGCGATGTGATCGGGCGCGCGTCGCCTGCCCCGCTCGATGTGGGAGGATGGAACACACGCGGGGTCGATTCGGGTTGTGACCCGGGAGCCCCGCCGGAGGATCGAGACCGCATCGCCAGGGCAGCAGTCGTGCCGACCGGCTCCGCGGGCTCGCCCCGCGGGAGCCCCTCCCGCCGACAGGCCGGTGGCAGCCGCCGCCCGTCCCCCGATGCGAAAGACGACGTTGACCTCGATCGAGCACGATCCCGCCCTGCCCACGTTCGCCGACCTCCCCCTCCGCTCCGAGCTGCGCGACACCGTCGCCGAACTCGGCTATACCACCCCGAGCCCCATCCAGACCGAGGCGATCGGCCCGCTCGTCGAGGGCCGCGATCTTCTCGGGCAGGCCGCCACCGGCACCGGCAAGACGGCCGCGTTCGCGCTGCCGATGCTGGAACGCCTCGCCGAGCTGCGCGGTACCCGCCCTGCGGACGCCGGGCCGTTCGGGCTGGTCCTGGTGCCCACGCGCGAGCTGGCGCTGCAGGTGTCGGAGGCCATCACCCGGTACGCGAGCCGCCTCGGTGCCCGCGTCCTCACGGTGTACGGCGGCGCGCCCGTCGGTCCGCAGTGGTCGGCGCTGCGCCGCGGCGTGGACGTCGTGGTCGCCACTCCCGGCCGCGCCATCGACCTCACGAACCGCGGCGCGCTGCGTCTCGGGGATCTCGAGACCGTCGTCCTGGACGAGGCCGACGAGATGCTCGACATGGGTTTCGTCGAGGACATCGAGACGATCCTCGACGCCACCCCGGACACCCGCCAGGCCGTGCTGTTCTCCGCGACGATGCCGCGCCGCATCGAGGTGCTGGCGCAGAAGTACCTGCACGAGCCGGTCACCGTCCGGATCCGCCGCGAGGAGGTCGCCGAGGGCGAGCCGCCGCGCGTCCGCCAGACCGCCTACCTGGTGCCGCGCTCGCACACCACCGCGGCGCTCGGTCGGGTGCTGGAGGCCGAGCGCCCGCAGGCGGCGATCGTGTTCTGCCGTACGCGGCTGGACGTCGACGCCGTCACCGAGACGCTGACTGCCCGCGGCCTGCGGGCCGAGGCGCTGCACGGCGGCATGGACCAGGAGCACCGCACGCGCGTCGTCGATCGGCTGCGCAGCGGGCGCACCGAG
>JBFWRR010000003.1:133535-157620 GCA_050248815.1 Pseudonocardia sp. | reverse complement strand
TCCGCGCGGCCGAGGCGGCGCCGCCGGCACCCGTCCGCCGAAGGCCGGCACCACACGGCTGTTCGTCAACGCCGGCCGGGCCAGCGGCGTGCGTCCTCAGGACATCGTCGGGGCGCTCGCGAACGAGTCGCACCTGTCGGGCCGCGACATCGGGGCGATCCAGATCCACGAACGGCACGCGCTCGTGGAGATCCCCGAGGACGCCGCGGACGAGGTGCTGCGCGCGCTGCGTGGCTCCACGACGTTGAAGGGCAGGCGGGCGAACGTCCGGCGCGACCGCGGGTTCGCCGGTGCGGGTGCCGGCCGGGGGCGCCGGGACTGAGGTCGTCGCCCGGGCTGACCCGGCTCCGTCCTCGGGGCCCGGGGCCCGGGGGCCGGGCTCGCCGGCTTGTCGGCTTGTCGGTGCCGTCCGGCTGACCCGGTATCGGCAGGACGCGGTCGGATACCGCAGCCCGGCGGTTCACCCGGGGCTCGCGGGTCGCATCCGGTCCGGCCCCCGGGCCGGTCGTGTCCGGCCGGTTGTGCCCGGCGCGCCCGGCTGGTCGTGTCAAGGCGCGCCCGGGCCGGTCGTATTTGGCGCGCCCGGGCCGGTGGTGCCCGGCGCGCCTGGGCTGGTCGTACCCGATCCGGCGTGCGGGGCCGGTGACACAGAGGTCGTGGTGCTTGCACACATTGCCGGCGGTATGTGCGAGCGCTCCGGGGTGTGTGCGGGCCGTCGAGCAGGTGTTCGAGCGCGGGTCGGGGGTGCGGTCGCCGGGCTTCTGGGGCGAGACGTGGTGGCGCGGCGCCGGACAGGTCGTACCCATCGAGCGCGCGAGGCCGGTCGTCGTGCGGGCGGGTTGTGCCCGATCCGGCGGGCGGCCCGGTCGAGTCCGGCGTGCGGGGCGGGTCACACAGAGGTCGTGGTGCTCGCACACATTGCCGGCAGTATGTGCGAGCGCTCCGGGGTGTGTGCGGGCCGTCGAGCATGTGTTCGAGCGCGGGTCGAGGGTGCGGTCGCCGGGCTTCTGGGGCGAGAAGCGGCGCCCGGCCGGTCGCATCCGGCGCGCCTGGGCTGGTCGTACCCGATCCGGCGTGCGGGGCCGGTGACACAGAGGTCGTGGTGCTCGCACATATTGCCGGCGGTGTGTGCGAGCGCTCCGGGGTGTGTGCGGGCCGTCGAGCATGTGTTCGAACGGGTCGGCCGCCAGGTCGCCGCGGGACGGCGCCGGGTGCCACCGCCGCGAGACGGCGCCGGGTGCCACCGCCGCGGGACGGCGCCGGGTGCCACCGCCGCGGGACCGCGCCGGCTGCCACCGCCGCGCGGCACGGCGCCGGCCACCACTGCCGACGGCGCCACCGCCCGCCCGGCCGGCACTGGCCGTCCGCGCCGGGGAGGGGAAGGCTCCAGGGTATGACGCAACCCGCCACGTCCGATCTCAAGCCCCGCAGCCGTGACGTCACCGACGGCCTGGAGCGCGCCGCCGCCCGCGGCATGCTCCGCGCCGTCGGCATGCGCGACCAGGACTTCGCGAAGCCGCAGATCGGCGTCGCGTCGTCGTGGAACGAGATCACCCCGTGCAACCTGTCGCTGCAGCGGCTCGCCCAGGCCGCGAAGGAGGGGGTGCACGCGGCGGGCGGGTTCCCGATGGAGTTCGGCACGATCTCGGTCTCCGACGGGATCTCGATGGGGCACATCGGGATGCACTGGTCACTGGTGTCGCGGGAGATCATCGCGGACTCCGTCGAGACCGTCGTGCAGGCCGAGCGGCTCGACGGCACCGTGCTGCTCGCCGGCTGCGACAAGAGCCTGCCCGGCATGCTCATGGCGGCCGCGCGGCTGGACCTCGCCGCGGTGTTCGTCTATGCCGGGTCGATCCTGCCCGGCCACCTCGGCGACCGGGAGGTGAACATCGCGGACGCGTTCGAGGCGGTCGGCGCGTGTGCGCGCGGGCTCATCGACCGCGCCGAGGTGGACGCCATCGAGCGCGCCATCTGCCCCGGCGAGGGGGCATGTGGCGGCATGTACACGGCCAACACGATGGCGAGTGCGGCCGAGGCGCTCGGCATGGCGCTGCCCGGCTCGGCGAGCCCGCCCGCCGTGGACCGCCGCCGCGACGGCATCGCCCGCGACTCGGGTACGGCCGTCATCGGCATGATCGCGAACGGGCTGACGGCCCGGCAGATCCTCACCCGCGAGGCCTTCGAGAACGCGATCGCCGTCGTCATGGCGTTCGGCGGCTCCACGAACGCCGTGCTGCACCTGCTGGCGATCGCCCACGAGGCGGGCGTGCCGCTGCAGCTCGACGACTTCAACCGGATCGGCGACCGCGTCCCCCACCTCGCCGACGTCAAACCGTTCGGCGCGCACGTGATGAGCACCGTGGACCGGGTCGGCGGCGTCCCGGTCGTCATGAAGGCGCTGCTGGACGCCGGGCTGCTGCACGGCGACGTCCCCACCGTCACTGGGCGGACCGTGGCGGAGAACCTCGCCGCGATCGAGCCGCCCGATCTCGACGGCGTCGTCCTGCGCACGCTCGACAAGCCCATCCACCCCACGGGCGGGATCACGATCCTGCGCGGTTCGCTCGCGCCCGACGGTGCGGTCGTGAAGAGCGCCGGTTTCGACGGGGTCCGCTTCGAGGGCACCGCGCGGGTGTTCGACGGCGAGGCGGGCGCGATGGCCGCCGTCGAGGACGGGACGTTGCAGCCCGGCGATGTCGTCGTGATCCGCTACGAGGGACCGCGTGGAGGTCCGGGGATGCGCGAGATGCTCGCCGTCACCGGCGCGATCAAGGGCGCTGGCCTGGGCAAGGTCGTGCTGCTCGTCACCGACGGCCGGTTCTCCGGGGCGACCACCGGCCTGTGCGTGGGCCACGTGGCGCCCGAGGCGACCGACGGCGGCCCGATCGCGCTGGTCCGCGACGGCGACCAGATCGTCCTGGACGTCCAGGCGCGCACGCTCGACCTGCTCGTCGACGACGAGGAGCTCGAGAGGCGGCGGGCCGCGCTGGTGGCGCCCATGCCGACGCTGCGCACCGGCGTGCTCGGCAAGTACGCCAGGTTGGTCGGATCGGCCGCGCAGGGGGCGGTCTGTTCCTGACAGTCTGTGCGCATGGCGATCACTTCTCAGGTCACCGGTGCGCCCGTCGTCCAGGGCGACACGACGCTCGTCCCCGTCCAGCGACCGGACGGCAGCCACCTCGGCGCCTACAGCATCACGTCGGACGGCCGGGTGCAGTGGCACCCGGCCGTCGACGTGAACCGGATCGTCGCGGGCGGCCAGCTGGCCCTGGTGGCGATCGTGGCCGTCAGCCTGCTCGGTGCCGCCGTGATCGCCCGGGTGTCGCGCGAACCCTGAGACGAACCCTGAGAGGAACCCTGTGACGAGCGCTGTGACGAACGCTGATCAGGCCACCCGACGCATGCTCCGGATCACCAGCTCGCCGTCCAGGAGCTCGGGGAGCAGCGGCAGCAGCTTCTGGATGTGCGGGGTGGCGAGGTGCGCGTCGAGGTGGCCCTGGCTCGTCCAGTTCTCGTAGAACGCGAACTCGGCCGGGTCCGTGGTGCCGCGGTGCAGCGCATAGGTGTGGCAGCCGTCCTCGGCGAGGGTGGGTTCGACCAGGGCCTCGAGCGCGGCCTGCAGCTCGTCCTCCTTGCCCGGCTTCGCGCGCATCGTGGCGACCACGGTGAGCAGCTCGCGGTTGGAGTCGGTCGGGATGGACATCGGTGTCTCCTCCTGATGGTCGGGATCCCGATCCCACCATGACCGTAGGCTTCTGCGCATGAGCCAGAACCCGGCGGACCTGCCCGCCGACTGGACGGCCTGGCGGGACCGTCTCGACCTCGACTCCTACGACGAGCGGTGGGCCCGGATGGCGGCCGCCGGCGTCGATCCGCACGGCGAGGTGGCGTTCGTGCAGGCCTACGCCCCGTCGTCGGTGCTCGACGGTGGCTGCGGGACGGGGCGGGTGGCGATCGAGCTGGCCCGCCGCGGCGTCGAGGTCGTCGGAGTGGACGCGGACCCGGACATGATCGCGGCTGCCCGGTCCAAGGAACCCGGCCTCGCCTGGGTGCGCTGCGATCTCGTGGATCTCACGTTGCCGGGCCTGTTCGACGTCGTGCTGCTCGCAGGCAACGTGGTGCCGTACGTGGCCGCCGACCGGCGGGCCGACGCCGTACTCGGCTGCGCGCGGCACCTGGAACCGGACGGGCGGCTGGTGGCCGGCTTCGCGCTGCGCCCCGGATGGCCGGACCTCGCCGAGTACGACGGGTGGTGCACCGCCGCCGGGCTGGTGCTGCAGGAGCGCTGGGCGACGTGGGAGCGCGCGCCGTACGAGGGCGGGGACTACGCGGTCTCGGTGCACGTGATCGCCGGGTGACCCCGCGAGTTCCGCATCCCGCCGGCGCGAGTTCCGCATCCCGCGGGCGCGAGTTGCGGACTTCGCCGGCGCGAGTTGCGGGTCTCGCGGGCGCGAGTTGCGGATCCCGCGGGCGCGAGTTGCGGGTCTCGCGGGCGCGAGTGCCGCGCGGCCGTAGCCGGGGCCGCAGACCTCGTTCGCGGGTGGCCGGGATCAGGCCCGCGCGGCGACGGCGGCCTCGAGGGCGGCGCGCATCGCGGCCACCGGGCCGGCGTGCCCCGTCATCAGCTCGACCTGCGCGACCGCCTGGTGCAGCAGCACCTCCAGCCCGCTGACGACGCGCGCGCCGCGCTCGGTGGCGGCGGCGGCGAACGGCGTGGGCCACGGTGCGTAGACGACGTCGAGGACCGTCGCCCCCGGCTTCATCTGCGCCCCCAGGCGGTCCGCGGCGCGACCCGGCAGCGTCGAGATGACGACGTCCGCGGCGGGCAGGGCGGGCGTGTGGGCGGCGAGGAGGGGCTCGACGACGGGGGTGATCCCGAGGCGTTCGGCCGCGGCGCGCAGCTCGGCGGTGCGGGCGAGCGAGCGGACCGCCACCGTGACGTCGCAGATCCCCAGCTCCCGCAGCGCCGCGAGGGCGGCCTGGGCCGTACCGCCTGCGCCGAGGACGAGCGCCGTCGCGCCGCTGCCCCGCCCGAGGGCCCCGACGAGGCCCGCGACGTCGGTGTTGTCCGCGAATCTGCTCCCCGGACGCAGGACGAGCGTGTTCGCCGCGCCCGTCGCGGCGGCCAGCGGCGAGACCTCGTCCGCGACCTGCAGCGCCACCCGCTTGAGCGGCATCGTCAGCGACAGCCCCGCCCATTCGGCACCGAGCCCGTCCACGAAGCACGGCAGGCCCGCCTCGTCGCACTCGTGCATGCCGTAGCTCCAGCCGTCCAGGCCGAGCTCGGCGTACGCGGCGCGGTGCAGCACCGGCGAGAGCGAGTGGGCGATGGGGGAGCCGAGGACGGCGGCGCGGCGGGGCGGTGTCACGAGGCCCAGCATGGCGCACGGCCCGCGCGGCGGGTCTCGGGCGGGGTCGGCTCGCGTGGCGGCCCGGGCCGGGCGCCGCCGCGCAGCGTCGGACCGGCCCGCGGCCCGGCCGGGAGGTCCGGGAACGAGGGCCGGTCGCGGCGCGGCGACACGCTTCGGCCTGCGGCGGCCCGGGCGCGTTCGGACCCACCGGACCGTCACGGGAGACTCGTCGCCGTGGGTGACGTGGTGCTCCTCCTCGGCGGTCGCAGCGAGATCGGTCTCGCCGTGGCCCGGCGGGTGGCGGCGGGCTCGACGGTCGTGCTGGCCGCCCGCCGTCGTGGTGATCAGGCCGACGATCTCGTCGACGAGCAGAAGGCGCTCCTCGACGCCGGGGCGGCGGCCGTGGACACGATCGAGTTCGACGCCGACGACGTCGCCCGCCACGGGGACGTCCTCGCCGCGGTGCTGGAGCGGCACGGGCGGATCGACCTCGCCGTCGTCGCGTTCGGGATCCTCGGCGATCAGGCGCGGGCGGAGCGGGACGCCGCGCACGCGGTCGCCGTGGTGCACACCGACTACCTCGCCCACGTCGCGGTCCTCACCCACCTCGCGGATCTCCTGCGGCGCCAGGGATCCGGCACGATCGTGGTGTTCTCGTCCGTCGCGGGGGTGCGGGTGCGGCGGGCGAACTACGTGTACGGCTCGGCCAAGGCGGGGCTCGACGGCTTCGCGTCCGGGCTCGCGGACGCGCTGCACGGCTCCGGGGTGCGGCTGGTGCTGGTCCGCCCGGGGTTCGTGATCGGCCGGATGACGACCGGGATGTCGCCCGCCCCGTTCTCGTCCACCCCGGACGAGGTGGCCGACGCGACCGTGCGTGCGGTGCGGGCCGGGCGCGGCGAGGTCTGGGTGCCGTGGCCACTGCGGCCGCTGTTCGCGGTGCTGCGGATGCTGCCGCGGGCGGTGTGGCGGCGGATGCCGCGCTGACGGCCGGGGCGTCGGCCAACACCCACGGTGTGGTGGTCGCACATGCCGTCTGCGGGATGTGCGAGCGCGTCGTGACGTGTGCGAGCCGGACGCGTGACGGGCCGCGGGTCGACGCGGGTCAGGCCGGCCCCCGCAGGCGCAGCCGGAGATCGGCGGCGCCCAGCGTGGCGACACCGTCCGCCTCGATCCGGACGACGAGATCGTCGGCGGCGTGGGCGAGCCCGTCGAGATCCAGGCCGTGCGGGACGTCCCCCGGCCACGTGGCGATCCGCTCGCCGGCCCGGGCGAGCAGGGCGACGGCGCCGCGCGCGTTGCCACGCTGGACGTGCGTCAGGCCGACGGCGAGCTGGGCGAGACCGCGCCACAGGTCGCGCTCGGTGCGCGGGGCGGACTTCCAGACCGCTTCGAGCACCTCGTGGGCCGCGAACGGCCGCCCGGCGTCGAGCAGGCGTTGCGCCTCGTCGACGGCCTCGGCGCCCGAGAGGTCGAGTTCGTCGGGCAGCTGCTCGACGCCCGCCGCGCCGCGGGGGAGCGGGCGGCCCGTGACGTCGCGGGGGCGGGAGTTGCGGGCACGGCCGCCGGCGTCACGGTCGCGGGACATGCCGTGATCGTGCCGATCCGGCGGCGCGTGTGCCACCGGCGCGACCCGGCGGCGACCGAGTGGTCGGCGTGGGAGCTGCGTGGACCCGGCCCGGCCGGCCCTGCGCCGGCGTGGCCTGCGGCCCCGCCACCCGCCACCCGCACGTCGCCGCCGGTCGTCCCTACCGGTCGTCGCTAGCGCGCCGCGCAGGCCGCCACGACGTCCCCGACGAGGACCCGGAAACGCCCGCACCGGCACCGCTGGTAGCGCACCCACCCCGCGGAGGTGACGTGCCGGGAGACGGTCCTGAACTCGCAGTGCATCGGTGTCACGCGTCCACCATGCTGTAATGGCGTAGTGCAGTTCAACACTTACGGTGGAGCGGCGGCCCGCCTGGGCGCCGCCCTCGCCAACCTCGGTCCGGACGCCGAGACGGCGCAGGTCATGGTGGTGATGCGGGAGTTCTGGACGGGCCCGGCCGAGCCCGACGAGGCAGAGGCGGCCGAGCTGGTCGAGTGGGGTGCGCGGCTGCGCGCGGTCTTCACCGCGGGGTCCGACACCGCGAAGGTGGCGGTCCTCAACGAACTGCTCGCCGACGTCGCCGCGCGGCCGTTCCTCTCCACCCACGACGGGCAGCCCCCGCACCTGCACTACACCGCCGACAGCGGGCGTCTGTCCGCGCGCGTGCGTGCCCAGACGGCGGCCGGGCTCGCGGTGCTGCTCGCGGACTCCGGGGCGCGGCGGCTTGGCGCCTGCGCCGCGCCCGGCTGCGCCACCGTCTTCGTCGACACCTCCCGGGCCGGCAGGCGCACCTACTGCACCCCGACGTGCGCCACCCGGGTCAACGTGGCCGCCCACCGGGCCCGTCGTGTGCGAGGCTGACTCCCGCCGGTCACGACGAGGAGGTCGCCATGGCGAGGGTCGTTCTGGAGGGCATGTCGTTCCTGGAGGGGCCGCGCTGGCGTGACGGCCGGCTCTGGCTGTCCGACTTCTACACCCACCGCGTCGTCTCGCTGCGCGAGGACGGCTCGGACCTGCGGGTGGAGGCCGAGGTCGAAGGCCAGCCGTCCGGTCTGGGCTGGCTCCCGGACGGCCGGTTGCTCGTCGTGTCGATGCGCGACCGCCGCGTCCTGCGCCGCGAGCCGGACGGCACCCTCGCCGTGCACGCCGAGCTGGGCGGGTACGCGGGCGGGCACGCGAACGACATCGTCGTCGACGCGCACGGGCGCGCCTACGTCGGCAACTTCGGGTTCGACCTGATGAGCGGGGCGGACCTCGCCACCACGTCGCTGGTCCGCATCGACCCGGACGGGACGGTCACCGTGGCGGCACCCGACATCTACTTCCCCAACGGGGCCACGTTCCTGCCCGACGGCACGCTGGTGCTCTCGGAGACCTTCGGCAACCGCGTCTCGGCGTTCGACGTCGGCCCGGACGGGCAGCTGTCGGGGCGGCGGGACTGGGTGCGCTTCGGCGATCTCCCGTCGGCCAAGGACGTCCCGACGGTGCTGGGCGAGCTCGCGGTCGCCCCGGACGGGATGTCGGCGCCCGACGCCGAGAGCGCCGTGTGGATCGCCGACGCCCTGGGCAACCGCGTGCTGCGCATCGCCGAGGGGCGGGTGCTCGGCGAGATCTCGACGGGCGAGGTCGGCGTCTACGCCTGCGTGCTCGGGGGCGCGGACGGGCGGACGCTCTTCTGCTGCACCGCGCCCGGGTTCGCCGAGCACGAGCGCCGTGAGACCCGCGAGGCGAAGCTCGTCGCCTTCGAGGTGGAGGTGCCGCTCGCCTGACACCGAGGGTGGACCTGCCCGCTCGCGACGCCAGGGCGGGTCCCCCGCTCGCCACGCCGCGGCGCGTCGGGGATCATGGCGACCATGCAGCGGCTCACCCTGGTCATCGGCGGGATCCTCGTGGTGCTCGGCGTCGTCGCCTACGTCGCCACCGGCGCGGCGAGCGTCACCGCGCTCATCCCCGCGTTCGTCGGCGTGCTCCTCGTGGTCTGCGGCCTGATCGCGGCGCGCGGGGAGAAGGCGCGAATGCACGCCACCCACGCGGCGCTGGCGATCGCGCTGCTCGGGGCGCTGGGGTCGCTGATGCAGGTGGTGAAGATCGGCGACGTGTTCGCGGGCACCGCGGAGCGGCCTGCCGCGGTGATCGTGAGCACGGTGATGTTCCTGCTGCTCGTCGTGTACCTGGTGATGGGCATCCGTTCGTTCATCGCCGCGCGCCGCGCCCGCACGAACGCCTGACCGGCCTGCTCGATACCCTCGCGGCGTGACGGAACGCACCCTGGTCCTGGTCAAGCCGGACGGTGTCGAGCGCAAGCTGGTGGGCGAGGTGCTCGCGCGGATCGAGCGCAAGGGCCTCACGATCGTGGCGCTCGAGCTACGCACGGTGGACCGCGAGCTCGCCGCCCAGCACTACGCGGAGCACGACGGCAAGCCGTTCTTCGGCGACCTGATCGACTTCATCACCTCCGGCCCGCTCGTCGCGGCCGTCGTCGAGGGTCCGCGCGCGATCGCCGCGTGGCGGCAGGTCGCCGGTGGCACCGATCCGGTGGAGAAGGCCGCGCCGGGCAGCATCCGGGGCGACTTCGGTCTCGAGACCCAGTCCAACCTCGTGCACGGCTCGGACTCCCCGGAGTCCGCGGACCGCGAGATCAAGCTCTGGTTCCCGAACCTCTGACGTCCCGGATCTCCCAGCGATCTGTCGGGGGTCGCGGTTAGCGTGACCCCCGTGTCCGACGCACTGGTCCAGGCCCGGGGGCTGCGCAAGTCCTTCGGCGACTTCGAGGCCGTCCGGGGCATCGACGTGGACGTGGTGCGCGGCGAGACCTTCGGCTTCCTCGGCCCGAACGGGGCCGGCAAGTCCTCGACGATGCGCATCATCGCGTGCGTCTCGCCGCGTACGGCCGGTTCGCTGCAGGTCCTGGGTATGGACCCAGGGGCGGACGGGCCGCGCATCCGGGCCCGCATCGGCGTCGTGCCGCAGCTGGACAACCTCGATCTCGAGCTCACCGTCCGGCAGAACCTGGAGGTCTACGGCCGCTACTTCGGCCTCCCGCGGGCGCACGTGCGGGAGCGGGCCGCCGAGCTGATGGAGTTCGCGCAGCTCGGCGACCGTGCGGATGCGCCGGTCGAGCCGCTGTCGGGCGGCATGCGCCGGCGCCTCACGATCGCGCGTTCGCTGGTCAACTCCCCCGAACTGCTGCTGCTCGACGAGCCCACCACGGGGCTCGATCCGCAGGCGCGCCACCTGTTGTGGGAACGGCTGTACCGGCTCAAGCGCGAGGGCGTCACCCAGATCATCACCACGCACTACATGGACGAGGCCGAGCAGCTGTGCGACCGGCTCGTCGTCATGGATGCGGGGCTGATCGTCGCCGAGGGCTCCCCTGCGGAACTGATCGAGCGCCACTCGACGCGCGAGGTGCTGGAGCTGCGGTTCGAGCCCGAGGCGCGCCCGGAGCCTGCCGTCGTGGGTGCGGCGGTGGGGGAGCACGCCGCGCGTGTGGAGGAGCTGCCGGACCGTTTGCTGGTCTACACCGCCGACGGCGAGCGCGCGCAGGAGCTCGTGCATCGCGCGGGGCTGCGTCCGCTGTCGGCGCTGGTGCGCCGCTCGTCGCTGGAGGACGTGTTCCTGCGGCTCACCGGCCGGACGCTGGTGGACTGATGCCGCCTGCCGAGAGACCCGGGCGAGCCCCGGCGACCGGTCCCGGAGGGACGGTCATCGACACAGCGCGGGTCGAGATCTCCCGGGCCCGCGGGGCCCTGCTCGTCGTCGAGCACTACTGGACGTGGTACCGGCGCAACTGGCGGGCCACGGCGGTGTCGTCGGTGCTGCAGCCGCTGCTGTTCCTGCTGGCGTTCGGGGTCGGGTTCGGTGCGCTCGTCGAGGGCGGCGGGCAGGCGGCGCAGGCCACCGGCGGCGTGCCCTACCTGGTGTGGCTCGCGCCGGCACTGCTCGCGGTGTCGGCGGTGCAGGCGGCGGCGTTCGAGTCGACCTACCCGGTCCTGTCGGCGTTCAAGTGGCAGAAGATCTACCACGCGATGGCGGCCACCCCGCTCACGCCGGGCCAGATCGCGATCGGCCACCTGTCGTGGACCGTGATCAAGATGACCGGCACGGGCGCGATCTACCTGGCCGTGATCGCGGTGTTCGGAGGGGTGGGCGGGCCCGGCGTCGTCCTGTCGCTGCTCGCCGCGTCGCTCACCGGGGCCGCGATGGCGGCGCCGGTGATGGCCTTCTCCGCCACCGTGACGAACGAGGGCTCGGCATTCACCATGCTGTTCCGGTTCGTGGTGATCCCGATGACGCTGTTCTCGGGCACGTTCTTCCCGGTGGACCGGCTGCCGGCCATCGTCATGCCGCTGGTGTGGATCTCGCCGCTCTGGCACGGCACGGAGCTGGCGCGTGCCGCGGCGCTGGACCGGTGGGCGCCGGCCGCCGCGCTCGGGCACCTCGCCTACCTGCTGGCTCTGCTGGGCGTCGGGATCGTGCTGGTGACGCGCCTGTTCCGCAGGAGGCTGGGTCAATGAGCGCGCCGGCGACCACCCGCGCGGCGCTGCTCATGCCCGCGGGCTCGTACGCGGGCCGCTCGCACGCGCTGCTGGAGCGCAACGCCACCGCCACCCGGCGCACCTTCCTCGCGTTCTTCTCGGGGTTCTTCGAGCCGGTGTTCTTCCTGCTCGCGATGGGTGCTGGCCTCGGCTCGCTCGTCGGGACACTGCCGGGCCCGGACGGAGCGCCCATCAGCTATGCGGCGTTCATCGCGCCCGGGCTGCTCGCCGCGTCCGCGATGAACGGCGCGGTGTTCGACTCCACCTACAACGTGTTCTTCAAGCTCAAGTACTCCAAGCTCTACGACGCGATGCTCGCCACCCCGCTCGGGCCGGTGGACGTCGCGCTCGGCGAGATCGGCTGGGCGCTCATCCGCGGCGGGCTGTACTCCCTGGGGTTCCTCGTGGTCATGGCGGTGTTCGGCCTGCTCACCTCGCCGTGGGCGCTGCTCGCGCTGCCCGCGGCGCTCGTCGTGGCGTTCGCGTTCGCGGCGGTGGGGATGGCGGCGACGTCGTACATGCGCTCGTGGCAGGACTTCGACCTGGTCACTCTCGTGGTGCTGCCGATGTTCCTGTTCGCGACGACGTTCTACCCGCTCTCGGTCTACCCGCGCTGGCTGCAGCTCGTCGTCGAGTGCCTGCCGCTGTACCACGCCGTGGAGCTGATGCGCGGGCTCACCACCGGCGCCGTCCATCCCGGAATGCTGGGGCATCTCGGCTACTTCGCCGTCATGATCGTGGTCGGGCTGGTGGTGGCGGCGCGGCGGCTGGACACGCTGCTGTTGAAGTAGCCTGGACGCCTCATGCCGTTCGGGATCTACGTGCACGTGCCGTTCTGCGCGGCGCGCTGCGGCTACTGCGACTTCAACACCTACACCGCCTCGGAGCTCGCCGGATCGGGCGCTTCTCCGGACGGGTGGCTGGTGGCGGTGCGCCGCGAGCTGGCGCTGGCCGCGTCGGTCGTCGGTGCCCGGCCGGTGGACACCGTGTTCGTCGGGGGCGGCACCCCCTCGCTGATCGGGGGCGAACGCCTCGGCGCCGTGCTCGGGGCGGTGCGCGAGACGTTCGGGCTGGCGGCGGGCGCGGAGATCACCACTGAGGCGAACCCGGAGTCGACGTCGCCGGAGTTCTTCGCGCTGCTCGTGGACGCGGGGTTCACCCGGGTGTCGCTGGGGATGCAGTCCGCGGCGCCGCACGTCCTGCGGGTCCTGGACCGCCGCCACACCCCGGGTCGGGCCGTGGCCGCCGCCCGGGAGGCGCGCGCCGCGGGTCTCGGGCACGTCAACCTGGACCTCATCTACGCCACCCCCGGGGAGACCGACGACGATCTGCGGGCGTCCCTGGACGCCGTCCTCGCGGCGGAGGTGGACCACGTCTCGGCCTACGCCTTGATCGTCGAGAAGGGGACGGCGCTCGCGCGGCGGGTGGCGCGCGGCGAGCTGCCGGCCCCGGACGACGACGTGGCCGCGACCCGCTACGAGCTGATCGACGACCGGCTCACCGCGGCGGGCTTGCGCTGGTACGAGGTGTCGAACTGGGCGGCCGGACCGGCGGCGCAGTGCCGGCACAACCTCGGCTACTGGCTGGACGGGGACTGGTGGGGGCTCGGCCCGGGCGCGCACTCGCACCTGGCCGGCACGCGCTGGTGGAACGTCAAGCACCCGGCGCGCTACGCGGCGATGCTGGCGGCGGGGGAGTCGCCGGAGGCCGGGCGTGAGGTGCTCGGCGACGCCGAACGGCACGTCGAGCGGGTGATGCTGCGGCTGCGGCTGGCCTCGGGGCTCCCGCTGGAGCTGCTGGACGGACCGGGCCGCGACGCCGCCGCCCGTGCGGTCGCGGACGGGCTGCTCGCCGCGACCGCCGCCGCCGGGCGCGCGGTGCTGACCCGTCGGGGGCGGTTGCTCGCGGACGCGGTGGTGCACGCGCTGCTGGCCGGGGTGCCTGCCTGAGACCCGCGTTCGAGCGGAATGGGTGGGGGCGCCGGCTCGCACAGAGGTTCGTGTGGTGGCACAGATCGTCGGCGGTGTGTGCCATCGCCTCGGGATGTGTGCGAGCGCTGGAGCATGTGTGCGAGCGGGTCCGGGCGGGTCCGTCGGCCCGCCGGGGAACCGGCTCGGCGGCGGAGCACGTGTGCGGCGGCGGAGCACGTGTGCGGCGGCGGAGCACGTGTGCGGCGGCGGAGCACGTGTGCGGCGGCGGAGCACGTGTGCGGCGGCGGAGCACGTGTGCGGCGGCGGAGCACGTGTGCGGCGGCGGAACACGTGTGCGGCGGCGGAGCACGTGTGCGGGCGGAGCACCTGTGCGGGCGGCGGAACACCTGTGCGGGCGCGGAACGTATGTTCGAGGCGGCACCGACGCGCCACGCCGCGCCGACGGCACGGCCCCGGTCACGACCTGCCCGGCCACCCCGTCACGACCCGCCCGCGCCTCCGTCGGTGAGGGTGGCGAGCACGCAGTAGCGGTTGAGGCAGAAGAAGTACTCCCCGTGGCGGTCGCGATCGCGCAGGTCGGCGACCCAGGCGTCCGCGTCGTCGGAGGTGAGGCCGGCGCGCCCGGGGACGAAGGCCGCGATCAGCGACATCGTGGGGCCGCTGTAGGTGTCCTCGTGCAGGGCGGTGTTGAGAATCGGGATGACGTTCTGGGCGGTCACGGTGAACCCGGCGGCGCGCAGCAGGGGGGCCAGCACCCGCGGCAGCCGCGGATGGGCGAGGTGCTCCTCCCACGCCGCCATGACGCGGGCGTGGCGGGCCCGGTCGGCGACATGCCAGACCACGCCGTCCCAGTCGGTGTCGAGGATCAGCACCCGCCCGCCGGGCCGCAGCACGCGGGCCAGCTCGGCGAACGCGGCCGGCAGGTCCTCGACGTACTCGTAGACCTGCGTCGAGACCGCCGCGTCGAACCCCCCGCCCGGCAGCGTCAGCGCGTCGCCCAGCTCCACCCGCGCCCATGGCCGCGACACGATCTTGGCGGCGGCGATCCCGTTCATCGCGGCGCTGGGGTCGACCCCGCACGCCTCGCCGTCCGGGCCGACGAGATCGGCGATCGCCGCGAGCAGGTGACCCGGGCCGGAGCCGACGTCGAGCACCCTCTCGCCGGGCCGGGGATCGAGCAGCTCGAGTGTCCGGGCCCGCTGGGCGACGACGTCGGGGGTGGCATAGGTGCGGTCGATGCGCCGGGCGGCGTCCTCGTCGAACTCGAGCTGTGCCATGCGCGGCACGTTAGACAGCCCCCCGGCGGGCCGGTAGCGGCGAGCCGTGACGGACCGGGGACGTCCCGCACAGGCCTCGCGCGCCGCTGGGTTGCCGCGGACGGCGCCTAGACTGGGCGGATCCGGGTGGGAGGTGCGCCAGTGAACGCCGACGAGCGACGCTTCGCCGTCCTGCGTGCCATCGTCGCCGACTACGTGTCGACGCACGAACCGGTGGGCTCGAAGATGATCGTCGAGCGGCACAATCTGGGCGTGTCCAGCGCAACCGTCCGCAACGACATGGCCGTCCTGGAGGACGAGGGCCTCATCGCCCAGCCGCACACGAGTGCGGGCAGAGTGCCCACCGACAAGGGCTACCGCCTGTTCGTGGACCGGTTGGCCGAGGTCAAGCCGCTGTCGGCGGCCGAGCGCCGCGCCGTGCACACCTTCCTGGAGGGCGCGGTCGACCTCGACGACGTGCTGCGCCGCAGCGTGCGCCTGCTCGCACAGCTCACGCGCCAGGTCGCCGTCGTCCAGTACCCGACGCTCACCCGCTCGACGGTGCGCCACCTGGAGCTGGTCGCCCTCACCCCGGCGCGGCTCATGTTCGTGCTGATCACCGACAGCGGGCGGGTCGACCAGCGCGTGGTCGACCTCGGCGAGGTCCTGACCGACGAGGACGTCGCCACCCTGCGCACCCGCATCAACGCCGCACTCGCCGGCAGGCCGCTGGTCGCCGCCTCCGCCGCGGTTGCGGAGCTGCCCGAGCAGGCTCCCGCCGAGCTGCGTGGCGTGATGACGGCGGTCGTGGCGGTCCTCATCGAGACACTGGTCGAGCATCCCGAGGAGCGGCTCGTCCTGGGCGGCACGGCCAACCTCACCCGCAACGCCGCGGACTTCCCCGGCTCCCTGCGCCAGGTGCTGGAGGCGCTCGAGGAGCAGGTGGTCGTCCTCAAGCTGCTCGCCTCCGCGCAGCACCCCGGCACCGTCACCGTCCGGATCGGGGAGGAGAACGAGGCCGAGGAGATGCGCAGCACCTCGGTGCTCACGGTGGGTTATGGAGGTGGCACCGTGCTGGGCGGGATGGGTGTGGTCGGGCCCACCCGGATGGACTATCCGGGCTCGATCGCGGCGGTGCATGCGGTCGCCCGGTACGTGGGTGAGATCCTGGCAGGGCGCTGACCAGCGCGTCGTTTCACGAGCAGTACCGAGCGAGAAGGACCATGGGGAACGCAAGGGTGGCACGCGACTACTACGGGGCCCTGGGCGTCTCGAGCGACGCCGGGCCGGACGAGATCAAGCGGGCGTACCGCAGGCTCGCCCGCGAGCTGCACCCCGACGTCAACCCCGACCCGGCGGCGCAGGAGCGGTTCGCCGAGGTCAGCGCGGCGTACGAGGTGCTGTCGGACCCCGAGAAGCGGCGCATCGTCGATCTCGGTGGCGATCCGCTGGGCAACGGCGGTGGCGGTGGCGGCGGAGACCCGTTCGCGGGGTTCGGCGGCCTCGGCGACGTCATGGACATGTTCTTCGGTGCCGGTGGGCGTTCGCGGGGCCCGCGCAGCCGCGTCCAGCCCGGTGCCGATGCGCTGATCCGCATGCAGCTCACGCTGGAGGAGTGCTTCTCCGGGGTCACCCGCGACCTCGCCGTCGACACCGCGGTGCTCTGCGCGCAGTGCACCGGCTCCGGCTGCGCGCCCGGTACCAAGCCCGCGATCTGCGACATCTGCGGCGGCCGCGGCGAGGTCCAGTCGGTGCAGCGGTCGTTCCTCGGCCAGGTCGTCACCTCGCGACCGTGCCCCACCTGCCGCGGCCTCGGCGAGGTCATCCCCGAGCCGTGCCTGCAGTGCGGCGGGGACGGCCGCGTCCGCTCGCGGCGCAACGTCGGCGTCCGGATCCCGGCGGGCGTGGCGGACGGGATGCGCGTCCGGCTGGCCGGGCAGGGTGAGGTCGGCGCGGGGGGTGGCCCGGCGGGCGACCTGTACGTGGAGGTCGACGAGATCCCGCACGAGGTCTTCACCCGCGACGGGGCCGACCTGCACTGCACGGTGTCGCTGCCCATGACGGCCGCCGCGCTCGGCACCACGCTCCCGCTGCCCACGCTGGACGGCACGGAGGAGCTGCACGTCGAGCCGGGCACACAAACCGGCACCGTCCGCACGCTGCGCGGCAAGGGCATGCCGCGGCTGCGTTCCACCGGCCGAGTGGACGGCCGCGGCGACCTCATGGTGCACGTGGACGTCGTCGTGCCCACCCGGCTGGACCGTGAGCAGACCGAGCTGCTGCGCAGGCTCGCCGCGCTGCGCGGGGAGGAGCA
Source organism: Pseudonocardia sp. (assembly GCA_050248815.1). Taxonomy (GTDB): domain Bacteria; phylum Actinomycetota; class Actinomycetes; order Mycobacteriales; family Pseudonocardiaceae; genus Pseudonocardia. The sequence goes on along the minus strand of JBFWRR010000003.1, from coordinate 140,642 downwards.
GCCGGACCTGACCGCGGGCGGGCGCAACGGCCACGGGCTGTTCTCGCGGCTGCGGGACACCCTCGGAGGGCGCTGAGGGCGCCGAGGGCGCGGGGGTCGAACCCCGTCGGGGCCGGAGGTCGCACGGGGATCGTCGGCCGCGCAGCGTGGCGGGGCGGGCCGGGGCGCGCGGCGGCCTTCGCGCCGGACGCCGTCAACGCGGCGGCCGCGTGAACCCCGGGGCGAGCACCAGCGCGTCCGCCCGCTCGCCCCACCGCTGCGGCGGGACGAGCCGCCCGGTGACCCGCCGCGGCCCGAAGCGCCACGACGCGCCGTCCCAGCCGAGCTCGGTGAGCAGCTCCGCCTGCCGCAGACCGGGCGGGAGCGTGGCGCCGAACCCGGCGACGCGCTCGTAGCCGCGGGTCGCCGCGAGCGTGCGGGCGGCACGGACCTGGTCGAGGTAGCGGTTGCGGGCAAGCTCCCCGCGATGGTGGGCGAGCATCGCCTCCGCGCGGGTGACCAGGGCGTCCGGGCATTCGACGAGCACGGTCGGGACGGGGAGGTCGGCCCAGATGCCCCACGTCCACCACACCGGTGGCCGGGCCGCGGCGGTGATCGCGTCCCGGGTCGCGCGGGCCACCGCCTCGTGCGCGGGATGCACGTCGTGCAACTGCGGGCCGACGACGGCGATCGCGCCGTACCCGTCGATCAGGTCGGTGATCCACGGGCTGAGCGCGCGCCGGGCCGCCCCCAGGTCGTCGCGGGAACCGACCGGCTCCGGGGGTTCCCGCACCAGGAGGCGGAACCCGGCCTCGGCCGTCGCCGCCGCCAGCTCGGCCCGGCGCCGGGCGTGATCGGCGGGCCGGCCCAGCCCGCAGGCGACGACGACGATCTCGTGGCCCGCGTCGGCGAGCTGCAACAGCGTGCAGGGGGCGCCGATGCTCTCGTCGTCGGGGTGCGGGGCGACGTGCAGGACGGTCGGCACCCGATCACCCTGCCAGGCCCGGAGGGCGGGCCGCGGGGTGCGAGGATCGGCGCCGTGAGCACGGCCCCGCTGTTCCTCGTCGACGCCCTCCCCGCGGCGGGCCCGGTCGTGCTGGACGGGCCCGAGGGCCGCCACGCCGCGACGGTGCGCAGGCTCCGGCCGGGGGAGGTCGTCCGGATCGGGGACGGGCGGGGTGCGCTCGCGCGGGCGACCGTCGTCGGGACGGGGCGCGACCGGGTCGACCTGGAGATCGACTCGCGGGAGGAGGTGGCGGCGCCGCCGCTGCGGGTGGTGCTCGCACAGGCCCTGGTGAAGGGTGAACGGGGCGAGCTGGCCGTCGAGACCGCCACCGAGGCCGGGGTGGACGAGGTGCTGCCGTGGACGGCGGCCCGCTGCGTCGCGCGCTGGGAGGCCGGGCCGCGCGGCGCGAAGGCCCTCGCGCGCTGGCGCTCGACCGTGCGGGAGGCGGCCAAGCAGGCCCGCCGTCCGTGGGTGCCGCCCGTCGGGGAGCCGGTGACGACGGCCCAGCTCGCGCGCAGGGTCGCGGGCGCCGCGGGGGCGCTCGTCCTGCACGAGGCGGCCGCCGACGGGCTGGCGCGGGTGGCGCTGCCCGAGCGCGGGGACCTCGTCCTGGTCGTGGGGCCGGAGGGCGGGATCACCGACGACGAGGTCGCGACGCTCGTCGCGGCCGGGGCCCAGCCGGTCCGGCTGGGCCCGGAGGTGCTGCGCGCGTCCACCGCGGCCGCCGTCGCGCTGGGGGCGCTCGGGGCGCTGGCGCGCTGGTGAGCCCGCCGAGCGTGACGCCCGCACGGTCGCGCGCGGACGGAGTGCACGGTCGCGGGGCGACGCCGCGGCCGAGCGTGCTGCCCGTCGCCCGTGGGACGGCCCGCCGATGAATACCGGCCGTCCGGATCGTCGGTAGCGGCAGGAGGTGGCGATGGAGCGGATCCGGTTGCTGATGGACGGGAAGGTGGCCGCGGGCCTGCTTCCCGGGTACGCGGCGGCGGTGCGCCTGGGCGGCGAGACGCACGTGCTCGTCGGGGGCCACGCCGCCGTCGGGCCGGGCGCCCGGCCGGTCACGGAGGAGACGCTCTTCCGGATCGCGTCGCTCACGAAGCCGATGGGGGCGGCGCTCGCGCTCGCGCTGGAGGCCGACGGCGTCCTCACGTTGGCGGACCCGGTGGACCGCTGGCTGCCCGAGCTCGCCGAGCCGCGCGTGCTGACGGCGCCGGACGCCCCGCTGGACAGCATCGTCGCGGCCGATCGGGCCGTCACGGTCGCGGACCTGCTCACCGGCGTGAGCGGCTGGGGCATCGCGATGGCCGACGTCCCGGTGCAGCGGGCGATGATCGAGCGCGGTGTCCACCCGGGCCCGCTGCCTCTCGCGCTCACGCCGGACGAGTTCGTGGCCCGGATCGGGGAGCTGCCCCTGGCGTTCCAGCCCGGGGCGGGCTGGCGCTACGACACGGGCCTCGACGTTCTCGGCGTGCTGCTGGCGCGGGCGGCGGGCGTGCCGCTGACCGACCTGCTCGCGCGGCGGGTCACCGGGCCGCTCGGGATGCGCGACACGGGTTTCTGGACCATCGACGTCGACCGGCTCGCCACCGCCTACCAGCCGGGGCCGGACGGGCTGGAGCTGCTCGATCCGCCGGACGGGGCGTTCGCGTCCCCGCCCGCCTTCCCGAAGCTCGCGGGTGGCCTGGTGTCGTCCGTGGGCGACGTCTTGCGGTTCTTCACCGCGATGGCCGACGGGGGAGCACCCGTACTCGCTCCCGCGCAGGTCGCGCGCCTGACCGTCGACGCCCTCACCCCTGCGCAGCGCGCGGACGCCGGCGGCTTCCTCGGCCCGGGCACGTCCTGGGGGCTCGGCACCGGGGTGGACGTGGCGCGGGTCGAGCCGTGGCAGGCCCCCGGCCGGTGGGGCTGGACCGGCGGCACCGGCACGGACGCCAAGGTGGACCCGGTGCGCGGGATCGTCTCGGTGCTCCTCACCCAGCGGGCCATGACCGGTCCGGAGGACGGGCCCGAGCCGTTCTGGGCGGCGGTGGCCGCCGCGGGCCGGACGTGAGGTGATCACCGTTTCCCTGGCCTGACGTGCACCGGTGAACGTGATGTCACGCGGACGGCGATCACCTCACCGCCCGCGTGCGATGCTGCCGGGGTGTCCAGCCGCGAGGACCGGCCGCGCCCGGCCGTCCGCCCCGCAGACCCGCCACCCGCCGCGCCGGGCGTCGGTGCCCCCGTGCACCTCGCCTACGGCCGCGACCTGTCCCAGTTCGGCGAGCTCACCCTCCCGGCGGGCGGGGGTCCGGCGGCCGTCGCGGTCGTCGTCCACGGCGGGTTCTGGCGGGCCACGTACGGGCTGGAGCTGGGCCGCCCGCTCGCGGTCGACCTGGCGAACGCCGGGTACGCGGCGTGGAACGTCGAGTACCGGCGGGTCGGGAACGGAGGCGGCTGGCCCGCCACGGTCGAGGACATCGCCGCCGCGGTCGACCTGCTCGCCGGACCCGGGCAGGACGCCGCGGGTGGGCGCCTCGACCTGGGGCGGGTCGTCGCCGTCGGGCACTCCGCGGGCGGGCACCTCGGCGTGTGGCTCGCAGCCCGCCCCGGCGCGCCCGCCGGTACCCCGGGCGCCGGACCGCGGGTGCACCTTCGGGGCGTCGTGAGCCAGGCGGGCGTGCTGGACCTCGTCGATGCGGCCGAAGAGGGCATCGGCCGACGTGCGGTCGAGGCGTTCCTCGGCGGGATGCCGGCCGACGTCCCGGACCGCTACGCGCTCGCATCCCCGGCCGCGCGAGTGCCGCTGGGCGTACCGGTGGTGGCGGTGCACGGCGACGCGGATCCGAACGTCCCGCTGCGGCAGAGCGAGCGGTTCGTGGCGGCGGCGCGGGCCGCGGGCGATCCCGCCGAGCTGGTGCGTCTGCCGGGAACGGACCATTTCGCCGTCATCGATCCCGGGACGGCCGCCTGGCGCGCGTGCCGCGACGCCGCGCTGCAGCTCCTGCGGTGATCGGCGGATCGCGTAGCGACTACGCGTGAGTCCCGGGCCCGGCTCCGGTAGGCACGCCCTGGGGACCGGTCCGGAACGGGAGGCGCCCATGAGCCAGCACCCGCCGCGGGGCGGGCCGCCTGCGCGCGACCCCGGCACCCGGTGGGGGCCGCAGTCGTGGCGTGGCCAGGAGTGCCGGGCCGTCCCCGGTGCGGACGATCCCGCCTGCGCCGACCTCGACGGACCCGGTGCCGGTGGTGGCTGAGCCAGCGCGGGCGCCGGTCCGTCCCGTCGCCGCGCTGCGGCCGCCGGGCAGCGGCGGGCGGGGCAGTGGCGGGCGGGGCAGTGGCCGACGGGTCCACGGTGCCGGTGGCCGCGCTGCGGCGGCGTTCCGCGGTAACGGCCGGTGGGCCGGCGACGAGTACGGCGGCACCACCCGGCACGCGGGCGGAGGCGCCCACCACGCGCACGAGAGGTTCCCCGCATGAGCCAGCAACCGCCCTGGGGCGGGCAGTTCCCGCCCCCCGGGCCGCAGCGACCGCCCTCCGGTGGCCCGCCCCCGGTCCCGCCACCGGGACGCCCGGGACCTCCGGGACCCCCGGGACCCCCGTGGGGTCCGCCGCCCGGCGGGCCGCCCCCGGGACCGCAGTGGGGCCCGCCGCCGGGCGCGCCGCGGCCGCCCAAGCGGTCCCGGATGCTGCCGATCGTCCTGACGCTGGTGGTCGCGGCGGCGGGCATCGTCGCCGTCGGCGGGTACTTCCTCACCCGCGACACCCAGGTGCCGCAGGTGTCTCTCGAACCCGTGGCCTACAGCGGCCAGAACCCGTTCACCCAGCCGGTCGGGACGGACCAGACCGGCGTCAAGGCCCCCGCCGGCACCGGCGGGGCGTTCCCCGGTGACACGCCCGGCCTCTACGGGGAGAACGGCGACTCGCCGTCCTGCGACGTCATGCTGCTCGCGAACGCCCTCGCCGCCGACCCCGCCCGGGCCGAGGCGTGGGCCGCGGCGCTCGGGCTCACGGCCGCGGACATCCCCGCCTACCTCCCGACGCTCAGCGCCGTCGTCCTGCGCGCCGACACCGCCGTCACCGAGCACAACTTCGTCGGGGAAACCTTCAACCCGTACCCGGCGGTGCTGCAGGCGGGCACGGCCGTGTTCGTCAACCCCTACGGCGAGCCGAAGGTCAAGTGCCAGAACGGCAACCCCCTGACGAGGCCTGCCACGACCGGCCAGAAGGTCGCCTACACGGGCTCGCCGTGGACCGGGTTCACGCCTGTCCACGTCACCGTCGTGACACGGCCCGCGGCCGTCGTGACCACCTACGTTTTCGTCGACATCCGCACCGGCGGGCAGAAGACCTACCCCGGGAAGAGACCGGGCCCCGACGACGGACACGGCTACTGCGACCGCGATCCCGACGCGGACAAGTGCCACCCGACGACCGTGCCACCGGACAGCCCGATCGGCCCGTCGCCCGGCAAGGGCTGCACGGCCTCCGACGGTGCCTGGGTGTGCCCCGTGATGCTGGATCCGACGAAGATGCCCGCGCCGAACTGCGTCGCCGACGGGAACATGTGGTCCTGCCCGGTCGTCGACCCGAACACCCCACCTGCGACCGGCTGCACCAAGGCGGGTACGTCGTGGTCCTGCCCGCCGCCGCTGGACCCGACGAAGCCACCGGCTCCGAACTGCACGGTCGCCGCGGGGTCCTGGTCGTGTCCGTTCCCGACGAACCCCGACACGCTGCCCGGGATCAACGGCAAGTGCACGAAGATGGTCACCGGCACCGCGCAGGGGAGCACCTTCTCCCAGACCTGTCCGCAGCCGTTCAACGTCGACGCCCCACCCCGCCCGGACTGCAACAGCGCAGGTGAGGGCCTCGACATCACCTGGGAATGCCCGGTCACGGATCCGGCGAAGCCGCCGGCGCCGGGCTGCGTGATCAGCGGAGGCACGTGGGTCAAGTGCGGCCAGCCGTTCGACCCGGTCAGCCCGCCTGCTCCGGGCTGCCTCGCGAACGGCTTCATGTGGGTGTGCCCCGGCGGCAACGGGACGCCGCCCGCTCCGAACTGCACCGCCGGTGACAAGGGGTGGACGTGTCCACCGGTGCTCGACCCGAAGGCGACCCCGCCTGCCCCCGGCTGTGTGGCGACGAACGGCACGTGGGCGTGCCCCGTCGCCGATCCGACGAAGCCGCCCGCGCCGGACTGCACGGCGGCGCCCGGCGGCGGGTGGACCTGCCCGCCGGACCGCTCGACGGCACCGGCGCCGAACTGCACGTTCGGGGAGAAGGGCTGGCAGTGCCCGCCGATGATGCCCGCACCGGCGGGGGGTGGGCTGACCCCGGAGCAGACGATGCAGGTCTGCACGGTGTCCGAGGGCGGCTGCAAGGACGGCAAGCCGACGGCCGAGCAGCAGTGCGCCGTGCTCCCGGCGACCTGCCAGGGCGGCGTCCCGATGACGGACGGCGCCGGCAACCCGCCCGCCGGCGGCACGCCCGGGACCGGGGGGACCGGCACCGGCGGGACCGGAGGCACGCCGCCCGGGACGGGCGGCACGGCACCGGTGATCACGCCCGAGCAGGCGGGCCAGCTCTGCCCGCCGGGCGGGCTGACGCCGGGCTGCCTCGGCGGCCAACCGTCCCCGGCGCTGCAGTGCGCGAACCTGCCCGCGACGTGCACGAACGGGGTCCCGAACACCACCCCGCCCGCGGGTGGAACGACGATGCCGATGACCATGATCGTCGGGCCGGGCATGGGCGCGCAGACCGACATGTGCATGTTCATGGCCGAGACCTGCCCGCCGGGCATGGTGCCACCGGACGCCGGCACCGGTGAGAAGGCGCAGGGGCCGGGCGCGCCGCCCTGCCCCGGGCCGGGCGAGCCCGCGGACCCGACGCGTCCGGAGTGCGTGGCCCCGCCCGCCGCCGGGACGCCGCCCGCCGCGGGGACGCCGGACACCGGCACCGGTGGGACCGGCGGTACCGACGCGGGCACCACGCCGGACACCGGGGGCCAGGACGGCACCGGTACGGGCGGGGGCACCGGCGGCACCGGTGGTGGTGGAAACGGTGACAACGGGGGCACCGGCAACAACGGGGGCACCGGCGGCACCGGCGATAACGGGGGCACCGGCAACAACGGCGGTGGCGGC
>JBFWRR010000003.1:106893-133435 GCA_050248815.1 Pseudonocardia sp. | reverse complement strand
GACACCGGCAACGGCGACAACGGGCAGGGCGACGCCGGCAACGGCGAGGGCGGCTGACCGGCTCCCGCCCGGTGCGGGCGCGGCGGCATGAGGGGCGCCGCCGCGCCCGAGCTCCGATGTCCCCGGGGGTGCGGCCGGGACGGACCGGGGCCCGCCCCACCGGCGTCCGGGGTGCAGACCGGCTCGCTTGTCACCCGGGCCCGCGCGGCAGGCCCGCTCGCCGGCCGGGCTCGCGCGGCAGGCCCGACCCCGGCCGCTACGACGCCGACGTGGTCGGCCGCTCGCCACCCGGGGTCGCCCGGGTCGCTGCGCTCAACACCCCCCGGTGACGTGCGCGGCGAGCTCGGCCCGGTTCGCGAGCCCCAACCGGACGCAGGCGTGGTAGACGTGGCCCTCGACCGTCCGGACGGACACGCCGAGCCGTGCCGCGATCTCGGTGTTCGACAGGCGCGCCGCGAGCACCGCGATCTCCCGCTGCCGGGCGCTGAGCGGCAGCGGCCGGGTCACGGCCAGCAGGCCGGGGGTCCGGATGCCGCAGGAGGCCGCCAGCGCGGCGGCGCGCAGGGCCGCCGCGTGCCCGTGGGCCGCCTCCCCGCGCCGGCGCAGCAGGACCGCCGCGTGGGCGGCGGCCTCCGCCGCACCCAGGAGCAGCCCGGTGTCCTCGAACCGGTGCGACAGGGCGGCCAGGGTGGCCGCGTCGCCCTCGGCGAGTGCCCCGGCGTGGGCGGCGGCGAGCCCGGCGCGTGGCCCGTCGACGCGCCGTGCCAGCTCCTGCAACCGCGGTGCCTGCGTCCGCGAGCCGAGCAGGGTGGCGTCGTGGCGGGCGAGCACCTCGAGCGCCCACTGCCCCGAGGCGCCGGCGTGTTCCGCGGCCTCGACGGCGTTCGCGAGCGCGGCGCTCACCGCGCCGTCCGCGGCCGCCGTCCAGGCGCGGGCGAGGTCGAGCAACGGTCCGAAGACCCGCTCGTCCGGCAGCCGGTGCCGCTCCGCGCGGGCGAGCGACGCGGCCGCCGCGGCCGCGTCCCCGCCGATGCCGCAGGCGAGCGCGCGAAGGGCCTCGAACCAGGTCGTGTAGCCGCCGCCCGCACCCGGGAAGTACGGGCGGTACTCGACGAACCGCCGCGCCGCCCGCCCGACGTCGCCGGTGGTGAGGGCGTGCACGCCGTCGAACGCGGGAAGCATGAACGCCGGGAAGAGGCCCTCCAACGCGGTGGAGAGCTCCTCGATGCGTCCGCGGATCGCGGCGGGGCGCCCGGCGAGCGCGAGCCCGAAGACCTCGACGAACGCGATGTTGGTCTGGAGCGTCGCCGTCTCCGGGGAGGCGAGCGCCGCGGTGGTGGCCTCGGCGGCGACCCCGCGCAGCACGTCCGTGCGGCCCGTGAGGCCGGCGACGGCGGTGCCGGCCCACCCGGCGAGTGCTGTGGCGTGGGCGGGCGGGCGCTCCGTGGCGGCGAGGCGTTCGGCGTGGCGGCCCGCCTCGTCGAGCCGGTTGTCCAGCATCGCGGCGGTGGCGCGGAAGCCGAGCAACGCGCGGCCCGTCGCACGCTCCGCGGCGCTCGTTATCCGCTCGGCACCGACGGGATCGCCGAGCACGAAGAGGTGGTGCACCGCCCGCATCTGGGCCAGCCGCCCGACCTGGGCAGCGGTGCGGGCGTGCGCCGCGGCGGTCCCGAACGCGCGCTCCGCCTCCTGGGGCCGCAGCAGGTAGCTCAGCGTGTAGGCCAGCGTGACGTGCGCGTCGAACTCCGCCCCGGCGGCGCACGCCACCTCGAGCAGCTTGACGGCGAGCGGGATGTCGTTGAGCGCGATCGCCCGGTCCGCTGCGGTCGCGAGCAGCTTCGGGTCGGGCGGCAGGTCGGCGTCAAGGGTGAGGGCGGCGCGCCGCAGCAGGTCCTCGTGGCCCGCGTCGGCGAGCGCGGTGGCGACCCGGCCGCGCAGCCCGCGCGCCCGCGGCTCCCCGATGCGGGCGCGGACCGCGTCGCCGTAGAGCGGGTGGGCCAGGCGGGCCTCGGGCAGGGTCACGGCGACGAGGCCACGGGCGAGCGCCTCGTCCACGGCGGCGGGGCCGGTGAGCGCGGCGAGGACGTCGACGTCGAGCGGCTCGGCCAGCGCGAGGAGTTCGACGACGGGCCGCACCCCCTCGTCGAGGGCGCCGATGCGTGCGGCGATCAACTCGGTGAGCCCGGGGGTGAGCCGGGGCTCGCCCGCCCACGTCCACAGGCCCTCCGTGCGCGCGAGGCGCCCGTCGCGGCGCTCACCGGCGACGAGCTCACGCAGCCACAGCACGTTGCCGGACGTGGCGGCGTGCAGGCGCCGTCCGCTGTCGGAGTGCACGCGCCCGCCCAGCGCGGCCTCCAGCAGCTCGACGGTCCGCTCCGCCGAGAGCGCCTCGACGTCCACTCGGGGCAGCAGCCCGTCCTTCCACAGCGCGGTCACGGCGGCGGGTGCGGCCTCCCCGGTCCGCACGGTCGCGACGAGCCGCACGGCCCGGTCTCCGACGAGCTGGTGCACGAGGGTCGCGGAGACCTCGTCGAGGAGGTGGGCGTCGTCGATGCCGAGCACGAGGCCGGGTTCGGCGCGCAACGTGGCGTGCGCGGCGGCGAGCAGCTGGGCCGGGGCGCCGCCCGCGGTGGCGGTGATCAGCGGGGCGAGCGCGCCCAGCGGCAGCGGCCGGGAGGACTCGGTGGCACGCACGACGCGGACGGGTCCCCGGCGGCCCGCGAGGGCTTCGCGGGCCAGGCGCGTCTTGCCGACTCCCGCCGGGCCGGCGAGCAGCACGCCGCCGCAGCCGTCGAGGGCATCGACGGTCGTGCGCAGCTCGTCGTCGCGCCCGCGTAGCGGCCACTCGTCGGGGTTACCCGCCATGACCGCATTCTGGCCGGTCCGCGGGCCGCAGCGGGGGCGGGCGGTGGTGACGGGTCGCTGACATCGCTCCCGGCGGGCCCCGAAAGGGCCGGGCCGGCTCCCGCGTTCGCCGGTAGCATCGTCGGCGCCCTCATCACCGAGACGGGAAGCAGGCGGCACGACCCTTGACCCAGCCGGACGGTCTCCACCCCCGCGTCCAGTCCCGCATGGCCGTGCCCGACGCCGCGCTCCTCGCGCTGCTCGGTTCCCGCGACGAGAGCCTGCGGGCAGCCGAGCACGAGCTCGATGCCGATGTGCACGTCCGTGGCAACGAGCTCACCCTCACCGGCACCCCGGCGGACGTCGCGTTCGCCGAGCGGGTGTTCACCGAGCTGATCACGCTGGCCGAGCGCGGCCAGCAGGTCGGCACCGACAGCGTCCGCCGCACCGTCGAGATGCTCGCCGGCGGGGACGCCGACGAGAGGGCCCGCATCGGCGAGTCGCCCGCCGAGGTGCTGAGCCTGGACATCCTGTCGCGGCGCGGCAAGACGATCCGGCCCAAGACCCTCAACCAGAAGCGCTACGTGGACGCCATCGACGCCCACACGATCGTCTTCGGCATCGGCCCCGCCGGCACCGGCAAGACGTACCTCGCGATGGCGAAGGCCGTGCAGGCGCTGCAGGCGAAGACGGTCAACCGGATCATCCTCACCCGCCCGGCCGTCGAGGCGGGGGAGCGGCTGGGCTACCTGCCCGGAACGCTCTACGAGAAGATCGACCCGTACCTGCGCCCGCTCTACGACGCGCTGCACGACATGCTCGACCCGGAGTCGATCCCCAAGCTCATCGCGGCCGGGACGATCGAGGTGGCGCCGCTGGCGTACATGCGCGGCCGGACCCTGAACGACGCGTTCATCATCCTCGACGAGGCCCAGAACACCACGCCCGAGCAGATGAAGATGTTCCTCACCCGGCTGGGCTTCGGCTCGAAGATCGTGGTGACCGGCGACATCACGCAGGTCGACCTGCCCGGCGGCACCCGCTCCGGGCTCGCCGTCGTCCGCGACATCCTGCACGGCGTCGACGACGTCCACTTCTCGGAGCTGACCAGCACCGACGTCGTGCGCCACCGGCTCGTCGGCGACATCGTGGACGCCTACGCCCGGTTCGACGCCGTCGCGGACCGGCGCCTCGCCTCGGGTGCGCCGCGCACCGGGCCGCCGCAGGACCACCGCGCGCGTCGGCGCCGCTGATCGTGATCGCCGTTCCCGTGACCTGACGTGCACGCGCACATGTCCGGTCACGCAACCGGTGCTCACGCCCGCCGGACGGTCGTGCGGGGCGACCCGGCCGCGTCGGTAGGCTCGCCGGGTGGCATTCACCCTGCTTCCCGCCGTCGACGTCGCCGAGGGCCAGGCGGTCCGGCTCGTCCAGGGCGAGGCCGGCACCGAGACCGGGTACGGCGACCCGCTGGAGGCCGCGCTGCAGTGGCAGCGCGACGGGGCGGAGTGGATCCACCTCGTCGACCTGGATGCGGCGTTCGGCCGCGGGTCCAACGCGGAGCTGCTCGCGGGCGTCGTGAAGCGGCTCGACGTGCAGGTGGAGCTCTCCGGCGGGATCCGCGACGACGCGTCGTTGGATCGGGCCCTTGCCACCGGTTGCGCGCGGGTCAACCTGGGCACGGCCGCGCTGGAGGACCCGCAGTGGTGCGCCCGCGCGCTCGCCGCGCACGGCGAGCGGATCGCGGTGGGCCTGGACGTGCGGATCGTCGACGGCGAGCACCGCCTCGCCGCGCGGGGCTGGACGCGCGACGGCGGCGACCTCTGGGAGACCCTCGCCCGGCTGGACCGCGACGGCTGCGCCCGCTACGTCGTCACCGACGTCGGCAAGGACGGCACCCTGCGCGGACCCAACACGCAGCTCCTGCAGGACGTGGCGGCGGCCACGAGCGCACCGGTGATCGCCTCGGGCGGGATCGCGGAGGTCGCTGACCTCGTCTCGCTGGCCGAGCTCGCCGCGTCCGGTGTCGGCATCGAGGGCTCGATCGTCGGCAAGGCGCTCTACGCGGGGCGGTTCACGCTCCCGGAGGCGCTGGCGGCGGTCCGGGCCGTCACCACGACCCGCGCGGCAGGCTGAGGACGTCCGCCCTCGCCGGGGCCGTCCCGGGGTTCAGGCCACCGGGCGATGGAATCCACAACTCGCGGCCACGGAATGCGCAACTCGCGCACCTGCCACCAGCGCCTTCCGTCGAGACGCGCCCGGGCAGGGCGCGCTCGGGGCGCTCGACGGTGGCGCCTACGCTCGCCGTCGTGGGTGTGGCCGTGCGTGTGATCCCCTGCCTGGACGTGGACGCCGGGCGGGTGGTGAAGGGCGTCAACTTCAAGGAGCTGCGCGACGCGGGCGACCCCGTAGAGATGGCGGCCGTCTACGACGCCGAGGGGGCGGACGAGCTGACGTTCCTCGACGTCACGGCTTCGTCGGGGGAGCGGGAGACGATGGTCGACGTCGTCCGTCGCACCGCAGAGCAGGTGTTCATCCCGCTCACGGTCGGCGGCGGGATCCGCAGCCCCGAGGACGTGGACCGGATGCTGCGTGCCGGGGCGGACAAGGTCGGCATCAACACGGCGGCGATCAGCCGTCCGGTGCTGCTGCACGAGTGCAGCCGCCGGTTCGGCGCCCAGTGCATCGTGCTGTCGGTGGACGCGCGCACCGTGCCGCAGGGGGATAAGCCCACGCCGTCGGGCTGGGAGGTCACCACCCACGGCGGGCGGCGCGGCACCGGGATCGACGCGGTCGAGTGGGCCGCCCGCGGCCAGGAGCTGGGCGTCGGGGAGATCCTGCTCAACTCGATGGACGCGGACGGCACGCGGGCGGGGTTCGACCTGAAGATGATCGAGGCGGTCCGCGCGGCCGTGGACGTCCCGGTGATCGCCTCCGGCGGCGCAGGTGCCCTGGAGCACTTCCCGCCCGCCGTCGCGGCCGGGGCGGACGCGGTGCTCGCGGCATCGGTGTTCCACTTCGGGCAGCTGCGGATCGGCGAGGTCAAGGCCGCACTGCGCGGCGCGGGGGTGGAGGTGCGATGACGCGCGTGGCCTCGTCGGCGCTGGATCCGGCGATCGCGGCACGGCTCAAGCGCGACGCGGACGGGCTGGTGTGCGCCGTCGTGCAGCAGCGCGGCACCGGCGAGGTGCTGATGGTCGCGTGGATGGACGACGAGGCACTGCACCGCACGCTCACCACGCGCGACGCCACGTACTGGTCGCGCTCGCGGGGCGAGTACTGGGTCAAGGGCGCCACGTCCGGGCACGTGCAGCACGTCCACGAGGTGCGGCTGGACTGCGACGGGGACGCGCTGCTCGTCGTCGTCGAGCAGACGGGTGCGGCCTGCCACACCGGCGATCACACCTGCTTCGACGCGGACGTCCTGCTCACTCCAGCGGGCCCGTGAGGTAGCGCTGCACGTTCGGTGCCACCGCGGCGATGACGGTGGGGTGGTCCGCCGAGGCCAGCGGCTCCAGCTTGAGGACGTAGCGCATCATCCCCAGCCCGATCATCTGGGAGCCGACGAGGGCGCCCCGCAGCTCCGGCCGGTCCGGCGCCACCGGGCCGACGAGCTTCCCGGCGAGCATCCGGCCCACGAACTGGCGCATCACCTTCGCGGCGGAGTCGTGCGCGGCGACGCTGCGCACCGCGGCGGCGAGCGGACGCCCGCCGGTGGCGTCCCAGATGGTGAGGAAGTTGCGGACGATCCGTTCCCCCATCTGGTCCGGCGGGCCGGGGACGACGCGGGCGGCCAGCTCGGCCGGGTCGATCGGCACCTCCAGCGCCGCGACGAACAGCGCCTCCTTGCCGCCGAACCAGTGGTTGACCATCGCCGGGTCCACCCCGGCCCGGTCCGCGATCACGCGGACGGTGGCGCCGTCGTAGCCGCGCTCGGCGAACTCGACGCGCGCGGCGTCCAGGAGCTGGGTGCGCGTGTCGGTGCCGCCCGGCCGCCGTCCCCGGGGGCGGGCGGGCGCCGTGCCGCCCGAGGTGCTGTCGAGGTCCTGCGCGCTGCCCACCGCCCCATCATCCTCTGTGCGGTCGTCCGGCGGGGGTGGCGGGCCTGACAGGATGCGTGCATGTCGACAGACGCCCGTGTGCCGGCCACCGGCGCCCTCGGAGAGGTCAGGCCCGGTCGCGAGGAGTTCCGGGCACTCGCGGCGCAGCACCGCGTCATCCCGGTCACCCGCCGGTTGCTGGCCGACGACGAGACCCCGGTCGGGGTCTACCGCAAGCTCGCCGCGGACCGGCCCGGGACGTTCCTGCTGGAGTCCGCGGAGAACGGCCGCTCCTGGTCGCGCTGGTCGTTCGTCGGGGCGCACAGCGCCGCCGTGCTCACCGCCGTGGACGGCGAGCTGGTCTGGACCGGGGAGGTGCCCGCCCAGCTGCCGACGTCCGGCGACCCGCTGGTCGCGCTGCGCACCGTCGTCGAGGCGCTGCACAGCGAGCCGTTGCCCGGGTTGCCACCGCTCACCGGCGGCATGGTGGGCTATCTCGGCTACGACGTCGTCCGGCGCTTCGAGCGGCTGCCCGAGCTCGCCGAGGACGACCTCGCGCTGCCCGAGCTCGTCATGCTGATGGCCACCGACCTCGCCGCGCTCGACCACCACGAGGGCGCCATCACCCTCATCGCCAACGCGATCAACTGGGACGCGAGCGACGAGCGCGTCGACGAGGCGTACGACGACGCGGTCGCCCGCCTGGACCGGATGACCGCGCAGCTCGCCGCGCCCGCCCCGGCCACCGTCGCGGTCTACCGGCCCACCGAGCCGGTGTTCGAGCGCCGACGCCGCGCGCCCGAGCACCACGCGGCCGTCGAGGAGGCCAAGGAGCAGATCCGCGCGGGTGAGGCGTTCCAGGTCGTCGTGTCGCAGCGGTTCGAGGCCGAGTGCTCCGCGGACCCGCTCGACGTCTACCGCGTCCTGCGCTCCACGAACCCCAGCCCGTACATGTACCTGCTGCGGCTCGCGGCCGCGGACGGGCAGGAGTTCAGCATCGTCGGGTCGAGCCCCGAGGCGCTCGTCACCGTGCGCGACGGCGTGGCGACCACCCACCCGATCGCAGGCACCCGCTGGCGCGGCGAGACCGAGGAGGAGGACGTCCTCCTCGAGAAGGAGCTGCGCACGGACGAGAAGGAGCGCGCCGAGCACGTGATGCTCGTCGATCTCGGCCGCAACGACCTGGGCCGGGTCTGCGAGCCGGGCAGCGTCAAGGTGCACAGCTTCTTCGCCGTCGAGCGCTACAGCCACGTGATGCACCTGGTCTCCACCGTCACCGGGCGGCTGCGGGCGGACTGCAACGCCTACGACGCCGTCGTCGCCTGCTTCCCCGCAGGCACGCTCTCGGGCGCGCCGAAGCCGCGGGCGATGGAGATCATCGAGGAGCTCGAGCCGACGCGTCGCGGGCTCTACGGCGGCATCGTCGGCTACCTGGACTTCGCCGGGAACGCCGACACCGCCATCGCGATCCGCACGGCCCTGATCCGCGGCGGCACGGCGTACGTGCAGGCCGGTGGCGGGATCGTCGCGGACTCGAACCCGCAGGCCGAGGACACGGAGTGCCTCAACAAGGCCCGGGCGGTGCTGTCGGCGGTGGCGACGGCGGCGACGCTGGGCCCACCCGTCTGACCCCGCGAGTTGCGCATCTCGCCGGCGCGAGTTGCGGTTCTCCCGTCCGCGAGTTGCGCATCCGATCAGTCCGTGTGCGCGGTCCGAGCCGACCGGACGCCCAACTCGGGCGGACGAGATGCGCGACTCGCGGCGGCGGAACCCGCGACTCGCGGCAGCGGAATGCGGAACTCGCGGATCAGGTGCCGAACACCCCCCACCGGTCGCCGGAGCGGACCACCGCCCACCGGGCGTCCGGCGAGACCGCACGCAGCTCCTCGCCGTCCGTCGGAGTGGCGGTGACGGCACCGGTGGCCGGGTCGAGCAGGCCGAGCTGCCGGCGCCCGGAGAACGCGAGTTGCCCGTTCACGACCGGCCACGGGCCCGTGTCGGCGTACGCCTCGACCTCGGATCCGGGCACCCGCCACCGCTGCGTCCCCGTGTCCCGGTCCAGCAGCAGCACCTCACCGGGGAAGCTGCGCACCCCGACGAGCACGCCCTCGTCGAGCACCGTCGTCGTGACGAGTCCGCGGGTCATGAGCGGGGCCCTCCAGCGGGGCCTGCCGTCCGCGGGGTCGAGCAGGGTCACGCCCGCGTCGCGGCGACCCGTCGTGACGACGACGGCGTCCGCCGCGCCGGCGAGCGCGGCGGGCGGGTCCGACGGCACCGTCCAGCGCGGCTCGCCGGTGATGGCGTCGAAAGCCTGCAGCCGCGAGTCGCCGCCCTCGCCGGGCACCGCGTAGGCGACCACGACGTCGCCCGCCCGCACCGGCGCGAGTCGGCGGTCGTGGGCCTCGTAGAGGACCCGCCACCGCTCGTCGCCGGTGGCCCGGTCGAGAGCCCGCAGCAACGACCGGGCCCCCTGCGCGGCGACGACCACCTGGTCGGGACCCGCCTCCACCACCGCCACCCGGTCCTCGCCCCGGCCGGCGTCGGTGCACCACCTGACGTCCCCGGAGGCGACGTCGACCGCCGTGAGCGATCCCGGTGCGAGCACCAGCAGCGCGGGTCCCGTCGCGACCAGCTGGACCTCCCCGCGCGCCGACGGGCCTTCGACCTGCCACCGCAGGGCCCCGGTGGCCGCGTCGTAGGCCGCGAGGACGGTGGTCGACGGGCCCGGGCCGAAGGGCGACACCTCCCCGAACCGCTGCACGGTCACGAGCGTGGATCCGGTGAGCGCGACGGCGACGATCTCGGGATCGCGCCGGACCAGTTCGCCGTCCCGGCGTTCGGGCAGGTCCGCCCACAACGCGCACCTCGGCCGCCCGGGCAGGCCGACGGCGGCGAGGCGGGCGCCGGTCCTTGCGTCACGCCGGTCCCGGAGGTCGCCGGGATCGGGGTAGACGGTGCCACCGGGCACGTCCGCGGTCAGGGCCCGGTCGGAGGGCCCACCCGGGCAGGCCGCGGTGGCCCACACCGCATAGCCGACGAGCGTGGCCGCGACCAGCGTTCCGGCGGTGGCGAATGCAACGGCCGCAGGTGCCCGGCGCCCGGACCGGGCCGCCGCATCGGTACCGGCCGCGGGACCGGTCCCGTCGCGCCGACCGGCCACCAGCCCGGACGCTGATCCCGCTGCGAGGTCCGCTGCGGGGTCGTCAGGGTGGTCGGTCACGTGATCAGGGTCGTGGCGTCACGACGGCCCGGCAATCCGTGTTCCTACGGACTTGCCAGACTGGGGTGGATGCCCACCCGACCGACTCCGGCCCGCAGGCTCGCGTACGCGTGCGCCGCGCTGCTCGCCGCCGCGGGCGCGCTCGCCGGGGCGTCCGCGCTGCCCTGGTACGCCGCCGACGTCCCGGCACCCGGCCGTGCGCCGGTGCACGTCGTGGCGCGGGGTGCGGACCTCCTGCCCGGTCTCGACGCGGTGGCGCTGCTGGCGCTGGCCGGGGTCGCGGCGGTCGTCGCGCTCGGCGGGCCCGTGCGCCGCGTGCTCGGGGCCCTTCTGCTGCTGGCCGCGCTGTGGATCGGGACGGCGCTGGTCGTGACGGTCGCGTCGCCCCCGGACGGTGCGGCGATCGCCGCGCTGCCCACCGCACCCGCCGGTGCCGCCGTCTCCGCGGCCGTCACCGCCACCGCGGCGCCGCTGCTCGCCGCGGCGGGGGTGCTGCTGCTCGCGGCCACCGGAGCCGCGGTCGCGGTCGGCGAACCGCGGATCGCGCGCCTGGGTGCGCGGTACGGCCGCGGTGAGGCCCGGCGGGCACCGGAGACCGACCCGGACCGGGCGGCGTGGGAGGCCCTCGACGCCGGGCGGGATCCGACCGCCGGCCCGTGACCGCGCGCGGGCCGGATCCGGCTTCGACCCGGGGTCGGCGCCGACCGGACCGGGGGCCCAGGTCGGTCCGGCCGCGAGCCCCTCTGGCCATCTGTCTAGCATGGCCGTCAGCCCTTGTTGCGGGCTCGGGAGCGTCGGCAGGGCGCCGTGCGGTCGGCGTGGGTGCCGGAGCGGGAGGAGGCCACCGTGGGTCTGGGCAACGGAAGCGTCCTCGATTCCATCGTGGCGGGGGTGCGCGAGGACCTGGCGGAGCGCGAGTCGCGCGTCAGCTTCACGGAGATCAAGAAACGGTCGCTCGCCGTGCCGTCGCCGAAGGACGTGATCGCGGCGCTGCACCACCCGCCGGTGGTGGCGGTGATCGCGGAGGTCAAGCGGGCGAGCCCGTCGAAGGGGGCGCTCGCGGACATCCCGGACCCGGCGGAGCTCGCCGCGTCCTACGCCGCGGGCGGGGCGCGGATCATCAGCGTGCTCACCGAGCAGCGCCGGTTCCACGGCTCGCTCGCCGACCTGGCGGCCGTCCGGGCCGCGGTGGACGTGCCGATCCTGCGCAAGGACTTCATCGTCAGCCCCTACCAGGTGCACGAGGCGCGCGCGTACGGCGCCGACCTCGTGCTGCTGATCGTGGCGGCGCTGGAGCAGAACGTGCTGCACGCGCTGCTGGACCGGGTGGAGTCGCTGGGGATGACGGCCCTCGTCGAGGTGCACACCGAGGAGGAGGCGGACCGGGCGCTGGAGGCCGGGTCCAAGCTCATCGGGATCAACGCGCGCAACCTGCACACGCTGGAGGTCGACCGCGGCGTGTTCGGGCGGATCGCCCCGGGCCTGCCGTCGGGGGTGCTGAAGGTCGCGGAGTCGGGCGTGCGCAACGCGGGCGACCTCATCACCTACGCGGGCTGGGGCGCGGACGCCGTCCTCGTCGGTGAGGGCCTCGTGACCAGCGGTGATCCCCGCGCAGCGGTGAGCACGCTCGTCGCCGCGGGGTCGCACCCGTCGTGCTCGCGGGCCGTCCGGTGACCGCCGTGCCGCAGGCCACCGCGAGCGAGGGCATCTCCACGCCCTCCGGCCACGAACCCGACGAGTCCGGTCACTTCGGACGCTACGGCGGCCGGTTCGTCCCCGAGGCGCTGATCGCGGCGCTGGACGAGCTGGCCGCGTCGTACGAGAAGGCACGCCACGACGAGGAGTTCCTCGGGGAGCTGGACCGCCTGCACCGGGACTACTCGGGCAGGCCCTCGCCGCTCACGGACGTGCCGAAGCTCGGCGAGCACGCCGGTGGGGCGCGGATCCTGCTCAAGCGCGAGGATCTCAACCACACCGGCTCCCACAAGATCAACAATGTGCTGGGTCAGGCGCTGCTCACCAAGCGGATGGGCAAGCGACGGGTCATCGCCGAGACCGGCGCGGGCCAGCACGGCGTCGCGACGGCCACGGCGTGCGCGCTGCTCGGCCTGGAGTGCGTCGTCTACATGGGCGAGGTCGACACGCGACGTCAGGCACTCAACGTCGCCCGGATGCGCCTGCTCGGCGCGACGGTGATCCCGGTGAGCACCGGCTCGGCCACCCTCAAGGACGCGATCAACGAGGCGCTGCGGGACTGGGTCACCAACGTCGACCACACCCACTACCTGCTCGGGACGGTCGCGGGCCCGCACCCGTTCCCGACGATGGTGCGCGACTTCCACCGGATCATCGGCCTGGAGGCCCGCGAGCAGGTGCTGGAGCGCTGCGGGCGGCTGCCGGACGCCGTCGCGGCGTGCGTCGGCGGCGGCTCGAACGCCATCGGGATCTTCCACGCCTTCCTCGACGACGCCGACGTCCGGCTGGTCGGCTTCGAGCCGGGCGGGGACGGGGTCGAGACGGGCCGCCACGGCGCCACGCTCACCGCGGGCTCGCCCGGCGCGCTGCACGGCGCGATGAGCTACCTGCTGCAGGACGAGGACGGGCAGACCTCCGAGTCCTACTCGATCTCCGCGGGCCTGGACTACCCGGGCGTCGGTCCCGAGCACGCGCTGCTCAAGGACATCGGCCGGGCGACCTACGAGCCGGTGACGGACGCCGAGGCGATGGAGGCGTTCGCGCTGCTGTGCCGCACCGAGGGGATCATCCCGGCGATCGAGTCCGCGCACGCGGTCGCGGGTGCGCTGCGCCTGGGCCGCGAGCTGGGGTCGGAGGGGATCGTGCTGGTCAACCTCTCGGGCCGCGGCGACAAGGACGTCGACACCGCCGCGAAGTGGTTCGGCATGATCTCCCGGGACGAGAGCGCGGCCGACGCGGACGGCACCGCGATCGCGCAGGGCTCGCAGTGAGCGCCGGCCCGGCGGACGAGCGGCACCCTCGTTCGCCTCGTCCGTACGAGGGTGCCGCTCGTACCGGGGAGAGGGGCGCACGGTGAGCGTCGAGGACGTGTTCGCCCGCTGCCGGGCCGAGGGCCGCGGCGCGCTGGTCGGCTATCTGCCGGCGGGATACCCGACCGTGGACGGCTCGGTCGAGCTGATCACGGCGATGGTCGAGGGCGGCTGCGACGTCGTCGAGGTCGGTTTCCCGTACTCGGATCCCGTCATGGACGGCCCGACGATCCAGGCCGCGGCCGATCTCGCGCTGCGCAACGGGATGCGGCTGCGGGACCTGTTCGGTGTGGTCGAGCGGGTGAGCACCGCCGGAGGTGCCGCCGTCGTCATGACGTACTTCAACCCGGTCCTGCGCTACGGGGTCGCCGCCTTCGCGCGCGACCTCGCCGCGGCGGGCGGGCACGGGCTGATCACCCCGGACCTGGTGCCGGACGAGGCGGGGGAGTGGCTCGCCGCGTCGGAGGAGCACGGCCTGGACCGGATCTTCCTGGTGGCGCCGTCCTCGTCGGAGGAGCGGATCGCGTCCACCGCGGCGGCGAGCCGCGGGTTCCTCTACGCGACCTCGACGATGGGCGTCACGGGGGCCCGGGACGCCGTCGCCTCCGCCGCCCCCGAGCTGGTCGCCCGCGCCCGGGCGCACACGTCGCTGCCGATCGGCGTCGGGCTCGGGGTCCGCTCCGGCGACCAGGCCGCCGAGGTCGCGTCCTTCGCGGACGGGGTGATCGTCGGCTCGGCCTTCGTCACCGCGGCGGAGAAGGGCGGCGCGGCAGGAGTGCGGGAGCTCGCCGCCGAGCTGGCCGCGGGAGTGCGGCGGCGGGTGTCGCAGCCGGCCTGACCGCAGCCGGCGCCGCGCGGAGGCGGGCGCCTTCGGGGCCGCGGGGCCGTTGTCGTCGCGCTCGCACACACCGCGCGGGGCCGGCACACCTCGTCGGCGGTGTGTGCCACGGTCGGCCGTTGTGTGCGACGGGTGTGCTCAGGCCGGGCCGGTGACGATGTCGGTCAGGTCGGTCCTGCCATGTCGGTCATGTCACCTGCGCAGGCCGTCGCGTTCGCCCGGACCTCCGCGACGAACGCCCGCCGCGACACCCCGGCCCCCGCCAGGACGCCCCGGTGGTCCCATGCCACGACCGCGGCCGTGACCGCGACGAACCCGCGCCACGCCGCCAGCGTCGCGCGCCGGGAACGGGGTGGGAGCTCCCGCCCGAGCATGTCGACGTGGAACGCGACGTGCACCCGCTCGTCGTCCAGGATCCGGGAGCACACCGCCTGCAGCGCCGGGTCGGCGTCCGCCTCGGCCAGGACGCGGTAGTACGTGAGCGCGACGACCTCGGCCGCGAGCAGCACGAGGACCTCGGTGCGCAGCCCGAGGGCTCGGCGCAGGGCCACGAACGCCGTGGCCGTCCAATGGTGGCGGCAGGCGGCCCCGCCGAAACGGCCACGCAGCCGTCCGAGCCATGCGGCGTGGGCGGCCTCCTCGGCGGTGAACAGGCCGATCGCGCCCGCGTAGGCGCCGCCGAGGCGGGCCGCGCGAACCTGGATCTCCTCACCGGCGCCCGATTCGCCCAGCTCGAACCGGGCGATCGAGCGCACCAGCGCCGAGCGCCCGGGGGACGGCGTGACCGGTGCCGTCCAGGGGGCGTCCAGTGGCCGATCGCGGCGCGCGGCGAAGCGGGCGAGCCATGTCACGTACGGCGACCCGGGCGCACCGTCGCGCTCCGGCTCGCTCCCCGTCGCGCGCCGGAGGGCCGCCGCGCCGTCGACGGGCGGCGCCGCTGCGGGTGCGGTGCGGGGTACTGCCGAGCCGCTCTCAGCCACGTCGCCACCCTGCCACGGGACGCCCGGCCCGCCCGGGCAACGGGAGCGCGCCTGCCGACGACCGGGCGACGGCCGTCGGCTGCCGGTCGGTCGCCGTGCCAGCCGTCACATCGGCTCGCCGGGCGCCGCCGTCCCCGACGCGGACGAGAGTGCTCCCGGCGGGGTTCCGACGGCGCACGACCCCCGCTGAGAGCGCCCGCAGCCGTCGCTCGCCGATGTGCGCGGAGCCCGGCGTGTCCCGCCGAGCAGCGCCGCCCGGCACCGGGCGCAACGGTCGGGGCCGGGTCACGAACGGGGGCGGCGATGCGTGCCGCGCAGGCCCGCTGCGCCATCCGCGCTACGGTGGCGGCCGTGAGTCCCGCCCTGGCCGCGTCCGTGCTGGCCTACATCCCGAGTCCCGACCGCGGTGTCTGGTTGCTCGGCCCGATCCCCATCCGGGCCTACGCGCTGTGCATCATCACCGGGGTCGTCGTGGCCGTGCTGTGGGGCGAGCGACGGTTCGTCGCCCGCGGTGGCCCGTCCGGCGTGGTGACGGACGTCGCGGTGTTCGCGGTACCGTTCGGCCTGGTCGGGGGCCGGCTCTACCACGTGATGACGGACTGGCCGAAGTACTTCGGGCCGGGTGCGAACCCGCTGGACGCGTTCAAGGTCTGGCAGGGCGGTCTCGGCATCTGGGGCGCGGTGGCGCTCGGCGGGGTCGGCGCGTGGATCGGCTGCCGTCGCCGGGGCGTGCCGCTGCCGTTCTTCGCGGACGCGGTTGCGCCCGGGATCGTGGTGGCACAGGCGATCGGCCGGCTCGGGAACTGGTTCAACCAGGAGCTCTACGGCGGCCCGACGACGCTGCCGTGGGGCCTGGAGATCTACCGTCGCGTCGATCCGGCGACCGGGGTGTCCGATCCCCTCGGGGGCGTGGCGCTGGACCCGACGCCGATCGCCGTGGTCCACCCCACCTTCCTGTACGAGCTGCTGTGGAACCTGGGCGTGGCGGCGCTGGTCGTCTGGGCCGATCGCCGGTTCCGGCTCGGGCACGGCCGGGCGTTCGCGGTGTACGTCGCGGGCTACACGCTGGGTCGGTTCTTCATCGAGCTGATGCGCACGGACCCGGCGACGACGGTGTTCGGTGGCATCCGCATCAACGTGGTCGTCTCCGCCGTGGTGTTCATCGGTGCGGTGCTGTACATCGCGCTCGTCCGCAAGCCGCGCGAGGTGCTGCCGTGGGCATCGAAGGTGGGCTCGGACGGGGCACCCCCGAGCCCCGACGGCACCCGTCCCGAGGGTGGCGAGGAGGCCCGGGACGGCGACGACGCAGGGGAGGACGCCGGGAAGGAGACCGGGAAGGAGACCGGGAAGGACACCGGCACCGGGAAGGACGCGGACGGTGATCCCGCCGACCGGGACGACGGCGTCGAGCCCGCCCCGGCCTCGTCCTCCGACGCGGGCCGGTGACGTTCACCGGCTTCGGCGAGGACGCGGTCGAGTTCTACGACGGCCTGCTCGCGGACAACTCGAAGGCGTACTGGACCGACCATCGCCACGTCTACGAGGAGCACGTCCGCGCCCCGATGCTCGCGCTCCTCGCGGACGTGGAGGCGGAGTTCGGCGGCGGGAAGGTCTTCCGGCCGTACCGCGACGTCCGCTTCTCGAAGGACAAGACCCCGTACAAGACGGCCTGCGGTGCGACGGCGGGCGGGTTCTACGTGCAGGTTTCCGCGGACGGGCTGATGGCGGGCGGTGGCTACTACCGGATGGCGCCCGACCAGGTCGCCCGCTTCCGCGCGGCGGTGGACGACGCGCGGCGCGGCGAGGACCTGGCCGCGCGGCTGGCGGCGATCGAGGCCGCCGGCCTGCAGATCGCGGGTGAGCAGCTCAGGAGCCGTCCGCGGGGCGTCGCCCCCGATCACCCGCGGCTGTCCCTCATGCGGCACAAGGGCATCTACGCGTGGTGCTCCTGGCCCCCGGACGACGCTCTGCACGAGCCGGCGGCCCGGGATCGTGTGATCGCCGCCTGGCGGGTGGCGAGGCCGCTGACGGACTGGCTGGACGACCACGTCGGACCGCAGGACAGCCGCCCCTGATCGTTCCAGTACCGGGGTCTACGCTGTGCGGCGTGAGCCGTCGAACGAAGATCGTCTGTACCATCGGTCCGGCCACTGCGTCGCCCGACCGGATCCGCGAGCTGGTCGCGACGGGTATGGACGTGGCGCGGCTCAACTTCAGCCACGGCAACCGGGACGACCACAAGCGGGTCTACGAGATGGTCCGGCAGGCCGCGGACGCGGAGGGTCGCGCCGTCGGCATCCTCGCCGACCTGCAGGGCCCGAAGATCCGCCTGGGGCGCTTCGCGGCCGGGCCGGTCGAGTGGCGCACCGGCGAGGAGGTACGGATCACCGTCGAGGACGTGGCGGGCACCCACGACCGGGTGTCCACGACCTACCACGGTCTCGCCGGGGACGCGCGCGTCGGGGACCGGCTGCTCGTGGACGACGGCAAGGTGGGCCTGCGGGTCACCACGGTCGAGGGCCTGGACGTCGTGTGCCGCGTGACCGAGGGCGGCCCGGTGAGCGACAACAAGGGCCTGTCGCTGCCGGGGATGAACGTGTCGGTGCCCGCGCTGTCGGACAAGGACTGCGCGGACCTGGCGTTCGCCCTGGACCTGCGGGTGGACGTGGTGGCGCTGTCGTTCGTCCGCAGCCCCGCCGACATCGACCACGTCCACAAGATCATGGACGCCCACGGCGGCGGCCGGTTGCCGGTGATCGCGAAGCTCGAGAAGCCGGAGGCGGTGGACAACCTCGAGGCCGTCGTCCTCGCCTTCGACGGGATCATGGTGGCGCGCGGGGACCTCGGTGTGGAGCTCCCGCTGGAGCATGTGCCGCTGGTGCAGAAGCGGGCGATCCAGATCGCCCGGGAGAACGCCAAGCCGGTCATCGTGGCCACCCAGATGCTGGACTCGATGATCACGATCTCGCGGCCCACCCGCGCGGAGGCGTCGGACGTCGCGAACGCGGTGCTGGACGGCGCGGACGCGCTGATGCTGTCGGGCGAGACCAGCGTCGGGCGCTTCCCGATCAAGACGGTGCGGACGATGGCCCAGATCATCGAGGCCGTCGAGGCGGGCCCCGGGATCTCGGTGCCGCCGCTGAACCACCTGCCCCGCACGAAGCGCGGGGTGCTCTCCTACGCCGCCCGCGACATCGGTGAGCGCCTGTCGGCGCGGGCGATCGTCGCGTTCACGCAGTCCGGCGACACCGTCCGCCGCCTCGCCCGCCTGCACACGCGGCTGCCGCTGCTCGCGTTCACTCCCGCGCCGGAGGTGCGCAGCCAGTTGGCGATGACGTGGGGTGTGGAGACGTTCCTGGTGCCGTCGGTCGACTCGACCGACGCAATGGTCCGCCAGGTCGACCAGTCGATGCTCTCGATCGAGAGGTTCCAGCCGGGCGACCTGGTGGTGATCGTCGCGGGCTCGCCGCCCAACCGGGTGGGCTCGACGAACCTCATCCGCGTCCACCGCCTCGGCGAGGAGGATCACGCCTGAGGCCGTGGGCCACGGCCGTCGTCCTCGGCGATCGGCCCCAGGTGGAGGTCGGACACCGTCCGGATCGCGGCGGGGTCGAGGTCGGCGACGGCCCGCAGCGCCGTCGTCCACTCCGGGGTGCAGAGCACCTCGGCGAGCATCTGGACGCTGCTGTCGTCCGGACGGGCGCGTTCCGTGCGCGCCGCGTCGGCGCCGGGTCCTCCGGTGGCGATCTGTAGCAGGACACCGGCCCGGATCGTGGGATCCGTGATGTCGCGGGCGAGCACGAGGGCGCGGGCGTCGTCGCCCGCCCGCGCGGCCGCGATCGCCAGCCTGCGGAGTTGCTGCACGCGCCAGCCCAGGTTCTCGCTGCGCTCGACGATCTCCTCCGCGGCGTCCACGAGCCGTAGCGCCCGGTCGCGGTCCTTCGCGGCAGCGGCCACCTCGGCGAGCCACGTGCAGATGTGCGCCCGCGCGTCCGGGTAGGGGACCTCCGTCATCACCTGCTCGGCGTCCGTGACGACGCGCAGCGCCCGGTCGGCACCCAGGTGCGCGGCCACCTCTGCCGCCAGGTCCGCCAGCGCGTAGGCCCGCGCCTCGTGCTGGGAGACCTGGTGGGCCAGCCGCCGGGCGGTCTCGGCGAGCAGCGCGGCGCGGCGCGGATCGTCCGCTGCCACGGCGGGTCCGACCAGCCGGATGACCGTCCGCACGCGCCATCGGGGGTCCCGCGACAGGCGGGCGACCTCCTCCGCCGCGGTCGCGAGCGCCATCGCCCGCTCGCGCGTGGGCGGCGTGGCCGAAGGCCCGGCGAGCACGTCGGCCAGCTCCGTGAGGGCCTGCGCCCGGGACGCGGGATTCGGGATCGCCCGGGCGTACCGCTCGGCACGCTCCGGGTCGACCGCCGCCGCGGCCCGGACGAGGCCGGCGAGCCCCTCGGCCCGGGACTGGTCGTCGGGGATCGAAAGGGCAAGGCGTTCGGCCGTCGCGATCACGCGCCGGGCACGGCCGGCTTGACCGGCCTGCACGGCCGCGGCGGCGAGGTGGCCGAGGGCCTCGACCCGCCAGGCGGGATCCTCGATCTCGGCGATCAGCGCGTCCGCCCGGTCGAGATCGCCGCCCGCCGCCAGCTGCCCGATCACAGCGGCGAGCGTCTCCTCCCGTCGACCCGGTTCGGTGATCTCCCGGGCGACGCGCAGGGCCAGTGCGGGGTCGCCTGCGGCGGCGGCCGCAGCGACCCGGGCACGAGCGTCGACCCGGGCCGCGTAGCCCGGGATCGCGCCGAGCAGGTCCTCGACGGCCCGCTCGGCTCCGGTCGCCACGAGTCCGGCGGCCACCTTCGCCGTCGCGTCGGCGCGCAGCCCTTCGTCCGGGAGGTCGCGCAGCAGGCGCTCGGCTGCGCGCAGGCGTCGGCGCGCCGAATCGACGCGCCCGAGGGCGACCAGCGCCGTGGCGATCGCGCACAGGACATCCGCCTGCTGGGTGGGCTGCGACAGCCGAGGGACGAGGCGATCCGCGATGTCGAGCAGCTGCGCGGCGCGAGGCCCGGGCCCCTCGGCGGTCGCGAGCTCCGCGAGTACACGGACGCGGAGAGCGACGCTCGGGATCTCGTCGGTGAGCCCCCAGGCGAGATCCCGGTCGGCATCCGCCGCCGATCCCGACGCGATCGCCACCGCGAGGTCGGCCATCGCCTGCGAGCGTCGCACGGGGCTGCCGATCGATCGGGCGTGCCGCACCGCGGTGGTCGCGAGCCTGCGCGCCGAGGTGAGCTCGCCGGCGCGCGCGGCACGGCGGATCATCGACGCGAAGGCGCGTACCCGGGTCGGCTCGTCGGCGATGCCCGCGGCGAGCGAGCTCGCCCGCGACACCCGGCCGAGCGCCGTCCAGACTGCGGGCAGTTCCGCGGGGATGCTGCGGTTGCGCCGGTCGAGATCGTCCCGGGCGATCGCGAGCAGGAGCAACCCGCCGAGGTCGGGACGCCGTTCGCGGCGCAGGAGGGTCGTGGCGGCGGCGATCTCCGCGGCGGCGAGCGCGTCTCCGCCGGTGATGTCGAGCATCCGGTCGTGACGGTCTCGGTCGGTCGCCATCGATACCAGGCGGGCGGCATCTCCGGTGGCGGTGAGCATCCGGGGATAGCTGCGCAGCAGATAGGTCGGGGTGGACGGCGGCCAGCGGCGGGCGCGGTACCCGTCCGCCCAGGCGTGGACGGCGTTGCGGTGGCGGCCCAGGCTCGCGCCGAAGGAGCGCTCGGCGGTCTCCCGCAGGGATTCGTGCGCGAGCAGGTGGACGCCGTCCCCGGTGCCGCCAGCCGTGGTGTCGGGCCGGACGGTCAGGCTGCGCCCGAACCGACCGTCCAGGAGCCGCTCCAGCTCGTAGGGCGCCCGCCCCGTGAGCTCCTCCAGATCGGCACGGGAGAGCCCGCCACCAGCGGCGGTGATCAGCCCGAGCACGTCGCGTTGCAGGTCCGGACCGTTCAGGAGCTGGGACAGCTCGTTCTTCGCCGCCAGCTCGACGTCCCGGGCGTGCGGGGACGCCGTGAGCGGTCGGGGGCGCAGGGTGCGCAACGGGTGGTCGGTGGCGACGTCGTCGGGGATCCCCGGGGTCGGTCTGCTCGACAGCAGGAGCTGAGCTCCAGGAGGGAGACGGCGCGGCAGCAGCGAGAGGATGCTCGGCCTGCCCGCGCCGGGGCCGCTGTCCTCGTCCAGGCCGTCGACGATCAGCAGCAGGCGCCTGCCTGCCGCGCGGCTGCGGAACGTGGCGGCGCGGAGCAGCCGCAGCAGGTGGCCGCGGCGGGCGGACGCCTCGAGCGCGGGGGCGACCGGCTCGTCGGCCAGGACCGCGAGCTGTTCGAGCAGCGCCTCGGTGAACGCCTCCCCGTCGGACTGCCCGGCGAAGCGTCCGGTGACGAAGAACGACACGACGTCCACCCCGGCGGGCGGGTGCAGCGCGAACCACGAGAGGAGTGCGGTCTTGCCCGCCCAGGGGGCGGCCTGCAGCCACGCGTACGCGGCGTCCCCGGCACAGAACCGGACGAGCTCGGCCAACTCGTCGTCACGGTCCTGGACGTGGTCGGGCGCGATGTCCTCCAGCTGTGCCCGGTAGGCGGTGGCCGTCGTCTCGTGCGCGGGGATCGGCACGACGTCGGGCAGCAGGCCGGCCCGGGCGGGCAGCGCCGGGACGAGTGCCCGCAGCTCGTCGAGCGATCCGGGGTCCAGCTCGTCGAGCATCCGGTCCAGGCGGACGGCGCTCAGCCTGGAGATCCCGTCGCCGGGGTGGTGGCGCGCGACGATCCCGATGATCCGCCCGGCCGACCACAGCGCGGCGCCGGAGAACCCCTCCCACGGTGAGCCGTCCTCGGCCCCGGTCGCTCCGGGCGCGGCGTCGACGGCCACCTCGAGGCTGCCCTCGCGCCAGTTGGACAGGATCGCCACCGATCCGTGGGCCTGGTGGGCGTCGCGGAACCGGGAGCGCCCGTCACCGTCGGCGGGAACCGGGCCGTCGTCGTTGCGCAGTTTCCACCGCGGAAAGCCCACCGCTTGTACGGGGAGGACGGCCGCCCGGTCGCCGACACGGCCGAATGCTGCCATCGCCGGTGCCGTACCGCCTGCGGGGGGTGCGATCGTGAGCACGGCGACGTCCGATCGGGGATCGGTCCACCACGACGTGGTGGACGTCGTCCACTCACCCTGGAGGTCGGCGTCGAACCGCACCCGGATCTCGGTCGCGCCCACCACGACGTGTGCCGCCGTGAGCACGGCCCCGGCGTTCACGCGGTAGCCGCAGCCGCGCCGTTCGCCGTCGGGCGACCGGACGATCAGCTCCGCGACGCACGTCCGTTCGGGTCCGGTGGCGCCCCGCACCGGTATCTCGCCCGACACGGCCGTCAGCGCTCTCCGGAGGTCCGGTCGCCGGCGACGAGTGGTCGGCCCGTGGTGGTGGGCAGGCGTGGGGCGAACGTCGGCTCCGACCCGCTGCCGGACCGCACCGCCCCGGTCGGCTCGGTGCGGAGCCGGCTGATCATCTCGGACAGCAGAACCGCCATCGCCCCTCCTCGGGCCGCGACACGGACCTCACCGTGCGCATCACCATGTGCATCGTGGCAGCTCCGCCGACGGGACGTTCCGCTCCCCGGGGCCGGGCCGCGCGCCTGGCAGGATGCGCGGTGTGACGGTGACGGATCCCCTCGGCGGGCAGGCAGTGCTCGACGAGCTGGTGAAGCTGCTCGACCTGGAGCAGTTGGAGGTCAACCTGTTCCGGGGGGTGAGCCCGCCGCACAGCCCCACCCGGGTGTTCGGCGGGCAGGTCGCCGGGCAGGCGCTGGTCGCCGCGGGCCGAACGGTGCCGCCGGACCGCGCGGTGCACTCACTGCACGCGTACTTCATCCGGCCCGGTGATCCGCAGATCCCGATCGTCTACGAGACGGAGCGGGTGCGCGACGGGCGGTCGTTCACCACGCGGCGGGTGCTCGCGATCCAGAAGGGCGAGCCGATCTTCTCGCTGTCGGCGTCGTTCCAGCTGCCCCAGGAGGGGCTGGAGCACGCCGACCCGGGGCCCGTGGACGTCCCGGATCCCGAGTCGCTGCCGGACTTCGCGAGCCGGGTCGCCGCCGGGCGCAGCGGCGGGTTCTGGGACTCGATCCCGCGGCCGCTGGACATCCGCTACGTCGGCGAGCCGATGTGGTCGCTCGACCGCACACCGAGCGAGGGACCGGTGCGGGTGTGGATGCGGGCGGACGGCACGCTGCCCGACGACCCGTTGCTGCACGTCTGCCTGCTCACCTTCGCCAGCGACCTCACCCTGCTGGGCTCCGTGCTCGCCCGACACGAGGTGCACATCGGGCAGGTGCAGATGGCGAGCCTGGATCACGCGATGTGGTTCCATCGCCCGTTCCGCGCCGACGAGTGGTTCCTCTACGAGTGCTACTCGCCGACGGCCTCGGGTTCGCGGGGCCTCGCGGAGGGCCGGTTCACCACCCGCGACGGCCGCCGCATCGCCACGACCGTGCAGGAGGGGCTCGTCCGGCTGACCCGGGCGGCCGGGGCGTGACCGCGGCCGTCACGTACACCGAGATCACCCGGCCCTACAGGCAGCGCGGGCGGGTGCTGCTGCCGCCCGCCGGGTACCGGCCAGGCGCTCGTGACGCGTACCGCCGGACCGTCGCGTTCTTCCGCTCCCGTCTGGACGGCGACAGGGACGTCGGGTAGACACACAGACGTGCCGATCACCGCGCAGGCAGGGGTCCCCGTCCCGCCGTCGCCCGATCGGTCGGCGGTCGTCCGCCGCGTCGCTCTCGTGCGCAGGCGCCACATCGACCACGCCGTGGTCTGCAGCGCAGCGTGTCCGGGTCCGCTCCACCCCTGACACCCCTCGGCCGACCCTTCAGGAGCATCACCATGTCCGCACCCACCCGCGCCCCGCTGCACCCGCTGATCGACGCCACCGGTGCCGCCGTGGCCGACGACCCGGACCGGGCCCTCGCCGTCTTCCGCGCCACCGGCACCGGTGGCGAGGGCGTGCGCAGCCACGTCCGCGTCGGCCGCCACGAGCTGCTCGTCGACGAGCCGCCCGCGCTCGGCGGCGCCGACGACGCCGCGAACCCCGTCGAGCACGCGCTCGCCGCGCTGCTGTCCTGCCAGGTCGTCACCTACCGGTTCTGGGCCGACAAGCTCGGCATCCCGCTCGACGACGTCGACCTCGAGCTCGAGGGCGATCTCGACGTCCGGGGCTTCTTCGGGTTCGACGACGCGGTCCGCCCCGGGTTCGGGGAGGTCCGCGTGCGGGTGCGGCTCTCCGGCCCGGCCGACGACGAGCGCTACGCCGAGCTCCAGCGCGCCGTCGACGAGCACTGCCCGGTGCTCGACCTGTTCCGCAACCCGACCCGGGTGGTCACCACCCGTGTGACGGGCTGAGCCGTGGCGGGCCGGCGCGGGGCAGGATGGTATCCATGACCGATCGTCCCGAGCCGGCTCGCGACCGCACGTGGGGGTTCCGCACCCGCGCGGTGCACGCGGGGCACGTCCCCGATCCGGCCACCGGCGCCCGCGCGGTGCCCATCTACCAGTCCACGAGCTTCGTCTTCGAGGACACCACGGACGCGGCGAGCCTGTTCGCCCTCCAGAAGTACGGACTGATCTACAGCCGGATCGCGAACCCGACGGTCGCGGTGCTCGAGGAGCGTGTCGCATCCCTGGAGGGCGGCATCGGGGCGGTGGCGACGGCGAGCGGCCAGGCCGCGGAGTTCCTCACGTTCGCCACGCTGTGCGAGGCGGGCGACCACATCGTCGCCGGAGCGGGCCTCTACGGCGGCACGATCACGCAGCTGGACGTCACGCTGCGCCGGTTCGGGGTGGAGACGACGTTCGTGCCGGGCGGCGACCCGGCGGACTTCGCGGCCGCGATCACGCCGCGGACCAAGGTGATCTTCGCCGAGGTGGTGGCCAACCCGTCGGGGGAGGTCGCGGACATCGCGGGCCTCGCCGAGGTGGCCCACGCGGCCGGGCTTCCGCTGATGGTGGACGCCACCGTCGCGACGCCGTACCTGTGCCGGCCGATCGAGCACGGCGCGGACATCGTCATCCACTCCGCGACGAAGTTCCTCGGCGGGCACGGCACCACGCTCGGCGGCATCGTCGTCGAGTCGGGGCGTTTCGACTGGGGCAACGGCAACTTCCCGCAGATGACGGCCCCCATCCCGTCCTACGGCGGGCTGAACTGGTGGGGCAACTTCCAGGAGTTCGGCTTCCTCACCAAGCTACGGGCCGAGCAGCTGCGCGACATCGGCGCCACGTTGTCGCCGCACTCGGCGTTCCTGCTGATCCAGGGAGTGGAGACGCTCCCGCACCGGATGGAGGCGCACGTGGCGAACGCGCGCGCCGTGGCGGAGTGGCTGGACTCGGATCCGCGCGTCGCCTACGTCCGGTGGGCGGGCCTGCCCGGCCACCCGGACCACGAACGGGCGCTGCGCTACCTGCCGCTCGGTCCGGGCGCGGTGTTCTCCTTCGGCGTCGTGGGCGGGCGCGAGGCGGGGCGGCGGTTCATCGAGTCGGTGCAGCTGTGCAGCCACCTCGCCAACATCGGCGACGCCCGCACCCTCGTCATCCACCCGGGCTCGACCACCCACCAGCAGCTCACCGACGAGCAGTTGCGCGCCGGCGGCGTCCCCCCGGACCTCGTGCGGATCAGCGTCGGCCTGGAGGACCCGGAGGACATCCTGTGGGACCTGGACCAGGCCCTCGCCGCGGCGGTGAAGGAGGTGAAGGGCGAGTGAGCATCGACCGAGCGCTGGCGAGGGAGGAGCGGAGCGAGCCCGGAACCGACCGTGTGGAGGAGGTGAGGGGCGAGTGAGCATCGACCGAGCCTCGGCGGTGACCTGGGAGAATCCGCCTGCCGTCCGGCGCCGGCAGATCCTGCACGCCACCCGCACGGTCGCGATGGTCGGCGCCTCGCCCAACCCGGCGCGGGCCAGCAACTTCGTCGCCACGTACCTGCTGTCCAGCAGCGACTACGAGGTGTGGTTCGTCAACCCGAACGCCACCGAGATCCTCGGGCACCCGGTGTACAAGTCGCTGGCGGACCTGCCCGGCACACCCGACCTGGTGGACGTGTTCCGCCGCCAGTCCGATCTGCCCGCGGTGCTGGACGAGGTGCTCGCGCTCCCGCAGTTCCCGCGCACGTTCTGGCTGCAGTTCGGCCTGCGCGACGACGAGGTCGCGCGGCGGGCGGAGGCGGCGGGGCTGGAGGTGGTCATGGACCGGTGCCTGAAGGTGGAGCACGCCCGCTTCCACGGCGGACTGCACCTCGCCGGGTTCGACACGGGCGTGATCAGCTCGCGGCGCCGGGCCTTCTGACCTGCGCCGACCGGCCGGGCAGCCGCACGTAGAGCCGCCGCCACGGCTGGTTGTCGACGAGCCGCCAGCGGTGCCCGCCGCCGCTGGTGTCCTCGGCGAGCAGCACGTCGCCGGGGCCGAGAACGAACGTCTCGCCGTCGCGGGTGGTGAACTCCAGCGTCCCGGACAGCGTGACGACGTACTGCCGGTGCGGCGCGTCGTGCCAGTCCAGGGCCGACCCGGGTGGGCTCTCGGCGAACCGGACGGGTCCGGCGTCC
>JBFWRR010000003.1:76227-106793 GCA_050248815.1 Pseudonocardia sp. | reverse complement strand
GCCGTCGGTGCCGTCGGTGCCGTCGATGAAGCCCACCTCGACGTGCGACTGCCCG
Organism: Pseudonocardia sp.; assembly: GCA_050248815.1. Lineage (GTDB taxonomy): Bacteria > Actinomycetota > Actinomycetes > Mycobacteriales > Pseudonocardiaceae > Pseudonocardia. The sequence continues at coordinate 106,738 of JBFWRR010000003.1, read as the reverse complement.
TCGGGTCCGGTGAAGAGGCGGATCATGCGGATCACGGGCACACCGCCGTCGCCGCCGGGTCGCTGTCGGCGAGCCAGCGCGCGCCCAGCTCGGCGAGCGTCCCGCGGGCCCGCAGCGCGTCCTGCGCCCGGTCGATCTCGGCGGCCAGCGTCGCGTCCCCGGATGCGACCGCGACCGCGATCAGCTCGACGGTGATGCCGGTCTGCACGACCGCGAGCGGTGGGCGGTCCGCGGTGAGCTGCCGCAGCACCGGTTCGAGCTTCATGAACCCGCCGATGCGGCCGGCCTGCAGGTCGTCGAGCGCGCCGAGGATGCCCTCGTAGGGGTAGACCCGCACGTCCGCGACCCGGCCCTCGGCGTGCAGGCGCCGGGCCACGGGCTCGGAGGTGTTGCCCTGTTGCACGCCGAGCACGAGGCCGGTGAGGTCGCCGGTCCCGTGCACGTGCGGGGTGCGGGCGGTGTCCACCACGAGGCTCTGACCGGAGCGGAGGTAGGGCCGGCACCACCTGGCGAGGGCGCGCCGGTGGTCGGTGACGGTCGCACCGGAGGCCACGACGTCGTACCGCTCGCCGAGACCCGCGAAGATGCCCTCGAAGTCGCCGCCGTCGTAGTGCACGAGCTCGTAGCGCGCGCCCAGCTCGGCGGCCACGGCCCGCATCCAGTCGACGTCCAGGCCGGCGGGGGGCGGGCCCGGCGTCTCGAACGGCGGATCGGGCAGCGCGGAGCCGACGCGCAGGAGGCGCTCCCCGCCCGCCATCGCCACCTCCCGTGATCGCGCCGGTAGTACGCCGTGCCGGGCGGCGCCCTGTCAAGGTCGCGACGGTCCGTAGGTGAGCCGGCGCAGCAGGACCTCCGCGGGGCCGCGGATGCCGCGGCGGGCGGACACGTCGGCGATCAGCAGGATCACCAGCCACACCCCGGCCGCGACGAGCGCCGCCGCCCACAGCGGCAGCTGGTCGCCCAGGCCGAGCGTCCAGGCCGGGAGCAGGGCCACGAACGCGACGGACTGGGCGAGGTAGCAGGACAACGAGCGTTGCCCGCAGGCCTGCAGGGCGCGCGCCCAGGCGGGTCCGGCGGCCGGCCCCGCAGCTGTGCCGGCGCCGTCCGCGCCGTGTGCCCCGCCCGCGCTACCGGTGCCGCCCGCGCCGCCCGTCCAGCCCGCAGCACCAGCCCTGCTCGCGCCGTGTGCCCCGCCCGCGCTGCCGGGCCCGCGGAACTCCCGACCCGTACCGGAGCGAGGCCCTCCCGTTCGTGCCGGTCGCGTGGTCCGGACCGCGAGTCCCGCGGCGACCAGGCCGAACACCGCCGCGTACCCGATCGCGCCCGCATAGCCCGACAGCCCGTGCAGAGCCCCGGCGAGCAGGAGCCATTCGAGCCCAGGGTCACGGCCGGCGGCGACCATCAGCGCGAGCGGGAGCCCGCCGATCACCCCGATCGTTATACCGGCCACGGCGAGCCGCACCAGTAGCGTCCGATGCCGCTGGGGCTCGTCGAGGATGCGGTGGCGCGCCGCCAGCGCGCCGAGCGCGACCGCGCCGAACACGATGAGCACCGACAGGACCAGCCCGATCGCGAGCCACTCTCCGAGCCGGACCGCCGCGGCGACCGCCACCGACTCGATCGCCATGGACGGCAGCGCCGCGTCCGTGCCCGGCGGGGGCGGCAGCGCCGCGCCCGTCAGGGCCAGCGCACTCACCGCGGTGCCGATGACGGCCGTGCGCACGAGCGCGCGGTCCGAGCCCGCCACCAGCAGGCCCGCGAACAGCACGGCGGTGAGCCCGTAGGCGCCGACGATGTCCCCGGCCCACAGCAGCAGCGCGTGCAGGAAGCCGATGAGCACCATCCACCATCCGCGGCGCCGCACGAGGTGGACGACCGCCTCCGACGGCCGCCCGGCCGCCGTCCGGCGGGCCGTGAGCTGCCAGATCCCGTAGCCGAACAGGAGCGCGAACAGCGGGTACGCGCGCCCGTCGACCAGCATGATCTGGACGGCGGCGATCGCGGCGTCCACCCCGGACAGCTCGCGCGGGTAGCTGCGCGGTCCGGCGGGCAGGCCGTACACGTAGACGTGGACGTTCGCCAGCGCGATGAGCAGCAGCATTCCGCCGCGGGCGAGATCGGGGGCGGGTACGCGGTCGGCCGTGGCGACGGCACCGGGGTCCGGAGCGACGGTCATGCTCCGACGCTAGCGGCCACGCATCATCCGCGCGGACCTGTCCGTCCGGCCGGCGACGTGCACCACAGAGGTCGGCCGAATCGCGCCCGCCGGGCATACCGGGGCATCGCGTGCACACCGGGGCGTCGCCGCGCACACGGCGGAACGTGGGTGCGATGCCCCGTTCCTGTGCACGGTGGGGGCGCGCCGGGAGCCCGGTGCGGCGGCGCATGCCGGGACGCCGGTCGTGAGGTGCGCCGACGCCGGCGCGGGGTCCCGTCGACGCGGTGCGCAGGCGTGATGCTCGTCGCGACACGGGCGCGGATGGAGGCGCTAGCCTGCTCGCGTGCCTGCCTCTGCCGCCAGCTCAGTCGCCACCAACCCCGTCACCGTCACCGTCACCGGCGCGGCCGGACAGATCGGATACGCGCTGCTGTTCCGGGTCGCCTCGGGGCAGCTGCTCGGCTCGGACGTCCCCCTGCGCCTGAAGCTCCTGGAGATCCCGCAGGCGGTCCGGGCCGCCGAGGGCGTCGCGCTGGAGCTGGAGGACTGCGCGTTCCCGCTGCTCGCCGGGGTCGACATCACCGACGACGCGAACGTGGCCTTCGACGGCGCGAACGTGGCGCTGCTGGTCGGGGCCCGCCCCCGCACGAAGGGGATGGAGCGTGGCGACCTGCTCGAGGCCAACGGCGGCATCTTCGCCCCGCAGGGCCGGGCGATCAACGACCACGCCGCGGACGACATCCGGGTGCTGGTGGTCGGCAACCCCGCCAACACCAACGCGCTCATCGCCCAGGCAGCGGCGCCGGACGTGCCCGCGGAGCGGTTCAACGCGATGACGCGCCTGGACCACAACCGCGCACTCGCGCAGCTCGCCCGCAAGCTCGGGGTCCCGCTGACCGAGATCACCAAGGTCGTCATCTGGGGCAACCATTCGGCCACGCAGTACCCGCACATCGGCCACGCCGAGGTCGCAGGCAAGCCCGCGACCGAGCTGGTCGAGGAGATCTGGCTGCGCGAGGAGTTCATCCCGCGGGTCGCCAAGCGCGGCGCCGAGATCATCGAGGTGCGCGGTGCGTCCTCGGCGGCGTCGGCGGCCAACGCCGCGATCGACCACGTCTACGACTGGGTCAACGGCACCGCGGAGGGCACCTGGACCTCCGCGGGAATCCCGTCGGACGGGTCCTACGGCGTCCCGGAGGGCCTGATCTCGTCGTTCCCGGTCGTGTCCCGGGACGGCCGCTGGGAGATCGTGCAGGGCCTGGAGCTGGACGGATTCGCCCGCGAGCGCATCCGGCTCAGCGTCGCGGAGCTGGCGGAGGAGCGCGACGCCGTGAAGGCTCTCGGCCTGCTCTGAGCCGGGTCCACCCCCGCTGCACGGTCACCGGGACCGGGACACGGGCCGTGTGCGTGCAGCCCGGATCCCGGTTCCGGTGGGCATGGGCCCGGCTCCGGCCACGAGCGGGGGACGGATCGCTCACTCGGGAGCGGTCAGCCCGAACCGGCGAGCCACCTCGGCGGCGGCGGTGCGGCTGGTGACCCCGAGCTTGCCGCAGATGGTGGACAGGTGCCGGGCCACGGTCTGCTCCTTCACCGAGAGTGCCGCGGCGATCTCCCGGTTCGTACGGCCCGCCGCGACGTGGCCGAGCACCTCGGCCTCCCGCCTGGTCAGGCCGCCGGGGAGCATCGGACGCCCGCGCAGGGCGGCGACGGCGGCGGCGTCTGCGGACGCGCCGAGGCGCTCGAAGTCGTCCGCGGCGACGGCGAGCTCCCGCTCGGCGTCGTCCGGGTGGCCGAGGTCGCGGTACGCGCAGGCGAGCAGCACCCGCGAGCGGGCGGCGTCGTAGGGCGCACCGAGCTGCTGCCAGCGCCGCAGCGCCGAGCGCAGCAGGGGTTGGGCCTGTGCCGCGCGATCCCTCGCGAGTGCCACCGCACCCTGGGCCTGGTCCGCGGCCGCGGCGAATCCGGGGCTCGTGAAGCTCTCGGCGATCTCCGCGAGTTCGGCGGCGGCGTCGGCGGCGTCGGTGACGTCCTCGCAGGCCAGCAGGATCTCGGTGGCCGGACCGAGCAGCCGGGCCTGGGCGAGCCGGTCCGTGGTCTCGGCGAGCAGGGCGGCCCGCACGGATGCGGCCGCCGACTCCGGCCGCTCCTGCGCCAGGGTCAGGAGCGCGAACCCCGGTTGCGGCTCCCGGCCGAGCCGGTGCGCGCGCAGGAACTCGCCCTCGGCGGCGTCCAGGTCGCCACGCAGCCGGTGCAGCTCGCCCAGCTCGTAGCGCCCCTCGCCGACGGCGAGAACGGCGATCCCCTCCAGCTCGGCACAGACCTGCGCGGCCTCCCGCTCGGCGTCCTGCCACGCGCCGGCGAGCCGCAGCAACTGGGCGCGGTGCACCCGGCAGATGCCGGTGAACAGCACCGCGGGCGGCACCGTGGCCAGCCACTCCTCGGTCAGGGCCACCATCCGTCGGGTCCGCGCCAGGTCGCCGAGCTCGTAGAAGGTGGCCATCAGGTTGCAGTAGATGTCCCCGGCCCAGTCCGGGGCCACGTCGTCGGAGAGCAGGGCCGCCAGCGCCTCGTCGAGGAGCACCAGCCCCTCGGCGACCCGTTCCTGCCGCACCCGTGCCCGGCCCTCGCCGAGCAGGCTCGCCGCGACGAGGGTCGCGTGGCCGAAGCGTTTCCCGAGATCACGCACCCGCCGCGCGGCCGCGACGACGGGCTCCAGATCCGGCGAGTCCAGCCCGCCCTCGACCTCCAGCAGGTAGGCGAGGTAGCCCTGCTCGACGCACTCGGGCAGGTCCGCGAGCAGCCGGCTTGCCCGGTCGATCCACCTGCCGCCCGCCTCCGCGTCGCCGCGCAGCAGGAAGTTGACGGCGACGTCGATCGCGCACCAGGCCGCGGCGCGGACGTCGCCCTCCGCCATCAGCGCCCGGTGCGCCGCCTCGCCCGCGGCGATCGACTCGTCGACCAGCCCGAGCCACCAGGCGCAGTCGGCCATCGTCGCGAGATCGGGGCCCGTCAGCGGTGCGTCGGCCAGCGCGGCGCGGAATCCGTCGCGGGCAGCGGACCAGCGGCGTTCCCGGTAGGCCGTGCGCGCTGCGACGAGCGCAGCGTTCTCCGGACCCACGCCTGCCTCCCTACCGGCCGGTGGTAGGAGAAGGCTAGGACCCGGGGCAGCGTAGGACCAGGGTGGAGTCGCGTCGTCAGCAGTCCGGGTGTCCGGTGGCGCGGGTGGCGCCACCGGGTGTCACCAGAGCTCCGGCCGGGCGGGTGGCGGGGCAACCGGCGGGGCCCCGCGCGGCGGGACGGTCGGGCGCGGGCGTGGGGGCGTCGGCCGGTCCACCTGCACCGCACCGACGAGTGCCCGCAGGTCCGCGGCCGCGTCGTCGGCTCGGGTGGGGTCGATGCCGATGACGGGGGCGGTGCGGCGCAGCGCGGCCATCAGCTCGTGGCCCCCGACGACGTAGGCCCGCCCGCGCACCGCCGTGACGATCGCGTCGGGCCGCAGGGCGGCCACCAGGTCCGGGTCCGGCCGCCCGGCCGGGCCCAGGTCGGCGAGCCCGTCGGGCACGGGCCCGTCGAGCCGGGCGGCATCGCACGTGCCGACGAGGGTGGCCCCGATCGCGAGCAGCACGCTCGCGACGTCCGGGTGCGCAGCGACCGTCCGCCGGACGGGCCGGTGCAGCGCCACCGCGATCCCGGTGTGGTCGACGAACGTGCGCCCGCCCCCGCCCGCTCCGATGAGACCGGTGAGGGCACCGGTGCGGGCGGGCTGGTCCCGCGGCGGCGGTGCGGGTGTGGGTGCGGGAGCCGGTGGGGTCATCGGCACAACGCGACGACGGCGAACGACTCGGGGGCCAGCGTCAGCTCGCGGCCGTCGCCCTTCGGCTGCTCCGAGGCCAGCAGCACACCCGTCACCGGTGCGTCCATCGAGAGCGTCGCGGCTGCGGAGCCGAGGTTCACGACGAGCCGCAGCGACCCGCGATGCAGCACGATCGTGCGCGCCGCCTCGTCCACCTCGACCTCGACGTCCTCCAGCCACGGGGCGGAGAGCTCCGGGTACGCCGCGCGCAGCGCGAGCAGATCCCGGTAGGTCCCGAGGAGCCGGCGGTGGGGCTCGCGGTCGCGCTCGTCCCAGTCCAGCTTGGAGTCGAGGAAGGTCTGCTCGGCGTTCGGGTCGGGGACGGCCGCCTCCCCCCAGCCGTGCTCGGCGAACTCGGCGGTGCGCCCCGTGCGCACGGCCTCGCGCAGCGCGGGATCGGGGAACGAGGAGAAGAACTGCCACGGCGTGCGAGCTCCCCACTCCTCGCCCATGAAGATCATCGGCGTGAACGGGGAGCACAGCACGAGTGCCGCCCCGCAGGCGAGCAGGCCGGGGGGCAGGGTGGCGGAGAGGCGGTCGCCCGCGGCGCGGTTGCCGACCTGGTCGTGGTTCTGCAGGTAGGCCAGGAACCGGTGGCCGGGGATGCGGCGGGTGTCGACCGGTGCACCGTGGCTGCGCTGCCGGAAGCTCGACCAGCCCCCCTCGTGCAGGAACGCTCGGCAGAACACGTGGGCGAGGCCGGTGAGCCCCGCGCGGGCGAAGTCGCCGTAGTAGCCCTGGGACTCCCCGGTGAGCGCGGTGTGCAGGCTGTGGTGGACGTCGTCGCACCACTGCGCCTGCAGGCCGTACCCGCCCGCCTCGCGGGGCGTCACCATCCGCGGGTCGTTGAGATCGGACTCGGCGATCAGCGACAGCGGGCGTCCCAGGTGCGCCGAGAGCGTCTCGACCTCGACGGCCAGTTGCTCCAGCAGGTGCGTGGCGCGGGTGTCGCGCAGCGCGTGGACGGCGTCGAGGCGCAGGCCGTCCAGGTGGAACTCCCGCAGCCACATCAACGCGTTGTCCACGACGAAGCGGCGCACGGTGTCGGAGTGCGGGCCGTCCAGGTTCAGCGAGGGGCCCCAGATGTTGCTGCCCGCGAAGTACGGGCCGAACCGGTCCAGGTAGGCCCCCGAGGGCCCGAGGTGGTTGTGGACGACGTCCAGCACCACGCCCATGCCGCGCCCGTGGCAGGCGTCCACGAAGCGCTTGAACCCGTCCGGGCCGCCGTAGTTGTGGGTGACGGCGTACCAGCCGACGCCGTCGTAGCCCCAGTTGCGCGGGCCGTCGACGGCGTTGAGCGGCAGCACCTCGACCAGGTGCACGCCCAGCCGCGCGAGGTGGTCGAGCTTCTCGATCGCCGCGTCGAACGTCCCGGCCGGCGTGAAGGTGCCGATGTGGAGCTCGTAGACGACGCTGCCGGGCAGCTGACGGCCGGTCCAGGTGCCGTCGCTCCACACGAACGCGGAGTCGTCGTAGAGCTGGGAGGCCTGGTGCACCCCGTCGGGCTGCCAGCGCGAGCGCGGGTCCGGCAGCGGGGTGGGGTCTTCGTCGAGGAGGAAGGCGTAGCGCGAGCCCGGCCCGGCGTCCGCGACGCTCGCGCGCCACCAGCCGCCGCGGCCGGGGCTCAGGTCGTGCGTCGCGCCGTCGACGTGCACCCGGACCCGCTCCCGCTCCGGCGCCCACACCTCGAAGTCAGCCATGGCGCGCATCCTGCCGGGCCGCGGCGGCCCCGCCACCCGTGGGTGCGGATGCGACGGAGCGGTGAACCGGTGTGGGTGACGGTGCGTGTGGGCGGGCAGGAGGGGATGTCATGCAGACCACAGCACAGTCCGTACCACCGCTCACCGCAAGCGTGGGGGGTGCCGAGAGCCCGCACCAGCGGCTGGCGCGGCTCGCCGACGGCTTCCTGAGCACCCAGCTGCTCGTCGCCGCCGCCGAGCTGGGGATCGCCGACGCGCTCGTGGACGGCCCGCGCACCGCCGAGGACCTCGGCGTCGAGCTGGGCGCCGATCCCACGGCATTGCACCGTCTGCTGCGCGGCCTGGCCGCCGACGGGGTGCTGCGTGAGCACAGCGGCGGCCGGTTCGGCCTCACCGGCACCGGTGAGCTGCTGCGCAGCGCCCGCTACGGGTCCCAGCTCGGTGCCGTCCTCGCCCGGGGGCGGCTCTACTACGCGGCCGCGTCGGGGGTGGCGGACGCCGTGCGCGGTGGCGGCGTGCCCTTCGAGCGGGTGCACGGAGAGCCGTTCTTCGCCCGGCTCTCCGCCGACCCGCAGGCCGAGGCGCGATTCCACGGCTCGATGCTCGCCCGCTCGCGGCGGGAGGCGGACGCCGTGGCCGAGGCGTACGACTTCAGCGGCATCCACCGGATCGTCGACGTCGGCGGCGGGGCGGGGGTCCTGCTCGGGACGATCCTCGCCGCCACCCCGGGGACCGAGGGGGTGCTCTTCGACCGCCCCACCGTGTGCGCCCGGACGGGGTCGGGTCCCTTCACCGTCGAGGCGGGGGACTTCTTCACCGCCGTGCCGCGGGCGGATGCGCACGTCCTGTCCCGCGTCCTGCACGACTGGGACGACGCGGCGGCGATCCGGATCCTGCGCACGTGCCGTGCGGCGACCCCGCCGCACGGGCGGCTCGTGATCGTGGAGGCGGTGCTGCCCGAGCGGGCGGCGCACGATCCGGCGACGACGCGGATGGACCTGCTCATGCTGGTGCTGCTCGGCGGGCGGGAGCGCACCGAGGCCGAGTTCCGGGCCCTGCTCGGTGCGGCCGGGTTCACGCCCACCCGCACGGTCGCGACCGGTGCCGGGGTGTCGGTCCTGGAAGCGCGGCCGACATGAGCACGTTCGTCCTGGTCCACGGCGGATGGCACGGAGGCTGGTGCTGGCGCCGCGTTGCGACGCGCTTGCGTGCCGCCGGGCACGAGGTGCACACCCCGACCCTGACGGGCCTGGGGGAGCGCGCCCACCTGGGTGGCCCCGCGACCGGGCTCGACACGCACATCGAGGACGTCGCCGCGCTGCTGGAGTGCGAGGACGTCCGCGACGCCGTGCTGGTGGGGCACAGCTCGGGCGGTGCGGTCGTCACCGGGGTCGCCCAGCGCGTCGCGGACCGGATCGCCGCACTGGTGTACCTCGACGCGTTCGTGCCGAGGCCGGGACAGAGCGTGCTCGACCTGCTGCCGCCCGCGCGGGCCGACCACTTCCGGTCCCGCGTCGACGACGCGGGCCGCGTCGTGCTGGACCCGGAGGTCGCGCTGGACGGCTGGGGCGTACGCGACCCCGCGGACCGCGCCTGGATGGCACCGCGGCTGACCCCGTACCCGTGGCGGGCGCTGGCCGACCCGCTGCCGGATCTGCCCGTCCCCGACCTGCCGTGCACCTACGTCCACTGCACGGACAAGCCCGCCGGCGACAACTTCGCCCGTTTCGCTGCGGCGGCCGTCCCGCCCTGGCGCCGCGAGACGCTCGCCACCGGCCACGACTCGATGGTCACCGACCCGATGGGCGTGGTGGGCATCCTCACGGGGCCGAGCCGGGCCGACGTCGTCCGCAGCCTCGTCGGGGGCGACCGGGCCGAGCGGATCGCCGCCCATGACCGGGCCTACCACGACGACGCCGTGCTGGAGTTCCCGCAGTCGGGCGAGCGGTTCGAGGGCGTCGCGAACTTCCGGGAGTGGCGGCGGCGCTACCCGTCGGACGTCACGTTCGAGTCCGGCGAGGTGCGCGGCACGGGGGAGCTCTGGGTGATGGAGGGCGTCGCCCGCTACGACGGCGGCCCGCCGCACTACGGCGTGAGCGTCCACGAGTTCCGCGGCGACCGGATCGCCCGCGAGACGATCTACGTGTCGGCGGGCTGGGACGCCCCGGACTGGCGCGCACCCTGGCGGGCTCCCCGGTGAGCGCAGCGATGAACACCCCGGAAGGAGCGACCATGACCGTCCCACCCGACCTGGCCCGGGCCCTCGACGACCTCGCCGCGGCCCTGGCCGCGATCGGTGCGGGCGATCCGGCGCCGTACGCCGCCCTGTGGGCCGACTCGCCGGACGTCACCCTGTTCGGCGCCTGGGGCCCGATCGAGCGCGGCCACGACGCCGTGACCACGACCTTCACATGGGTCGGCAGCCGCTTCTCCGGTGGCGGGCTCGTCCCGCGCCACGACGTGGTCGGCCACAGCGGCGACCTCGCCTACACCGTCGGAACCGAGCACGGCCAGGTGCGCGTCGACGGCGGGGAGCTGCGCCCGATGACGCTGCGGGTCACCCACGTGCTCCGCAGGGTGGACGGCGGGTGGCGGCTCGTGCACCGGCACGCGGACTTCCCGCCGCCCGACCAGCGCGACGGTGTCCGGTGAGCGCGCCCGCCGACTACTCGCTCGGGGCCGACGACGGCGAGCGGCTCCGGCTCGTCGCGCAGTGCGCGATGCACCGCGCGGAGGCCGGGACCCTGCTGGACCGCATCGGCGTCGGTCCCGGACGGCACGTACTGGACCTGGGCTGCGGACCGCTCGGGATCCTCGACCTGCTCGCCGAACGGGTCGGCGCGGACGGACGGGTGGTCGGGGTGGACCGGGAGCCCCGGTTCCTCGACATGGCGGTGCGGTCACTTTCCGAGCGTGGGCACGACGGGGTCGAGCTGGTGGGCGCGGACGCCCGCGCCACCGGCCTGCCCGACGCCGCGTTCGATCTCGTGCACGAGCGCCTCGTGCTGGTGAACGTGCCCGACCCGGCGGCCGTCGTCGCCGAGATGGCCCGGCTCACCCGGCCGGGCGGCACCGTCGCCGTGCAGGACGTCGACTGGATCTCCTGGACGTGCGTGCCCGGGCATCCCGACTGGGACCTGCTGCTCGACGCGACCGCGGGTGCCTGGAGCGGCGACGTGCGGATCGGACGGCGGCTGCCGCAGCTGCTGCGCGACGCCGGCCTGGTGGACGTCGGGGTCGCCGCGCAGACCCGGGTGTTCCGGCCGGGGGAGGCCTACCACGGCCTGCTGCTGCGCTTCGTCGAGCTGCACCGCGACCGGATCCTCGCCCGCGGCGGCCTCGACCCGGCCCGGCTCGACGCGGCGGTCGCCCGGCTGACCTACCATCTCGCCGACCCGGCGACCTACACCCTCTACGCCACGTTCTTCCAGGCGTGGGGACGGCGTCCCTCGCGAACCGGCGGGGCCGGCTCTCAGGCCGGGCGGACCAGCAACGCGACCGGGTAGCGGTCCAGCAGGTCGGCCAGCCGGGGCGCCCACCCGAGGACCGGGCGGTCCGTGACGACGTCGTACCAGTCCGTCGCGGCATCGGGCAGGGGCAGCACGGTGTCGCCCCAGCCGCCGCGGTCCGCGAGGCCGACCGGTAGCCGCGTCGCCACCGCCACGAGCGAGGGCGAGCGGCGGAAGGCCACCGCGTGCGCCGCTGCGGGGCCCTGCGCCGGGACGGCGCGGTAGCCCGCGAAGATCTCCGGCCGGTGCCGCCGCGTGCGCAGGACGGTGGCCGTGACCAGCAGCTTCGCCGCACCCTCCGGATCGGCGGCGTCCGGCGGGGGCTGCCAGCCCTCGTCGAGCCGGGCCAGGAGGCGCCGGCGCAGCGCCCAGTCCACGGGACGGCGGTTGTCGGGGTCGACCAGCGAGTACTCGACGAGCTCCGTACCCTGGTAGACGTCGGGCACCCCGGGGCCGGCGAGCTGCAGCAGCTTCTGGCCCAGCGAGTTGACGCGCCCCGGGCCCGCGATGCGCCCGACGAACTCCTCGATCTCGGCCACCAGCCCGGCGTCGCCGAGGACCTCCCCGGACCAGGCCGCGATCGCCTCGTCCACCTCCGCGACGGCGTCGACGTGGCTGGTGACGAGCTTGGCCTCCTTGGCGGCCTTCGTCAGGTAGGCCGCCATCCGGTCGGCCGGGATCGGCCACGCCCCGACGAGGTTCTGCCAGGCCAGGAGCTCCAGGGACCGATCGGGCAGCGGGTGGCGTGCCGCCCAGCCGGGCATCAGCCGGGCCCACTGCCCCGGGATCTCGGCGAGCACCGCGAGCCGGGCGCGGACGTCCTCGGACCGCTTGGTGTCGTGGGTGGACAGCGTCGTCATGGTGGCGGGCCACGACTCCGCGCGCATCGCCTGGGCCTGGTGGAACGCGGCGGGGGAGACCCCGAACCGGGCCGGGTCGCCGCCGACCTCGTTCAGCGCGACGAACCGGTTCCACCGGTAGAACGCGGTGTCCTCCACGCCCTTGGCCATGACCATGCCCGACGTCTGCTGCACGCGGGTGGCGAGCTCGCCCTGCGGCTCGGCGAGCATCGCCGTGTGGATCGCGGCGAGGACGTCCGCGAGGTCCGGGCGGCGGCAGCGCGCGGCCGACACGGCGGTGTCGAGCGCGGCGCGGCCCTCGGGCAGGTAGCTGCGGTACACGGGGAAGCCGCAGAGCAGCTCGGCGACGGCGTCGCGGATGTCGCGGATGTCGCGGATGTCGCGGATGTCAGGGTCGCAGCGGTCCGGGCCGGGACCGGGTGCGGCGACGGGCTCGCCTTCGGCGGGCTCCGGGCGGGGGACGAGCGCCGCGATCCGGCACACCTCCGCGGCGAGGATCGTCCCCGCCACCTCGCGGCGCCCCGCGTACTCCGCGGCGTGCGCGGACTCCTTGCGTCCGGTGTGCTCCGCGGCGAGCTGGGTCAGCAGCCCGGCCCCGTCCGGGTCGACGAACACGCCGCAGATCTCGCGCAGCGCCTCGTAGCCCGACGTGCCGTCCACCGGCCAGGACGCGGGCAGCTCCTCGCCGACGGCGAGGATCTTCTCCACGATCAGCCAGCGGTCCGGCCCGAGCGCCGCCCGCAGCCGCCGCACGTACGCGCCGGGATCGGACAGGCCGTCCGGGTGGTCGACGCGCAGGCCGTCCACGTCCCCGGCCGCGACCCAGCGCAGGATCTCCCGGTGGGTGTCGGCGAACACCCGAGGGTCCTCGACCCGCACCGCGGCGAGTGTGGAGACGTCGAAGAAGCGGCGGTAGGTGAGCTCGGCGGCGCCGCGCTTCCAGGACACGAGCCGGTAGTGCTGGCGCTCGTGCACCTCCTGCGGCGTGCCGTCGCCGGTGCCGGGGGCGACGGGGAAGGACCGCTCGTAGTAGTGCAGCTCGTCACCGGAGAGGGTCAGCTCCGCGAGGGCCTTCTCCTCGTCGGCGTCGAGGACCGGCAGCAGGATCGGCCCGGCGGCCCAGTCCACGTCGAAGTGCCCGGCGTAGCGGGAGGCGCGCCCGTGGCGCAGGACGTCCCACCACCACGGGTTGGCCGCGGGGAGGTCCACCCCGACGTGGTTGGGGACGATGTCGGCGAGCAGTTTCATGCCCGCCCCGCGGACCGCGGCGACCATCCGGCGCCGTCCGTCGTCCCCGCCGCGCTCGCCCGAGACCCTCGTCGGGTCGACGACGTCGTAGCCGTGGTTGGAGCCCGCCCCGGACTCGAGCATCGGCGAGGCGTACAGGGCGCCCACCCCGAGCGCGTCCAGGTAGGGGACGAGCGCCGCGGCGTCGTCGAACGTGGTGTCCGTGGACAGCTGTACCCGGTAGGTGGACGAGGGGACGGCGGCCGGGCCGGGCGGGGCGGGGTTCACCAGACGCCTCCTCGCGGCTCTGCTGGTCCGGGCGCTCCAGGAGCGGATCCGGGTCCACGCTAGCCGGACCAGATCCAGGCCGCGGATCGAAGCGACGTTCACTCGGGCAGGCTCCTACGGGGTGTTTCCGGTGCCCGGCCCCGGCCGGATCGCGTCCCGACCACGCCCACCCGGCCCCGCCGCCGGGCGGGACGGGCGCACCGTAGTGGACCACCCGGCGGCGGTGACGGTGCGTGTGCGGCGTGTCCGAGGTGATCTCCGTGAACGACGGCCCTGTCCGCCGGGCGGCGCGCCTGCCAGGATCTCGGCCGGGAGGAGAATGCGAACGCGACTGCTGGGCGGCCTGGAGGTCGAAGGCTTTCGCCCGACGGAGATCGGCAGCCGGAAGGCGCGCACCCTGCTGAAGGTGCTCGCGCTGGGTCGCGGCGCGCCGGTGCCGGCCGGGCGGGTGATCGAGGCGCTCTGGGGGGACGAGCCGCCCGCGCGGCCGCTGGAGCAGGTCGGGGTCCTGGTCAGCAGGCTGCGTGCGGTGTTCGGGCCGGACCGCCTCGGCCGCGACGACGCGGGTTGGTCGCTGCACACGGACTGGCTCGACGTCGTCGAGCTGGACGAACGGGTCGCCGAGGCGCAGGAGCGGCTGGCCGCGGGCAGTCCCGCCGCGGCACGGGCGGCGGCGCGGGCGGCGCTCGCCCTGGTGCGCGGCGACCTGCTCCCCGACGAGCCGGATGCGGCCTGGGCCGTGGCGGAGCGGCAGGCGGTCGCGCGGCAGGTCGCCCTGGCCCGGCTGCTCGCCGCGCGGGCGGCGCTCGCGATGGGCGACCCGGCCGACGCAGCCGCGGGCGCGCAGGCGGTGCTGGACGCCGACCCCTACGACGAGGTGGCGCTGCGTGTCCTGATGCGCGCGCAGGTCGCGGCCGGCAGGCCCGGCGCGGCGCTGGCCGCCTACCAGAGCGCCCGGTCGCGGCTGGCCGAGGAGCTCGGCACGGACCCGGCCGCGGCCACCCGGCGCCTGCACGAGGAGATCCTGCGCGGGGAGTCGGACGGCTCGTCGCCACCCGCCCCGGCCCGTGGCCCGGCCCGGTTCGTCGGGCGGGCGGCGGAGCTCGCCGCCCTGGACGCCCGCCTGGCCGCGGTCACGGGCGGCGGGGCCGGGCTGGTCGAGGTGGCCGGGGAGGCCGGGATCGGCAAGACCGCCCTGGTCACCCGCTGGGCGGCCGGTCTCGGGGAGCGGGCGGCCGTCCTGGTCGGGCGGTGCGCCGAACCGGGGGTGATGCTGCCCCTGCAGCCGGTGCTGGACGCGCTCGACGCCCACCTGCGCGATCTCACCGGGTCACCGGCCGAGATCCTCGGCGCGGACGCCGCCGTCGTCGGGCCGCTGCTGGCGTCGGCGGACCCGCTCCCCGCGCACCCCGGCGCCTCCCCGGCCGCGTTCGCGAACCCGGCGACCGGCCAGGCGCTGCTCTTCGCGGCGCTGCTGCGGGTCCTGGCCCGGGCGGGCGGGGCGCGCCCGGTCGTCCTGGTCGTGGACGACGTCGCCCGGGCGGACCCGGCCACCGAGGCCTGGCTCGGGTTCGCGACCCGGCGGGGCTCCCGACTGCTCGTGGTGACCACCCGCCGCGGCGCGGCCGCCGGAGCGGGCGGGCTGGAGCTCGGCCCGCTCGACGCGCCCGCGGTCGCGGAGCTGGTGGGAGCCGAGCAGGCCGCCCGGCTGCACGCCCGCAGCGGCGGCAACCCGCTCTTCCTCACCGCGCTCGCCGCCGCCGACCCGGACGACCTGCCCGTCACCATCCGGGCCTCGGTCGACGCGCGTGCCACCGCGCTCGGCCCGGCCGCGACCACGCTGCGGGTCGCCGCCGTCCTGGGCCGGGACATCGACGTCGACCTGCTCGCCGCCGTCCTCGGGCTCGGGGTGCGCGAACTGCTCACGCACCTGGAGGAAGGCGCTGCCGCCGGGCTCGTCGACGACCGCGGCGCTGCGCCCGCGTTCGCCCACGACCTCGTCCGGGAAGCGCTCGCCGACTCCACCACCGCCGCCCGCCGGGCCTTCACCCACCGCGAGGCCGCCCGGCTGCTGGCCGGGCGACCGGGCGCGGACCCTCTGGCGGTGGCCCACCACGCCCGGCTCGGCGGGGACACCGAGCGGGCCGCCGAGGCGCTGGTCGCGGCCTCCGCCCTCGCCGTGGCCCGCCACGACCTGACCAGCGCCCTCGCCCACTGCGACGCGGCCGTGAACCTCGCCGACGGCCCGGCCGCGCGGGCCGCGCGGGCCCGGGTCCTGCTGCAGCGCCTGGACCTGCCGGCCGCTGCCGCGGACGCCGAGCAGGCGGTCGCCGCGCGGACCTGGGCGTCGGACCTGGAGCTGGCCGGATGGATCGCCTACTACCGCCGCGACTACACGGCCGCGTTGCGGTTCGCGGAGGCGGGCCGCGAGCGCGCCGCCGATGCGGTGATCCGGGCGAGCTGCGCGCTGCTCATCGGCAGGCTGAGCCACACCCGCGGCGACCTCGCCGCCGCGGACGGCCTGCTCGCGGCCGCCGCCGACACCGGGCCGGCGCCGGTGCGCGGCCTGGCACGGGCCTGGCTGGCGTCGCTGCGCGGCCACCAGGGCCGCCCGGACGACGCGCTCGCGCTCGCCGAGCGAACGTTGATCGACGACCTGGACCACCCGTTCGCCGCCGGTCACGTGCTGTTCGCGAGCGCGTACGCGCGCGGCCTTCGCGGCGAGCCGGCGGCCGCGCTCGCGGTCGTCGACCGGTTCGACGCGCTCATCGAGGGGCAGGGTGAGCAGCTCGCCCGCTTCGTCGGGATCGCGGCCAACCTGCGCGGGTGGCTCCTGCGCGGGCTGGGCTGCGAGGACCGCGCCCGGGACTGCAACGCGGTCGCGGTGGCGCTCCTGCCGGGCCCGACCCGCGACGAGCCGCGCGGGGCAGGTGGGCTCGACCTCGCCGACGGCAGGCTCGGTGCGGGCGATCTCGACGGTGCCGCCGCCGCGCTGGACCGGATGGGCTGGATCGCGGACTGGGAGGGCTCCATGGCCTGGCGGCAGCGCCACCGGCTCGCGCTGCTCACCGCGCGCCTCGCGCTGGCCACCGGGGACCCGGTCGCCGCCGAGAAGGCCGCGAGCGGGGTGCTGGCCGACGCGACCGGCCGGGGCGCGGCACGCTACCGGGCGCTCGCCGCGCTCGTCGTCGCGCGGGCGCGGGCGGCGCAGGGCGCCCCGGTCGACCGGGACGCCGTCGCCGCTGCGCTGGCCGCGCTCGACCGGGTGGCCGGGCTGGAGGCGTGGTGGGTGACGGCGGAGGTCGCCGCCGCGCTCGACGAGCCGCGGTGGTGGGCCCTGGCCGACCGGCGGGCCACGGCGCTGGTGGCGGCCGCCGGGCCGTACGCGGAGCCGCTGCGCCGGGCGGTCGGGGCCCGGTTCGCCGGGCTGGGGAGGGGTTGACGAGCCGCTGAGCCGCGCCGTCGCCGCCGGTGCCGGGCGGAGGAGACGTGGTCACAGCCGGGCAGCTCCCTCCAGCGCCCGGTCGCACCACCAGCCGAGCTCGGCGTCGCCGCCGAGCGCCTTCTCCCACCCGAAGATCACCAACGCGCCGAGCAGGCAGAGCGCGGACTGGGTGGCGTACCACGGCGCGGTGTCCACTCCGTGGCGGCGCAGCGCCGCCTCGAACGCCGTGATCGCGTCCTCCTTGGTGCCGGGCAGCCGGGCGCTGTTGAGCGCCAGGTACCAGGTCAGCTCGTAGCAGGGCGGCGCCGCGCCCGGGTAGGTCCAGTCGATCAGGATCGTGCGCCCGTCGCGCGCCGTGCCGACGTTGCCGAGCTTCCAGTCCCCGTGCACGAACGTCATCGGGGTGGCCGACACCGCCGTGATCAGGGGCGAGAGGTCCCGGCGCAGTGCGTCGACGATCTCGCGCACGGCCTGCGGGGTGCGGCGGGCGAACTCCGCCCAGCCCTTCGCCGCGATCGGCGGGACGGCATCCGGCCAGCCGCGTTCGCGCTCCACGTCGAGGCAGACGTCGCTGAACCAGCCCCAGCGGGCCGTCAGCGGCACGAGCCCGACATCGTCGCGCCAGCCGAGCATCCGGGCCGAGAGCGCTGCGAGGTCGTCGAGGTGGGCGGCGTGCGTCGCCGCGGTGAGCGGCTCGTCGCCGGGCGGGACGAGCTCGCCCGCGACGTCGCGCATGAGGATCGCCCCGCCCCAGCCGTTGCGGCCCAGCCCGGCCGCGACGCCGACGGTGGCGTGGTCGATCCGCTCCGGCAGGGCGTCCATCAGCCCGGCAGCCCACACCTGAACCGGGTGGCAGCCGACGTCACCGTTGAACCGCATGGTCCAGTCCCGGTCCACGTGGACGTACTTCACGACGTGCGGCTCGCCGCCGATGACGACGCGCTCGAACGCCGAGCCGGACTTGGAGTCGGAGACGAAGAACGGCTCCCGGGCCGTGGCGTCGGCGAGCAGCTCCTCGACCGAGGAGACCACCGGACGCGGGACGAGGGTGGGTGGGGTGGCCACGTCAGCGAGCATCGCGGGCCGCCTCCATCTCGGCGAGCAGGGACGCGGGCCAGCGCCCGCCGCACCAGACGTGGTCCGCGGCGATCCGCCCGTCCGCGCCGAGGTCGAGGACGTGCACGTGCCGGCCGGCGTGCGGGACGCCCCGCTCGGTCCAGCAGAGCGTGTACTCGACCACCTCCCCGGTCGCCGTGGGCAGCCGCCGCAGCTCCTCGAGCCTGCCGGGGTCGGCGAACCACCGGGCGTACTCGGCGGCCACCGCGGCCGCGCCGGTGACGGCGAAGCGCCAGTTCGGGACGACGGCGTCGAGCACGACGTCGTCGGTGTAGAGGTCCGCGGACACCGTGCCCGCGGCGACGGCGTCGAGGAACCGGTCGACGGTGGTGGTGGAGGGAGCCGGTGCGGTCATGCGCACAGGGTGCGTGCCCGCCCCTGCAGTTCCCCTGCAGCCCCCTCGCCCCGCCGCTGCAGCGCTTCTGCAGGGGGGCGGGCAGAGGCTGCCCGGCGTCGTGGTCCCCGACCAGTGAGGAGCACCACCATGACTGTCGACATCTCCCGCCTCGAGCAGCTCACCGGCCAGTTCGCCGTCGACTTCGGCGCCGCGCTGCACGCCGCCACCGTCGTGCTGGGCGACCGGCTCGGCCTCTACCGCGCCCTCGCCGAGCACGGCCCGATCGACGGCGCGGGGCTGGCCGCCGCCACCGGCTGCGACCCCCGGCTGGTCGAGGAGTGGTGCCGCGCCCAGTACGTGTCCGGGTACTGCTGCGCCGACCCCGAGGCCGGCACCTACTGGCTCGACCCGGAGCAGGCCACGCTGCTCGCGTCCCCCGACGACCCCGCCTGCCTCGTCGGCGCGATGACCATCGCCGCAGCGCTGTGGAAGGACGAGGAGGAGGTCGGGCGCCGGTTCCGCTCCGGGACTGGGTTCGCCTGGCACGAGCACCACCCCGACCTGTTCGACGGCACCGAGCGCCTGTTCCGGCCCGGCTACGCCGCGAACCTGGTGAGCGGCTGGATCCCCGCCCTCGACGGCGTGGACGCCCGGCTCGCCGACGGCGCCGACGTCGCGGACGTCGGGTGCGGCCACGGCGCGTCGACCATCCTGCTCGCACAGGCCTACCCGCGCTCGACGGTGATCGGCTACGACTACCACGAGGCGTCGATCGCCCAGGCCCGCAAGCGGGCCGCCGAGGCGGGGCTCGCCGACCGGGTGCGCTTCGAGGTCGCAGGCGCCGCCGACCTGCCGCCCGCCCCGGGCGGCGAAGGCTACGGCCTGGTCTGCGTCTTCGACGCCCTGCACGACATGGGCGATCCCGCAGGCGCGGCCCGCCACGTCCGCGGGCGCCTGGCTCCCGACGGCACCTGGATGATCGTCGAGCCGATGGCGGGGGAGTCGCTCGCGGAGAACGTCAACCCGGTCGGCCGGATCTTCTACTCGGCCTCGCCGTTCATCTGCACGCCCGCGGCGCTCGCGCAGGGCGGCCCGGCGTTGGGCAACCAGGTGCCCGAGGCGACCTGGCGCGAGCTGCTGGCCGAGGCCGGTTTCAGCCGTTTCCGCCGCGCGACCGAGACGCCGTTCAACAGGGTGTTCGAGGCCCGGCCGTAACGGTGCCCCGGGTCCCGGCGCAGCCCGGCGACGAGCACGGCGACGAGGCCGGCGCGGATCCCACCCGCGCCGGCCTCGTCGGCCGGGAGCCCGGGCGCAGGCCGGGACGAGCCGGTCGAGGGGGTACGAGCCGGCAGACCGTGCCGACGCCGGCGCCCGATGGGGCGCCGCTGAACTCGTCGCCACGTTCCGGCCGCCCACGACCTGAGCCCGCAGCGGTCGAGGGGCGGGCGGACAGGGTGTCACGGCTCCGTAAGGCCCGCGCGTCGAACGGACGCGGCGCCCCGCCCGTCGACATCCCTGTCAGCCCCACAGACCCCCCGGAGGCTTCCGATGTTCCCCCTCGCCCGCCGCGCCCTGACCGCCGTCGTCCTCGCCGCCGCGGCCAGCGGCGCCCTCGCCGCGACCGCCTCCCCGGCGTTCGCGATCGGCCCGAGCACCGTCACGAAGTCGGGGAACATCCTCGTCGTCACCGCGTCGCCCGGCTCGCCGAACACCTACCGGATCTCCGAGGACGCGACCAGCTTCTTCATCCGCGACGTCACGGGCGGCGGCATCCGCCCCGTGCCCGGGTCGGGCTGCGCCAACGAGAACGGCACCGGCCAGGCGCGCTGCGCCAAGACCGGCATCACCCAGGTCGTCGTGAACGCAGGCGACTTCGACGACACCGTCGGGCTCGGCGCGCCCGCCGGCTCCCAGGTCCGCTACGACATCCGGCTGGGTGCCGGCAACGACGCCGCCGCCGTCACCGCCCCGAACACGACGGTCCGCGGCGAGGCAGGCAACGACAACCTCGCGAACAACAGCTTCCAGTTCCCGACCGTCCTCGACGGCGGCACCGGGACCGACCGCTGCACGTCGCGCAACCGCGCCGACACCCGGATCAGCTGCGAGAGCTGACCGGGTCAGGGCATCCGCTGCAGGACCAGCAGCGACCGCGCCGTCACCGGGTGCACCGATCCCCCGGCCACGGTCGGGGGATCGGCGGCGATGATCCCCGGCGCGTTCGAGAGCACGACGAGGTGGCCGACCGCGGTGTCCACGACGACGGCCCAGGTGCTGCCGTACTCCGAGGGCGGCAGCGTGACGTCGATGTCCTCGTGGTGGGCGTTGAAGACCAGCAGGAACGAGTCGTCGACGACCCGCTCGCCGCGCGCGTCCACGTCGGACAGACCGTCCCCGTTGAGGAAGACGCTCACACATTTGCCGAAGCCGGAGTCCCAGTCCTGCTCGGTCATCTCCTCGCCGGACGGGGTGAACCAGGCGATGTCGGCCAGCGCGCCACGGCCGCGCCCGATCGGGCGTCCGGCGAAGAAGCGCCTGCGGCGGAACACCGGGTGCGCGGCGCGCAGGGCGGCGAGCCCGCCGGTGAACTCGACGAGGCCCGCGTGCTTCTCGGCGTACGTCCAGTCCATCCACGAGGTCGCGTTGTCCTGGCAGTACACGTTGTTGTTGCCGCCCTGCGTGCGGCCCAGCTCGTCGCCGTGCGCGAGCATCGGCACGCCCTGGCTCACCATCAGCGTGGCGAGGAAGTTGCGCTGCTGGCGGGCCCGCAGCGCGAGCACCGCCTCGTCGTCGGTGGGGCCCTCGACCCCGCAGTTCCAGGAGCGGTTGTGGCTCTCGCCGTCCCGGCCGTCCTCCCCGTTGGCCTCGTTGTGCTTCTCGTTGTAGGAGACGAGATCGGCGAGGGTGAAGCCGTCGTGCGCGGTGACGAAGTTGATCGACGCGTACGGGCGGCGACCGTCGTGCTGGTAGAGGTCCGAGGATCCGGTGAGCCGCGAGGCGAACTCACCGAGGGTGCCGGGCTCGCCGCGCCAGAAGTCGCGGACGGTGTCGCGGTACTTGCCGTTCCACTCCGTCCACAGGGGCGGGAAGTTCCCGACCTGGTAGCCACCGGGGCCGACGTCCCAGGGCTCGGCGATGAGCTTGGCCTGGCTGATCACCGGATCCTGCTGCACGATGTCGAAGAACGCCGCGAGCCGGTCCACGTCGTAGAACTCGCGGGCGAGCGTGGCGGCGAGGTCGAAGCGGAAGCCGTCCACGTGCATCTCGGTGACCCAGTACCGCAGCGAGTCCATGATCAGCTGCAGGGTGTGCGGGTTGCGGACGTTGAGCGAGTTCCCGGTGCCGGTGTAGTCCATGTAGTAGCGCGGGTCGTCCTCGACGAGCCGGTAGTAGGCGTGGTTGTCGATCCCGCGCATGGAGAGGGTGGGTCCGCGGTCGCTGCCCTCGGCGGTGTGGTTGTAGACGACGTCGAGGATCACCTCGATGCCCGCCTCGTGCAGCGCCCGCACCATCGCCTTGAACTCCTGCACCTGCGCGCCGGGGCGGGCGCCGGGGACGGCATAGGCGTGGTGCGGGGCGAGGAAGGCGATGGTGTTGTAGCCCCAGTAGTTGGTGAGGCCCTTGTCCTGCAGGTGGTGGTCCACGACGAACTCGTGCACCGGCATCAGCTCGACGGCGGTGACGCCGAGGGCCTGGAAGTACTCGATCATCACGGGGTGGGCGAGGCCCGTGTAGGTGCCGCGCAGGTTCTCCGGGATCTCCGGGTGGCTGATCGTGAGCCCCTTGACGTGGGCCTCGTAGATCACCGACTCGTGGTAGGAGGTCTTCGGGGCGCGGTCGAAGCCCCAGTCGAAGAAGGGGTTCACCACGACCGACTTCGGCACGAAGGGCGCCGAGTCCGCGTCGCTGCGCACCTCGGGATCGGCGAACGGGTAGCCGAACACCGCCTCGTCCCAGCGGACGGGGCCGTCCACGGCCTTGGCGTACGGGTCGATCAGCAGCTTGTGGGGGTTGCAGCGCAACCCCGCCGCCGGGTCGTAGGTGCCGTGCATGCGGTAGCCGTAGCGCTGTCCCGGCTCGACCCCGGCCAGGTAGCCGTGCCAGACGAAGCCGTCGACCTCGGTGAGCGCCGTCCGCTCCTCCTGGCCGTGCTCGTCGAACAGGCACAGCTCGACGCGCTCGGCGGCCTCGGAGAAGATCGCGAAGTTCGTACCGGCGCCGTCGTAGGTGGCGCCGAGCGGGTAGGCGTGCCCGGGCCAGGGCGGCATGGGTCCTCCAGGGGTCGGTCCGAGCGGGCAACGCTACCGGGTGTCGCGTCGACCCTCCCGGGCTCGGCGGGCGGCCCGTCACGACGACGGCGGCACGACGGTAACGGCCGGGGCTGACCTCCGCCGGTCCTGCGGGCTAGGGTCGCGGCCGTGCCCACGCTGTTCACAAGGATCATCGACGGCGAGCTTCCCGGGCGGTTCGTGTGGACCGACGACACCGCGGTGGCCTTCCTGTCGATCAACCCGCTCGGGCCCGGTCACACGCTGGTGGTGCCGCGCGCCGAGGTCGACCACTGGGTCGACGCGGACCCCGCGCTGGTGGCGCACCTCACCGCCGTCGCCCATGCCGTCGGACAGGCCGTGAAGGCGGTGTGGGACCCGCCGCGCGTCGGGCTGATGGTCGCCGGGTTCGAGGTGCCGCACCTGCACGTGCACGTCTTCCCGGCCTGGCAGATGAGCGCCTTCGATTTCGCCACCGCCGCCCGCAGCGTCGACGCGGCGGAGCAGGACGGCCACCGGGACGCGCTGCGTGCCGCGCTGCGGGCCGCCGGGCACGGCGCGCGCGTCCCGGGCCAGGGGGACTAGCGGTTCCCCCGGCCCGTCCCCGACGGGTCGCGGCCACGGCGGCGGCACTGCACCGTCTGCGCGGCCCGGCGCGGGTCGGGGAGGACCGCATGGGTGAACGGGACCGCGCAGCTCGGCGGATCCGGGTGGGAGCGGGCCCGGTCGGGCACCGACGATGCGCTGGCCTGGCCCTCCGCGCGATCGGGGGAGGCGGACCGAACAAACGACGCGTATGTCACCTACACAGAGTGATAGTTGATGTCGCAACTCCACCCGCTCGGATGATCACTCCACGGCTGACAGCGGTGCGCGGCATTACTAGCCTCGGGACGGTCCCCCGATCAGCTGGCGGAAGGGGCTTCGAGATGGACGAAGCCGCACTCCGGCTCGCGCCGGGCGCCAGGTGGGCGTTGTGGCAGCTGCCGCACCGGCTTCTCGCGCTGGTTCTCACCGTCGAGACGGTCGCGCTCGGCCTCGTCGTGGTCATCGCCGCGAGGGGCCCCGGCGCCGCCGGTCCCGTCACCCCCCGGGACATCCTGCTCGCCGTCTGCCTGGTCCTGCTGAGCGTCGTGCACGTCGAGGTGGCCACGGGGATCGAGCGCATCCGCCGCAGGGCGACCGACACCACCTACTTCGACCTCAGCTCGGTCTGGACGTTCGCCGCCGCCGTGATGCTGCCCGGGGTGCTGCCCGCGATCGTCGTGATCCTGGTCTACGTGCACCTCTGGCTGCGGGTGTGGAAGCCCTCGCGCGTGCCGCTCTACCGGCACGTCTACACCACCGCCACCGTCGTGCTCGCCGCGTTCGCGGCGCAGGCCGTGGTGGGCGCGGCGGGCGGGCTGGAGGGCTTCCCCGCCAACGCCCGCGGTCTCGCCGCCCTCGTCGTTGCGGTCTTCGCCTACGCCGGCGCCAACATCGCGCTGGTGGCCGCCGCGATCGCGATCGCCGGGGCCCACACGCGGCTCTCGGACGTCCTCGGGCACTGGGACGACAACGCGCTCGAGATCGCCACGCTCTGCCTCGGGGCCCTCACGGCCGTCGCCCTCACGGCCAACCCGTGGCTCGTCGTGCTGGTCCTCCCGCCGCTGCTGGTGCTGCACCGGGCGGTGCTCGTCCGCCAGCTCGAGGAGGCGGTGCGTACGGACGGCAAGACCGGCCTGCGCACCGCGGCGGCCTGGCACGCCCTGGCCGTGCGTGAGCTGCGCCGCTGTGAGCGCGGCGGCTTCACCGCAGGCGTGCTCGTGCTCGACCTGGACCACTTCAAGGCCGTCAACGACGTCTACGGCCACCTCGCGGGCGACGACGTGCTGGCCGCCGTCGGCGCGGCGCTGCGTGCGGAGGTGCGCGACCACGACCTCGTGGGCCGCTTCGGTGGCGAGGAGTTCGTCGTCCTGCTGCCGGACCTGCCCCAGGGCGGGGACGCGAACAGCGACGTGCGCGCGATCGCCGAGCGCATCCGCCGCCGCATCGCCTCCCTCATGATCTCCGTCGCCACGCCGGACGGGCCGTGCTCCATCCGCCACCTCACGGTCTCGATCGGCGGAGCCCTCTACCCGGAGGAGGGCGGCAGCGTCCAGCAGCTGCTCGCGGCCGCGGACGCCGCCGTCTACGCCGCGAAGCGCGACGGCCGCAACCGCGTGCGGATGGCCTCCACGCTGCCGACGACCCGGCCGTCGCGCATCCCCACCGCCCGGCACCCCGCCCCGTAGCGGCCATCGCCCGGCTGCGGTGTCCGTAGACTCGGCCAGGTGACGGAGCACGGGAGGGGACCGACCGGCAGCGGGGACGTGCTGGGGAGCATCCGCGGCCCGGCCGACCTGCGGCGGCTGGGACCGCAGCAGCTCGCCGAGCTGGGCGCGGAGATCCGGCGGACGCTCGTCACGTCCGTCGCCCGCACGGGGGGCCACCTCGGTCCCAACCTCGGCGTCGTCGAGCTGACGATCGCCCTGCACCGCGTGTTCGACTCCCCGCAGGACACGCTGATCTGGGACACCGGCCACCAGGCCTACGTCCACAAGCTCCTCACGGGCCGCCAGGAGGGCTGGGAGGAGCTGAAGAAGACCGGCGGCCTCTCCGGCTACCCCAGCCGCGCCGAGAGCGAGCACGACCACGTGGAGAACAGCCATGCCTCCACCTCGCTGTCCTGGGCCGACGGCATCGCCCGCGCCTACGCGCTCACCGGGCAGGACCGCCACGTCGTCGCCGTGATCGGGGACGGGGCGCTCACCGGCGGCATGGCGTGGGAGGCGCTCAACAACATCGCCGCGGCCAAGGACCGCAACGTCGTGGTCGTCGTCAACGACAACGGCCGCTCCTACTGCCCCACGATCGGCGGCCTGGCCGAGCGGCTCTCGGCGCTGCGGCTGCGGCCGGGCTACGAGCGGGTGCTGGAGGCCGGCAAGGTCACGCTGAACCGGACCCCGGTCGTCGGGCCGCCGATCTACGCCGGCCTGCACGCGCTCAAGGCCGGGATCAAGGACGCGCTCACCCCGCAGGAGCTGTTCGCCGATCTCGGGCTCAAGTACTTCGGGCCGGTCGACGGGCACGACGTCGCGGCCGTCGAGGCCGCGCTGCGCGGCGCGAAGGGGTTCGGCGGGCCCGTGATCGTGCACGCCGTCACGCAGAAGGGCCGCGGCTACCCGCCCGCGGAGAACGACGCGGCCGAGCAGATGCACTCGCCCGCCGCGTTCGACCCGGCGACGGGCCGCCCCACCGGCCCGAAGACCGTCGGTTGGACGTCGGTGTTCGCCGAGGAGATGGTGGCGATCGGCGGGCGGCGCCCGGACGTCGTCGCGATCACCGCGGCGATGCTCGGCCCCACCGGCCTCGCCCCGTTCCAGAAGGCTTTCCCGCAGCGCTGCGTCGACGTCGGCATCGCCGAGCAGCACGCGCTCACCTGCGCCGCGGGGCTCGCCCGCGGCGGGATGCACCCCGTGGTCGCGGTCTACTCGACGTTCCTCAACCGGGCCTTCGACCAGCTGCTGATGGACGTGGCGCTGCACCGCCAGGCCGTCACCCTGGTGCTGGACCGGGCCGGCGTCACGGGTAACGACGGGCCCTCGCACAACGGCATGTGGGACCTCTCGATCCTCGGCGTGGTCCCCGGCATCCGGGTGGCCGCGCCCCGGGACGCGGCGACGCTGCGCGAGGAGGTGAACGAGGCCGTCGAGGTGACCGACGGACCCACCGCCGTCCGGTTCCCGAAGGGCGCGGTGATCGGGTCGGTGCCTGCGCTGCGCCGGGTCGACGGTGTGGACGTGCTGCACGAGCCCGCCCCTGACGAGCGTCCGCGGGTGCTCCTGGTGTGCGTGGGCGCGTTCGGTGAGCTGGGGGTCGCCGCGGCCGGACGGCTCGCGGCGCAGGGTGTGGGGGTCACGGTCGTCGACCCGCGGTGGGTGCTGCCGGTGCCACAGGTGCTCGTCGGGATGGCGCGGGCGCACGACCTCGTCGTCACCGTCGCGGACGCCGGACGCCACGGCGGGTTCGGCTCGGCGCTCGCGGACGCGTTGCGCCGCGCCGAGTGCGACATCCCGCAGCGCGACCTGGCACTGCCCCAGGAGTTCCTCGAACACGGGTCGCGCCAGGACGTGCTCGCCGCGGTGGGCCTCACCGTGCAGGACGTGGCCCGCCGCGTCACGGAGTGGGCGGCGGCGCTGCCCGGGGGGCTGCCGGAGGGTGCGGCCGCCGACGGTGCGGGCGACACCGCGGAGCCGGCCGGCGACCGCGCCCCGACCACGGACGCCCCGACGGACGCGCTGGCCGACGACCTGGCCGGGGACCTGGGCGGGGACACCGTCGAGGCCGACACGGGGGAGCAGAACGGCTGATGCGCGTGCTGATCGTCGAGGACGAGCGGGCCCTCGCGGACGCGGTCGCCCGGGGGCTGCGCCGGGCGGGGATGGCCGTGGATGTCGCCTACGACGGCGACACGGGCCACGAGAAGGTCTCCGTCACCCGCTACGACGTGGTCGTGCTGGACCGCGATCTGCCGGGCATGCCGGGGGACCGGCTGTGCACCGAGATCGTCAACTCGGGCGCCACCACACGGGTGCTGATGCTCACCGCGAGCGGGACGCTCGCCGACAAGGTGGACGGCCTGTCCCGCGGTGCGGACGACTACCTCGCGAAGCCCTTCGACTTCCCCGAGCTGGTGGCCCGGTGCCGGGCGCTGGCGCGGCGCGCCACCCCCGCCGTCCCGCCGCTGCTCGTGGCCGGGGACGTCTCGCTGGACCCGGCCCGGCGCACGGTGCACCGCAAGGACCGGCCCGTCGAGCTCACGCGCAAGGAGTTCGGCGTGCTGGAGGTGCTGATGGGCGCGGGCGGTGCGGTCGTGAGCAGCGAGGAGCTGCTGGAGCGGGTCTGGGACGAGCATGCCGACCCGTTCACGACCACGGTGCGGGTCACCGTCATGACGCTGCGCAAGAAGCTGGGGGAGCCCGCGGTGGTCGAGACGGTCGTCGGCTCGGGCTACCGGGTGCCGGCGGCGGGCTGACCCGGGCCGTCGGAGCGGAGAACCTCCCGTGCGGCCGACCGGCCTGCGCCCCCGGCTCACCGTGCTCAGCACGGCGCTCGTGGCCGGCGTGAGCGCGCTGCTGCTGTGGCTGGGCTGGCTGCTCGTGGACGGGGTCGCGCGGGCGGTGCCCGCACTGCCGCCGGGCGCGACGGTCCGCGTCGGGGGCAGGGACGTGCCGGCCGAGCAGGTCAGCGCGGCGGTCGGGGCGGCCGCGCGCGGCGAGGTGCTGCGGGTGGGCCTGATCGCGTTCCCGCTGGTGGTGATCGCGGCCGCGCTGCTGTCCTGGTGGCTGGTGGGCCGGGTGCTGGGGCCGTTGCAGGAGGTCACGGCCACCGCGCGGCGGCTGTCCGCGGAGTCGCTCGACACCCGTATCGGGCTGCCCGCGTCGTGGGCCGCCCGGGGCGAGGTCGCGGAGCTCGCGGCCGGCTTCGACGCGATGCTGGACCGGTTGCAGGCGGCGTTCGACGCGCAGCGCCGGTTCGTCGCCAACGCCGGACACGAACTGCGCACTCCGCTGGCGGTGATGCGCACCGAGGTGGACGTCACGCTCGCCGACCCGGACGCGGACGCCGCCGAGCTGCGGCGCATGGCCGAGGTTCTGCGCGATGCGACCCGGCGCGCGGACGACCTGGTGGCGGGCCTGCTCCTGCTGGCGCGCACCGAGGCCCTGGACACCGTGGCGCACGACCCCGTCGATCTCTCGCAGGCCCTCGCACCGGCCCTGGCGGTCGCGGAGACCGAGGCCGCCCGGCGCGGGCTGCGGCTGCACGAGCACCTCGCCCCGGCCCCCGTCCGCGGGGACGCGGTGCTGCTGGAGCGGGTCGCGGCGAACCTGCTGGAGAACGGGGTGCGCCACAACGTCGCGTCGGGCTGGATCGAGGTGTGGACGGGTGTGGTGGACGGCGCGGTGGAGCTGGGTGTGGCATCCAGCGGGCCGGAGATCTCCGCCGACACCGTCGACGAGCTGTTCGACCCGTTCCGCCGCGGTCCGGTGGAGCGAACGGGTCAGGTGCCGGGGTCGGGTCTGGGCCTGTCGATCGTCCGCGCGATCGTGTCCGCACACGGCGGGCGCGTCCGCGCCGAGCCCGTGCCGGGAGGCGGCCTCGCCGTCACCGTCCGACTGCCCGGGGAAGGACCCGACTGATGCGCCGCTCGATCCTGGTCGCCACGCTCGTGCTGCTGCTCGTCGGCGGCGTCATCGTCGTGGCGGCGCTCGTCGCCCCGCGTCCGGTGCCCAGGGCCGGCGACGGGCCCGGCGAGGATGTGCCCACGGCTCCGGTCGTGGCCGCGGACGGGCTCGGGGATCCCTACTACCCGCAGGCGGGCAACGCCGGCTACGACGTCCTCGGCTACGACATCGACCTCACCTACGAGCCCCGCACGGACCGGCTCGACGGGATCACCACCGTCACCGCGGTCGCGACGCAGGCGCTGCGCGGCTTCAGCCTGGATCTGCGGCTGCCCGCCTCGGCGGTCGAGGTCGACGGGGCGCCCGCCGCCTTCACCCAGGACGACGGCGAGCTGCACGTCACCCCGGCCGTCCCGGTCGCGGAGGGGGCGTCGATGCGGGTCCTCGTCACCTACGGCGGGATCCCCTCGGAGCTCCCGTCGCCCGGTGGCATCGCCGCACCGTGGACGCGGGCCCGGGGCGGGGTGGCTGCGGTGGGGCAGCCGGAGGGGGCGTCGTGGTGGTTCCCGGCCAACGACCACCCGTCGGACAAGGCCACCGTGGCCGTCAACGTCTCGGTGCCCGAAGGGGTGGAGGCGATCTCCAACGGAGCGCTGCTCGGCGGGCCGGAGCCCACCCCGGACGGCCGGGACCGGTGGCGTTGGCGGGCCGACGAGCCGATGGCGCCCTACCTCGCCTTCGTCGTGATCGGCCAGTACGAGCTGGACCGGCGCGACACACCGCTGGGCCCGTACGTGGGTGCCTACCCGGCGGACGCGTCGCCGCGGGTGATCACCCTGCTGGACCGCACCCCGCAGGTCGCCGAGACGCTCGCGGAGATCTTCGGGCCCTACCCGTTCGGGCAGCTCGGCGGGGTCGCGGCGCCGATCAGGGGCTTCGCCCTGGAGAACCAGACCCGGCCCGTCTATGCCGAGAGCTTCCTCGACAGCCGCCAGGGCGCGTCCGTCGTCGTCCACGAGCTGGCACATCAGTGGTTCGGCGACAGCGTCGCGCTCGCGCGGTGGCGCGACATCTGGCTCAACGAGGGGTTCGCCACCTACGCGGAGTGGCTCTACGACGAGCGCACGGGTGGTCCGCCCGCGGTCGACGTGGCGCGCGGGTACTACGAGGCGCGACCGGCCGACGACGACTTCTGGACCGTCCCGCCGGGCGACCCCGGGCGGGAGGACCTGTTCGACCGTGCCGTCTACGTCCGCGGCGGGATGGCCGTGCAGGCCATCCGCAGCGCGGTGGGCGACGAGGACTTCTTCGCGATCCTGCGCGCGTGGCCCACGGAGCGCCGCGGCGCCAACGGCACGGTCGAGGACTTCCTCACGCTGGCCGAGCGGATCTCCGGTGAGGACCTTGACGCCGTCGCGCGCGAGTGGCTCTACGACGCGGACCGGCCGCCCGCGCCCCCCGGCTGACGGCTGGGGCGGGTTCGGGGGCGGGAACTAGGACGGCGGCGAGGTCGGCCGGCGAGGTCGGTGGCGAGACGCGGGCGC
>JBFWRR010000003.1:27608-76127 GCA_050248815.1 Pseudonocardia sp. | reverse complement strand
GTGCGGCGTGGGGGCGCTGGAACACGTGTGCGGGTGTTTGCACGTGCGGGCCGGTGCTGGCACCCATCGCGGGCGGTGTGTGCCAGGGGTTCCGGGTGTGTGCCCGCGCTGGAACGTGTGTGCGGGCGGCCGGCGTGGCGGATCACGACGCCTTCGCGTCGACCGCCTTCTCCAGCAGCTCTCCGAGGAGCCCGATCTGCCACGGCCGGGCCCCGCCGGCGCGCAGGTAGCCGACGACGTCGCCGTCCGCGGGCGGCGACCAGCACAGCCTGCGCAGCAGGTCCGGCAGCAGCAGGTTCTCGACGGGGATGGCCCACTGCTCGCTCACGGTCGCGACCGCGGCGCGGGCGGCCGCGAGCCGTGCGGCGGCGTCCGGGTTGCGGTCGGCCCAGCGTGCGACCGGCGGCGGCCCGTCGCTGGGTGGTGTGGCCCGCGGCAGGTCGGCGTTGTCGAGGGCGTAGGAACGGGCGAGCGCGTCGAACCAGTAGCGGGTGAGCCGCCGCTGGGCCCGCCCCCGGAACGTCGCCATGGCCGCGAGGGCCTCCGGTGTGGCGGGTGCGGTGACCGCGGCCTCGACGATGGCGGCGTCCGGGAGCACCCGCCCGGGCGCGATGTCGCGCTCGGCGGCCAGGGAGTTGCGGGCCTCCCACAGCGCGCGCACGGCCGCGAGCGGGCGCGGCTTGCGCACCCTGTGGATGCCCGACGTGCGCCGCCAGGGCTCGGCCCGCGGCGCGGGCGGGCCCGCGGTGCGGACCACCTCGAACTCCTGGTGGGCCCACTCCAGCTTCCCCTGCTCGGCGAGGACGTCCGCGAGCACGTCGCGCAGCTCGACGAGTACCTCGACGTCCAGGGCGGCATAGACGAGCCAGTCCTCGGGAAGGGGACGGCGCGACCAGTCCGCCGCACCGTGCCCCTTCTCCAGGCGCAACCCGAGGAGCTGCTCGACGAGCGGGCCGAGCCCGACCCGGGGGAACCCCGCGAGGCGCCCGGCCAGCTCGGTGTCGAACAGCGTCTCGGGTGCGAGGCCCACCTCGGCCAGGCACGGCAGATCCTGCGACGCTGCGTGCAGCACCCATTCCGGTTCGGCCAGCGCGGTGGCCAGAGTGGACAGGTCGCCCCCGAGCGGGACCGGGTCCACCAGGGCCGTCCCGGCACCTGCCCGGCGCAACTGCACCAGGTAGGCACGCTGGGAGTACCGGAAACCCGATGCCCGCTCGGCGTCCACCGCCACGGGTCCGTGGCCCGCCGCGAATGCGGCGGCCACGGCCTCGAGGCCGGCCTGGTCGACGACTACGGTGGGGAGCCCATCGGCCGGCCTCAACAAGGGTCGTACGGGGGATGCCGCACCCGGAGCAGACGGGGCCTCCGGTGCGGGTTGTGAAGGTCCGCTCAGCGGATGACCCCGGCACGCATCGCAAGCGCCACCATCTGCGCGCGGTCGCCGGTGCCGAGCTTGCGCCCGATCCGGGACAGGTGGCTCTTCACGGTGAGCGCGGACAGGCTCAGCGCCTCGCCGATCTCCTTGTTGGACTGCCCGTCGGCCACCAGCTGGAGCACCTCGACCTCCCGGCCGGAGAGCTCACGTGGCGTGTTGTCCGTGCCGGGGACGCGGGTGCCTGTCGCGAGCAGCGGTGCCACCGTCGGGTCGGCGTACACGCCGCCGTCCAGGACGCGCTTCACGCCGTCCGTCACCACGGCGGGCGAGGCCGACTTCAGCAGGTAGGCCTGCGCGCCGGCCTGGAACGCCGAACGGACCGCGTAGGGGTCGTCCGACGAGGCCAGCACCACGAGGCGCGTCCAGCCCATCGAGCGCAGCTCCGTCACGAGGTCCAGACCGCTCCCGTCGGGCAGGCCGAGGTCCAGGATCGCGAGATCGCACGGGCCGTTGGCGTGCGCCCTGGCCCGTGCCTCGGCGACGGACGCGGCCTCGTAGACCGTTCCGGCGCCCATGCCCCGCATCCGACCGGCGATCGCCTCCCGCAGCAGCGGGTGGTCGTCGACGACGAGCACGGAGAAGAGCTCTTCCCGCGGGTGCGGGATCATCCCGGGCGCATGCGCGGTCCCGCCTGTCGGACCACGCACGGGTGCGCCCTGGCTCACTACCACCATTCCAGTACCTCCCTGGAGTCGGTCGTTGCCCCCCGACCGGCACCCAGATCCTCGAGAGCCGGGTTGTGACGTCCGGCCGCCCGAGGAGGTGTCGTGGAGGAAAGGGTACCCCCCAAGCGGTCTAACGTCGTGTATCGAATCGAACTTGCCCGGGTGAAAGTTACAGCGGTTCAGAGGATCATGGCGCCTGTTCGGGTGATAAGGGCGATCACGGGGAGCGTTCGCCCTCATCACTGCGCGGATCGCTCCACCAACGGAACCGTCCCCGCCGGCGGCAGTCCCGCCGCGCTGGCGATCAGCGAGCAGAACGCCTCGGCGTGGGCGCGGAGGTCGCTGCCCGCTGGTGTCCACGACGCACGCAGTTCGACGTCGTCATCGCGATTGGGCCGTCCGGCGTTACGTGTTTCACCGAAACGGACCGAACTTGTCTGCGTGACCGTTCCGCCGAGTGCCGTATGGGCGGCGCCGTGCACCTCCAGCGCCTCGGTGAGCCACGACCATCCGACCACCGGGAACAGCTCGTCGCCGAGCTGCTCGGGTTCCAGGCGTGCCTGGACGAAGCACACGAGCCGGAACGCGCCCTGCCACGCCTGCTGCCCCGCCGGGTCGTGCAAGAGGATCAGCCGCCCGGACGTGTCGGGCTCGTCGAGGTCGTCGAGCGCCTCGCCGGGGCGCCCGGCGAGTGCGTCCGCCTCGACCCCGAAGGCCCAGGTGAACCGGGCGAGCCGGGGCGGGGCGTCGACGGCCGTGACCCGCAGCTCCGGGCGCGGGCGCACGGCCTGCAGCGACGCCACCGCGCGCTGGAACTCCGGCGGGACGGACCCGCTCTCCCTCCCACCCGGCTCGGACACGAGCGGGGACTCTAGGTCGCGCGTCCGGATCACCAGGCCAGGCGCGCCGAGGACCACTCCGGAGGGGGTCGCCCGCCGGGGGCCGCCGCGGCGCGGCGGGGGACAGGCATGGGACAATGGTCGGCGAGATGGCCACCACCCTGCTTCCACCCGCCCGCCGCGACCTGCGCGACGCTCCGTTCCTCGCCGCCGCGGCGGGCAGGCGCCCGTCCCGGGTCCCGATCTGGCTCATGCGCCAGGCCGGGCGGTCGCTGCCGGAGTACCGGGCGCTCCGCGCGGACACCGGCATGCTCCAGGCGTGCGTCACGCCGGAGCTGATCTGCGAGATCACGATGCAGCCGGTGCGCCGTCACGGTGTGGACGCCGCGATCCTCTTCTCCGACATCGTGGTCCCCCTGCACGCGGCGGGCGTGGGGGTGGACATCGTCGCGGGCACCGGGCCGGTCGTGAGCCGCCCCGTACGCAGCGCCGAGGACGTGGCCCGGCTGCCGCAGCTGCAGGTCGAGCAGGTCGCCCGCATCACCGACGCGATCGGGCTGCTGCTGCGCGAGCTCGGCGACACGCCGCTGATCGGGTTCGCTGGCGCGCCGTTCACGCTGGCGTCGTACCTGGTGGAGGGCGGTCCCAGCCGCAACCACGAGCGCACGAAGGCGCTCATGCGCACGGCCCCGGACGTCTGGCACGCGCTGCTGGAGCGGCTGGCCGGCATCACGATCACCTTCCTGCAGGCGCAGGTGGACGCGGGCGTGGACGCCGTGCAGCTGTTCGACTCCTGGGCGGGTGCCCTGTCCGAGCGGGACTACCGCCGGTACGTGTTCCCGCACTCCGCACGCGTCCTGGCCGCGATGGCGGACGCCGGGGTGCCCCGCATCCACTTCGGGGTCGGCACCGGTGAGCTGCTCGGCGCGATGGCCGAGGCGGGTACGGACGTCATCGGGGTGGACTGGCGGGTCCCGCTGGACGAGGCGGCCCGCCGCACCGGCCACCGGCACCCGGTCCAGGGCAACCTCGACCCGGCCGTGCTGTTCGCGGACAGCAGCTCCATCGCCGACGAGGTGCGTCGCATCGTCGCCGAGGGGCGCACCGCCCCCGGCCACGTGTTCAACCTCGGCCACGGCGTCCTGCCGGACACGGACCCGGATGCGATCACCCGGGTCGTGGAACTCGTCCACAGCCTGGAGCCGTGAACGCCCGTATCGCGGTCGTCGGCGGTGGGATCTCCGGTCTCTCGGCCGCTCACCGGCTCCGCACGCTGCTGCCCGAGGCCCGCATCACGCTGCTCGAACGCGCGGATCGCCTCGGCGGCGTGCTGCGCACCGTGGAACTCGCAGGCAGGGCGTTCGACGTCGGCGCCGAGGCCTTCCTCGTGCGTCGACCGGAGCTCACCGAGCTCGCCGCCGAGCTCGGGCTGAGGTTCGTGCATCCGACGGCCGCGACCCCCACCGTCCGGGCGGGCGGGCGCACCGTGGGGTTGCCGACCTCAACCCTGATGGGGGTGCCGGGCTCCGCGGCCCGGCTCGCCGAGGTGCTGAGCCCGGTCGGGCTCGCCCGCACCGCCGCAGAGCGGCACCGGCCGTTGCGCTGGGAGGCGGGCGAGGATGTCGTGCTCGGGGAGCTCCTGCGCTCCCGGCTCGGGGAGGAGCCGGCGGACCGCCTCGCCGATCCGCTGCTCGGGGGCGTCTACGCGGGCCGCGTGGACGCGCTGGGGCTGCGCGCCACGATCCCGCAGCTCGCCCTGGCGCTGGATGCGGGGGCGTCGTCGCTGACGGCGGCGGTCGATTCCGTCCTGGCGACCCAGCGCGCAGCCTCGCAGGCGCCCGTCGAGGAGCCCGCTCTCCCGGTCCGGCCGGCCGATCGCGCCGTCGGGGGAGTGGTCTCGCCTGCGGGCGGGGTGCCGGCGCCGCAGCCGGTGTTCGGGGCCTTCCCCGACGGCTACCGCGAGCTGGTGGACGCGCTCACCGTGGCGTGCGGGGCGGAGATCCGGCTCGGGGCGACCGTCCGCGAGCTCGCCCGGACATCGTCCGGATGGCGCCTCACGCTCGGTCCCACCACGGCGCCGGAGACGCTCGACGTGGACGCGGTCGTGCTGGCCGTGCCCGCCCCGGCGACGGCGCGGCTGCTCACCGCCGTCGCGTCCGGCGCCGCATCCGCGGCCGGCAAGATCGAGCTGGCGTCCTCCGTGGTGGTGGCACTGGCCTACCGTGCGTCGGACGCAGCGACGCTGCCCGCCACGTCGGGGGTCCTCGTGGCGGCCGACGAGCCGCTGTCGGTGAAGGCCGTGACGCACTCGTGCCGCAAGTGGGCCCATCTCGCGAGCGCGGACGGGTTGCTGCGGATCCGGGCCTCCCTCGGGCGGTTCGGCGAGGTCGCGACGCTGCAGGCGGACGACGCGACGCTCGTCGCCCGCGCCCGGGCCGACCTCGCGGAGCTCGCAGGGATCACCGCCGCGCCCGTGGACGTGGTCGTGCAGCGCTGGGGTGGCGGGCTGCCGCAGTACGCCGTGGGGCATCTGGACCGCGTGCAGGCGATCGAGGACGGCCTGCCCGACCGGCTCGCGGTCGCGGGGTCGGCGCTGCACGGCGTGGGGGTGCCTGCCTGCGTCGGGACGGCGCGGCGGGCGGCGCAGCGCGTGGCGCACGCCCTCACCACGTCGGCTGCGGCCGGGCGCTGAGCGCCGTCGGGGCGGACGGCCGAGCGGACGGGCGGCGGTCACCGCCCGGCGAGGATCTCCGCGTGCAGCCGCCGCGTGACCACCCCGGGGCCGACGCCGAGGGCGGTGCGTAGCAGCCGGCGCAGCTCCTCGTAGGCCAGCAGGGCCTCCGCCGGGTTGCCGCGGGCGACCAGGCTGCGCATGAGCAGCCGGTGCCCGCTCTCCCGGTAGGGCGCGAGGTCGACCAGCGTGCGCGCGGCCCGCTCGGCCGTCGCGAGCTCGGTGCCCCGCAGCGCCAGGCAGGCCTCGGCATAGACCTCCAGCGCGCGCAGGCGCTTGCGTGCGACGGCGCTGCGCTCGTGCTCCACCCAGCGGCCCGCCGCCCCCGTCAGGAACCCGCGGGCCGCGACGTGCACCGCGACCCGCGCCGGCGACCAGGCCTCGGTGAACGCCCCGCGCGCGACGGCCGACTCGGCGCGGTGCAGGGCCTCGTCGGCGGCGTCGAGGTCGACCCACGTGTCGCGGGGCAGCTCCAGCCGCAGGTGGCCGCGGCCGTCGAGCCGTCGCGGACCGACCGCCCGGCGCAGCCGGGAGAGCAGCGCGGACAGAGCGGAGTCCGCGGCGTCGGGCGGTGCCTCGGCCCACAGCACCCGGGCGAGATCCTCTCGGGAGAGCCCCCCGCCGCGGTGGCGGGCGAGGGCGGCGAACAGGACCTGACCCTGCCGACCCGGCAGCCGTCCCTCCACGCGCTCGCCGCCGAGCAGAACGACCAGGCGCCCGCAGAGGTAGACCCGGTCGGTCGGGTTGAACTCCACCAAGACACCCCAATGTCGTCGCAAGGTCCGGGCACGGCGGTGTCCCTATTCTGGCCGCCGCGTCGCAAGGGCGCAGACGCAGGCGAAGGGGGATCCCATGGCCAAGGTCATCCACTGCGAGTGCGGGTCGACCGTGGATGCGAGCGACGACGACACGCTCGTCGGGCGTGTCGAGGAGCACGTCGAGCAGGTGCACCCCGACCTCGTCGGCACGATGTCGCGCGACGACATCCTCGCCATGGCCGAAGAGGCGTGACGGGAGCCTGACCGCGGGACGCCGACGCCCGCGCCGGTGGAGGGGTACCGGCGCGGGCGCGGCGGGATGGCAGCATGGGGGCATGGCCCGTCTGGACTACGCCGCCCTGAACGACACGATCCGCTACACCATGTGGTCGGTGTTCCGCGTCCGGCCGGGGGCCCTCGGCGACGAGCGCTCCGCACCCGCCCAGGAGGCCGCCGCCTTCGTGGACGCGCTGGCCGGCAAGGGTGTGGTCGTCCGCGGCGTGTACGACGTCGCGGGGCTGCGCGCGGACGCGGACTACCTGATCTGGTGGCACGCCGACACCGTCGAGGCAGTCCAGGCCGCGTACGCGGACCTGCGGCGGGAGACGGCGCTGGGCCGGGCGAGCACGCCCGTGTGGAGCCAGGTGGCCCTGCACCGGCCCGCGGAGTTCAACAAGAGCCACGTCCCCGCGTTCCTGGCGGGGGAGGAGCCGCGACGCTACGTCTGCGTCTACCCGTTCGTGCGCTCCTACGACTGGTACCTGCTGCCGGACCAGGAGCGGCGGACGATCCTCGCGGAGCACGGCAAGGCCGCCCGCGGCTACCCGGACGTGCGGGCGAACACGGTGTCGGCGTTCGCCCTCGGCGACTACGAGTGGATCCTCGCGTTCGAGGCCGATGAGCTGCACCGCATCGTCGACCTCATGCGCGACCTGCGGGCCACCGAGGCCCGTCGTCACGTGCGCGAGGAGGTCCCGTTCTTCACCGGGCCCCGCGTGGCGGTGGCCGACCTCGTCGCCACGTTGCCGTAGCCGCTACTCGGCGGGCTCGAACCGCAGCGAGATCGAGTTGATGCAGTACCTCTGATCCGTCGGCGTGGCGTAGCCCTCGCCCTCGAACACGTGGCCCAGGTGGCTGTGGCACGTCGCGCACAGCACCTCGACGCGGCGCATCCCGAGCGAGGTGTCCGCGCGCTCGATCACGGCGTCGCCGGCGAGCGGGGTGAAGAACGACGGCCAGCCGCAGTGGGACTCGAACTTCGTGTCGCTGCGGAACAGCTCCGCCCCGCAGGCGCGGCAGGAGTAGACACCGACCTGCTTGTTGTCGGTGTACTCGCCGGTGAACGGCCGCTCGGTGCCGGCCTGGCGCAGCACGTGGTACTCGGCGGGGCTGAGCTGGGCGCGCCACTCCTCGTCGGACTTGACGACCTTGGCGGTGCTGTCGGTGACCGGTTCCATGCCCGCAAGACTATGCGTGCGGCCCCGCAGGAGGTCCATGATCCTTCCGAACGACCTCCTTACAGCCATGCGGTGAGAACGAACAGCAGCGCGTCTCCCATGAGGTACGCGACGACGGTGAGCAGCAGCAGCACGAGGACCACCGCGGCCAGGCGCCTGCCGCCCTCGGCGCGGTTGGCGGACTCGGCGAAGTCCCGCACGCCCTCGAGGTAGCCCTCCACGGTGTATGCGGGCCCCTGGCGCTGCATGCGGTCCAGGTGCGCGGCGAACGCCTGGGCCTCCGGGTCGTCCGGGTCGAGGCCGATCAGCTCGTCGTCGAACTGCGGGGAGCGCGGCGGCACGGCTCGCGGCCACGGCGGCCGGTCCGCGTCGGGGTCGCGCATGCGGGCAGGGTAGCCGGTAGCGTGCGCGGGCGTGGCGCGCGCCGAGGTCGAACTGCTCACCGTTCCCGGTCCGCACGGGGACCGCGAGGTGCGGCTGACCAGCCCGGACAAGATCTACTTTCCCGAGCGCGGGATCACGAAGCGCGAGGTCGTGGGCTACTACGTCCGGGTCGCGGAGGTCCTGGAGCGGGTGCTCCACCTGCGCCCGACGAACCTCAAACGCTACCCGGACGGAGTAGCCGGCGAGGCCTTCTACGTCAAGCGCATGCCGAAGGGGGCGCCGCCCTACGCCGAGACGGCCCGGGTGACGTTCCCCAGCGGGCGCACGGCCGACTCGTTCTGCCCC
Organism: Pseudonocardia sp.; assembly: GCA_050248815.1. GTDB lineage: Bacteria > Actinomycetota > Actinomycetes > Mycobacteriales > Pseudonocardiaceae > Pseudonocardia. Next base: position 67,513 of record JBFWRR010000003.1, on the reverse strand, counting down.
ACCGAGCCCGCGACGGTGGTGTGGGCGGCCAACCTCGGCACGTTCGACTTCCACCCCTGGCCGGTGCGCCGCGCCGACGCCGACCACCCGGACGAGCTGCGCATCGACCTCGATCCGCAGCCCGGCACCGGGTTCGCGGACGCCGTGGCGGTCGCCGGGGTGCTGCGGGAGGTGCTGGCCGAGGCGGGGCTCGTCGGGTGGCCCAAGACGTCCGGGGGCCGCGGCATCCACGTGGCCGTCCGGATCCGCCCGCAGTGGTCGTTCGTCGACGTCCGCCACGCCGTGATCGCGATCGGGCGCCGGGTCGCGGACCGGATCCCCGATCGGGCCACCGTCGCGTGGTGGAAGGAGGAACGCGGCGAGCGCGTGTTCCTCGACTACAACCAGGCGGCCCGCGACCGCACGATCGCCTCCGCGTGGTCCGTGCGCGGGCGGCCCCGGGCCACCGTGTCGATGCCCGTGACCTGGGAGGCGCTGGCCGACGTCGAGCCGGAGGACTTCGACGTCCGCACGGTGCCGGCCCTACTGGCCGAGCACGGGGACGCCCACGCGGGGCTGGACGCGGCCGTGTGCGGGCTGGAGACCGTGCTGGAGTGGTACGACTCGGACGGCCGTGGCGACCTGCCCTACCCCCCGGAGTATCCGAAGATGAAGGGCGAGCCCAAGCGCGTGCAGCCCAGCAGGTCGCGGGCCGACACGCTCGGCAAGACGGTCTGACCGCCTCCGTTCACGGGGGGCACAGCAGGCTGTGCTCCAGGCCGCCCTCCGGCGCCACGCCGTCCACCAGCAGGCGCCCGACGGCGTCGTCGACGCAGGGGGTGCGCGGCCAGGCACCGGTTCCGGATCCCTGCCACGACAGGAAGCGCCCCGACGGCAGCAGCTCCGCGACGCGCCGCGACCCCTCGGCCGGGCCGCGCGGGTCGTGGGCGGTGCCGAGCACCAGCACCGGCGGGAGCGGCCCGACCGGGGCGGGCGGGGGATCGGCGACGGTGGGCCACGGGCCGCAGGCCAGCAGCCGCAGGGCCAGCGTCGTGCCGAACATCGGGTAGTCGTGCGCCCAGCCCTCGGCCAGCGTGGCGATCTCGCCCGGGGAGAGGCGGCGGGCCGCGTCGTTGCACGCCGTGGCGATGGTGGCGTCGAAGCGTCCGCCGAGCCCTGCGACCGGGTCGAGCAGGTCCAGCAGCGGTACGGGGTCGCCCGCGTCGGCGGCGGCGAGCGCGGCGGCGAGGGTGGGCCATGTGCGCGGCTCGGTCAGCCCGGCCAGGACGGCGGTGAGCGTCCCACCCGCGGTGAGGACGCGCAGGTCGGGCGCGCGCAACTCCTGCAGGCGCAGGCGCTCGACGAGCGCGGTCACGGTGGCGCGCGGGTCCGCGCCGAGCGGGCATTCCGGAGCGGAGGTGCAGGCGAGGGCGAACGCGTCGAAGGTGGCCTCGGCGGCCTTCGCACGCGCCTCGGAACGGGCGGGTTCGTCGAGGGTCGGGTCCGGGGGGCCGTCGAGAACCAGCCTGCCGACGGCGGCCGGATCCCCCGCCGCCCACCGCGCGAGGGCGGTGGCGCCGTCGCCGACGCCGACGGCGGACAGCCGCTGCACGCCGAGGGCCGCGCGCACCTCCGCGATGTCGGACGCGGTGCTCGCGGTGCGGAAGCCGCTGGCCCCGCCGGAGAGCAGCACGTGACAGTCCTGGACGACCTGGCGGGCCTGTTCGAGCAGCTCGGCGAGGGCGGCCTCGTCGGTGGCGTCGGCGTCCACGAGCGCGGCGCGGGCGTCGGCGGAGGCGCAGTCCAGGGCGTCCGACCCGACGCCGCGGCGGTCCAGCCCCACGAGGGTGAACGCCTGCAGCACCGGTAGGGGTACCTGCGCGGCCACGGTGACCGCATGGCCCGCCGACGGGTCCGCGGCGCTGTCGCCGATCACGAGCAGCGGCGGGCGGTCCTCGGGAGCGTCGGCGAGCCCGATGCGGACGAGGCCGACCCGGGTGCGCCCGAGCTGGGGTTGCTCGGGGTCCGAGGGCACCGTGAGCTCGGTGCAGTCCGCGCGCAGGGTGCGGTCCGCGGGAACCGGGACCGTGGCCACGGCGAGGACCTCGTCGGTGCAGTCGACGAACTCCGCGAGTGGACGCTGCGGGTCGGGCACCGGCAGGTTCGGCGTGCCGGGAGCCGGGACGGGGACCGCGGGCGCCAGGGGCCCGGCGACGCCGTCACCCCGCACGGCGACCGGTGGCCGCTCGGACGGGCCGACCGTGCAGGCCGTGCTGACGATGCCGACAGCGCAGGCCAGCAGGACGGCGGCGAGCGTCGTCGCCGCCCGGGCGGGGGGTCGGCGTGCCGGGCGCATCGGCGGCCACTCTGCCCGGTGCCCGGTGTGGCCCGGGTCAGGGCAGCGGTGAGCACCGTTTCCGTGACCTGACGTGCACCGGTACACCTCAGGTCACGGCGCGGTGATCACCGTCCGGCGGCGCGCGCGTACCGCAGCAGCAGCGTCCCGTCCTCGTGCAGCGCGTGCACGAGCGTCATCGGCCGCGGCGGTGCTCCGGCGGACCCGCGGGAGATCCGCCCGCTGTCGCCCCCCGCGAGCAGCGGGGACAGCGTGAGGCACAGCTCGTCGACCGCGTCGGCCGCCTGCAGCTGGCCGTGCAGCATGGGGCCGCCCTCGCAGAGCACCCGGTACAACCCGCGCCGACCCAGCTCGGCGAGCAGGACCTCCGGGGCGAGCCGGTCCAGGGGGACGACCTCCGCACCGGCGTCCGCGAGCGCCTCCAACCGCTCGGCGGGGGCGGTACGCAGGGTGAACACGATCGGAGGGACCGCGGTGTCGGTCAGCAGGCGGCTCTTGGGGCTCACCCCCGCCGAGCCGGTCACGACGGCGACGGGCGGGGGCGTGTCGCGCCCGCGGGTGGGCTTGCGGGCCCCGCGGTAGTCCTCGGCCCGCGCCGTGCCCGCGCCGACCAGGACGACGTCGCACAGCTCGCGCAGGACGCCGAACACCCGCCGGTCCGCGGCGGAGCCGAGGCCGCCCGAGCGCCCGTCCACGGTCACGGCGCCGTCCACGCTGGAGACGAAGTTGACCCGCACGTACGGAGCGGTGAGCCCGGCGGGATAGGCGTACTGCTCGGCGAGCGTGTCGCCGAGCCCGGTGTCGGGCCCGGTCTCGAGCATGGCGGGGGCGGGCAGCAGGCGGTCCATGTGGACATCCCAGCACGGGTCCTGCGGGCCCCGCTCGGACTACGCTCCCGGATCATGAGCAGGTCCGTGCGCAACGCCTTCCGCGTCACCGCCGCCGGCCCCGCCGGGGTCGATCCGCGGGATCGTCCGGTGGGGCCGAACGACCGCGAGGCGGCGGCGGAGGAGCTGGCCGAGCTGGGGCCGCGGCTGGCCGGGCTGCAGGAACGGCTCTACGCCGAGGGGTCGCGCGCGGTCCTGCTGGTCCTGCAGGGCATGGACACCTCCGGCAAGGGCGGCGTCGTCGAGCATGTCGCGGGTCTCGTGAACCCGCAGGGCCTGGCGATCACGTCGTTCAAGAAGCCCACCGAGGCCGAACGCGCCGAGCACTACCTGGCGCGCATCCGCCGCGCCGTCCCCCGGGCCGGGTACATCGGCGTGTTCGACCGCTCCCACTACGAGGACGTGCTGGTCGTGCGGGTGGACGCGCTGGTGCCCGAGAGCGTGTGGCGCCCCCGCTACGAGGAGCTGGTGGCGTTCGAGGCGGAGCTGGCCGCGGCGGGCGTCACCCTCGTCAAGTGCATGCTGCACATCTCCCCGGCAGAGCAGCAGGAGCGCCTGCTGGCCCGCCTGGACGACCCCACCAAGCACTGGAAGTACCACCCGGGGGACGTGGACGTGCGCGCGAAGTGGCCCGCCTACCGCGAGGCGTACGCCGAGGCGCTGCGGCGCACCGACACCGACACCGGCCCGTGGTACGTCATCCCCGCGGACCGCAAGTGGTACCGGAACTGGGCGATCGCGGCGCTGCTGCACGAGGTCCTCACCGATCTGGACCCGCGCTATCCGCCCGCGGACTTCGACGTCGAGACGGAGCGGGCACGCGTCGTGGCCAGCGTGGTCGGGTGAGGCCGCGGGTCGCGGCCGTGCTGGTCGCGCCTGCGGTGCTGGTCCTGCTCGCGGGATGCGGCGGCGACCAGCCCTCAGCGCCGCACGTGCCTTCCGCGTCCCCGCCACCCGCGGTCGGGCGCCCGCCCGGCCCGACGGCCGCCGACCGTGCCGCCTGCGAGCACCACGCCACCACGTCCCCGCTGGTGCGCCGGGCGGCCGCCACCTACGCGGCGATGCCCGTTCCGCCGGTGCGGGCCGCGCTGGACCTGGCCACGGCGTGGGCGTTCTACGCCGACCCGGGCGCGGCGGATCCGGACCTGCGCGCCGCGATGGCCGAGGTCGCGGCCGCCATCGGCGAGCTGGACGCGCAGGGCCGCGGGGAGGTCGCGCCGGGGGGCAGCCTCATGGACCCGGTGCAACTCGATCCGGCGCGCACCCTCGCGGCGGTGGACGCGGTGGACCGGGTTTGCGCGGGGGTGCTCACGTCGTGAGGCTGTGCAGCACCAGCCACGTGAGCGCGGCCACGGCGGCCGCCATCGGGAGCGTGAACACCCAGGCGACGACGATGTTGCCGGCGACCCCCCAGCGCACCGCGGTGACCCGCTTCGTGGCGCCCACCCCGAGGATCGACGACGTGATCGTCTGGGTGGTCGAGATGGGTGCGGCGAAGACGAACGCGGTGGTGTAGAGCACGGCGGACGCCGTGGACTCGGCGGCGAACCCGCGGGGCGGGTCCAGGTCGATGATCCTGCGGCCGAGCGTGCGCATGATCCGCCAGCCGCCCGCGTACGTCCCGAGGGAGAGGGCGCCCGCGGCGAGCACGATCACCCACCACGGGATCTCGGTGCCGGTGTGGAACCCGCCGACGACCAGGGCGAGCACGATGACGCCCATCGTCTTCTGGGCGTCCTGAAGGCCGTGGCCGAGCGCCATCGCGGCGGCCGAGACCGTCTGGGCGTGGCGGAAGCCCCGGGTCAGCCGGGTGGGATGCCCGCGCCGGAAGACCCACAGGATCGCCGTCATGAGCAGCCCCGCGAGCAGGAAGCCGACGATCGGCGAGAGCACCATCGGGATGATGACCTTCGACACCACACCGTCCCACTTGACGGTGCCCGCCGACGCCAGTGCCGCGCCCACCAGGCCGCCGATCAGCGCGTGCGACGAGGAGGACGGCATGCCGAGCCCCCAGGTGATCAGGTTCCACGCGATCGCTCCGATCAGCGCGGCGAGCACGATGGTGAGGCCGGGCAGGCCGCTCGGGGCCTCGATGATGCCGCTGCCCACCGTCTGCGCCACCTCGGTGCCGAGGAACGCGCCGACGAGGTTCAGCACGGCCGCCATCAGGAGTGCGGTGCGCGGGGCGAGCGCGCGCGTGGAGACCGAGGTGGCGATGGCGTTGGCGGCGTCGTGGAAGCCGTTGGTGTAGTCGAAGCCGAGCGCGACGAGGATCACGGTGATCACCGCGACGAGCTCCACCTCAGGCTTCCTTCACCGCGATGCTCTCGACGGTGTTGGCGACGGTCTCGAAGGCGTCCGCGGCCTCCTCGAGGGTCTCGACCACCTCCTTGAGCTTGAGGACGGCGAGGATGTCGGCGGGAGCGGCGTCGTCGGGGGGAGCGAGCAGATCGCCGAGCAGGGAGCGGTAGACGGCGTCCGCGTCGTCCTCAAGGGAGTTGACGTGGATCCAGTACTCCTGCAGCTTGGCGGGCTTCTCCAGGCGGGGCATGGCCTCGGCGGTCGCGCCGGCGGCCTGCTGGAGCACCGAGACCTGCGCGGCGACGCCCGGTGGCAGGGCGCCGAGCCGGTAGAGCACGATGCGGTCCGCGGCCTCCTCGACCAGGTCCAGCACGTCGTCCAGCGACGACGCGAGCCGGTAGATGTCCTCCCGGTCGAACGGCGTGACAAACACCGAGTTCAGTTTGATCATGATCTCGTGGGTCAGGGAGTCGCCCGCGTTCTCCGCCTCCTTCACCTGGCGGGCCAGCGCTATCCGCTCGGCAGGCTCGGCGGCGACCAGCTTCGCGAGCTGGTCGGTGGCGGCGGCGATGTTCTCCGCCGCGCGCGCGAACAGCGGGTAGAAGCCGCGCTCGCGGGGAGTCAGTCGGAAGCCCACGTGTTGTTTCTACCGGGTGTAGGGCGCGGTCAACCGAGGAGGCTCCGTCCGATGATTTCCTTCATGATCTCGTTCGTGCCGCCGTAGATCGCCTGGACGCGGGAGTCCACGAACGCCCGGGCGATCGGGTATTCGAGCATGTAGCCGTAGCCGCCGTGCAGTTGGACGCACCGGTCCACCACGCGTTTCTGCACGTCCGTGGCCCACCACTTGGCCTTCGCCGCGTCCGCGGCCGAGAGCGTGCCCGCGATGTGCGCGGCGAGGCAGCGATCCACGAACGAGCGGGTGACGTCGACCTCGGTGGCCATCTCCGCGATCTCGAAACGCGTGTGCTGGAAATCCCCGATCGGGTGGCCGAACGCGGTGCGCTGCTTGACGTACTCCAGCGTGAGCTCCACGGCCCGCGCCGCTCCCGCAGCGGCGCCGACGGCGATCGAGAGCCGCTCCTGGGCGAGGTTCTGCATGAGGTAGGGCAGGCCCCGGCCGATCTCCCCGAGCACGTTCTCGGCGGGGACCGCCACGTCGGTGAACGACAACTCGGCGGTGTCCTGCGCCTTGAGCCCCACCTTCGCCAGGCGCCTGCCGCGCGCGAAGCCCGCCATCCCGCGCTCGACGACGAGCAGGCTGAAGCCGCGGCTGCCCGCGTCCGGGTCCGTGCGCGCCACGACGATCACGAGGTCGGAGAGGATCCCGTTGGTGATGAACGTCTTCGACCCGTCGAGGATCCATGCCGACCCGTCCTGCCGGGCGGTGGTCCGGACACCCTGCAGGTCCGACCCGGCCCCCGGCTCCGTCATCGCGATCGCGGTGATGATCTCCCCGGCGCAGAATCCCGGCAGCCACCGCCGCTTCTGCTCCGGCGTGGCCAGCCGCAGCAGGTAGGGCGCGACGACGTCGTTCTGCAGCGGGAAGCCCACGCCGCTCGCCCCGGCCGTCACCAGCTCCTCGACCAGCACGGAGTTGTAGCGGAAGTCGTCGACCCCGCCGCCGCCGTACTCCTCGGGCACGTCCGTGCCGAGCAGGCCCGCCCGGCCCGCGGCGAGCCACACCTCGCGGCTCACCTGGCCGTCGCGCTCCCACTGCTCGTGGAAGGGGGTGATCTCCTTGGCGACGAACGTGCGGGCGAGGTCGCGGAAGGCGTCGTGCTCGGCGTCGAAGATGTCGCGCTCCATGCGACGAGTGTCACATACCGGCCGGTAACATGGTGCCGCCGAGCGGCCTCCATGGTGCGCGTGCAGCCCACCTCCGCACGTTCGGGAACGACCACTCGGGCGGGTCCGGTGCCGTGCTCTCCACGGCCCGATTCGATACTCCTGGCCAGACGGCGATCGGCGAACTACCGTCGCTTCGGTGACCGCGTCGATCACCTCCCACGCCGCGCACGCCGCCGCCGTGGAGGCGCTGGTGGCGGGCTACCGGGCCGTCCCACCGGAGAGCTCCGTGCGGCTGCGCAAGCCCTCGTCGAACCTCTTCCGGTTCGGCGGCACCGCCGCGGTCGAGCTGGACACGAGCGGGCTCACGGGGGTGCTGGACGTCGACCCGGTCTCCCGCACCGCCGTCGTGCAGGGGATGACCACCTACGAGGACCTCGTCGACGCCACGCTCGCCCACGGGCTGATGCCACTGGTCGTCCCGCAGCTCAAGACCATCACCCTGGGCGGGGCCGTCACCGGCCTGGGGATCGAGTCGAGCTCGTTCCGCCACGGCCTGCCGCACGAGTCGGTCCGGGAGATGGACGTGCTCACCGGCGACGGCGACGTCGTCACCGCCACCCCGGACGGCGAGCACGCCGACCTCTACGCCGGGTTCCCCAACTCCTACGGCACGCTCGGCTACGCGCTGCGGCTGGTGATCGACCTGCAGCCGGTGAAGCCCTACGTCCGGCTCACCCACCGCCGCTACGACACCGCCGCCGACGTCACCGCGGCGATCGTCGAGGCGTGCGCCGGCCCCTACGACTTCGTGGACGGCGTCGTCTTCTCCGCGGGCGAGCACTACCTGAGCCTGGGGGAGTTCGTCGACGAGCCCCTCACCCCCGTCAGCGACTACACCGGGCAGCAGGTGTTCTACCGGTCGCTGCGGCGGCGCGCGGTGGACCACCTGACCGTCCGCGACTACATCTGGCGCTGGGACACGGACTGGTTCTGGTGCTCTCGCGCCTTCGGCGTGCAGCAGCCCCTCGTGCGGGCACTGTGGCCGCGGCGATGGCGGCGCTCGGACGTCTACCGCAGGCTGGTCGCGCTGGATCGCCGCTACGGCGCGAGCGAGCGGCTGCGCAGGCTGCGCGGCCTCCCGCCGGAGGAGCCGGTCGTGCAGGACGTCGAGATCCCGGTGGCGCGGCTGCCGGAGTTCCTGGACGCGTTCCACACCGAAGTGGGCATCACGCCGGTGTGGCTGTGCCCGCTGAAGCTGCGCGAACAGCGCGACGACGATGGAGCGGTCATCGGCCCCGCCCGGACGTGGCCGCTCTACCCGATGACACCCGGCGAGCTCTACGTCAACGCCGGGTTCTGGTCGGCCGTGCCGCAGGAACCGGGCCGGCCGGACGCGCACAACCGGCGCGTCGAGAAGCTCGTCGCGCGGCTCGGCGGGCACAAGTCGCTGTACTCGACGGTCCACTACGGCGAGGACGAGTTCTGGCGACGCTACAACGGGACGGCCTACCGTGCGCTCAAACAGCGATACGACGCACGAGGGGTCCTGCCCGATCTCTATCGGAAGGTCAGTACGTAGCGCAGGGCGGCGCGCGTCTTATCTCAGGGCGGTGACGACATGCGGGTGGCGGAGATCCTCGGCAGCGTGCTGGGGCCGGACGTCCCGGTTCGGGTGATCGGCTACGACGGCAGCAAGTCGGGACCGGACACGGCCTCGGTGGCGCTGCGGATCGTCTCGCCGCGGGCGCTGGCGAGGCTCGCGACGGCGCCGGGCACGCTCGGCATGGCGAGGGCGTACGTGACGGGCGAGCTGGAGGTCGAGGGCGATCTCCATGCGCTGCTCGGCGCCGTCGCGGGGATCACGATGGCGCCGATGACGAGGGCGGACAAGGCGCGGATCGCCCGGCGGATGCTGCCGCTGTGGCTGCGCCACCACCAGCCGCCACCCGATCTCGAGTACCGCCCGCCGGGGCGGCTGCACTCCAGACGGCGCGACGCGAAGGTGATCTCGCACCACTACGACGTCTCGAACCGCTTCTACGAGTGGGTGCTCGGCCCGTCGATGGCCTACACCTGCGCCTGCTACCCCCGGGCGGACGCCACCCTCGAGGAGGCGCAGGCGAACAAGTTCGAGCTGGTGGCGAACAAGCTGGGATTGCGCTCGGGGATGCGGCTGCTCGACGTCGGCTGCGGGTGGGGCGGCATGGTCATGCACGCCGCCGCCGAGCACGGGGTGCGGGCGCTGGGCGTCACGCTGTCGCGAAACCAGGCGGAGTGGGCGCAGGCGGAGATCACCCGCCGGGGCCTGGACGGGCTGGCCGAGGTGCGCCACCTCGACTACCGCGACGCCCCCGGGCACGAGTACGACGCGATCAGCTCGATCGGGCTCACCGAGCACCTGGGTGCAGCGGCGTTGCCCGGGTACTTCACCTCGCTCGCCGCTCGGCTCAAGGAGGGCGGGCGGCTGCTCAATCACTGCATCACCCAGCCGCACACACCCCACAGCCGCCGGACGGACCCGTTCATCAACCGCTACGTCTTCCCGGACGGCCAGCTGCACACGATCGGGCACCTGGTGTCGGTGATGAACGACCACGGCTTCGAGGTGCGCCACGAGGAGAACCTGCGCGAGCACTACGCGATGACCCTGCGCGACTGGGGGGCGAACCTCGAGGACAACTGGGAGGCCGCGGTCGCCGAGGTGGGCGAGGGCCGGGCGCGGGTGTGGCGGCTGTACATGGCGGCGAGCCGCGTCGGGTTCGACCGCGACAACATCCAGCTCCACCAGGTGCTCGGGGTGAGGGTCGATCGCGACGGTCGTTCGGGGATGCCCCTGCGTGGCTGGTGACCGGGCCCCGGCCGGTGCCCATCTCCCGGCCCACGTCCCGGCCCGGGTTCCCGCCCGCCTCCCGGCGCAGCTGACCGCCCATCTCGCGGCCTGGCTCGGTCGCTGGCCGGGCGACGGGCCGGGACTCACGGTCGTCGGGTCGGCGGCGCGGGTGGCGCCCGGCTGGGACGGGCGGGTGTACCCGATGATCGGGGTCTCGACCCCGCAGGCGGGCGTGCTGTCGGTACCACCGGGCACCGAGGCGGCGGTGGCGGCCGCGCTCGAGGTGGGCGGGCCCGGCGACCTCGGTGGCGTCCCGGCTGCTGCCGGGCTCGCCGGCCACGTCATCACCGGGGTGTTCCGGTGGAGCACCGCGCCCACGCCCCTGCCCGACGCGGGCGAGTGGGTACCGGCCACGGACCTGTCCGTTCCGGCGTGGCTGCGCCCGTTCGGGGGAGACGTGCTGGTGGCCCGCGATCCCCGCAGTGGCGAGCATCTCGCCGGGTCGGGATCAAGCGCCACGACGTGCACGGCCGCGAACTCGCCGTCGTCACCAGCCAGGCGGCGCGCGGGCAGGGCCTCGCCCGGCGGCTGGTCGCGCAGGCGGCCCGGCGTGTCCTCGACGAGGGGGCGGTGCCCACCTACCTGCACGACCACGCGAACCTGGCCTCGGCGGCGGTGGCCACGGCGGCGGGGTTCCCCGACGTCGGTTGGCAGGTGTACGGGCTCGCGGAGGGCTGAGCGGCGGGCTCGGGCCGATGGCAGGGTCGGGCCGGCACGACGGCGCGGGGGGCGGGCGGGCACGGCGCGGGGGACGGGCGGGCGCCTCGCGGCGATGGCCGGGTGCTTCGCAGGGGTTCGGTGTGCTTCGCGGGGCGTGGCCGGGTGCTTCGCAGGGGTTCGGTGTGCTTCGCAGGGTCCGGGTGCGCTTCGCAGGGCCTGCGGCATCTGCGAGGGGTGTGTCGGCCCTGCGAGGTGCGTCGGGGGCGCGTGGGGGCCAGGTGCGGCGGGGCGGGGACCGGGTCGGGTCGGCGGGTGCGGCGGGGCGGGGACCGGGTCGGGTCGGCGGGGTGCGTCTGGTGGCTCGGTCGGGTGGGGGCGTCGCGTCCGGGGCCGGGGCGCCGCGGGGTGGCTGCGCTTCGGAGCGTCGCCGCCGGGTGCTTCGCAGGGGTTCGGGTGCGCTTCGCAGGCCGTGGCTGGCTGCTTCGCAGGGGTTCGGGTGCGCTTCGCAGGCCGTGGCCGGGTGCTTCGCAGGGCCCGGGTGCGCTTCGCAGGCCGTGGCCGGGTGCTTCGCAGGGCCCGGGTGCGCTTCGCAGGGGCTGCAACATCTGCGAGGGGTGCGTCGGCCCTGCGAGGATGCGTCGGCCCTGCGAGGGGTGCGTCGGCCCTGCGAGGTGTATCGGCTCGGCGAGGTGTGTCGGCCTGCGACGGGTATGTCCGCCCTGCGACGGGGTGTCCGCCGTGCAAGATGCGCAGCCCCGCACCCGCACGGGCCGCGGCCGTCAGCCGAGCTCGTCGCGGATCCAGGCCACCAGACCCGGCATCGCCGCGCGCACCATCCCCAGCACCAGGACGAACCCGTCGTCCGCGCCGTAATAGGGGTCCGGGACGTCCGCGCCCGGGGGCGCGGACGGGTCGAACGAGCGCAGCAGCCGTACCCGTTCGGGCTCCGGCACCTTGCCCTGCAGGATCCGGCGGTGCTCGTTGTCCAACGCGACGATGAGGTCGGCCGCGAGCAGCTCGGCGTCCAGCTGGCGGGCGGTGTGGCCGTCCGGGTAGCCGTGGGCGCGCAGCAGCGCGGCCGTGCGGGGGTCCGCGGGGTTCCCGACGTGCCACCCACCGGTTCCCGCGCTGGTCACGCGCACGCGATCGTCGAGGCCCGCCTGCGCGAGCTCGGCGACGAGGACCTTCTCGGCGATCGGTGAGCGGCAGATGTTGCCGGTGCAGACGAAGCACACGTGGAGTTCGGCCGGGGGAGCCATGAGGGAAGTGTTACCCATCCGCGCCGGGCCTGCCGGGCGGCCATCGGGCGGACCGTAGGGTTCTGCGCATGGATCACGGGCTCCTCGGCGGCGTCGGTGTGCGGCAGGACCACCCGGGCCGGCGACGAGAGGTCCGATCAGGCGACGGACCCGACCGGACGGACGGTGCCGCAGCCGCCTGCGGACCACCCTGCCCGGGCGGTGGGGCTCCGGCCCACGACCTGCGCCATCACGGCGACGTCGACGCGACGGGCGGCCTGCTCGACTTCGCCGTCAACGTGCAGGGTGAGGCGCCCCCGGCCTGGCTGCGCGAGCGGCTCGCCGCGACCCTCGACGACCTGGCCCGGTACCCGTCGGCCGCCCGGGACGAGCGGGCCCGCGCCGCCGTCGCCCGCCGCCACGGCCGCCGCCCCGAGGAGGTGCTGGTCCTCGCCGGGAGTGCGGAGGGGTTCGCGCTGCTGCCCGAGCTGCAGCCACGGCTGGCGGCCGTCGTGCACCCCGGGTTCACCGAACCGGAGCTCGCGCTGCGCACCGCCGACGTGCCGGTGGTGCGGGTGCCCACCGCCGAGGCGGACGGCCACCGGCTGGACCCGGCGTCCGTTCCGGACGCCGCCGACCTCGTCGTCGTCGGCAACCCGACGAACCCCACCGGCGTGCTGCACCCGGCGGAGTCGCTGCGGGCGCTGGCCCGCCCCGGCCGGGTGCTGCTCGTCGACGAGGCGTTCGCGGACGCGCTGCCCGGCGAGCCGGAGTCGCTCGCGGGGGAGGCGCTCCCTGGGGTGCTCGTGTTCCGCAGCCTCACCAAGACATGGGCGTTGGCGGGGCTGCGCGCCGGTTACGCCCTCGGCGCGCCGGAGCTGCTCGCCCGCCTGGCGCGGCGGCGGCCGCACTGGCCGGTGTCCACCCCCGCGTTGGAGGCCGTGACCGCCTGCTGCTCGCCCGCGGCCGTGGCCGAGGGGGCGGCGGCGGCCGTCCGGTTGCAGGGCTGGCGGGTGGCGCAGGCCGCGGCGCTCGCGGCCGTGCCGGGGGTGACGCTGCTGCCGGGAGTGGCGCCGTTCCTGCTGCTGCGGCTGCCGGGGGGAACGGGTTCGCAGGTGCGGGCGGCGCTCCGGGACGACGGGATCGCCGTCCGCCGCGGCGACACGTTCCCCGGCCTGGGGCCCGACCACCTCCGGGTGGCGGTACGGGCCCCGGACCAGGTCGCCGCGCTCGTCGCTGCGCTGCAGGCGGCCCTCGGTCGGCGCGGCGCGACCGCAGGGGCCGACCCGATCACGACGGCGTCCACGACGGCGGTGAGCCGGTGAGCGCACGCGTCGCCGACGTCATCGCCGCGTTGGAGGCGGCCTACCCGCCAGCGCTCGCCGCGGACTGGGACGCCGTGGGGCTCGTCTGCGGAGACCCGGCCGAGCCGGTCGATCGCGTCCTCGTCGCCGTCGACGCCGTGCCCGAGACCGTCGACGAGGCGATCGAGGCGGGCGCCCAGCTCCTGCTCAGCCACCACCCGCTGTTCCTGCGCGGCGTGCACGGGGTCGGCGCCGACACTCCGAAGGGGTCGCTCGTGCACCGCCTCGTCCGGGCGGGGACGGCGCTCTACACCGCCCACACGAACGCGGACGCCGCCGACCCGGGAGTCTCGGACGCACTGGCCGGGGCGATCGGGCTGGAGGTCACGGGCCCGCTCGTGGACGCGGCCGAACCGCCCCTGGACAAGATCGTCACGTTCATCCCGACCGGTCCGGCGATCAGCGCCGTGCACGAGGCGCTCGCCGCGGCGGGGGCGGGCAACATCGGCGACTACAGCCACTGCTCGTTCGCCACCGCGGGCACGGGCCAGTTCCGGCCGCTGGAGGGCGCACACCCGACGATCGGGACGGTCGGGCGCCTGGAGCGGGTGCCCGAGACGAAGCTCGAGATGGTGCTGCCCCGGGGGAGGCGGGCGGCGGTCGTCGCGGCGCTGCGCGCGGCGCACCCGTACGAGGAGCCGGCGTTCGACGTCCTGGAGCTCGCCGACATCCCGTCCTCACGCGGGCTGGGCCGGATCGGGACGCTCCCGGACGCCGAGCCGCTCTCCGCCTTCACCCGGCGGGTCGCGGCGGCGCTGCCCGCCACCTCCTGGGGGGTGCGCGCCGCGGGCGATCCGGACCGGCCCGTCCGCACCGTGGCGGTATGCGGGGGCGCCGGGGACTCCGCGCTCGGCGCGGCCGCACGCGCGGGTGTGGACGCCTACGTCACCGCGGACCTGCGCCACCACCCCGCCTCGGAGCACCTCCTGGCAGGCGGGCCCGCGCTCGTCGACGTGGCCCACTGGGCGTCGGAGTGGCCGTGGTGCGCGCAGGCGGCCGACGTCGTCCGCGCGGCGCTTCGGGGTAGCGTCACCGTCCACGTCTCGCGGCGCCGCACCGATCCCTGGACGCTCGCGGCACCCGGTACCGGAGGGACCCATGAAGGCTGATCCCGCCGCCCAGCGGCGGTTGCTCGACCTCGCCGGGGTGGACGCCGAGCTCACGCGGCTCGCCCACCGCCGACGCACGTTGCCCGAACACGGCGCCCTCACCGAGGCCGAGGCGGCCGTGCGTGCGGCGAAGGACGCGCTCGTGCGCAGCGAGACGGCCGCGAGCGACCTGGACCGCGACATCCGCCGCCTCGAACGCGACGTCGACGCCGTCCGCGCGCGCACGCAGCGCGACCGGGGCCTGCTCGCGTCGGCAGGCGCCCGCCAGGCCACGGACCTGCAGCACGAGCTGGACACGCTCGCCCGCCGCCAGGCCGTCCTTGAGGACGAGCAGCTGGAGATCATGGAGCGGCGCGAGGCGCTCGACGCGGACCTCGAGCACGCCCGCGGGGAGCTCTCCGCGGCCGAACAGCAGCTCACGGACGTCGGCGCGCGTCGTGACGCCGAGCTGGCCGACATCGACGCCGCCGAGGCCGGTCGCACCCGCGACCGCTCGACCGTCGCGGGGGAGGTGCCCGCAGACCTGCTCGCGGCCTACGAGCGCCGCCGCGCCCAGCAGGGCGTCGGTGCGGCGCTGCTGCGCGAACGGCGCTGCGGGGCGTGCCGGCTGGAGCTGGACCGCACGGCCCTGTCGGCGCTGCGCAACGCGCCCGCGGACGAGGTCGTGCACTGCGAGGAGTGCGGGGTCATCCTGGTGCGGACGCCGGAGTCGGGGCTGTAGGTGACGGTTCGGATGAGGGTGATCGTCGAGGCGGACGGCGGGTCGCGCGGCAACCCCGGCCCCGCGGGCTACGGCGCGGTCGTGCTGGACGCGGCCACCGAGGAGGTGCTCGCCGAGCGCCAGGCCGGGATCGGCACCGCGACGAACAACGTCGCCGAGTACCGCGGGCTGATCGCCGGCCTGGAGGCGGCGCGCGAGCTGGGTGCCACCGACGTCGAGGTGCGGATGGACTCCAAGCTCGTCGTCGAGCAGATGTCGGGACGATGGCAGGTCAAGCACCCTGCGATGAAGCCGCTCGCGCTGGAGGCGGCCGCGCTGGTCCGCGGCTTCGCGACGGTTCGGTTCGGCTGGGTGCCGCGCTCGCGCAACGCCCGGGCGGACGCGCTCGCGAACCGGGCGATGGACGCCCAGGCGGCGTCGTGACCGTCCTGGCCGTCGTGCCCGCTGCGGTGGCGTGCACACCGGGGCCCGCCTGCACCGCGGCCCACCCCGGACGCGTCCCGCGGCGCGGGCTGCGGTTCACCCCGGCCGCAGGGCCCGCCCCGCGAGCGCCGTGCGGCGGCCGGGGGCGGGACTGACGTGACCACGCCATCCTCCGGCACACCGGCGTCGGCCGGCTGGACCGGCCAGGTCGGTACACCGACGCGGCTGTACCTGCTGCGTCACGGGCAGACGGAGCTGTCGGTGCATCGCCGCTACTCCGGCCGGGGTGATCCGCCGCTGACCACCGTCGGCGAGGCCCAGGCGGACGGCGCCGCCGCGCGCCTCGCGGGGATTCCCTGGATCGCGGCCGTGCTGACCTCGCCGCTCACGCGGGCCCGGCGCACCGCCGAGCGCGTCGCGGCCGCCACCGGCGCCCCGCTGCAGGTGCGTGAGGGCCTCGTGGAGACGGACTTCGGCGGCTGGGAGGGCCTCACCTTCACCGAGGCGCGCGAGCGCGACCCGGAGCTGCACGGGCGCTGGCTGGGCTCCACCGACGTCGCGCCACCGGGCGGGGAGAGCTTCGACGAGGTGGGTCGGCGGCTCGCGGCCGAGCGGCGGGCGATCCTCGCGGAGTACCCGGCGTCGTCGGTCGTGCTGGTCAGCCACGTGACCCCGATCAAGATCCTGCTGCGCGACGCCCTGGCCGCGGGCTCGTCGATCCTCTATCGGCTGCACCTGGACCTGGCGTCGCTGTCGATCGTCGAGATGTACCCGGACGGCGGGGCGTCGGTGCTGCTCGTGAACGACACCGGTCACGTCCGTGCCGTGTCGGCTGGTGACCTCGCAGGCTCGGTCACGTCACCAGCAGGTAGATCCCGACCGCCAAGCCGAGGGTGACGACGCACCAGCGCAGCACGTCCTCGCGCAGCCGCCGGGCGATCCGCGCGCCCACGTAGCCGCCGATCAGCGTCGTCGGCGCGAGCAGCGCAACGGCGAGCCAGTCCACCGGGGCGGCCACGGCGAAGATCACCACCGTGACGGTGGCGACGACCAGGGCGAGCAGCCCCTTCAACGCGTTGAGCCGGACCAGACCGTCGTGCGCGCAGAGGGCGAGCGTGGCGATCAGGATGACCCCGAGCGCACCGCCGAAGTAGCCGCCGTAGATCCCGGCGAGGAACACCGCTGGCAGCAGCACCCCCTCGCGGTCCGGGGCGCCGGGCTCGGGGGCACCGATCCAGCGCTTGATCCACGGCTGGGCGGCGAGCACCACGCTGGCGGCGATCACGAGCACCGGCACGACGGCGTCGAACACCGACTCCGGCAACACCAGCAGCAGCGCGCATCCCACAGCCGAGCCGACCGACACGACGGAGCTGGTGAGCAACGCCCGGCGCCGCTGGCCCCGCAGCTCCTGACGGTTGCCCGCCACGATGCCGACATAGCCCGGCCACTGCGCGATCGAGTTGGTGACGTTGGCGTTCAGCGGCGGCAGGCCGACCGCCAGCAGCGCCGGGAACACCAGCAGCGACCCCCCGCCCGCCACCGCGTTCACCGCGCCCGCGAGCACCCCCGCCGCGAGCAGGAACACCAGCGCACCCGGCGAGGAACCGATCACGTCCGGCACCGTATCCCGCCCGGCCGGTGCGCAGTGGCGGCCGGGCGCGGACGATGGGGGTATGGACGACGCGGGCGGTGACGAGGTCTGCTGGCTGCACGAGCTGTGCCCGGACTGCGGCGCCATGCCCTCGGGCGAGGACCCGGCCCGGTGCTGGCGGTGCGGGCGGCCGCTAGAGTGGCCGCGCGGACGAGCGGGCCGGGCGGCCGCGTCGGCGGGGCGGGAGCACCGGCCCGTCGCCGAGGAAAGTCCGGACTCCACAGGGCAGGGTGGTTGCCAACGGCAACCCGGGGCGACCCGCGGGACAGTGCCACAGAGAACAGACCGCCCCCGCGCGAGCGGGGGTAAGGGTGAAACGGTGGTGTAAGAGACCACCAGCACCCCGGGTGACCGGGGTGGCTCGGTAAACCCCACCCGGAGCAAGACCAGGAGGCCCCTCGGGGCTGCGCAGGCGTTCGAGGGCGGCCCGTCCGAGCCTGCGGGTAGGTCGCTGGAGCCTGCCGGTGACGGCAGGCCGAGATGGATGGTCGCCGAACGGTGCACCGTGAGGTGCCCGGGAACAGGATCCGGCTTACAGGCCCGCTCGTCCGCCCCGCCCTCCGGCACCAGCGCCGGGGGAACGGGGCACCATGTCTGAGCTGCAGGTTTCGCCGCGGCGGTTCTTCCGAGTTCTCACCGCACCCCGACGTCCGACGGCCCGGAGACGACCCAGGACGTGATCTTGTTGTGGACGCCGTCCGGCCTCGGCGGCGATCTCCTTGCGGCGCGGGTTCATCCCTGCCGGGCCGATGTCCGGGGTGCAAGCCACTCCCTCCCGGCTTGTGCCCTGGCGTCGGTCTGGCTGCGCCCGGGCGCGCGTGAGGAGGTCGCCGCCGCGCTGTTGGCTGATCTCCGAAGCGGTGCCGGTCCGGGCGGAGCCCGGGTTCTTGTCCTTGGTGCTGGTTCTGTCGTGGGTCTGGTCGTCGTCTCGGTGATGCGGCCGGCCGCGCTCTTGATCCTCTACATACGGTGGGGCGTGTGCGGCGGGCTGTCCGCCGACGAGCGCTCGGCGCTGTTCCCCCGCGACTGCGCACCTCGGGTGGTGGCGCTCGGCATCCCGGTGCCTGTGCCGGTGGTGGCCGGGGTGCGGCCCGGCTCTCGCCCTGTCCGGCGACGTCGCGCTCGCCGCCGTATTCGTCCGCTCCCAGCAGTGTCCGCAGGTGAACCTCACGGTCGAGGACCGCTCCGGCAACTACTCATGGTGCGCTTTGGCGGCGAGCCCCAGCCCCGCGTTCGTAGCGGCGCTTCGACGAAGAGCTGCACGCGGCGTCGGGCTCCGTAGTCATCGTTGAGAGGCTAGGTGCGCGCGGTGTTGCTCGACCAGCCGTTGAGCCGTCGAAAGCATGATCGCCGGGGGCCGTCCGCTGGCCGAGCAGGCGGGGCACAGTGTCAGGCAGAGCACCGCATCGAGGACGTGCCTCGTGACCACGGCGAGGCTGTGCCTCGCCGCGCCGCAGGACTCGCAGCGATGACCGCGGGGGCAGCGCGAGGTGTCGGTGGGGTCGTGCGGGTCAGTGGTTTCGGTAGGTTTCGCCACGGGTCTCGTCCCCTCCCAGGGGGTCGGGATCAAGGCCCTGGCTCGGTGTTCCAGCACCGGCCGGGGCCGCCCCGCGTTCGGGGCTCGCCAATTGTACGGCAACTGGGACAACTGACGCATCTGAGACAAACGACTTGGACGACTACAGCGAGGTGTATGGGGCACATGCGGCACCTAGGTTGCAGGCGTGCCGAGCTCGAAGCTGCTGACGACCGCACAGGCGGCCGAGCACCTGGGCGTGGACCGGCGCACCCTCGCCCGCTACGCCCGGCAAGGGGTGTTGCGGCCGAAACTCACGCTGCCCAGTGGCCACCACCGGTGGGACCTCGACGACCTGCGCCGCCAGTTGCGCGAGCTGCGCGACCGCGGCGAGGCCACGTAAGAGCCCTTCCCGGGTTCCGGTCGGACGTGGCCCGCCCTTCGGCCTCGTGGCGGCGCGCTCGAAAGCGCTCGTACGGCTGGCGACGGAGTGGATCCTGACTGCTCCCGGTGATCCGGCCCGGCGCATCGTCGTGACCGTGGACCTGAGGTCTCTCGATCTGCTTTCCGCGTCCCGGCATGTCCGGATTGCGGCCGATGCGCTTCTCGGCGTCCCGGCGGCGTCCCCGAAACCGTTCATCGGCATCGCGCCGGATCGGGTCGTCGTCGGCCCGCGGCAGGTGCTCCTCCGCCGTCCGCCAGGCCGCCTTCTCCGCACGCTCCCGCCCGCCACCGTCGTCGGCCTCGCGGGCCCGCACCGCACGTTGCCGCCGCCGCTGCTCGGCCTCCCGCCGAGCCTGCTGCGCGGCAGCCCGTCCGGCATCCTCCAGTGCTCGACGACCGGCGGCGACCGCACCAGCCATCGGGAAGCGTGCGGCCGGTTGCTTGGCCGTGGCCCGGGCGATCACCGCATCCAGCGTCGACGGCACGCCGACGGTGAGCGACGGCCGGGGTGGGGCCAGGCTCAGGTGGGCGTGGATGAGCGCCGCCACATCGCTGCGGACGTGAGGACGCTGCCCGGTGAGGCACTCGTACAGCAGGCAACCGAGCGAGTAGACGACCGCCCGGCCGTCGACCTCCCCACCCGCGAGCCGCTCCGGCGCCATGTAGTCAAACGTGCCGATCGTCGCCCCGCTCGCAGTGATCCGCGAGCTGGTGTGCGTGGTCAACCGCGCGCAATCCCGAGTCGGCGAGACAAGCGAACTCCACGCCACCGGGGCCGCGCCGGCGGGCAACCAGCACGTTGGACGCTTGACATCCCTGCGCACCAGCTCGGCCTCGTGCGCCGCGTCCGACGCCGATGCCGACTGCCCGGCGATCCCGATCGCCCGGCTCGGCTCCAGCGCTCCTTCAGGGTCCATGATCGTGCCGAGGTCGGCGCCGTCCAGCAGAAGCATGTCGAGACAGCCGTCCGTCCATCTCGCCATGCCGGTGCAAGGGCACCACACGGGGATCGGCCAGCTGCGCCGCTATCCGGGCCTCCCGGCGGAACCGCTTGCGGTACTCCTCGTCCTCCGCCACGCGTTCCCCCTGGCCGCTCTGCTCGACACGGACGGGTGACATTACCGCCGCACACCCCCGCATTCCCTGACAGGACGGCGACAGGACGTCAGGCGGTGCGGCGCCTCTTCCGCGGAAAGAAACGTGGGGTGAAGCGCCTTCATGCGGCAGGTAATTTTAGGCGAGGCTTGCTTGTCGAGACCCGTCATGGCCGCGGTGCCCAAGTATGCGCGAACCACGCTTGATCCTGCTTCGGGCGACGGGGAGTCTGGAAGATCGAAAAGCGCGCGGTCAATGGGCACGATTGGGCCTTGATAGGGGTCGGTCGCGAGGAGGATCGTACGTGTCCGCGAAACAAGCGGAGGGACGACATGGCCAGCATCGAGTCGAAGAGCATGGATGCACCCGACGAGACGCGCACACCGGACAAGACAATGATGACCGTGGTGCATCTCGGGTCGGCCACGGTGGCACGGATCAGCGCGGAGCCGGGATGGCGGTGGTCGGAGTGCATCAAGCCCGTCGTCGGTGGCGAGAGTTGCCAGGCGGCGCACCTCGGCTATGTCGTCTCGGGAAGGATCCACATCGCGTCCGACGACGGCAGCGAACTCGACCTCGGTCCCGGTGATGCGTACCGCATTGGGCCGGGGCACGACGCGTGGGTACTCGGAGACGAGCCGTTCGTGGCGCTCGAATTCGAGAGCAAGACCGCTGAGACCTACGCCAAGAGCTGACGGACGTTCGAACGAATTGCGGGAAGGGGTGTTCGTGGGTGAGTTTCATCCAGATCATCGAGTTCACGACGAGTCGGCCGGGCGAGTTGGAGGCGCTGCTGGATGAGTGGCTGGAGCGGACGGAGGGTAAGCGCACAGCGACGCGTGGTGTGCAGGCGCGCGACCGGGATCGGCCGGACACATACGTCCAGATTATCGAGTTTCCGTCGTACGAGGCGGCGATGACGAATTCGGAGCTCCCTGAGACGGGTGACGTCGCTTCTCGGTTGGCGGCGCTCTGCGACGGGCCTCCCACCTTCCGGAACCTCGACGTTGCTCAGGACATGCAGTGGTGAGCGCCGGACACCTCTGAGCGGGAACGTCGGGTTCGCGCCCGCGTCCGCAACGTCGCCGACAGCCGCCCGCGCACGTAGAGTGCGGATCTCCGTCGCGAGGGGGTCCGGATGAACCTGGAGAAGGTCGTCTTCGGGTTCTTCGTGCTGCTGGCAGCCACCCTGAACTTCGGGTTCTTCATCGGCGACATCGACAACCCGGTACTGCACAACCCGTACGAGCTGTTCGCCGCCGTCGTCGTCAACCTCATCGCGACGGTGCTCAAGTTCGGCGACCGGACGCAGATCGGCGCCGTCCATCTCGCCACGAGCCTGGTGGCGGACCTCCAGCTCATCGCGGCGGCGCTGGTCTGGGGCTACGCCGTGAACGTGACGGTGGAGGGCCTGACCCCGGCGGCCACGGCCAGCGTGGTGTCGCTGTCGGGCGGGGCACTGCTCGCGAACATCGTCTCGGTCGTCCTGCTGGTCGTCGAGACCGTGTCGTTCCGTCGCGGATGACGGGAGGCGGTCGTGGCTCATCCGTTCCTGCTCCTGTGGCTTCGGCTCGTCGGCGAGGACCACCCGCAACCCGGGCGCCGTCCGCGCAGGCGCGTCGAGGCGGCGACGACGGCGGAAGCGACCGCCACGATCTTCCTGATCATGCGGCGGATGCGCGCGCCGCTGATCGTGCTCATCGTCATCTTCGCGGTGAGCGTGCTGGGCCTGACCCTGATCCCGGGCCAGGACGCCGCGGGCAGGCCGTGGCGGATGAACTTCTTCGACGCCTTCTACGTGATGAGCTACACGGCGTCGACCATCGGGTTCGGCGAGATCCCCTACCCGTTCACCGCCGACCAGCGGATGTGGGTGACGATCACCATCTACCTGACGGTGATCGGCTGGGCCTATGCCATCGGTTCCCTGCTGTCGCTGCTGCAGGACCACTCGTTCCGCCAGGCGGTGGCGCTGCAGCGCTTCCGCCGCCAGGTGGCCCGGCTGCGTGAGCCGTTCCTGCTGATGGTCGGCTACGGGCGCACGGGGGAGCTGCTCGCGCGCTGGTTCGATGCGCTCGGCAGGCGCGTCGTGGTGATCGACACGCAGAAGCACCGCATCGACGAGCTGGACCTCGGCGCCTTCCACGCGGACGTGCCCGCGCTCGTCGCCGACGCCCGCGATCCGGGCCATCTCGGCGTCGCCGGGCTGCACCATCCCTCGTGCGAGGCGGTCCTCGCCCTGGCCGACGACGAGGAGGCGAACCTCGCGGTGGTCATGTCGGCCGCGCTCCTGCGCCCGGATCTCCGGGTGATCGCCCGCACCACCTCGCGGCCGCTCGCGGAGCGGATGCGCGCCTTCGGCGCCCCGAGCGTGGTCAACCCGTTCGACTGCTTCGGCGACCACCTGCGCCTCGCGCTCCGCTCGCCCGCCACGCACCAGCTCACGACCTGGCTGGAGGCCGGGCCGGGGGCACCGCTGCCACACCGCGGCAGCCCGCCGCGCAACGGGTCCTGGGTGGTGTGCGGCTACGGCCGCCTCGGCGGCGAGGTCTGCGCGGATCTGCGTGCGGAGGGCCTGCAGGTCACGGCCATCGACCCGAGGGCGCAGCCCACCGACGAGGACGTGCTGGTCGGCGACGGGTCCGATCCCCGCGTGCTGGCCCGGGTCGGGCTGGACCGCGCCGTCGGCTTCGTCGCGGGCACCGACAACGACACGACCAACCTCTCGCTCGTCGCCGCGGCACGCCACGCCAATCCCGGGCTCTACGTCGCCGCCCGGCAGAACCGTCCCGCGAGCGCGCCACTGTTCGCGGCGATGGAGATCGACGCGTTGCTCGTCCCCACCGAGGTGATCGCACGTGAGGTCTACGCCCAGGTGTCGACCCCGCTGCTGTGGCGCTTCCTGCGCGAGCTGCACACCCGGGACGACGCGTGGGCGGCCGCGCTCGTCGACCGGCTCACCGAGCTGTGCGGCGCGCATCTGCACGCGATGTGGAAGGTGCGGTTCACCCGCCGGGAGGCCCCGGCGCTGGGTGACTGGCTCGCGTCGGGCCGCGGTTGCCTGGGTGACCTGATGCGCAACCCCGAGGACCGGGACCAGCCGCTGCACGCGGTCGTGCTGCTCGTGCTGCGCGGCGACGAGGCGGTGCTCGCCCCCGGCCCCGAGTTCGTCCCCGCCCTCGACGACGAGCTGCTCCTGGTCGGCCGGGCGCCCGCGCGGCGGGCACTGGAGTCGACGCTGGTCGTGGACGCGGTGCGCGAGTACGTCACCACGGGCAGGCGGGTGCCGGTGAGCTGGATCTGGCGCGCCCTGAGCCGGTCCCGGCCCGCCCAGGGCGCGACCTGACCGCCCGCCGGCGTGCGGGCGCCGACGACGCATCGCGATGATCTCCGGGCTTCAGCCGGTCCCGGTGCGCCGGGCGCTGTGCACAGCCCGGTGCACGGCGCGTGCACAGCCCGCGGCGTAGCCTCGACCGCGGCCCCGCCGGGTGCCCGAATTCCCCGTCCTGCGAGGTGAGCCCGTGACCGAGCGGCGCGCGATCGTCGTCGGCGCGGGTATCGGTGGCCTCGCCGCCGCGATCGGGCTGCACCGCGCCGGCTGGGCCGTGCGGGTGCTGGAGCGGGCACCCGCCCTCACCGAGGTCGGGGCCGGGATCGCGCTGTGGTCGAACGCCCTGCGTGCGCTGGAGTCCCTCGGCGTGGCCGCGGAGATCCGCGCGTACGGCACCCTGCAGAGCGAGGGCGGAGTCCGCACGCCCGACGGGCGTTGGCTCTCGCGCTCGTCGGGTCCGGAGCTGCGTGACGAGCTGGGTGTCTCGCTGCTCATGGTCCACCGCGCGACCCTGCACCGGGCGTTGCGCGAGGCGCTGCCTGCCGGGGTCGTGGAGGTGGGCGCGACCGTCGTCGGCCTGCGGGGGGACGCCGTGGCCTACCGCCGCGGCGGGGCGGGACGGTACGCGGAGGGCGACGTCGTCGTCGGCGCGGACGGCGTCCGCAGCACCGTCCGGGCGGCGCTGTACCCCGGTGCGATGTGGACCCGCTACGCGGGCTTCACCGCCTGGCGCGGCGTCACCGATCAGCCCTACCCGCTGCACCGCCAGTCCCAGACCTGGGGCGACGGTGCGGAGTTCGGTCTCGTGCAGCTGCTCGACGGCCGCGTCTACTGGTTCGCCACGGGTGACGAGGCCGAGGGCACGCGGTTTCCCGACGAGCGCGCCGAGGTCCTGCGCCGGTTCGGCGGATGGCACCCGCCGATCGCGCAGGTCGTCCGCGCCACCGACGCGGACGCCGTGCTGCGCCACGACATCCATGTCCTCCCGCGGCCGCTGCCGCCGTTCGCCGCCGGACGGGTGGCGCTGCTCGGGGACGCCGCCCACGCGGTCACCCCGAACCTCGGCCAGGGCGGTGCGCTCGCCCTGGAGGACGCGGTCGTCCTCGCCCACGAGCTCGCCGGTCCCGGGAGCGTCACCGACGCGTTGCAGCGTTACGACACCGCCCGCCGGCCCCGGGCCGAGCAGGTGTCGCGGGCGTCGGAACAGGCCGGACGGCTCATCGGCCTGCGCAACCCCCTGCTCGTCCGCTTGCGGACGGCGCTCAGGCGGCCATGCCGCCGCGCCTCACGATGGCGGGGATCGCCCGGACCGTGGCCTGGCGGCCGCCGTCGTGACGGCGGGTGTGGAGGTGTTGGGGACCGCCGTGCTCAGGGCGGACCCGCTGGGTGGTGGTGCCGTGCGGGCCGCGCTCGCGGACGGCCGCACCGTCGTCGTGAAGGAGGGGCCGACCGTGCGCGCGGAGGCCGCGGGCCTGCGCTGGCTCGCCGGTGCGGGTGGCCCACCGGTTCCCGAGGTCCTCGACGTCACCGGGGACCGGCTCGTGACCGGCTTCGTCCCGGGCGCGGAGCCGTCCCGTGCGGGAGCCGAGGAGCTGGGGCGGCGGCTCGCGGTGATGCACACGGCCGGGGCGCCCGTGTTCGGCGCCGGGCCACCGGGAGCGTCGCCGGATGCGTGGATCGGGCGGGCCCCGATGCGCAACGTCGCCGTGCCCGCACGGGGCGGTGAGCCGGTGCCGCCGGGCTCCGACCCGGGTCCGGTGGGGGACGTGGGTGCCGGCGCCCGGTCCGCGCCCGGGTGGGCGCAGTGGTACGCGACGGAGCGGGTCGAGCCCTACCTGCGGGCGGCGCGCGACGCGGGCGACCTCACCCGCGCCGAGGCGGACGTCGTCGACGGGGTGTGCGCGGCGCTGCCCAGGCTCGCCGGGCCCGCGGAGCCGCCCGCACGGCTGCACGGCGACCTGTGGGCGGGCAACGTCCTGTGGGCGGCGGACGGGGCGTGGCTGATCGATCCGGCCGCACACGGCGGCCACCGCGAGACCGACCTCGCGATGCTCGCGCTCTTCGGCTGCCCGCACCTCGACGCGATCCTCGCCGGCTACGACGATGCGGCGCCCCTCGCGCCGGGATGGCGCGAGCGGGTGCCGGTGCACCAGCTGTTCCCGCTGCTCGTGCACGTGGTGCTGTTCGGGCGCGGGTACGCGGGCGGGGTGGTCGCGGCGGCGCGGGCCGCGCTGCGGCTCGGCTGAGGGCAGCGCCACCCCTTCCGGTGGTCGGCCCGCCTGCTGGTCGGGTGCTCGGGTGCACGGAGAGGACCCGGAGCCGGCTCAGGAGCCGTAGCGCGCCACGTACGCGGCGTGGATGGGCTCCCACACCGGCTCGGGATGCACGATGTCGAGCGACCCACCCGCGAGCAGCGCGTCGAGCGCGTCCAGGTGCAGGTGCCAGCCCGCGACCGCGAAAAGGCACGTCTCGGGCATCCCGACGTCGTTGGTGAACCGCAGCAGGGTGCCGTCCCCCTCGGGCACGAGCTCCCACACCAGGGTCGTGGGCATGCCCGGCTCATCGGATCCCGAGAACCCCCACAGCGCGTCCAGCACGAGCAGGTGCGGCGGCTCGGCGCGGGTGACCGTGCCGACGAGCTGCGCCGCCTGCCCGGCCTCGTCGGTGTTGCGCCAGGTGAGGCGGAACGGCGTGCCGGCGGAGGCGGTGAGCTCGGCGTCGCCCCACCAGTCGCGCAGCCGCGCGGGATCGGTGAGGGCGGCCCACACCCGCTCGACGGGATGGGCGAGATGGCGCTCGAAGCGCAGGCGGGGGCCGTCGGGGGTGGTCTCGACGAGGCCGTCGGCGATGGTCATGACTCTCCTTCGAGATGGCGTTCCAGGGCGTCGAGCTGCGCGCTCCACAGCTGCCGGTAGGGCTCCAGCCAGCGGTGCAGCTCGGCCAGCGCGTCCGGGCGCAGTGCGTAGACGCGGCGCTGGGCGTCCACCCGCACCTGGACGACGCCCGCCTCGCGCAGCACACGCAGGTGCTTGGACACGCCCGGCTGGCTCAGACCCAGGTCCTCGACGAGCTCGCCGACGGTGTGCTCGCGTGTGCGCAGGCGGTCCAGGATCTGGCGCCGGTGCGGTTCTGCGACGGCCAGGAACGCGGACACGCCGCGTACAGTACCGATCAGCTATATAACCAGCAAGGTATAGAGGGTCGGGATCAGCCGTTGAGTGCAGTGACGATGCGGTCGGTGTTCGCCCGCAGCGTCCCGACGTAGGTGCCCTCCGGGGTGCCGGGGGAGCCGGCGGCGTCGGTGTAGAGCTCCTGCCCCACCTGGACGGTGAGGCCCTGCCGCGCGGCCGCCGCCACCAGCGCGTCCACGGTCTGGCGCGGCACGCTCGACTCCACGAACACCGCGGGCAGCCGGCGCGTCACGAGCAGCGCCGCGACCCGCTCGACGTCCGCGGTGGTCGCCTCGGCGGCCGTCGAGACCCCCTGGATGCCGGCCACCTCCATGCCGTAGCGGCGCCCGAAGTAGGCGAACGCGTCGTGGCTGGTGACGAGCAGGCGCCGGTCCGCGGGCAGCGTCGCGATCCGCTCGCTCACGTACGTGTCGAGCGCGTCGAGCTCGGTCAGGTAGGTCGCGAGGTTGGCCCGGTAGGCGGCCGCGTGCTGCGGATCGACCTCGGCGAGCGTCGTCGCGATGGTGCGGCTGACCTGCTGCCAGAGCGTGACGTCGAACCAGACGTGCGGGTCGTGCTCCCCGGCCACCCCGCCCGGCGGGACGAGCAGCTGCTCGCGCGGGATGTCGTCGGTGACGGCGGTGACCCGCTGCCGCTCGCCGAGCTGCTCGAACAGCTCGGCCATCTTGCCCTCGAGGTGCAGCCCCCCGTACAGCACGACGTCCGCGTCCCGCAGGGCCCGCACGTCGTCCGCGCTCGCCCGGTAGAGGTGCGGGTCGACGCCCGGGCCCATCAGCCCGGTGACGGCCACCCGGTCGCCGCCGATGCGGGCCACGGTGTCGGTCAGGAAGTTGGTGGTCGTGGTGACGCGGACCTGCCGTTCGCCGATGGGCGCGTCGTCGGCCGCGGGGGAGCCACAGCCCGTCAGCAGCAGCAGCAGCGTGGCGAGGGCGAGCAGCGCCGCCCTCACGGGGCGTCCTCGCCGGGGGGCTCGATGACGGTGCCGTGGACCAGCGTCGTGAGCGCATCCCCGACGGCGTGCCTGCGCCCGCCGACCCGCAGCCACAGCGGACCGCCGAAGGGGGCGCGCTCCACGACCTGCACGACGGTGCCCGGCCGGACGCCGAGTTCGGCCAGGTAGCGCAGGGCCGCGTCGTCCCGGTCGAGGATGCGGTCCACGCGGAACGCCGCACCCACCGCGACCCCGTCGAGGCGCTCGCCCCACGCCTCGACGTGCCGTCCGCCCGCGGGCGGGATCGGGTCGCCGTGCGGATCGGCGTCGGGGTGGCCGAGCAGGCCGTCGATCCGGTCCAGCAGGCGGTCCGAGACGGCGTGCTCCAGCACCTCGGCCTCGGCGTGCACCTCGTCCCACGGCACGTCCAGCACGCGGACGAGGAAGGTCTCCAGCAGCCGGTGGCGGCGCACCACCGCCCGGGCGTGCTCCGCCCCGTGGGTGGTGAGCTGCGCGGCGTGCTGGGCGTCGCGGTCCACGAGGCCGTGCTGCTGGAGGCGCTTGAGCATCGTCGACACCGTCGGGGGCGTGACCTGCAGCATCTCGGCCAGCGCCGTGGTGGTGGCCGGCTCGCGGCGTCCGCTGAGCTTGAAGATCGCCTTCAGTGCGTCCTCGACGGCCTCGGTGTGCACGAGGTTGCAGCAGGGCAGGGCTGCGCGCCGTGAGTGTAGGCCGACCACACCTGCAAGATTAGACGACCCTAATCGGCGGCGAGGTCACGGCCGGCCGAACTCCGCGCGCACCCCGATCAACCGGATCGGCCGGTCGCGCGCGAACCGTTCCAGCACGTCCAGTGCCGCGCGGGCGAACGCGTCCGGATCGCTGGTGGGCGCGGCCAGCGTGGCGCTGCGACCGTGGGTGAAGAACGGCGCGAACCGCACCTTCACCCCCACCCGGACGGCGGGGCGGCCCTCGACGGCGAGCTCGGCCGCCACCTGCCGGGCGAGGGTCTCGGCGGCGGCGCGGACCTGCGTCCAGTCCGTGAGGTCGGTCTGGAAGGTCGTCTCGTGCCCGAGGGAGCGCCGCACCCACGGCTCCCCGTTCACCTGCGCGCGCCCGATGCCGCGCCCGAGCTGCACCATCCACGGGCCGGTGGCGGGCCCGAGCCGGGCGGCGAGCGCGGCCGGGTCCGCCGCGGCCAGCTCCGCGACCGTGTGCAGGCCCAGCTCGGCGAGCTTGCGCCCGGTCTTGCGGCCGATGCCCCACAGCGCCTCGACGGACCGCTCGCCCATCACCTCGAACCAGTTCTCCCGGGTCAGCCGGTAGATCCCGCCCGGCTTGCCGAATCCGGTGGCGAGCTTCGCGCGCAGGGTGTTGTCGCCGATCCCGACCGCGCACGACAGCCCGCTGGCCGCCCGCACCGCGGCCTGGACGTCCCGGGCGAAACCCTCCGGGTCCGGCGTGCTCACCCCGACGAACGCCTCGTCCCAGCCGAGGACCTCGACCAGCACCCCGGGCAGCGCCCGCAACGCGTCCATGACCAGCTCGGACGCCGCGTCGTAGGCGGGGGCGTCGCTGGGCAGGAACACGGCGTCCGGGCAGCGCTTCGCCGCGGTGCGCAGCGGCATCCCGGAGCGGACGCCGAACGCCCGCGCCTCGTACGACGCGGTGGCGACGACGGCGCGCTCGGTCGGATCGCCGCGCCCGCCGACGATCACGGGCCTGCCGGCCAGCTCGGGACGGCGCAGCACCTCGACCGCGGCGAGGAACTGGTCGAGGTCGACGTGCAGCACCCAGGTGGTGGTCACGTCTCGTCGAGGGTCG
The DNA here is from genome assembly GCA_050248815.1 of Pseudonocardia sp. Lineage (GTDB taxonomy): Bacteria > Actinomycetota > Actinomycetes > Mycobacteriales > Pseudonocardiaceae > Pseudonocardia. The sequence continues at coordinate 37,805 of JBFWRR010000003.1, read as the reverse complement.
GCTCGCGGTCCAGCTCCGGGTCGGGCGGTCCGGTGTCGGCGGGATCGTCGGTGCGGACGTCCTGGGGGCGGACGTGCTCGTCGGCGGGGCTGCGCAGCGACCGCACCGCGGAGTTGACGACGGCGAGCAGCGGCACCGCGAGCAGCGCACCCGCGATGCCGCCCACCAGCAACCCCGTCGCGATGGCGAGCACCACCGCGAGCGGGTGCAGCTTGACGGCGCGGCCGAGCAGGATCGGCTGCAGGACGTGGCTCTCCAGCTGCATCACCGCGATCACCACGGCCAGCACGATCAGCGCGGAGACCACGCCGTTCGCGACGAACGCGATGAGCACCGCGACGGCGCCCGCGACCACGGCACCGATGATCGGTACGAAGGCGCCGAGGAACACGAGCGCGGCCAGCGAGAAGGCGAGCGGCACCCCGAGGATGCCCAGGGCCATGCCGATCGCGACGGCGTCCACGACGGCGACGACGGTGGTGGCGCGCACGTAGCTCACGAGTGCCGTGACCGCCCGGCGCCCCGCGACGTCCACGCGCGGGCGGACGGGAGCGGGTGCGGCCTTGATGAGGAAGCGCCAGATCTGGTCGCCGCCGTGCAGGAAGAAGATCAGCGTGAACAGCACGAGGAGGAACTCGGTGAGGATCTGCCCGATCGTCGCCGCCGTGGTGAGGGCGCCCGCGGTCAGCGCCGCCTGGTTGGCGTCGAGGGTGGCCAGCAGCTGGTCGCGGGCGGCGCCGAGCTGGGCCTGGCTGAGCCGCATCGGCCCCCGGGTGAGCCAGTCCACGACGGTGTCGACGCTCACCGAGAGCTGGCTCGTCACGTCCGGGAGCCCGGACACGAACGTCCGCACCACGAACGTGAGTGCGGCGCTGAGCGCAGCGAGCCCGCCGACCATCACGAGCGCGGTGGCCGGGCCGCGGGGCACACGACGCTGCTCCAGCCAGCTCACCGCGGGCGAGAGCAGGGCGGCGAGCAGCAGTGCGATCGCGACCGGGACGACGACCGGCGCCAGGTAGGCCACGACGACGCCGAGGACGTAGAGCGCGGCCGCGACGACCAGGACCCGCCAGCCGAGCGCCGCGGCGACCCGCAGCGCGCGGGGCACGTGCGCGGTGACGTCCGCGGGCGGCGGCGACGGGGGGTCGGGCAGCAGCGGTTCCGGGGGTGGGGCCGGACCGGCGCCGGTGCGGCGCTGGGCGGCGCGCGCCGCGGCGCGGGCGACCTCGCGCGCGGAACGCCTGCCCGGCCGGGAGTCGGGCTGGTCGCGGCCGGGCCGGTCGGCCGCACCGGGCCGGGCCGGACGGGAAGGCGCGGCCGGGCCCGGGCGGGCCCCGTCCGGGTCTCCGGTGCCCGGGTCGGACCGTCGGTCCGTGGTGGCCATCGGTGTCTCCTCCCCGGCGCTCCCGGCCATCGTGCTACCCCGGGGTGGCGCCACCCAACCCGACACGGTCGGGAACCGGCCCGGCGGCGCATGCTGGTCGCCCCCGGGGCGTGCTCGGTCCGCGGGGCGGGTTGCCAGGCCTTTACACTGCGCTGCGTGACGACCTCTCCCGCCACCCGTGCCCTCCTGGCCATCGCCGCGGCGTTCCTGCTCGCCGGGTGCGGGGCGTCGGGGAGCCCGGCCAGCAGCACCGGCGCCACCACCACGTCGGGCGAGACCTCCACGTCGAGCCCGTCGAGCGGCACCGCCACGTCGAGCGGCTCGGCCACGAACTGCGATCTCTCCGGCTGCACCATCACCTTCCAGCGCCGCGGCGACGGGACCGTGTCGGTGTTCGGAGTGAACGCCCGCCTCGTCTCGGTGGACGAGGGGTCGGCCCGGATCGAGGTCGCGGGCCGGACGATCGTCGTCCCGGTGGGGTCGACAACGCAGGCGGAGGGCTTCACCGTGGGCGTCGAGCGGGTGACGGACGCCGAGGTGGTCGTCCGGGTCACCCGATAGGCGGGTGTCCCGCGGGCGAGCCACCCCTGCCGACCTGCTGACGCCGCCCGGGCACGCCGCGGTGACTAGGGTGCTCGGCATGCGATGGCACGGGGAGCCGGAGGCGTGATCAGGCTCGGAACGCTCGCGGGCTACTCCTTCGAGGGCCCGCGGATCCTCGGCGGCTGGACGCCCCCACGGCGGCCCGGCGTGTACGCCGTCCTCTACAGGCCCGACCCGGAACGGGAGCGCTACGCCGTCGTCTACGTGGGCGAGGCTGCGGATCTGGGCGCCGTCGGCTTCCCCTTCCGGCACCGGCGCGCCGCGTGCTGGACGCGCCGCGCGGGTGGGAAGTGGCGGGTGCACGTCGCGCATCTGGAGGTGCCGGGCGACACGGGCTCGCAGCGCGCGGCGATCGTCCGCGAGCTCGTCGCCCTCTACGAGCCGCACTGCAACGAGGAGCGGTTCGACAACGGCTGGCGCGAGGAGTGGATCGGCGAGTACTCCGACGCGCCGAACACCGCGCCCCTCGGGTCGTCGTCGCCGCCTGCCGATCACGGGTAGCCCCGGCCGCGATCACGCTGATCGCCACCTGCAGCGGCGGGATGCTCGTCGTGCCCGTGCCCGCCATCGCGCGGCCCGGGCCGGCGGCAGGCGTCCGACGCGGCCGGTCACCCCGTCGCCGCCGTCACGCCGGATCGATGCGCGCCTCGCCCCACTGCGCCGTGGCGTTCCCGCACGTGCCCTCCTCCGACAGCAGCGTGGTGACGAGTCGGAGGCGAAGGACGTCCTGGACCGAGACGTCCACGGGCATGCTGGTCCCGAACCCGACGTCCTGTGAGTAGAGGGTCCTTCCGTCACCGACGACCTCGTACCGCACCACGGTCTCGCTGGCCGATCGGTCGTCCAGCCCCACGACGGCGTGGAACTGCGCGTACCTGCGGCCCAGGTTGTACTCCCATTTCCGGTCCGTGTCCCCGGAGCAGAACCGGGCGCCCTGGGAGTGCGGGTAGTCCGTCCCGTTGATGCTCGCCGTGTCCCGGGAGTCGTAGGGGTCGCTGGTCGACGTGACGTCGAAGTCCTCGATGTAGATCGGCTCGGCGGCCGTCGTCGGCGACGAGGGCGCAGGGGAGGGGGAGGGCCCCGGAGAGGTGGTCGGGACGGACACGGGGGATTTCCCGGCCGCGGACGGCCCGGCGGCCGGGCCGAGAGCGCAGGCACTCGCGGTGAGCAGGATCGCGAGTGCCGTCGCGACCGCGGTCGCGAACGGCGGGCAGGGCGCTGCCACGGCAGGCACTCCGATCTCGAGCCGTGCGGGGAGCAGGTCGCCGACGGTTCTACCACTGCGCCCCCCGGGCGTCACGCGACGCTCGCCGCCGTTCGCCGGACGTCGGCGGCGGGTGGGCGGCGTCGCGACAACGGTAGTCGCGATCTGAGACACCGGTCACGGTGCGGGGATGGCAAGCTCGCCTGATCGCGGCCACGGCAGGCGAAGGAGCACTCGATGGCGAGTCCCGGGTCGGACCGGCAGTCCGGTGTCACCCTGACGACCTGGCACCACCACATGTTCGCCGCGATCGGCCGATGGCCCTGGCTGCGTGATCTCAACGAGCAGGTCACGACCGTGGTCGGGCCGCTCTACGACCGCTACCGCGACACGCTGGCCGTCGAGCTGATGCACGGTGGCCGCTGGGCGGGGCACGCCCTGCACCCGGCCCTGTCGGACCTGCCGATCGGGTTCTGGTCGGCCACCGTCGTGCTCGACGCGCTCGGCAAGGACGGGAACGCCGGTGACGGCGCGGGCATGGATGCCGCCTCCACGCTCACCGCGGCGGGCCTCGTCTCGGCCGCGGCCACCGCCGTCACGGGGGTCGCCGACTGGAACGTGAGCGACGACGAGGACCGGCGTGTCGGGCTGTTCCACGGCGTGCTGAACCTCGGTGCGATGGTCCTGCAGAGCGCATCGTTGGCCGCGCGCCTGGGCGGCCATCGCGGGACGGCGCGCACGCTCGGCGCTGCCGGGATGGCGGCCGTCGCCGCCGCGGGCTTCGTCGGCGGACATCTCGTGCAGGGCCGCGCGGCCATGGTGAACCGGGTCGCGACGTCGTCCGGGCCGACCCGGTGGGTGAAGGCCGTCGAGGACGCGGCACTCGCCGACGGCGTGCCGGCCGCGGTGGAGGTGGAGGGACGCAAGGTCTTCCTGTACCGGAGCGACGGGGCGGTCCACGCCCTGGACAACGTGTGCAGCCACGCGGGCGGCCTGCTCAGCCGCGGAGAGGTCGACGGCTGCATCGTGACCTGTCCCCTGCACGGGGCCCGCTTCGACCTGCGCACCGGCCAGGTCGCCCGCGGCCCCGCACACACGGCCCAGCCCGTGCTCCCGACCCGGGTGCGCAACGGCTGGATCGAGGTCCGGGGCTCGCAGCCCCGCTCCAGGCGCGCGAAGAGCGAGGAGAGGAGCACGGCATGACTTGGGAAGCGGTCGCCGATGTGGACCAGCTGGAAGAGGGCGACATGATGGTCTGCCACATGAACGGCGAACCCATCTGCGTCGTCCGGCTCTACGAGGACGAGGTCGCCGCGGTGCACAACACCTGCACCCACCAGCAGCAGCCGCTCAACGAGGGTTACCTGCAGGAGGACGACACCCTCATCTGCCCCGCCCACAACTCGCGGTTCGACCTGCGCACCGGCGAGCCGACCGGTGTCCCGGCGGTCACTCCGATCCCGGTCTACGCGAGCAAGATCGAGGACGGGGCGATCTGGGTCGACCCCGACCAGCAGCTCAACGACGCCCCCATCCCGCACAAGCCCTACCACTAGCCCGGCAGGCGCTGATCCGATGCCTCCGGCCACCCGCCGGGTGGCCGGAGATCGCACGCGGGCGCGACGGGGACGTCCGGCCGACCGGCGGCCCCCGGCACCGGCCGAGCCGCAGGTCGGCGGCCGTGGCTCTCGCGCCGCGTGCGTCGTACGTTGTGAGGTGGACCCACCCCGGAGGTAGCGATGGCGCTCGAACGGTTCCAGATGCTGATCGCGGGCAAGGCGGTCGACGCCCTGTCCGGGCGCACCTTCGAGTCACAGAACCCGTATACGGGCGAGCCGTGGGCGGTGCTGCCCGACGGCGGGCCCGAGGACGTGGACGCCGCCGTCGCCGCGGCCCGCGCCGCGTTCGAGGGCGAGTGGGGGCAGACCACCCCGTTCGCCCGCGCGGCTCTGATGCGCAGACTCGCCGACCTGATCACCGCGAACGCCGAGCGGCTGGCACGCCTGGAGGTCAACGACTCCGGCAAGCTCTTCCGCGAGATGATCGGCCAGCTCAACGGGCTGGGCTCCTGGTACCACTACTACGCGGGTGTGGCGGCCACGATGGAGGGCCGCCAGGTCCCCACGCCCAATCCGAACTACCTCGTCTACACCCGCCGCGAGCCGGTCGGGGTCGTCGCGGCGATCACCCCGTGGAACTCGCCGCTGCTGCTCATGACCTGGAAGCTCGCCCCCGCACTGGCCGCGGGCTGCACGATGGTGATCAAGCCGTCGGAGCACGCACCCGTCTCCACCCTCGGGTTCGCCGAGCTGATCGACGAGGCGGGCTTCCCGCCGGGTGTCGTCAACGTCGTCACGGGGCTGTCGCGGGAGACGGGTGCCGCGCTCGCCGGGCACCCGGGCGTGGACAAGGTCGCGTTCACCGGCTCGACGGCCACCGGCCGGGCGGTCGCCCACGCCGCCGCCGAGAACATCAACAAGGTGACGCTGGAGCTGGGCGGCAAGTCCCCGCAGATCGTCTTCCCGGACGCCGATCTCGCCGCCGCCGCGAACGGCATCGTGGCCGGTGTCTTCGCCGCCACCGGCCAGACGTGCATGGCGGGCTCGCGGCTGATCGTGCACCGCGACGTCCACGACGAGCTGGTGGCGCTCGTCGCCGAGCGCGCGTCGCGGATCCGGCTGGGCGACCCGAACGATCCCGAGACCGAGATGGGCCCCGTCGCCAACGCCCCGCAGTACCAGAAGGTGCTGGGCTACCTGGAGACGGCGCGCTCCGAGGGTGCCACCGTCGCGTACGGCGGCGCGGCCGAGTCCGGGCTGGGCGGCCTGTTCGTCAGGCCCACGGTGCTCACCGGCGTGACGGCGGAGTCGACGGTGGTGCGCGAGGAGGTGTTCGGGCCGGTGCTCGCCGCGCTCACGTTCACCGACGAGGACGAGGCGCTCAAGCTCGCCAACGACACCCCGTACGGGCTGGCCGGCGCGGTGTGGACCAAGGACGTGCACCGCGCCCACCGGGTGGCCGGCAAGCTGCGCGCCGGCACCGTCTGGATCAACGCCTACCGCGTGGTGGCGCCGAGCGTGCCGTTCGGCGGCTTCGGCTGGAGCGGACTGGGCCGGGAGAACGGCGTCGAGGCGGTCAACGAGTACACGGAGAACAAGTCGGTGTGGGTCGAGCTCACCGGCGGCACGCGCGACCCGTTCACCCTCGGCTGAGGCCTGTCCCGGGCAGTTCCCGGGCCTGTCCCGGTCCTACGGACGCTCACCCCGGCGGGGCGGGCAGCCTGCAGACTGCCCGCCGTCGCCGGGGAAGCCGGGCTCAGCGTTGTGTGCGGCCTACTTCGTCTGCCCGGGAACGGTGCCGATGCCCTCCATCTCCTTGGTGAACGGGACGAACTCGTGGTTCATCACGGCCCGCGGGTCGAAGGACGGGTCGGCCATCACGCCGTGCACGCGCCGGCGCTGCATGCCGAAGTTCCCGGCGTCGTAGAGCGGGAAGACCGCCGCCTCCCGCAGCCACCGGTCGAACGAGTACTTCTTGTCGAGCGAGTTGACCCCCACGACCTGCATGCACTTGTACACGCAGTCGAAGAGCATCTCCGAGCAGAGCACCTTGTTCATCGCGCCGATGAGCTCGCCGTGGTAGTCGTGCGTGTCGAGGTAGTGCGCGGTCTTGAAGCAGTACGCGCGGGCCGCGTCGATCTTGGCGGCGACGTCGCCCAGGACGTATCCGGGGTACTGGTAGTTGATGATGGGCTTCGGCCCGCCCGCCGTGTAGGTCTTCGCGAACTCCAGCGCGGCCTCGTACGCGGACCGGGCGATGGCGACCGCGCCGATCCCCGCGACCGGGCCGGACCACGCGAAGTTCCGGTTGATCAGCAGGTCGCCGTTGCCCGCCGTCCCCTCGATCAGGTTCTCGGCCGGGACGCGGGCGTTGTCGAAGGTGATCTCGCCGTTCGGCGCGCTGCGCTGGCCGGACGTGCTGATCATGCCGTAGGTGACGCCTGGCGTCCCGCGCTCGACCATGATCGCCGAGAGCCCCGCCGTGCCGCCCGCGGAGGAGTCGGTCCGCACCACGACGAGGTTGAGGTCCGCGCCCTGCATGTCCCAGCCGGCCACGTTGCACGGCCAGTACTTGCGCCCGTTGAGGATGTAGTCGTCACCGTCGCGGGTGGCCGTCACCGCCATGCCGGCCCCGTCCACGGCGGGCGCGTCGAAGTTCGCGGTGCCGCCGGGCGAGCCGGGCGGCTCGCTGGCTGCGTAGCCGACGATGAACTCGCCGGACGTGTCCGCGGTGGCCCGCGAGATGAACCGCTTCTTCTGCTCCTCGGTGCCGTAGTACCAGACCGGCATCAGCCCGAGGCCGTTCACCAGCAACGTGGTGCCGAACCCGGGGTCGACCGCCTGGATCTCCTCCGCCGCGATGACGAAGTCGACGTTGGACAGGCCGCCGCCCCCGTACTCCTTGGGCAGCATCGCCCAGGACATGCCGAGCTTGGTGGCCTCGGCGTAGGCGGGCTTCAGCATCTGGAAAGCGGTGAGCGGGTCCGGCTCCGCGTCCACCGCCGCCGTGATCGGCGCCAGGACCTCCTGCGCGAACTCGCGCGCACCTCGCTGGATCTCGCTCTGCGCGGGTGTGAGGGTGAAGTCGATAGCCACTGCGGCCTCCTCGTCCAAGAGCCGACCGGGAGCCTTCAGCCGCCGGAGATGCGACGCTCCGTGGTCGGCGCGGCGGTCACGTACCGCAGCCGAGTATCACCACGGCGCTGCCGGCCGGATACCGCTCCGGAACGGAGAGCGCCGACGCGCGCATGAACGGTTCCGCGGCCGCAACGAACGTGCCCGACCGGGTCGCTCCGGCCGGGGTCACAGCCCGAGCAGCCGCCGGACCGTCTCGGTGCTGCGCCGCGACACGGGAATGGTCTCCGCCCCGCTCTCGTCCGTGCTGAGGGCGATGAGGCCGTGGCCCTGGTGATGGACCCGCCGGACCCGTTCGGGGTTGACGACGAAGCTGCGGTGGACCCTGACGAAGCCGTACCGGGCCAGCTCCCGCTCGACGTTGAGCATGCCCTTCGCGGTGGCCCTGACCCGGCCGCAGTCGGTCACCAGCCAGACCGTGTGCCGGCTCGCCTCGGCGTACCTGATCTCACTCGGATCGAGCAGGAGGACGGAGTCCCCGGAGAAGGCCGTGATCCGCGTCGGGTTGCTCCGCGTCGCTTCCGCCGGTGTCACGGCGACGTCCTGGTCCGCGGCCCGCCCGCGGCTCACGAGGATCCAGCCGACAACTCCGGCCGCGCCGTGCACGGGTGTGATGCCGAAGATGTCGGGCCTTCCGAAGGGGCGCCCGATCACGGCGGTGCCGGTCCACGCCGGGTCCTTCGCGGCGAGTGGTGCGGACCGCGCGGCGACGGTGTGCAGCGGCGTGAGTGCCCGCCCGCGACGGGAGGCCGGATCGAGCAGGAACCCGGGCGCGAGACCGCGGACCTCGCGTCGCACCTCCTCGCTGGCGGTGATGATGTTTCCGGCCACGTCGAGCCCGAGCACCCGCCCCCTGCGCGTGAACGTCTCCTGGGCGAATCTCTCGGCGACGGTCATCGCGTCACCGAACGCGTTGCGCAGCAGACGGCGCCGCACCGGCTCCAACTCGGCGGCCAGCTTCTCGACGAGCCCGGTGATGCGTGGTTCGGAGTGCGAGGAGATGTTGAGCGCGCCCACCGGACGGCCCGTCACGGGATCGTGCAGCGCCACCCCCAGGCAGGTCCACCCGTGCATGTCCTGACGCCAGTGCTCGGGGCCGCGCACCACGACGGGCCGCTCCTGCAGGACGGCCGTGCCCATCCCGTTGGTGCCGTGTCTCGACTCCGGCCACAGCGCGTCCGGCTCGAGGTCGCTCCTGGCCGCCAGCGGCCGCAGCTCCGGGGCCGTGGCGGCCCTGAGGATCCGGGCCTGGGCGTCGCTCACGGTCGCGAGGCAGTTGCCGACGCCCCGCACGATGTCCGCGGCCAGCTCGCCGAGCAGGTCGTACACGTCCGCGTAGCGGGGCGCCGCCGGGTCGTGCGTCGTGTGCGCGGGCCTGCTCGGTGCGGTGGGGTCGACGTGGTGGGTGTCGCGACACCGGTACCAGGAACGGAGCACGCAGGGCGGGACGATCGCGGTCGCCGCTTCGTCATCGCCCTTGACGAAGTGTTCCCACGCCGACAGCGTCCTGCGGCGTCGCGATCTGACGGCGATGTCTGACCGGTCTCCTGCCCTGACGGCCGGCGTCATGCCGTGCCCCTGCCGCCTCGTGCCGGCGGACGGCCGGCGAGCTCGAGTGCCCCGCGCAGCCCCAGGTCGTTGGCGGCGAGGTCGTCGAGCGTGGCCGCGTCGAGCACGGCGAAGTAGGAATCCAGCGCTCGTGCGAAGACGTCTCGTGCCCCGCAGACCCCGGCGATGCGGCAGAACCGCGCGGCACCCAGGCATTCGACGACGGCGAAGTCGTCCTCCATGGCACGCATGACGTCGCCCAGGCTGATGCCGGCGGGCCCGCGCGTGAGCCGGACCCCGCCACCCCGGCCACGGCTGGTCTCCACGAGGCCCGCGGCGGCCATCCGTTGGACGACCTTGTCGAGGTGGTGGCGTGAGATGCGGTGCGCGTCCGCGATCTCGGCGATGGAGCCGCGACGTCCCGGCGCCACGCGCAGGTACATGAGGACGCGAAGCGCGTAGTCGGCATGGCTGGTGTGCTTCACGGTTCGGACCGCCGGGATCGGTGGATCGAACGGGCCGCGGCGGGCGCGCAGTCGGCGCCGCCCGCTGGCGGTGGCGTGTTGCTCGACCATGGTCTGGCCTGATCATGATCGACAGTTAAATCGGTATTTCGGATGCTACTTTGAGCCGAGGGGGGTCGCAAGGGCCGAGCGCGGCCGACCCCGCCGGGTGCGGCAGGGTCGCGCACCGTCGGTGCGCCGCCCCGACTCCTGCCCCGGGTACTACAGCCCGGGTACTACAGCCCCGGGTACTACAGCCCC
>JBFWRR010000003.1:8051-27508 GCA_050248815.1 Pseudonocardia sp. | reverse complement strand
CCCGGGTACTACAGCCCCGGGTACTACAGCCCCCAGGTGAGCGCGACGTCCGGGTCGTAGCGGCACGTCGTCCCTGTGACGACGCTGCGGTCCAGGTGCTCGCCCAGCTCGGGCAGCTCCGCCGCGACGTGGCGGATCGCGTCGCGCACCCGGGCGGTGACGGCCTTGCGGGCGCGCTCGGTGGTGCCTGCGCCCAGTGCCCGGGTCCGCCCGCCCAGGCCCCGGGCGCGGGCCAGCTGGTCGACCAGGGCCCGGCGCTCCGCCGCGACGCGGGCCGCGCGCGCCGGGTCCGGCCCCGCCGCGAGCACCTGGTCCAGCTCGGTGACCCGGCGCCGGTAGCGGGTACGGGCGGTGTCGTCGAGGACGGGACCGGAGTCGTCGTCGCGGTGGAGCGCGCCGGCGAGGGTCAGGACGTGCACGTCGTGGCCGGCGCGGGCGATGAGCACGGCGAGATCGGCCAGTCCCTTTAGGTCGCGCAGGTGCGTCGAGGTGCCGTGGTGGCGGACCAGCCACAGCGCGCCGTCGCGGCGCAGCTCCGCGTCCGGGGCGCGGCGGTGGTCACGCACCTCGGCCAGTCGCGCCGCCACCGCGCCGAGCCCGAGCTCCGCCGCCAGCTCGCCGGCCCGCTCGGCGTGACCCGGCACGCCGAGCAGCGCCAGCTCCGCCGCGGTCTCCGCCTCCCACGCGGCGGCCCCGAGCCTGCGGTGCACGTCGAGCGCCTGCTCCAGCCGGCGCCGGGCATGGTCCGCGCGGCCGAGAGCACCCGCCACGAGGCCCGCCCAGTGCGCGTTGCTCCCGACGAAGCACACCAGCGCCCCGTTGACCCCGCACGCGCCGGCGACCGGCTCCAGCTCGGCGAGCAGCTGGGCGCAGACGGCCGTGTCACGCAGGCGCGCCGCGGCCGTCGCCATCCCGCCGACGAACACCGGCCACAGGTAGGACCGGTCCTCGCGCCACCGGTCCATCGCCGTGACGGTGTCGAGGGCGCGGCGGGCGGCGGGGAGGTCGCCCGCCAGCGCGAGGAACCCGGCGGCCACGGCATGCGCGTGCGAGGGCACCCCGACCCAGTGCGCGACGGCCGCCGCCGCAGCGGCGCGCAGCTCGCCCGGCTCCCCCCGCGCCCGCGCCAGGCCCACGACCTGCGACATCGCGACGTTGCCCGTGTCCGGCTCGCCGATCCGCTCGCCGAGCGCGCGGGCCTGCTCGATCAGCGCCGCGGCCTCGGCGAGTCGGCCGTCCAGCAGCGCGACGGCGGCGCGCCGGGTCAACACGAGGTAGCCGTGGCGAGGCTGTCCGAGGTGCTCCATGGCGTGCAGGAACTCCGTGAGCGGGCCGCGGAAGCCCGGTGACCCGGCCTCCAGCATGGCGTTCGCGGTGAGCAGGAGGCCCTCGGCGTGCCGCTCGGCGTCGCCCGCACGGTGCGCGAGCTCGGCGATCTCACGGGCGATGCCCACCCGCTCGGGCGCGCGCCCCGGGGTCCACAGGGCGTCGTGGCGGGCGAGCAGGCAGGTGGCGAGCGTGGCCGGGTCGTCGAGCCGCCGGGCCAGGCCGAGCGCGTGCTCGGACAGCGGGCGGGCCCGCGCGCGGTGCTCCGGCACCGAGTGGTGCAGCTCGCGCGCGATCGCGGCGACGAGCTGGGCCTCGACGGCCGTGCCCGAGCCGTCGACGGCCGCCCGGGCCTGCTCGAGGACCGCGACGACCTCGTCGCGCGGCATCGCGAACCGCGATCCCAGCCGCTGCACGCCCAGGGCCACGCGGGCCAGCCGCTCCGCGTCCCCCAGGGCCGCGGCCCGCTCGCGGGCGTCGTCGAGAAGGTCGCGGGCCCGGCCGGGATCACCGCCGCGGGCACGGGCGTCGGCCTCGTCCACGAGCAGGTCGACGAGGACGCCACCGGTGGCGCCCCGCTCACCGCTGCCGCCGCCCCGTTCCACCGCGTCGCGGGCGCGGCGCAGGTGGGCCGCGGCCTCGTCGAACGCCAGCCGCCCGCGCTCCGCCGCGGCCGCGGCCCGGGCCCAGGCGACGGCCCGCCGCGGCCCGTCGAGCGCGACCACCTCCGCGCAGTGCCGCGCCACCTCGGCCGGGTCGACCGCGAGCCCGCTCTCGTGCCGGCGCTCCAGTGCGTCGGCGACGGCCCGGTGCAGCGCGAGCCGGTCCGGCCCGGTCAGGGCGGACCGGACGGTCGCCCGGACGAGATCGTGGGCGAGGCGGTGCCCCGACCCGCCGGTCCGGACGAGGACACCCGCACGGCACGCCTCGTCGAGCAGGCCCGCGATCGTCGCGGGATCGACGCCGCGGATCTCGGCGAGCAGGTCGGGCCGCACGTCGTTGCCGGTGACGGCGGCCGCCTCGACCAGGGACCTGGCCGCGGGGGAGAGGCGCTCGACCCGGCGCAGCACCACGTCGCGCACCGCGGGTGGGACGGCGTCGGGGCGCGCGCCGGGCTCGGCGAGCAGGTCCGCGAGCTGGCGCGCGAAGAAGGGGTGCCCGTCGCAGCGGCGGTGGATCTCCGTGGCCCACCGGCGCGCCGTCGCCTCACCCGCGGTGGCGGCGACCAACTCCCACACCTCCTCCGCCGACAGGCCGCGCAGCTCGATCAGCTCCCCGTGCGCCATCGGCCCGGCCAGGACCCGCGTGGCGGGGGCGGGCAGCTCGTCGTGGCGGAACGTGCCCATGAGCGCGAGGGGCACCGGCCGGTGCGGCCGGGCGACGAAGTCCAGCAGCTCCAGCGACGACGGGTCGGCCCAGTGCAGGTCGTCGAGCACGACCAGCAGCGGGCGGTGGCGGGCGAGCCGCTCCAGGAATCGGGCGACGGCGTCGAACAGCCGCAGCCGCGCCGTGTCGGAGTCGGGGGGCTCGTCGGCCGTGCCGCCGAGCTCGGGCAGCAGCCGCGCCAGGTCGGTCGCATCGGCGCCGGCCAGCGCCGTCACCGCGCCGCGGTCCAGATCGGTCAGCGCGCCGCGCAGCGCCGCCGTCCAGGGCCAGAAGGCGGGCAGGCGTTCGGCGCACGTACCCCAGGCGACGGCCAGGTCGCTGCGTGCGGCCGCCGCGGTGACCAGCGTCGTCTTCCCGATCCCCGCCACGCCGGTGACCAACGCCAGCCGGGCCTGGCCTGCTGCGGCCTCTCCGAGGACGGCGAGCAGGCGGGCGAGCGGCCGGGAGCGCCCGACGAAGGCCATGTCCCGGATTCTGCCGCCTCGCGCGAGCGCCGGAGGGCTTCCGGCGCAATCGCCAGGCGGGATCTGGCGGCCGGGCACGCGGACCTGGCGCCTCTGCGGTGAGCACGATCCCGATCCACGATCCCGGAGGAGTTCCGATGACCGTCACCTTCGACCCGGCGCACTACAAGCGGACCACTCGCACCCAGTGGGAGGACGCGGCCGCCGCCTGGCACGACTGGGGCCCCGCGCTGGAGGCCTGGCTGGGCGAGGCGACGACCGCGATGCTCGACGGAGCCGGGGTACGCGCGGGCTCGCGGGTCCTCGACGTCGCGGCCGGCGCCGGCGGGCAGTCGCTGGCCGCCGCCCGGCGGGGCGCCCGCGTGCTGGCCACCGACCTGTCTCCGGGAATCCTGGAGCACGCCGCCGCGGACGCGGCCCGCGAGGGCCTTGACGTCACCACCCGGGAGCTCGACGGCGAGGCCCTCGACGTCGCACCGGCCACGTTCGACGCCGTGGTCTCCCGGCTCGGCCTCATCTACCTGCCCGACCGGCGCCGTGCCCTGGCCGGCATGTACCGCGCGCTGGCCCCGGGCGGGCGGATCTCGGCCGTCGTCTACTCGACGGCGGAGCAGAACGCGTTCTTCGCCATCCCCGTCTCGGTCATCCGCAGGCGGGCGGCACTGCCGCCACCGGCGCCGGGCCAGCCCGGGCCGTTCAGCCTCGGTGCACCCGGCCTGCTGGAGGCGGAGCTGCGCGAGGCGGGGTTCCGTGACGTCGGCGCGCGGACGCTGGACGCCCCGCTGCGGCTGCCGAGCGCCGCGGAGTGCGTCCGCTTCGAGCGGGAGTCCTTCGGTGCGCTGCACCAGATGCTCGGCGGTCTCGACCCGGCGGGGCGCGCGCAGGCGTGGGCCGAGATCGCGGCGGAGCTCGCGCGTTTCGAGGGTCCCGACGGGTTCGCCGGGCCGTGCGAGCTGATCGTCGCGTGGGGCACGAAGTGAGCGTGCGGGTCGCGGCCGTCCAGGCCACACCCGTGTTCCTCGACCGTGCGGCGACGATCGAGCGGGTCGCCGAGCTCACCGCGAAGGCGGCCGCGGAGGGCGCCGGGATCGTCGCGTTCCCCGAGGCGTTCGTGCCCACCTACCCGGACTGGGTGTGGCGGTCGCCCGCCTGGCGCGACCGCGCCCTGTACGACGCGCTGGCCCGGGAGTCGGTGACCGTGCCGTCGCCCGCGACCGACCGGCTGGGTGAGATCGCCCGCGCCGCGCAGGTCTGGCTCGCCGTCGGGGTGAACGAGCGGGCGGGCGGCACGCTCCACAACACGCTGCTCTATCTCGCGCCGGACGGCTCCGTCGCGGGCCGGCACCGCAAGCTCGTCGCGACCGGCGGCGAGCGCACCGTCTGGGGCGGCGGCGACGGATCGACGATGCCGGTGTTCGACACCCCGGCGGGGCGCATCGGCGGGCTCATCTGCTGGGAGAGCTACATGCCGCTCGCCCGGACCGCGCTCTGGGCGCAGGGCGTCGAGGTGTACCTCGCGCCGACCTGGGACTCCGGCGACGCCTGGCAGGCGACGATGCGCCACATCGCCCGGGAGGGGCGCGCGTACGTGCTCGGGGTGAACTCGTTCCTGCGCGGGTGCGACGTCGGGTCGTCGGTGCCGGACCGCGACGTCCTGTGGGGCGGCGCCGAGGACACGATGTCCCGCGGCGGCACGGTGATCGTCGATCCGTACGGCCACGTGCTCGCCGGTCCGCTCTACGGCGAGGAGGGGATCCTGGTCGCCGAGATCGACCCCGCCGCGCTGCGGGGCGCCCGCCGCGAGTTCGATCCCGTCGGTCACTACGCGCGCCCGGACGTCTTCTCCCTCACCGTCGACACCGCCGCCCGTCCACCCGCCCGGTTCACCGCCTGCTGACCGGGCCCCCCTCTGCGGGATCCTCCGTCCGGGGTGGGCACGGGTGATGCGCCGCTCCCGTCCGCCGCGGCGGCGGCTCGGCGACGGCGCTGGAGCCATGATCCTCACCGTCCCAGCCGAGACGACGAACGGCGCGTTCGTCCAATCAGATTGGACGAACGCGCCGTTCGTTGCGTCGGGACCGGGGTGAGGCCTCGGAGTGGGAGTGCCGGGGTCGTCCGATCGGCTCAGCTGGCGTAGGCGCGCAGCCGTTCCGCCCGCTCGCCGATGCGCAGCTTCGCCATGACCTCGCGCTCGATCTGGCGCACCCGCTCTCGGGACAGGCCGAACCGGCGTCCGATCTGGTCCAGGGTGCGCGGCTGGCCGTCGTCGAGGCCGTAGCGCATCCGGATCACCTGCTGCTCGCGGTCCTCCAGCGTGGCGAGCACGCGCCGCAGGTCGTCGTGCAGAAGGTGGGAGATGACGGTGGTCTCGGCGTCGGCGGCCTCACCGTCCTCGATGAAGTCGCCCAGCGGGGCCTCCTCCTCCGAGCCGACGGGCATGTCCAGGCTGACGGGGTCGCGCGCGTGGTCGAGCAGGTCCGCGATCTTCTCCTCGGGGATGCCCGACTCGGCGGCGAGCTCGGCGTGCGTGGCGTCGCGCCCGAGCTGCTGGTGCATGTCGCGGCGGATGCGCGCGAGCTTGTTCACCTGCTCGACCAGGTGCACGGGCAGCCGGATCGTGCGGGCCTGGTCCGCCATGCCGCGGGTGATGGCCTGGCGGATCCACCACGTCGCGTACGTCGAGAACTTGAAGCCCTTCGCGTAGTCGAACTTCTCCACCGCGCGGATGAGCCCGAGGTTGCCCTCCTGGATCAGGTCCAGAAGCGGCATGCCGCGGCCGGTGTAGCGCTTCGCGAGCGACACGACGAGCCGCAGGTTGGCCTCGAGCAGGTGGTTGCGGGCCCGCTCGCCGTCGCGGACGACGGCCCGCAGGTCTGCGGTGTACTGCTTGTCGAGATCCTCATGGGTGTCCAGCACGTGCTGGGCGAACACGCCGGCTTCGATCCGCTTGGCGAGATCGACCTCCTGCGCGGCGGTGAGCAGAGCGGTCTTTCCGATACCGTTGAGGTAGACGCGGACGAGGTCGGCCGCGGGGCTCTGGGCGTCGAGGTCGTCGGCGGACATCTCGACACCGCGGGTGCGCTGGGTCGGGATGACTGCCCCGGCCTCGTGCGTCACGGTCATGCTTCCTCCCCTGGTGGCCCGGCCGGGGCGGTTGTGGCATGCCCGCCGGGGCTCTCAATGGGGAGAACGCGGCGCGCGCACGATCCGTTCCCGGGTCGCGGGCCGAGACCCGGTGCGTGACCCGATTCACGCTCCGGATCCGGTGAAGGTTCAGCCCACGAGTGGTAGGCGCCCGCCCACCGACATCTCGTGTACCGCCGCCATGAGCACGGGCCAGTCGTCGCGCAGCGCGTTGCGCCCCATGAACAGGCCGAGGTGGCCGCCCGCGGCGACCCGCACGGTGACGTCCTCGGGCGGGCTGCCCACGGCGTCGGCAGCGGCGAGGAGCTGCGCGGGTGGTGTGATGTGGTCGGCCGCGCCCGCGAGCAGGAACAGCGGGCAGGTGACGTTCGCGAGATCGGCGCGGCGGCCCTCGACGAGGAGCCCGCCGCTGATCAGCCTGTTGTGCACGAACAGGTTCTCCACCAGCCAGAGGTAGAACGCCCCGGGGATGTCCTGGGTGTGTTTGAACCAGTCCTCGAACACGCGGTAGCGCTCGACGTGCTCGGTGTCGTCCAGGTGGTGCAGCAGGTCGAGCTGGCGCCCGATCTCGGACTGCGGATGGATGTGGATGAAGTTCGCGAGCACGGCGCGCCCGGACATCAGGCCGCCGTTCAGGGCGACGAGCGCGCGGTAGGGGATCATCCCGAGCAGCCCGTGCATCGCCTTCGTGGTGGAGGCGATGACGGAGCCGCCCGCGTGGAAGTCGATGGGGGCGCCCGCCAGGGTGAGCGTGTGCACCCGGTCCGGGTGCAGCGCCGCGTAGATGGCGGCGAGCCAGCCGCCCTGGCAGTCGCCGACGAGGTTGACCCGCCCGCCGGCGAGCTCGATGGAGCGGTCGATGACGTCGAGGTAGTCGGTGATCGTGACGTGCCGGGTCGCACGGGTGGCCGGTCGCCAGTCCAGCACGAGGACGCGGGTGAGCCCGGCCTCCCGGATGACCTTGACCTGGCTCTGGGCGGGGGAGAAGTCGACGACGGTGGACGAGTGCCCGGCCTGCGGGGGCAGCACGAGCGTCGGGACGACCTCGTCGGTCGAGCCGTCGGAGAAGTCCAGCAGGTGTGCGAACGGCGTTCGGAACACCGTGCGGTGGGGCAGGTGCCAGTGCGGGACGCGGCGGTCGAGCATCGTGCCCCACCAGCGCAGGGCGCGCCCCGCGCTGTCGACGGGGGAGGTCAGGGGCAGAGCGCGCGGTGCCCGGCTCAGTTCCGCCAGCCCGCGTGCCGTCGTCGCGGCGTGGTAGCGGGTGAGGTGGGTGAGGGCGCCGACGGTGTGGCGGGCGGCGTCGATGCCGAGCGTCATGGTGGCCTCCGGTCGTGGTGCTACCGATCGGTAAGTTCCGTGCTACCGGACGGTAACCCGTGATCGGCATGTCGAGCAATGGGAACCATCCCGAACGACGTGGCGGGGGGTACGTCGTGACCGGCGTTCATCGCGGGTAGCCACCGGGTGATGGCGGGAACACCGAACCCAGGCAACCGATACGGGAGACGAGACGTGGAATCAGTGCAGATCCGGTCCAGCGACGCTGCAGGCCGTGACGGCCCCGCCGACAAGGCGATCGACCTGGAGACGGCGACGGCGACGTTGCGGGAGAGCGCATCGGAGATCGCGACGTCGCTGCGCGACCTGCTCGACCCGGAAGGGGCGCGGGCCGCTCTCGATCCGGCCGGCTTCGCCGACGCGCTGGGTGAGGCGGCCCGCTCGCTCGCCACCCGGCCGCTCCCGGCGATCCGCAGCACCGCCGGGCTGGCCACCGGCACCGCCCGCGCGGCACTCGCGGCGTGCGTCCGTGCCGTCGGTGGCGAGGACGACGGGCCCGCGACGCTGTCCGCGAAGGACCGGCGCTACGGGGACGCGGCGTGGGAGTCCAACGCCTGGTACTACCTCTGCCGCCAGGAGCACGCCGTGGTCGCGGGGTACCTGCGCGAGCTCGCCGACGGCGCCACGGTGACGCCGCAGTCGCGCCGGAAGATCGAGTTCCTGGTGCAGCAGGCCGTGGCGGCCACCGAGCCGGTGAACTGGCCGTGGTCGAACCCGGCGATGCTCAAGAAGGCGATCGACACCGGTGGCCTGAGCCTCGCCCGGGGCGCCCGCAACGCCGTCCGGGACGTGCTCACCAACCGCGCCATGCCCCGGCAGGTCACGCCCGGCGCCTACCGCGTCGGCGAGGACCTCGCGGCGACGCCGGGCAAGGTGGTCTTCCGCAACCGGCTCATGGAGCTGATCCAGTACGAGCCGCAGACCGAGCGGGTGCACGAGATCCCGCTGCTCATGAGCCCGCCGTGGATCAACAAGTACTACATCATGGATCTCGCCCCCGGGAAGAGTCTCGTCGAGTGGGCGGTGCGGCACGGGCACACGGTCTTCATGATCAGTTACCGCAACCCGGCCGAGGACCTCAGCGACGTCGTGATGGGCGACTACCTGCGCGAGGGGCCGCTCACCGCCTTGGACGTCATCGAGGAGATCACCGGCGCCGAGCGGGTCAACATCGCGGCGCTCTGCCTCGGCGGCACCCTCGCGACGGCCGCCTGTGCCTGGCTCGCCGCCCGGGACGAGGATCGCGTCCACTCGCTCACGCTCATGAACACGCTGCTGGACTTCACCACGCCCGGCCAGCTGGGCGTCTTCACCGACGAGCAGACCGTGGACCGGCTGGAGCGCAGCATGCAGCGCACCGGCTACCTTCCGGCCTCGAGCATGAAGACCACCTTCGACCTGCTGCGGGCCACCGACCTGGTCTGGAACTACGTCGTCAACGACTGGCTGCTCGGCGAGGACCCCGCCCCGTTCGACATGCTCACCTGGAACTCCGACTCCACCCGCATGCCCGCGGCGATGCAGACCGAGTACCTGCGCACGCTCTACCTCGAGAACCAGCTCGCCGAGGGCAAGTTCGAGCTGGCGGGCGAGCGTCTGGACCTGGATGCGGTGCGCCAGGACGCCTATGTCGTCACGGCGGAGACCGACCACATCGCGCCCTGGCAGGGTGTCTACCGCGGCGCGGCGAAGCTGGGCGGGATGGTCCGGTTCGTGATGTCGAACTCCGGCCACATCGCGGGCGTGGTGAACCCGCCGTCGCCGAAGTCGCGGCACTGGGTCGGTGAGAGCACCCACCTGCCCGACGATCCGCAGCAGTGGCGCAGCACCGCCGAGGAGCACGAGGCGAGCTGGTGGGAGGACTGGACGCCCTGGATCGAGGCCCACGGCGGTGGCCTGCGCACCCCGCCCGCGACGGGCAGCGACCGGTACCCGGTGCTCTCGGACGCACCCGGCGGGTACGTGCTGCACGGGTGATCGCACGGGGTCGCGCACGGCTCGCGGCCACCGGGGATGATGGTGCCCATGAGTGAGCGGGACGGCGGGTCGGCCACGGGGCGTCCGTCCGCGGGCGATGCCTCGTGGGCCTCGGTAAACGCCCTGGGCGGGTTCATCCGGGCGCAGCGGCAGCTGGCGAAGCTCTCGCTGCGCGAGATGGCCGCGATGACGAGCGTCTCCAACGCCTACCTCAGCCAGGTCGAGCGTGGCCTGCACCAGCCGTCGTTGAAGGTGTTGCGCTCCATCGCGGACGCGCTGCAGATCTCCACCGAGCAGTTGCTGGAGCAGGGCGGGTGGGCGACGGCGCGAAGTGGCGGCGAGGCGATGCCGGACGACGGCGCGACGGACGGCGCAGCCGGGGCCGGCGGGTCTGCCGGATCTGCTGGATCTGCTGGATCTGCTGGATCTACAGAGGCGGCGATCCGGCGGGATCCACGCCTCTCCCCGGAGCAGCGAGCGGCGCTGCTGGGCGTCTACCGCAGCTTCGTCGAGGGCAAGGCCTGAGCGTGACCGGCGGCACTCCCGGCTTTGCTTGACATACTTAACGGCGATGCTCAGTATGGGTAGCGGAACACCAACCGCACTCACAGAGAGGACATGCCGATGACCGCGCCTACCGACCAGTTCGTCGACATCGCCAAGCGCAGCCAGGAGGTGGCCACGGCCGCCGTTCGTACCTGGACCGAGGCTGTCCAGAGCCTCGTCGGCAGCAGCTACGGCGTCCCGGCCGTGCCGGATGCCAAGGCCGTCGTCGAGGGCTACTTCGACTTCGCGCAGCAGGTGCTCGACAACCAGCGCGCCTTCACCCTGAGCGTCGTCTCCGCCGGCAGCGAGGCTGCCGAGAAGGTCACGGAGCAGGCCACGAAGGTCGCCGAGAACGTCAAGGAGCACACGCTCCACGCGGCTGAGGTCGTGACCGAGAAGGCCACCACCGCCACCCGCAACGCCAAGGCCGCCGCCAAGAGCTGACGCGCCCGAGCAGCGCGAGGCCCCGCCCGGAGAACCCGGACGGGGCCTCGCGGCGTGTTCGGCCCTCCCGCCGGCGCCACGTCGCGCCGTCCGCCGTTCGGCTGGTCGCCCCGCGACGATCTCTCGCCTAGGGTCACCGGACATGGCACGCGCACTGGTGACCGGGTCCGGAGAACGGGTGGCGGCGGTGGCCGCCCTGCTGGAGAAGGAGGGCCACGAGGTCCGCACGGCGACGGGGCCGGACGAGCTCGACACCCTCTCCGACCTCGGTGGCGTCGCCCACTACATCCAGCTGCCCTCCCGTGTGCACCCGGTGGGGGACAGCCTGGTCGGGCGGGTGCGCTCGTTCCTCTCCGACGGCCTGCTCGGCCGCTTCGCCGTCGTCGACCAGGTGCTGCCCGCGCTCGCGGACGGCGCCACCGTCGTGCTCGTCTCCGGCAACACCCCCGACACCGTGCTGCCCGACGACCACCGCTCCCGCCTGGCCCTGCTGCACGTTCTCGCCCATGCCACCCGCGCCGAGCTGGGTGGTCGCGGCGTGAAGGTCGTGGTGGCCTCGGGCGACCGGGACGACGAGCAGATCGTCGGCTATGCCCTGCAGGGCGGTGAGGACGCCACCGCGCGGCTTTCGGCGGACGCCGTCACCGACGAGCAGTACGAGGACTGGCGCATCGAGACGATGGGGTTGCGCTCGGGGCTCGCCTGACGCCCGGCCCGCCGTCCCCGGCCGCCCGTTCGCGGGGGTGAGTCACACCTCGATCAGCACGGTGAACGGCCCGTCGTTCACCGACTCGACGGCCATCCGCGCCCCGAACACCCCTGTCTCCACGTGGGCGCCGCGCTCCCGCAGTTCGGTCACCACGGCGTCCACCAGGGGTTCGGCCTGCTCGGGACGGGCCGCGGCGATCCAGCTCGGGCGCCGGCCCTTGCGCACGTCGCCGTAGAGCGTGAACTGGCTGACCACCAGCAGCGGCGCGTCCGCCTCGGCACAGGAACGCTCGCCGTCCAGGACGCGCAGCTCGTGCAGTTTGCGGGCCATCACCTGCGCGGCGGCGGCGGTGTCGTCGCGATGCACCCCGAGCAGGACCAGCAGCCCGGGACCCTCGATGGCGCCGACCACCGCGCCGTCCACCGTCACCGATGCCCGCGACACCCGGGCCACCACCGCTCTCATCGGGCTCTCACGCCGGCACCAGCAGGCCGTGCCGGACGAACTCCCGCACCGCCGGTAGCGTCACCGCCGCCAGCGCGTCCACCGGCCGGTCCTGGGCGATCGCCAGCAGCTCGAGCAGCTCGCCGAGCGCGAGCGCCCCCTGGCAGCCCGCGAGCAGGGCGGTGGCGGGAGAGTCCACCTCGTGGCGCCAGCGCGGGCCGTCCCGGCGGCTCACGGCCGCACCCTGCTCCTGCCAGCCCCCGGTGCCGGGGACGGCGTAGCGCTCCAGGAGCGCGGAGTCGGCCAGCGCGAGGCGGGCGTCCAGCAGCGCCTCCTCCGTGGCGTGTGCCCGCAGCCAGTCCACCCGGTCCAGCCAGCCCGCCACCTCCGGCCCCAGCGGGTCGGCGAGCGCGTCCGGGAGGTCCTCGAACACCACCTCGGGCGGGCCGTCCGTGCGGCGCAAGGTGATCAGCCCGAACCCCACGGCCTCCACCGACCGGGCCGCGAGCCAGTCCAGCCAGGCACCCGCCCGCGCGCGGGCCTCGGGGGAGTGCAGGTCCAGCCCGGCGTCGCGCAGCCAGGTGCCGACGTGCAGTGCCGGATCCGCGACCTCGCGCTGCACGATCCACGCGTCGACGCCGTCCGGCAGCCAGGAGCGGACCCGGTCGGGCCAGTCCTCGCCACGGACGTGCAGCCACGAGCCGAGCAGCTGTGCCACCCCGCCCGGCTCCAGGTGCGCCGGGAGCGCCCGGACGAGGGAGGCGAGCGCGGCGTCGCCGTCCTGCCCGGAGTCCCGGTAGACGTAGTCGACGCGCGCGGGGCCCACGACGAACGGCGGGTTCGACACGATCCGGTCGAACCGGCGCTCCGCCACGGGCGCGAGCCACGGCCCGTCGAGCAGCTCGACGTCGAGGCCGTTGAGCGCGAACGTCGCCGCGGCCAGGGCGAGCGCGCGCGGTGCCACGTCCGTGGCCGTGACGGCGCGGGTGTGGGTGCCGGCGTGCAGGGCCTGTACCCCGCAGCCGGTGCCGAGATCGAGCAGCGAGCCCGCGGGGGTGCGGACGGTGGCGGCGGCGAGGGTGAGCGACGCCGCGCCGACCCCGGTGACGTGGTCGCGCTCCTGGCGGCGGGAGTCGAGGTCGGAGAGGACCCACCAGTCGGTGTCCTCGTCCCCGTAGGGCCGCAGGTCGAGCGCGGCGCGCCAGCCGTCGGTGCCGATGGAGTCGTCGCGGACCAGCAGGCCCGCCGCCGCGGCGGTGTCCGGGTCCAGGGCGGCGCGGACGGCGGCATCCGGCTCCACACCGCCGAGCAGCAGCAACCGGACGAGCACGCCGAGCTCGCCGCCGTCCGCGCTCGCCCGGAACGCGGGTTCCGGTTCGCCCCGGCCGAGCGCCACGTGCGCCTCGGGGCCGAGCAGCGCGCGCACGCCCGCGGTCGTGTAGCCGGCCCGGTCCAGCGCGGTGCGCAGGGCGTCGCAGGTGGCCGGATCGAACCGGGGGTCGAATCGGGTGTCGAGTCGGGCGGGCACGGCGCCTAGGCTCTCACCCCGTAGGAGACCTGGAGGTGACCCGGTGGCGCTCTGCCTCGCCCAGCAGCCGGACGCGGACGCCCTGCTGGACCGCGATCCGTTCGCCCTGCTGCTCGGCATGCTGCTGGACCAGCAGTTCCCGATGGAGCGGGCGTTCGCCGGTCCGGCGCTGGTGGCTCAGCGGCTCGGCCGGGAGACGCTCGACGTCCACGAGCTCGCGACCTACGACGAGGGTGCGCTCGTGGAACTCTTCCGTGGTCCGCCCGCCGTGCACCGCTACCCCGGCTCGATGGCCCAGCGCACCCAGGCGCTCGCTGCCGTGATCGTCGAGCAGTACGACGGTGACACCGCGAACATCTGGCGCGGTGTCACCGACGGCCGGGAGCTCTTCGGCCGCCTCGCCGCCCTGCCCGGATTCGGGAAGCAGAAGGCGCAGATCTTCACCGCGCTGCTGGGCAAGCAGCGCGGCGTCACCCCGGCCGGCTGGCGCGAGGCGGCGGGCGGCTACGGCGAGGACGGCGTGCACCGCTCCGTCGCGGACGTCGTGGACGCCGCCTCGCTGGTCCGGGTGCGCGACTACAAGCAGGAACAGAAGGCGGCGGCGAAGGCGCCCAGGGCCGCCGAGACCCCGGCGGGCTGACGGCGCGGCGCGCGTCCGGCGGTCCGGCCGCCGCCGGTGATCACGGGCGGGCGATAACATCGCACAATGCACCGGGTTCCGCAGACACGCCGCGGTGCGCGGATCATCGATCCCGACCAGGTGTGTGACGCCACCGCGGTCCTCTCCAACGGGGAGGGGCTGCGGGACACCGCCGCGATCCTGGATGCGCTCGGCGACGTCGGCCGCCTGTCGATCCTGCTGGCCCTGCATCACGCGGGGGACCTCTGCGTCTCCGATCTCGCCGTCTCCGTCGGGATGAGCGACAGCGCGGTCTCCCACGCGCTGCGCCTCCTGCGGGCCCAGCGGATGGTCACGGCCCACCGGGACGGTCGGCTGGTGCGCTACCGCGTGGACGGCGAGCTCACGCGGCGGTTGCTCGACGTCGTCTCCGCCCGCACGGTGGGTCAGGTCGAGCTGCACCACCACTCCGAGGCTGCTGCGTGCGAGCTCGGGTGGCACGATGGGGACCTGGAGGTGCAGCCGTGACCGAGCCGCATCGGACGGACCCTGTCCTGATCACCGACGCCGCGCCGTCGCCCGAGGCCGAGCTCGCCGAACGCAAGCGCCGATACACCATCATGATGAGCATGCGGGTGCCGTTCATGATCCTCGCGGCCGTCTTCTACCAGACGCCGTGGCTGGCCGTGGCCCTGCTGGTGCTGTCGATCCCCCTGCCGTGGATGGCGGTTCTGATCGCCAACGACCGGCTCCCGCACAAGGCCGAGAAGGTGAACCGCTACCGGGGTGAGCGGCGGGAGATCGAGAGTCGCGAGCACCCGGTCATCGAGGGTGACACCCCGTCGCGTTGATCGGCGCGACACGCGATCACGGTCCGACACGCCGGGTGATTTGGCGGTCGGCGCCCCCGCCGGGCAGACTGTGCCCCGCACGTGAGCCCGCTTCGGGTCCGCCGCGAGAAGAGGACGTAGGGGAAGACGTTCCTCGTCGAGCGGAGGTCTGCAGTGAGCACACGCGGCGTGGTGTTCGTCCACTCGTCGCCGACTGCGGTCTGCCCGCACGTCGAGTGGGCGCTCTCCGGCGTGCTCGGAACCCGGGTGTCGCTGGAGTGGACCCCGCAGCCCGCCTCTCCGGGGCAGCTGCGGGCGGAATGCACGTGGATCGGTCCCGCTGGCAGTGCCGGTGCTCTCGCCGCTGCCTTGCGCGCCTGGTCCATGCTGCGGTTCGAGGTCACCGAGGAGCCCAGCTCCGGGGTGGACGGCGAGCGGTTCTGCTACACCCCCCAGCTGGGGCTGTGGCGCGGCCGCACGAGCGCGAACGGCGACATTGTCGTGGGCGAGGATCGGTTGCGAACCCTGCTGTCGGGCGTGCCGCCCGTGCAGGTGCCCGGTCGGATCCGGGAGATGCTGGGCACCGCATGGGACGAGGCGCTGGAGCCGTTCCGGTTCGCCGGTGACGGCGCCCCGGTCACCTGGCTGCACCAGGTCGGATAGCACCAGGTCGGACAGCGCCAGATCGGGGAGGCAGCGCCGGCCGGGTCGTCCACCGCCCGGGACACCGGCCGCCCATCGGCGCGTCGGCCGTCCCGCCCGTGGGCAGCGGCGAGGGTCCGACAAGGGATCCGTCCCGGCCCGGGCGTAAGGCAGGATGCGATCGTGAACGATCGGCGGCCGAGATCTTCGCTGGCCCGGCTGGGGCTCACCGATCAGCGCGCCGAGAGCGTGCTGGAGAAGCTGGGTTGGTGGTCCGGTGACACGCCACGCGACGAGGAGCACGCCCCCGTCATGTGGGCCCTGGCCCGCAGTCCCGACCCGGACCTGGCGCTGCGGGGGATCGAGCGCCTCGCCGAGGCGGTGTCGGACTGGTCCGAGCTGGACACCGCGCTGCGCACCGAGGTGGCACTGCGGGGACGGCTGCTCGCCGTGCTCGGCAGCTCCACGGCGCTGTCGGACCACCTCGTGGTGCACCCGGACCGGTGGCACCGCCTCGCCGGGCCCGAGCGGATCCCGGCGGCCGATCTCACGGCCTGCACCGCCGCGCTGCTGCGTGCCGTCGGCGCGGACCCGGCGGCCCCGCCCGCGGGCGCGCCCGGCGGTGGTGCGGCGCGGCTGACCGGTCAGGACGCGGTGAACGCGCTGGGCACGGCCTACCGCGACGAGGTCCTCACCCTGGCCGCTGCCGATCTCGGCGCCGTGGGGGAGCCGAGCCTGCCCGTCCTGGACGTCGAGGACGTCGCCGGCCGGCTGGCCGACATCGCCGAGGCGGCCTTGCGGGCCGCGCTCGCCGTCGCGCTCGCCGAGCTGGGCGACACCGACCCCGGCCGCCTGGCCGTCATCGCGATGGGCAAGACCGGTGGCCGGGAGCTGAACTACGTCAGCGATGTGGACGTCGTGTTCGTCGGCGAGCCGGGGGCGGGTGGCATGCAGGCCACCACCCGCTTCGCCACCCGGCTGATGCGCGTCGCCGCGGAGGCGTGCTTCCAGGTCGACGCCAACCTGCGCCCCGAGGGCCGGCAGGGCGCGCTCGTGCGCACCCTCGACGGGCACCTCGGCTACTACAAGCGATGGGCGAAGACCTGGGAGTTCCAGGCCCTGCTCAAGGCCCGCCCGATCGCCGGGGACGCCGAGCTGGGCGCGGAGTACGCCGGGGCGGTCGCGCCGATGGTGTGGAGCGCCACCGAGCGTCCGGACTTCGTCGCGGACGTCCAGGCGATGCGCCGCCGCGTCGAGGAGCACGTCCGGCCCGACCACGCCGAGCGCGAGCTGAAGCTCGGGCCCGGCGGGCTGCGCGACGTGGAGTTCGCCGTGCAGCTGCTGCAGCTCGTCCACGGTCGCACCGACGAGACGCTGCGCTCGCCGTCGACGCTTCATGCCCTGCACGCGCTGGACGTCGGCGGCTACGTCGCCCGCGAGGACGGGGCGAACCTCGCCGCCTCGTACCGCTTCCTGCGACTGCTCGAGCACCGGCTGCAGCTGCAGCGGATGCGCCGCACGCACCTGCTGCCGCCCACCTCGGACACCGCGGCACTGCGCTGGCTCGCCCGCGCGGCCCGCATGCGGCCCGACGGCCGCCACGACGCCACCGGCGTGCTCCTCGCGGAATGGGCGCGCAACGCCCGCCGGGTGCGGCGGCTGCACGAGAAGCTGTTCTACCGCCCGCTGCTCACCGCGGTGTCGCGGCTGCCCGCGGACTCCGCCCGGCTGTCCCCGGACGCGGCGAAGGCCCGCCTCGGTGCCCTCGGCTGGGCATCGCCCGAGGGCGCGCTCAACCACCTGCGGGCGCTCACCGCCGGGGTGTCGCGGGCCGCGGCGATCCAGCAGACGCTGCTGCCGGTGCTGCTGGACGAGCTGGCGCTCAGCCCGGACCCGGACCGGGGCCTGCTCGCGTACCGACGCGTCTCCGAGGCGCTCGCCAACACCCCGTGGTACCTGCGCCTGCTGCGCGACGAGGGTGCGGTCGCGCAGCGGCTGATGAAGCTGCTCGGCACGTCCGCGCTGGTTCCGGACCTCCTCGTGCGTGCGCCGGAGGTGCTGCGGATGCTCGCCGAGCCCATCAGGGGGCAGGCCGACGAGCTGACCAAGGACCCCGTCGAGGTGGCGACGTCAATCCGGGCCACCGTCGCCCGCCAGCCCGACGCGGACGCCGCCGCCGCCACCGCCCGGTCGCTGCGCCGCCACGAGCTGCTGCGGGTGGCGTGCGCGGACCTGCTCGGACTGACGACCGTGCAGCGGATCTGCGAGGCGCTCTCGACGGTCTGGGTGGCCGTCCTGCAGGCCACCCTGGAAGCGGTGGTGCGCTCGGCGGCCCCGGCGCAGGCGCGCATCGCCGTGATCGGCATGGGCCGCCTCGGCGGCGGCGAGCTCGGCTACGCCAGTGACGCGGACGTGATGTTCGTCTGCGAGCCGCTGGACGGGGCGACCGACTCCGAGGCGGTCAAGTGGGCGACGGCCGTCGTCGAGGGGGTGCGCAGGCGGCTCGGCACACCCAGCCCGGACCCGGCCCTCGTGATCGACGCGGACCTGCGTCCCGAGGGGAGGCAGGGGCCGCTGGTGCGCACGTTCGAGTCCTACCGGGCGTACTACGCGCGCTGGTCGGAGGCATGGGAGACCCAGGCGCTGCTGCGGGCGCGTCCCATCGCGGGCGACGACGAGCTCGGGCGGCGGTTCACGAGGCTGATCGACCCCATCCGCTACCCCGCCGCGGGCCTGGAGCCGGCGGCCGTGACCGAGATCCGGCGCATCAAGGCGCGCGTCGACACCGAGCGGCTGCCGCGCGGCGCGGACCGCAGCACGCACACCAAGCTCGGCCTGGGCGGACTCGCCGACGTCGAGTGGACGGTGCAGCTGCTGCAGCTGCAGTACGCGGGCGACATCCCGGAGCTGCGGACGACGTCCACCCTGGACGGGCTGGCGGAGGCCGCGGCGGCGGGCCTGCTCACCGCCGACGACGTGGCAGCGCTCACGGCGGGCTGGACGACCGCCACCCGGGCGCGCAACGCGGTGATGCTGGTGAAGGGCAAGCCCGGCGACCAGCTGCCGCGTTCGGGGCGCGAGCTGGCCGCGGTGGCGGTGGCGATGGGGTACTCGCCGGGCGGGGATCCGGGGGTGTTCCTCGACGACTACCGGCGGGTGACGCGGCGGGCGCGGGCCGTCGTCGAGCGGGTCTTCTACGGCACCCCGGGCTGAGGTTACGGTCGGGTGTGCCGTCCGTGCAGACCCTCGTCGCGTTCACCCTCGCCGGGATCATCCTCGTCGTGATCCCCGGGCCCAGCGTCCTGTTCATCGTCGGGCGGGCGCTGGCCCACGGCCGCCGCGCGGCGCTCACCAGCGTCGCGGGGAACACGGCGGGCGCCTCGCTCGTCGTCGTGGCCGTCGCGTTCGGGCTGGGCGCGATCGCCGAGACGTCGGTCGTCGTGTTCACGGCGCTCAAGCTGGTGGGCGCGGCGTACCTCGTCTATCTCGGCGTCCAGACGTTCCGCCATCGCGGGAGCCTGCACGCCGCGCTCGGCGCGGTCGTCCCGGGCGGGGACCGGCGGCTCTTCCGCCAGGGCGTGGTCGTCGGGGTGACCAACCCGAAGGTGCTGGTGTTCTTCTCGGCGTTCCTGCCGCAGTTCGTCGATCCCGCCCGAGGCGACGCCACCGTCCAGATCCTGGTCCTCGGGCTGCTCTTCGCGCTGATCGCGAGCCTGCTCGACAGCGCGTGGGGCCTCGCGGCGGGCACGGCCCGGGACTGGTTCGTCACCTCGCCGCGCCGGCTGTCCTGGGTCGGCGGGATCGGTGGGCTCACCCTCGTCGGCGTGGGCGCGGGGCTGGCCGTGTCGGGGCGACCCGCGACCTGAGCGACCGCGCGCGAGGCGGTGCGCCCCGGCCGCCGGCCGGCCCGCCGTGCGCGCGGTTCGTCCCGTCCGGCTGTGCTGCAGCGGCGTTCGCCGGATCGACGGGCGGGTCGCGCCGCGAGATCGACGTGAGGGTCGTGGCGGGGCGTTCCGGAGCGCTCACGTCACTCCCGCAGCCGCCGCACAGTCCCCGG
>JBFWRR010000003.1:0-7951 GCA_050248815.1 Pseudonocardia sp. | reverse complement strand
GTCCGGCTGTGCTGCAGCGGCGTTCGCCGGATCGACGGGCGGGTCGCGCCGCGAGATCGACGTGAGGGTCGTGGCGGGGCGTTCCGGAGCGCTCACGTCACTCCCGCAGCCGCCGCACAGTCCCCGGCGCCGTCCCCGGTGCTGTCCACCGAGCCGTCCACCGAGCCGTCCGCCGAGCCGTCCGCCGAGCCGTCTTCTGAGTTGTCTTCCGAGCAGTCCGCCGCGCCCTCCATCGCGGGTGGGCGCAGCGCGACGGCAGCCAGCACGACGAGGACGGCCGCGAGCCCCGCCGCGATCACCGCCGTCAGGTGCAGGCCCGCGACGAACCCCTCCCGCGCGACGGCCAGCACGGATGACGCGAGCGGCTCGGCCAGCCCCGCGGCGACGTCCACGGCCCCGCCGAGGGTGTCGCGGACCGCGGTGAGCGCGTCGTCGGGCGTGCCCGCCGGCAACCCGGCCGTGACGTGCCCGCGGTACACCGCGACCCCGATGCTGCCGAGCACCGCGAGCCCGAGCGCCCCGCCAAGCTCCGAGGCCGTCTCCGACACGCCGGTGGCGGCACCTGCCTTCTCCGGCGGTGCCGAACCGACGATGAGCTCGGTGGTCAGCCCGAACACCGGGCCGATGCCGACCGAGATCACGACGGACGCGGCGATCAGCGCGGCGAGCCCGTCCTCGGGGCCGGTGCCGAGCAGCAGCAGGAGCCCCGCACCCCCGATCGCGAGTCCGCCGGCCACCAGCCGGGATACGGCGACCCGCTGCGCGAGCCACGGCGTGACCTGCGAGGCCACCACGAACGCCACCGCGGACGGCAGCGACCACAGGCCGGCCTCGAGCGGGCTCTGCCCCAGCACGAGCTGCAGGTACTGGGCCACGAACAGGAAGTAGCCGATCATCATGAAGATCGACATGAAGTTGACGGCCAGCGCGGCGTTGAACGCGCGGATCCGGAACAGCGAGACGTCGATCATCGGGTCGGCCAGCCGCCGCTGCCGTCGCGCCCACAGCACGCCGACGGCCGCGCCCGTGGTGATCGCCACGAGCGGGGCGGCGCCGAGGCCGTCCTGGGCCAGGTGCTTGAGCCCGTAGACGACCGCGAGCAGCGCCACCACGGACATCGCGGCGCTGGTGACGTCCAGCCGCCCGGCGCCGGGGTCGCGGTACTCGGGCAGGACCCGCGGGCCCAACACCAGAAGCAGCGCCATCACCGGCAGGGCAAGCAGGAACACCGATCCCCACCAGAACGCCGAGAGCAGCAGCCCGCCGAGCACCGGACCGATGGCGCTGCCCGCGGAGAACGCCCCGATCCAGACGGCGACGGCGGTGGAGCGCTCGCGCGGATCGCGGAACATGTGGAAGATCAGCGACAGCGTCGACGGCGCGATCGTCGCACCCGCGAGGCCGAGCAGAGCGCGGGAGGCGATGAGCATCTCCGGAGAGGTCGAGAACGCCGCGACCACCGACATCAACCCGAACGCCGCGGCGCCGACGAGCAGGAGCCGCCGCCGTCCGATCCGGTCACCGAGCGTGCCCATCGTGACGAGCGCACCGGCCACCATGAAGCCGTAGACGTCGATGATCCACAGCAGCTGGACGCTGCTCGGGCGCAGGTCGGCCGAGAGCGCCGGCACGGCGAAGTGCAGGACCGTGAGGTCCATCACGTAGAGCAGGCAGGCCAGGGCGAGGACGGCCAGGCCGACCCACTCCCGCCTGCCCGCCTTCACGGGGATCTCCATCGGTCTCCTCCTCGGGTGTCGTGATGTGGACGCCCCGTGACCGGTTAACTCATCGCGACCGCCGAGCCTTCCTTGATAGGGATGGATTCCGTGACGGTGGACGTGCAGCGGGGCACGGCGGCGGGCCTAGCCCTGGCGCTGGTGTCGGCGGCGTCGTTCGGGCTCTCCGGCCCGTTCGCGAAGGCGCTGATCGATGCCGGGTGGTCGGCGAACGGGGCGGTGCTCGTGCGGCTGGCCGGGGCGGCCGCGGTGCTCGCGGTGCTGCTGGCCGTGCTGCGCCCCGGTGTGGTGGCGGCGATCCGCCACGACGGGCCGGCTCTGCTGCTCTACGGCCTGCTCGCCACCGGCGGGGTGCAGGTCGCGTTCTTCAACGCGGTGCGCTACCTGCCGGTGCCCGTCGCGCTGCTGATGGAGTACACCGGCCCGATCCTGGTCGTCGGCTGGGTGTGGCTGGTGCGCCGCCGCCCGCCCACCGGGCGCACGCTCGCGGGCGGGGCGATCGCGCTCGCCGGTCTCGCCCTGGTGGTCGGGGTGTGGGACGTCGACGGGATCGTCTGGGCGGGCGTGACCTGGGGTTTGTTCGCCGCGGTGTGCCAGGCCTCGTACTTCCTGCTCGCAGACCGCGCGGACGCCGGCACTCCGCCGCTGGTGCTCGCGGGGGTGGGCATGGCGATCGGCGCGATCCTCGTCGCGGTGCTGGGCGCGGTCGGCGTGCTGCCGGTCGTCGTGGACACCGCCGCCTCGCCGGTGCTGCTCGCCGGGGTGGACGTCGGCTGGTTCGTGACGTCGGCGCTGCTCATCCTGGTCGCGACGGTGCTCGCGTACGTCACCGGTGTGATGGCCGTGGCCCGGATCGGTGCCACCCGGGGCTCGCTCGTCGCGCTGCTGGAGGTGGTGGCGACCGCGGTCGCGTCGTGGCTGCTGCTCGCGCAGGTGCCGACGGCGGTGCAGGCCGCGGGAGGTGTGCTCATCCTCGCGGGGGTGGCGCTCACGCAGGCGGCGCGACCGGCCGCGGTGGCGCCGCCCTGACCCGCGTCGTCACGGGTTCCCCTCCAGACCACCGGCGACGGGCCGGGTCAGCCACTCCTCGACGGCGGGGCGCATGGCGTCGAGCATGCCGGGGATCTCCGGCGCCACCGGCAGGTACGCCACGAGCTGCAGCATCCGCGCGCTCGCCATCACGGCGAGCAGCCGCGGATCGTGCGGCGCGAGCCCGGCCGCGGCGGCGGTCGCGTCGTACGTGGTCAGCTGTTCGGGGCTTGCGAAGGTGAGGTCCCACTCGACGGGGCCGAGGCCGACGTGTTCGAAGTCCGAGCACAGGTCGCCGTCCGCGGTCGGGATGACATTGTAGAGCGGGGAATCGCCGTGGATCGGCTGCGGGCGCGACAGCGGGAACGCCCGTGCGAACGCCTCGGGTGAGGACGCCAGCGGGGCCAGCTGCGCCCAGTCCCGCCGGGCCCGCTCGATGACCTCGGGTCCGGCTACCGCGGGCGTCAGCTCCTCGATGCCTGCAGGCACGTAGTCGTCCAGCGGTGGCAGCCAGGCGAGCTCCCCGTCGTAGCCGCGCAGGGCCGCGTGCAGCCGGGCCGCCAGCGCACCACGCGACGCGTCCTGCATCGTCGAGCCGTCCACCTGCTGCACGAACGTCCAGAACGTCATCGACAGCCCGTCGCGGCGTACCGGCTGCTCGGCCACGAGCGGGCTCGGCGCCACGACCGGGTGCCCGCGCTGCGCCAGCCACCGGGCCACCGCCACCTCGGCGCGCTGCTGCGCGGCCTGACCCTGCGGATCGGCGCGGATCGTGGGCGGCAGCACCGTCGGTGCCCTGACGACCACGGGGGCGGGGGCGAGATGCACGACGACCGAGAAGACGTCGTGGAGCACCCGGGGTTCGTCGACGGTCAGCCCGAGTGCGCGGCCCGCGGCGGCAGCGGTCGCGGCGGCGGCGCGGGCGCGTTCGCTGATCTCCACGGGGCCCGATTCTCGTCGCATGCCGGGCCGGACACGCGCATGCCCGCCGTGGACACCCACGGCGGGCACGCGGTCCTGCGTCAGATGAGCCAGCGGTGGCGGGCCACCAGGGGCAGGCGCTCCCACGCCTTGCCGATGCCCCAGGTGCGGCCCGCGTACGTGGCGGCCACGGCGATCAGCACCAGGGCGTAGATGATGTGGTAGTCGACGATCGGGTTGGTCGAGCCGCTGGGCTCGCCGGTGCTGGTGAGGGTGGCGAGCGGGAACTCGGCGAGCCACATCAGCACCATCATGATCGTCCCGGCGACGGCCGAGATGCGCAGGCCGATGCCCAGCATCACGGCGACGCCGATGCCGAGCAGCCCGACCATGAACAGGGTGTCGGCCCACCAGGCGCCCGCGATCGTGTGGAACCACACCTCGAACGGACCGACCTCCACGGAGGTCAGGAAGCCCTTGGTGGGCGAGCCGCCGTTGAGCCAGGCCCGCTCGGCGGTGGTCGCGTAGCCGAGGGCGAAGGTCTTGTCGAGGAACGCCCACAGGAACGTGAAGCCGATCGCGAGGCGGAGGACGGCGAGGGCCTTCGCGCCTGCGGGTGACGTGGCGCCGTCGATCGGCATGTCGATCGTGCGGGATACGGGGTGTTCTGTGCTGGTCATGTCATCGGCCTCCTCCGGACTCATCGATCGTCGATGCCGCGGCGCGTCGCGCGCAGAGCCGTCCCGACCGGAGTGGCCGGGACCAAGGATCGGGGTCGTGCGGGGCCGAGGTGCCCGGGTCGGGCCTGTACGGGAGGCGCCCCGCGGCGGACGATGGCACGCCACCCCGTCCCCGATCGAGAGGCGACAACATGAGCATCGAGGGCCTCGACCGCGTCCGCGAGCAGGTCGCGGGCTCCTCCGCGGCCGAGGTGGTCGCGCAGAGCATCGAGGCGATCCGGGGGATCGCCGAGCTCGGGGCGTTCCTCGCCGTCGCGGTCGACGCACCGTCCGGTCCCGGGCCGCTCGCGGGCGTCCCCGTCGCGGTGAAGGACAACCTCGACACCCGCGACTTCGCGACAACCGGCGCCACTCCAGCACTGCGCGACTCGCGGCCCGGACGCGACCACCTGGCCGTCGAGCGGTTGCGCGCGGCCGGGGCGGCCGTCGTCGGGAAGACGAATCTGCACGAGCTCGCCCTGGGCATCACCAGCAACAACGCCGCGTTCGGGCCGGTGCGCAACCCGCACGACCCCACGCGGTCGGCGGGCGGGTCCTCCGGCGGGTCCGCCGTCGCGGTCGCGACCGGGGTCGTGCCGGTGGCGCTCGGCTCGGACACCGGCGGCTCGGTGCGGATCCCGGCCGCGCACTGCGGCATCGTCGGATTCCGGCCGACGGTGGGCCGCTGGGGGAGCGGGCGCTGCGTACCGATCTCGCACACGCGGGACACCGCGGGTGCGTTCGCCACCTCCGTGGCGGACGTCGTCGAGATCGACGCGGTCGTCACCGGCGCCGGTGCCGCGCCCTTTCCGGAGCGACTGCGGATCGGTATCCCACGTACTGGTTTCTACGGCGACCTGCACCCGGAGGTGGCCGCGAGCGCCGCGCGGGCCCTCGACCGGCTCGCCGACGCGGGCGTCGAGCTGGTGGAGCGCGACGTCGTCGGTGCCGTCGAGCTCGACGCGGAGTGCGGCTTCCCGATCGTCTTCGCCGAGCTCGTCGAGGACCTGCCCGCCTACCTCGCGACGCTGCCCGGTCCCGAGAACAAGCTGACCTTCGCCGACGTGCTCGACCAGGTCGTCTCCCCGGACGTGCGCGGTGCGATGGAGGTCGCAGCGTCCGGCACGTTCGGCCCGGCCGAGCACGCGGCGGCCCTGGAGGTCCGGGACCGGCTGCGTGCCGCCTACGCCGTCGCCCTCGACGGCCTGGACGCGATCATCTACCCCACCGTCGCGCTGCCTGCCCCGCCGCTGGGCGACGACGACATGACGGAGCTGAACGGCGCACAGGTGCCGGTCTTCCTCACCTCGATCCGCAACACCGCACCCGGGTCGACGGCCGGGATGCCGTCGATCTCGCTGCCGGGCGGGGTCACCGCCGCCGGCCTGCCCGTCGGGATCTCGCTGGAAGGGCTCCCGGGGCAGGACGCGGCGTTGCTGGCCGCGGCGGCGTACGTGGAGCGGGTGCTCGGGGGCGGCTGAGGGGCACGGCGGCGGGCGGTGTCGATATCCGGGGTGACCGACCTGGCTACTCGGTCGGTCCCTGGATGCCGCGGAGGGGTTCCACGGTTGTCGCCACCGCCTACGGACGCTTGCTGCCACCGACGGATCTCCGCCCAGTCCTCCACGGTCAACACCTCCCAGCCTCGGGAGGGGTCACGATTCCCGGAACGCCAGGGGGACGCTCCTATGACGCGTCAAGGGCGGCGAGAGGCGTGGCTTCGAGCTGTCGGTAGAGCTGTCGCGTGACGTAGCGGCCAAGGCATCGGCGGATCTCGCGGCCGGTCTTGCCTTCGGCTCGTCGTCGGTCAGCGTAGGCGCGGGTGGCGTGGTCGAGCCGTAGTCGGGTGAGCACGACGGTGTAGATCGCACGGTTGAGCTGGCGGTCGCCGGAACGGTTGAGCCGGTAGCGCACCGTCTGCCCGGAGGAGGCGGGGATCGGGGCGGTCCCGGCAAGCATCGCGAAAGCGGCCTCGTCGCGGCAGCGCCCGGCGTGTGACCAGGCCGCGAGCACGGTCGCGGCGACGATCGGCCCGACCCCGGTCAGTGCGAGCAGGTCCGGGCGCCAGGCGGACACGTGCACCTCGTTGGCGTAGTGGGCCGGCCGCAGCTTGCGCGCCGCAGCGATGATGCTGCGTGTCGACAGGCCGCGGAAGCGGGCCCGCACCTGCTCGGGGGCAGTCACGACCATGGCCTGCGGCTGGCACTGCCCATCGACGCTGGCAGCGACCGCGGCTCGGCGGGCGAAGGACCTGCAGAGATGCGCGCTCGGCGCCGGTGCGTGGTCGGCCGAGATGGACACGGGCCAGGGCATCACGAGCGGCACGCACAGCGTGGATCGGGTCGGACTTCGCCCCAGCCCGCCGCGCCGGGCGCGCTGGCCGGTCGAGCTCGACGATCAGCTCATCGCGCACGGCGAGATGGGCGGCGAGGCCGGCACCGTAGCCACCGGAGCCTTCCATCGCCCACGCCCGCAGAACACCGTGCTGCTCGGCGAGCTCTACCAGGGCCTGGTAGCCGACCGGGTCGGTGGCCACGGTCAACTCGGCCAGGACCGCGCCCGTCGCGGCGGCGACGACCGCGGCCGTGTGGGTGTGTTTGTGGGTGTCGACGCCGATGACGACCTCGACCTGCTCTGCCAGCATGGACAACCGCGTGCTCCTCTACCCGGGGACGGACGTGGGCCCGGTCCGGATCGGGAGCTCGGCAGGACTGTGACGGGACACGCCAGCTGCTACCTGGCGGTCAAGCTCCTGATCAAGCCAGCTGCTCCCCGCCGGGCCGGCGGCGAGGCCAGCGGGCGGACAAGTCCCACGCCAAGGCACAGGGCCAGTCAGATTTCGGGTCACACCCACCGTCTCGCCGCCAGCCCATCACGGCCGCTATGGACCGGCCCCAGCAGTCTCACAGTCAGATTTCAGGATCCGGCGACAGACCCACGTCAGGCACTGCCTGTCCGTCCTGTGAAGGGACCACCCCCGCGCGTGCGGGGACGACTGGAGCTGCAGATGATCCGCGACCTCGCCCAGGGGACCACCCCCGCGCGTGCGGGGACGACGCCCCCTGGCTCCGGCCAGGGGGCGCTTTTGCGGGACCACCCCCGCGCGTGCGGGGACGACGAACAGGCACCGCCCCTGGTGGGGGCGGAGGCGGGACCACCCCCGCGCGTGCGGGGACGACTAGGCGCGGAGTGCTGCCAGGTCCGCCGAGTAGGGACCACCCCCGCGCGTGCGGGGACGACCGCCTGCCGGGGACACTGCGGGAGTGCACCGGGGGACCACCCCCGCGCGTGCGGGGACGACGCATACACCGCCCGCGAGAAGCTCGTCACCCCGGGACCACCCCCGCGCGTGCGGGGACGACTGGCGGTCGGACATCGACGCGCTCGCCGACGAGGGACCACCCCCGCGCGTGCGGGACGACCGCCACGCGTTCTCCGCGCAGACCAGGTTCGCGGGACCACCCCCGCTCGTGCGGGGACGACCACGACGGCACCTTCGCCGACATCTACCACCAGGGACCACCCCCGCGCGTGCGGGGACGACGA
>JBFWRR010000002.1:75829-192248 GCA_050248815.1 Pseudonocardia sp. | reverse complement strand
GGCGTGTTGGTAGGCGGTGTCAACGAGTAGTGGGTCGCGGCGACGGAGCCGGTGGTGGCGGCGTTGGGTGCGCAGGATCTCCGGCAGGGGGGCGACGTCGAGCTGGTCGGCGTGGTGGTGGACTTGTGGGCCGATCCAGAGTTGGTGGCGGGGGCAGACCCGTAGCTGTGGTGGCAGCCGGCAGGGGACGGGTTCGAGGATTCCGTGGCGGGCCATGCAGTGGCGGCAGGCGGGTCGGACGAACGCGCGGGCAGTGTGGCCGTGCTGTTTGGGGTGCAGCCCGTGGAGCCGCTGGATGAGCAGGTCCAGATCGAGTCCGGCGGCTGCGGCGAGCCGTTCGGGGATGACCAGGGTCTCCGCGCCGCCGCGGGGCCTGCTGCATAGGTAGCTCAGTAGCCGGTGGTGGTCGAGGTGGTTGGCTCGGGCGAGGCGGCGGATGTAGTTGGCGACGGTCTCGTGGTGGATCGGGGCGACGCGGCGGGGCAGGGGGGCGGGGCGTTGGTCGAGCAGCAGGTTGGGCATCAGCGGCCGGTGCTGGCCCGGCGGGTTGCGGACTCGGCGGCGTGGTCGATGTGCACGGCGTCCAGGAGCGGGCGGGTGAGCTGCTCGGCGCCGGTGAGGATGGCGCGGATCGCGGCGGCGCGGACCAGGTGGGTGAGGCTGCCGATCATGCCGCCGGTGCGGTGGTGCAGGTATTTGCTGTGTTCGACCAGCATGCCGGGCCGGTGTTTGTGCAGGCGCAGGGTGGCTTCCATGCCTGCGACCAGTTGACGCCATTCCTCGCGGTAGGGGAACGCGCCGGTGGCGATGAGCGAGCAGCGGCCGGCGAGTTGGCGGCCGCGGGTGCCGGTGAACACGCCGGAGCGTTCGACGTCGATGCCGGCGTAGATGAACGTCGCGGGCAGGTGCTCGGTGAAGTATTTGAGGTGGTCGGACAGGTCTTCTCCGGCCGCGGTGCCCATGTTCAGGTTGTGGATCTCGTCGACGAGGACGAGGTCGGTGCGGGCGTCGATGAGCACCTGGCAGACCGCGTCGGCGATGTCGGTGACGTTCTGGCGGGATCCGATCGGGGGCAGGCCCAGGAAGCGGGCGAACTCCATGGCGAGCTTGCGTGGGGAGCCCTTCGGTGGGCAGGTGACGTAGACGATCGGGATCCGCCCTGAGCTGTCGGGGTAGCGGCGGCGGATGCGCAGCTCGTGGACGCGGCCGAGCTGTTTGATGGAGGTGGTCTTCCCGGTCGCGGCCGCCCCGGAAACGATCAGGCCGCGGCGGGCGCCGATCTCGCGCTGGTTCATCAGGGTCAGCAGCAGACCCTCGTGGGTGATCTCCTCGACGGTGGACGTGCTGACCACGACGAGTTCGGAGTGGTGGGCGATGCGGGCCTCGTCGTAGTCGCGGCGCTCGGTCTCGGCCAGGGCCGACCAGCGCTTGTGCGCCAGTGGGGGCATCGTCGAGGGGTCGGCGTTGACGAAGCGCCGCCATCCTTCCAGCGTCGTGGTCGGCAGCCGGCGGTCCTCGAGCTGCGCGGTGTCCGCGACAACGCTCACCGAGACTCCTCCACCGCTGTTGTCGTCGGGGCGTGGGTTACCACCACTTCTCGGCCTCCTTGCGCGCATCGAACAACGGCAGCGGAATCACCGCGGCCGATTCGGCGGCGGTTTCGACGGTGCCGTCTGGGTCGGGTTCGGGCTGCTCGTGCTCGTCGTCGGGGACCCGGTGGGGCCAGGTCGGCGTCGTCGTGGCCCGGGTGCGCCCGACCACCCGCCGGGTCCGGGTCGACCGGGTCCGGCGGGGCCGCGACCGTGTCGGCTCGGGCGTGGTGTCCGTGCCTGGTTCGGGGCGGGACGGTTCGTCGTCGTGGTGGCCGTCGTCGTTGTCGTGGTGGCTGTCCGCGCGGTGGCTGGTGGCGCCGGGGTCGGTGGGAGACGGCGGGCCCTGTTCGGCGCGGTCGAGCAGCTCGGCGGCGGCTGCGGCGAGCTCGGCTTCAGTGGCGGGGTCGGTGCCGCGCGCGGCGAGGAGCTGCCGGGCGTGGGTCCAGGTCAGCTCGCCGAACGGGATCGGGGCGGTGCGCAGGTGGGTCCAGGTGGCCTGCAGCCAGCCTTGGTCATGGGCGGGGTCGTGGTGGTTGCGCACCCAGATCCGGGAGATGTCGTAGGGGTCGTGGTGGATTTCCCAGAGCCCGCGTTTGTCGGTGACGCCGGAGTGCTGTCGGCGGTAGGGGTTGAGTGCGGCGCTGTCGTAGGTGCGCCGGCCGATTCGGATGCCGTAGGAGTTGATGGCCCGCCAGGTGACCGGGAGCAGCTGGATGTAGTCCTCGGGGCCCAGCGGGACCGCGACGTAGCCGGCGGTGGCGACCAGGGCGGCGTAGCGCTCGTTGGGGGTCAGTGCTCGGTCCGGGGTCACGGGGTCGCGCAGGCCCTCGTGCGGGCGGTTCTGCCAGACCGCGACGATCCACTCGTCGAGCAGGGCCTGCAGCTCGGCCATCGACCAGACCGCGCCGTGGTCGGCGTGGCGGCCGCGGCGTTCGACGCTGGAGCCGACGTAGCCGGCGACGTACTGGGCGAACAGGGTGCCGACCGATTCCAGGGTGCGTTCGACGACCGGCTTGTCGGTGGGGGTGTCGGGGTGGGCAGGTTGCAGGTTGATGCCCAGCGACCGGCAGGCCGACCGGAATGTCGCCGACATATACGCCTTGCCGTGGTCGCAGACGATGGTCTCTGGGGCGATCACGGGGCGGGCGGCGGCGTGGGTCAGGCGGGCGTCGATGGCGGTCAGGGTGGCGTGTGGGAGCACCGAGCGGGTCAGCCGCAGCGCATCGACCCAGCCCGGGCGCATCGGTTCTGGGGTCAGGGCGCGCGCCAGCAGCAGTGCGGCGTCGACGGCCTTGGTCGTTGGGCGCAGCACCGCTGCGGCGATCGTGCGGGTGGCCTGGTCGACCAGCGCGGTCAGCTCGACCCGGTCGACCAGGCCGTCGTCGAGGATGACCCGGACGTCCAGCGGCGTGGAGTCGATCTGCATCAGCTCACCCGGGCGGGCCGCGGTGATGGTGGCGAACGGGCCATCGGGCTGTTTGGCCAGCGACCGGCGGGTCCGCGCCGAGCCGAAGGTGTGTTGGCCGGACGACAGCCGGGTGACCAGCCGGTAGAAGCTGCGCTGCGACGGCATCCGCGGCGGGTCAGGCTCGGCGGCCACGAGTTGCTCGACGCGCCGACGTAACCGCTCGACGGTGCCGGTCGAGCGGTCGGTTTCCTCGGCGATCGCGCGCCGCGTTGCCGCCACCACTCGCGGGTCGGCCCGGCCGCCCGGGGCGCCGCCACGGACGCTTCGGGCGTGGCGCTGATCGACCAGGCCCCACACCCCTTCGAGCTCGTAGCGTCGCCGCAGCCGCTTGAGCGTGCTCAGCCCGACCTGGTGCCCGGCCGCGGTCAGGGCGGCGTGTTTGGCCAGCTCCCGCTGCCGCAGCGAGCGGCGGGCCGGGTCGTACTCCGGCCGCGTCGGGGTGCCCGCCGCAGCGTCGGGTGCGACGCCGGTGAGGACCTCGACCAGGTGCTGCTCCCACCACTTGGCGGTGGCCAGCACCTCGGCGGGAAGCCGTTCGAGCAGGCCCAGCGGTGGCAGTGGCGGGCGTCGGGAGGTGACCAGCTCGAAGCCGGGGTCGGCCAGCAGGTGCCCGAGCAGCATCACCGTCGCTGCGCCGGTGACGTCGACCAGCCGCACCGAGGTTCCGTCCAGCGCGACCACCGTCTGGGCCTGCCCATCGAGGCGGATCTCGTCGCCGGGTTGCAGCACCGCCCGCCCGCGCCCCGTCATCCCGCCAACGTCCCGTTGGCCGGTGCGGTCGCGATGAGTGATGCCGGGCCGAGCAGTGTCGTGGTCAGCTCGCAGACCAGCTCGCGGTGCCACAGCATCGAGAACAGCACCGGTAGCACCGCGACCGGATCACCGGCCGCGGTGGCGCCGGTCAGCAGCGGCGTCGGTGCGGCGAACACCTCCCGTAGCCGCGCCATCGGCGCCGGCTGCGCGCAGCGCGGGTGCCGGTAACCGGCCAGCCAGCGCAGGTTCGCCGCGTGGATCGGGTCGAGCTCGCCGACGCGCTGGTAGCCCCAGCCGACCTCGGCGCAGATCGCGGCGGTGGCCGCGAACGCCGCGGCGTCGCGCTCCCGGACGCGGTGGTCGGGGCGCACGTCGATGACCACACCGCTGCCGTCGGCGCGGCGGGCGAAGAAGTCCGGAGCGTGGCGCACCGCCCGTCCGGACTGCTCGTCGGTCCAGTGCAGCCACATCGGCTGGGCGGCCACCGCGACCACATCGGGGTCGGCGTCCATCGCCATCAGCACGTCGCGCTCCACCCAGGACTCGTAGCCGACGTGCTCGCCGGTGCTGGCGAACCACCACAGCCCCGGCCAGTTGCGTTGCCCGCGATACGACGGGAACCCCCGCACCGGTGCGACCCGCTCAAACGCCTCGTTCCAGCAGTCGCTCAGCGGCTCGCGGGAGACGACGCCGCCTGCGCCGACGAAAGCCACCTCGACCGGGTGCTCCCGGGCACGCAACGTTCGCGCCGAAGCCGCCGCCACGCCAGGCATGAAGCGCTCTCCTCAACGCAGCCACGATCACAACCTGGCTCAACTTATTGGCAACAACCGGCCACATGGCTCAGACACGCTGGCAATGGCTCACCTTCGCTGACACAGGACAGCAGCAGGCGTCCGTGGCGGACACACTGCCCATGCCGACACCGGGATCGATCCGATAATCGACGTTATGACATTCTGAACGGCAGATCGCATCGCGCACCCGCGCCCCCCGGCGCCGGCCGGAGTTCGCCTCCGGGGCCGGTGGCGAGGCTGTCACCGGTCCGGGTGAGGATGGGGCCGGTGATGGACGAGACGTTCCGCTGGCGCGGCCAGGAGGTGCGCTGGACCCGGCGCGGGACCGGCCGGCCGGTCGTGTTCTGCCACGGCACGCCCTGGTCGTCGGCCCTGTGGGAGCCGATCGCCGATGCGCTCGGTCCGGACGTCACCTCCTTCCTGTGGGACATGCCCGGCTACGGCAGCTCGACGATGGCCGAGGGCCAGGACGTCTCGCTCGCGGCGCAGGGTGAGCTGCTCGCGGCGCTGCTGGTGCACTGGGGCCTGGATCGTCCCGACGTCGTCGCGCACGACATCGGCGGCGCGGTGGCGTTGCGGGCGCACCTGCTGCACCGTGCGGCCTACCGCTCGCTCGCGCTGGTGGACGTCGTCGCGCTCGCCCCGTGGGGGTCGGAGTTCTTCCGCCTCGTGGGACGGCATGCGGACGTGTTCGTCCAGGTCCCGCACCCGCTGCACGAGGCGCTCGTCCGGGCCTACATCGCCGGGGCGGCCCACAAGCCGCTGCCCGCGGCCGTCCACGACCTGCTCGCCGCGCCGTGGCTCGGCGAGTGCGGACGCGCGGCGTTCTACCGCCAGATCGCGCAGACCGACCCGCGGCACACCGACGAGATCGAGCCGCTCTACCCGTCGATCGACCTGCCGACGATCGTCGTGTGGGGTGCGCAGGACCGGTGGATCCCCGCCGACCGGGCGCAGCGTCTCGCCGCGCTCATCCCGGGTGCGGTGCTGGTGCTCCTGCCCGACGCGGGCCACCTCGTCCAGGTCGACGCTCCGGCCGCGCTCACCGCGACGCTGCAGCGCTGGCTGCTGCAGCGGCGCTGACCCGGGCCGCTGAACGGCGGTGTGCCCGCCGTCGGTCACGCGGGCCGGGCGCCGTCAGAAGTGGCGCCGCAGCTCGCCGAACCCGACCAGGTGCAGCACCCCCGGGTCGTCCGGGTCGATCTCGGCGTGCTCCAGCGTCCACGTCCACGCGTTCGGGATGAACACTGCCCGCCAGCCGGCCTCGCGGGCGGCGAGGATGTCCGACCGCGGCGAGTTGCCGATCATCCAGGTGTGGGCAGGGTCCAGCGCGTGCACCGAGCCGAGCTCGCGGTAGGTGGCGGGCTGTTTCTCGGCGACGATGTGCACGCTCGTGAAGTGGTGCGCGAGCCCCGACGCGTCGATCTTGCGCTGCTGCTCGGCGGGCTGCCCCTTCGTCACCAGCCGCAGGTCGTGGCGGGTGGCGAGATCGGCGAGGGTCTCCGCGACGTCCGGGATCAGCTCCACCTCGTGGTCGGCCAGCCGCGCTCCGAGAGCGGCGATCTCGCGTGCTTCGGCGGCCGAGGCGGGCCGCTGGACGAGCTGCTCGAAGCACTCGTGCAGGCTGCGCAGGAAGCTCGCGCTGCCGTAGCCGTGGACGCCGATGTTCGCGCGCTCCACGTCGTTGAGGATGCGACGGATCTCGCCGTGGTCCAGCGTGGGGTGGGCGAGCCACTCCAGCCAGTCCGCGACGACGCGCTCGAACAGGACGTTGTTCTCCCACAGGGTGTCGTCGGCGTCGAAGACGAGCGTCTGGTGCACGGGTCGATTCTCGCTCTCAGGGACTCAGGTCCCACAGCAGCCGGTAGTACGCGGTGCGTTCCGGATCGGGGCCGACACCGTAGGCGTCCAGCAGGGCGTCGCTCCAGCCCGGGCCGTAGTTCCACTCCGTGCTCCAGGTCGCGACGGCGATGTCGGCCCACCGGTCCGCCACACCGAGGCGGTCCAGGTCGACGTGCGCGAGCCAGCGGCCGTCGTCGCGCAGGAGCGTGTTGGGGGCGCAGGCGTCGCCGTGACAGACGACGAGCCGGTCCACCGGGGGCGGCTCGGCGATCCGGCGCAGCGCCTCGGTGACGGTGAGCCCGGCGTGGTCCGGGTGCCAGCGTGACGGGGCCGGCGCGGCCGCCGCGACCCGCTCCGCCGCCGACCAGGAGAACGGGCATCCTGCGACGGGCAGCGCGTCGTGCAGGGCGCGAAGCCCCGTCCCGATCGCGGCGACGGCGGTGGCCGG
Organism: Pseudonocardia sp.; assembly: GCA_050248815.1. GTDB lineage: Bacteria > Actinomycetota > Actinomycetes > Mycobacteriales > Pseudonocardiaceae > Pseudonocardia. The sequence continues at coordinate 185,348 of JBFWRR010000002.1, read as the reverse complement.
TTCGGCGAGCCATCGGTCCGCGATCGCGTTCTCCCCCGGCAGCGCCGCCGTGACCAGCCACGATCCCCCGTGGTCCGACCCGTGGTCGAGCACGGAAGGAACCGGGGTGAACGCCCGCGCCCACTCCAGGCGCGCGGCCTCCCCCGCGACGTCGGGACCGCACCCGTCCGTGCCGGGCGGCGTCCATTTCACGTACCGGTCCCCCACCGCGTAGGTGCGGCCGCCGTCCTCGTTCACCCAGACCTGCCGGACCGGGCGCGCACCGGCGAGGGCACGGACGACGGGAGGGATCACGACGGTTCTTCTACCAGCCACCCTCGGGCGCCCGCCGCCGATTTCCGAGCCGGTCTCCCAGCCGGGCCTCGCTGTGGCCGACGCCGCAGCCGGCGCCCGCCGGAACCGACCTAGGCTCGGGCGGTGACCGCCGCCGACGTCGTCCTGTTGGTGGTCGCCGGCTTCGGCGCCGGGCTCAGCGGGTCCATGGCGGGGCTCGCGTCGCTGATCTCCTACCCGGCGCTGTTGTCGGTGGGGTTGCCCGCCGTCGCCGCGAACGTCACGAACACGGTGGCACTCACCGCGAACGCGCTGGGTTCGGCGGCCTCGTCGCGGGTCGAGCTGCGCGGGCAGAGCGCGCGGCTGTTGCGGTTCGCACCCGTCGTGCTCGTCGGGGGCGCGACGGGGGCATGGCTGCTGCTGGTCACGCCGCCGGAGGCGTTCGAGCGGATCGTGCCGGTGCTGATCGCCGCGGCGTCGCTGGCGCTGTTGCTGCAGCCGTGGCTGCGGCCCGCCGCCCACCCGGGCGCGCGAGCGTCACGAGCGGGCTCGATCGCGATCGCGGTCTGCGTGTTCGCGGTCTCCGTGTACGGCGGCTACTTCGGGGCGGCCGCGGGGGTGCTGCTGCTCGCGCTGCTGGTGGTCGGGCTGCCCGTGTCGTTGCTGCAGGGCAACGCGCTCAAGAACATCCTGCTCGGCGTCACCAACGCGGTGGCGGCCGTCGCGTTCGCCCTGCTCGGGCCCGTGCACTGGGCCGCGGCGGCGGCCCTGGCGGCCGGGGTGCTCGTCGGCAGCTACGCCGGCCCCGCCGTCGCCCGGCGGGTCCCCGCGACCGCGCTGCGCGTCGCCGTCGGGTTCCTGGGGCTGGGGCTCGCGGCGGTGCTGGCGATCGAGACCTACTGAGCGTCCGGCGGTGCGGGGCCACGGCGGGCGGGCCGCATCCGCCGCCGCATCCCGTCGCGGGCTGTGCGGCTCAGCGCCGACACCCCCGCCTCGAGTGGCCCGCGCCCACCGGCGAGCTGCACCGCCACCCCGACCGCCACCGCTCCGGTGACGTGCGCGACGAACACGGCCGGGCGCTGCGCCCCTGCGGCGGGGTGCGCGGCGAGGAGCACGACGTGCAGGACGTAGAGCGTGAGCGGGATCGCGCCCACCGCCGCCGGCACCCAGGTGACCACCGGTGCGAACCGGGCGAGCAGGAGCATCGCGCCGAGCACGGCGAGCGCGCTCCCCGTGGTGTTCGCGAGATCCAGCGGCGTCCCCGAGTGGGGCGTGGCGACGGCGAGCCACCACCAGGTGTCGGTCGGTGCGACGCCGTAGAGGAAACCGCTCGCCCGGCTCGCCGGTACCGCTCCCCCGCTGGCCGTGACCAGCATCGACGACACCGTCATCGCGAGCGCCGCCAACGCGGCCCCGCCGCCGAGCAGCCACCACGCCGTCGCCGGTCGCCGCAGGTCCGACCGCCCGACGGCCATCCCGGCGAGCAGGTACGTGATCCAGGTCAGCACCGGGTAGAAGCCGGTGAGCGCCAGGTGCGCGAGCAGTTCCCCCGGGTCTACCAACGCGGCGAGCCCGGCCTGGTCCGGGATCGGTGCCCGTCCGGGGCGCAGGACGTGGCTCACGACCGGCGTCACCATGCACGCCACCAGAGCGCCGGCCGCGAGGGCCCCCGCACGCAGCGGAAGGAGCGGGATCGCGACGATGAAGAGCAACCCGTAGAAGGTGAGGATCACGAGCACCGGCGGGTCGAGCTCCACCAGCAGCAGGCCGATCGCGGCGATCAGCACCGCGCGCACGGCGAGGCCCATCCCGGCCGGGAGCAGCTCACCGCCCCTCGGCGGGCGCGTCCCGCCGGTCGACAGCGCGATGCCCACCCCGGCCACCACGGCGAACAGCGCCGACGCCCGGCCATGGGCCAGCACCTCGGTCAGCGTCGGCTCGCCACCCTCTCGCAGCAGCAGCGTGTGCGTCGCGACCATCCCGACGAGGGCGGCACCGCGGGCCGCGTCGACGCCGGCGAGGCGCGCAGTGGGGCTCCGGCCGACCCGGTGCGCGCGACCACGGTCGGCGTCCGGATCGAGGGAACCTGCGGTCACCGCCGCGTGGCCGCGGAGTCCTGCGGCACGGCGCGGTCCAGCCACGCCGTCAGCGCCGCGTGCACCTGCGGCAGGGACGGCCGCCGGCGGGGATCCGTCGCGAGCGCCGCCCGCAGGAGGGCCGCGTGTGCCGTGCGCTGCGGCAGGTGGGTGAGCGGTGCACCGGTGGCGGCGGCCCGCAGCCCGGACTGGACGTCGGCCCGTCCGCCGCGGGGCGGATGCCCGGTCATCGCGTACGACATGGTGGCCGCGAGCTGCCAGGCGTCCGACGCGGGCGTGGCGGTGGCGCCGCCCGCGACCTCGGGCGCGAGGAAGTCCGGGGTGCCGAGGATCCAGCCGGCGAGGGTCAGCGTGGCGTCGCCGGTGGTACGGGCGATGCCGAAGTCGATGAGGTGGGCCCGGCCCGCCTCGTCCACGACGACGTTGCCGGGCTTGACGTCGCGGTGCAGCACGCCGCGGCGGTGCGCGGCGGCCAGTCCGTCCGCGAGCGCGGCCCACACCCGGGCCGCGGCGACGTCGTCCAGCACCCCGCGGTCGCGCACGTGCTGGGCGAGCGAGCTGCCCGCCACGTACTCCATGACGATGACGAGCCCGTCCAGATCGGCCAGCCCCGCATCGCTCCGGGCGTGGACCAGGTCGAAGATCCGTACGCAGCTGGGATGGCCTGCCGCGGCGAGGGCCTTCGCCTCGCGCCGGATGCGCTCCTCCGTGTCGTCGTCCGGGGCATGGGCGGCCTTGAGGGCGACGAGGTGCCCGCGACGGGCATCCTCGGCGAGCCACACGCGCCCGAAGCCCCCCGCGCCGAGCCGGCGCACGAGCCGGAACCGGGGCGGGGCGTCCTGCGTCGGGGCCTGGGCCAGGGCGCGGGTCGGCACCAGGGGCCTGCGCTGCTCGGGGAGCAGCAGCGTCGGAGGGCGGGGCGCGCCCGCGCCTGCGGCCAGGCGCTCGGGCGGCAGCACGACCGGTGCCACGGGGGTGCGGGCGGCGAACCGCTCGGCGAGCCGGTCGCCGAGGCGGCGGGCGTGCGGGGAGACCCGCTCCTGCCAGCCCTTGCGGACCTCCTGGCGCAGGTCGGCGGCACGCACGGCGACGGCGGGCCGCGCCGGTGCGGGCGTGCGGACCGGGCCGCCGGCAGGTCCGGGCGCGGGCGGAGCAGCGGGGACGGCGACCGGGGCGGGCAGGCGGGGCTGGGCCGGCGCGGGTCGCAGGACGAGTGCCACGAACACGCCGGCCAGCGCACCACCGCTCATTCCGAGCCACAGGTGCGCGGACGAGCCCGCCGGGGCCGTCGCGGCGAGGAACGGCAGCGCGAGCAGCGGGAGCCAGAAGAACTTCACGGCCCAGCGCGGGCCTCCCCGCAGCGCCAGCCGCGCGGCACCGCCCGCGAAGAGCGCGGTGCACAGCGGCAGCAGCGTGAACGCCACCACCACCATCGCGAGCAGCAGCGGCCGGTCCGGACTGAAGGCATCGCCGACGGTCGTGCCGCCCAGGTAGGTGTCCTGGCCGACGCCGAGGCAGCCGGTGCGGCCGAGGTCGCGCAGGTCGGAGCGGGCGAGCCCAGGTACCCCGGCACCGGCGGCGGCCGCGGCGAACACCTGCCCGGCGGTGACGAACGCGAGCCAGGGCAGCAGCGCCGCGGTGACGAGCCCGGCCACGGCCGGGGCGAACCCGTCGCCCGCGTGGCGGCGCAGGCGCGCACCCAGCACCGCGCCGACGGCCGGGAGCAGCCCGACGGCCAGGCCCAGCACCGTCGCGGCCCAGGCCCAGCCGCCCGGGCAGAACCCCGGAGCGACCGTCGCGCGGACCACGGCCAGCAGTTCGGCGACCAGCGCGCTGAGCGCGTCCACCGTTCCCCCTCCGTCCCGGGGCGTCCCGGCGTCTCCGGGGCCGTGGGCCCAGGGTGGCACAAGCGCGGCGTCGGTGGCGGTCGCCCGTGGGTGAGGAAAGCGGTGACAGTCTCCTTACCCTGCTCCCCACCCCTGCCCGCTCCTGCCGCTCACCCCCGCCGGACCAGGGCCTCCCGGTCCGAGCGCAGCTCGGCGAGCGAGGCGTGGCCGCTCAGCGCGAGTGTGAGGTCCAGCTCGGCGAGGACGCAGCGCAGCACGTGCCGCACGCCCTGCTCCCCCGCGAGCGCGAGGCCGTAGGCGTAGGGGCGGCCGAGCAGCACCGCGTCCGCGCCGAGCGCGAGCGCGACGGCGGCGTCCGCGCCGGTGCGCACGCCCGAGTCGAACAGCACGGCCGCCCGCTCCCCCACGGCCTCGACGATCCCGGGCAGGGCGTCGAGGGCCCCGATCGCCCGGTCGACCTGCCGGCCGCCGTGGTTCGAGACGACGACGCCGTCCATGCCGGCGTCGACGGCGCGGGCCGCGTCGGCGGGGTGCTGCACCCCCTTGAGGACGACCGGGCCGGGCCAGTGGCGGCGCAGCAGGTCCAGCCGGTCCCAGCGCAGGGCGGTGCCGGTGAACATCGATGCCCAGCGCGCGACCGCCGCCGCCCGGTCCTGCTCCGGCGACGCGGCGAGCCCGGCCCGGAACGCGGGATCGGAGAACGGGACGGCGGCGCCCGCGCCGCGCAGCATGGGCCGGTCGCCGCGGTCGAGGTCGGCGGGGCGCCACCCGAGCGTCCAGGTGTCGAGGGTGACGACGAGCGTCGTGTAGCCGGCGGCCCTCGCCCGCTCCAGCAGGCTGACGGTGACGGCGTCGTCGGTGGGCCAGTAGAGCTGGTACCAGCGCGGGCCGTCCCCGGACGCGTCCGCGACCTCCTCGATCGTGTGCGACGACACCGTCGACAGCACGATCGGCACGCCGACCTCGGCGGCGGCCCGGGCGGTGGCGAGCTCCCCCTCGGGATGCAGCAGCGCGAGCATTCCGACCGGCGCCAGCAGCAGCGGAGCGGGCATCGCCGTCCCCAGCACGGTCGTGGACCAGTCCCGGACCGTGGTGTCGCGCAACATCCGCGGCACGAACCCGTAGTGGTCGAACGCATCCCGGTTCGCCCGCAGCGTCGCGCCGCTCCCGGCGCCGCCCGCGACGTAGCCGAACGTGCCGTCGTCGAGCACGGCGCGTGCCGCCGCCTCCAGCGCGGCCGGGTCGGTGGGCAGCGGCGGGGTCTCCCCCGCCAGGCCCCGCTGGTAGATCTCGGCGGCGTAGGACGACAGCGGCGGCGTCATGGGGCGGACCCTAGCCAACCCGGGCACGGTCGCCCGGGGCCGATCGGGCGCCACCTCGCAACGCGCCGGGCGGCTGCGACGTACACCGGGACGCTGCGAGGACGGGCGCCGGGATCAGCCGGCCGTCAGGTCCAGCGCCGCCGCGTCCGCCCCCGTGACGTCCGCCCGGACCCGCCCGCCCGCACCGACCTCGCCCGCGAGCAGCATCCGCGACAGCCGCCGGTCCAGCTCGCGATGGATCGTGCGCCGCAGCGGCCGGGCACCGTGCGCGGGCTCGTGGCCGCGGGAGGCGAGCCAGGACACCGCGGCGTCGGTGACCTCCAGCGCCACCCCCTGCGCCGTGAGGCGCGAGCGCGTCTCGGCCAGCAGCATCCCGGTGATCTCCCGCAGGTCCGCTGCGGTGAGTGCCGAGAACAGCACGATGTCGTCCACGCGGTTGACGAACTCCGGCCGCAGGTGGGTGCGGGCCAGCGCGACCAGTGGTTCGCGCACCTCCGCCACCGGGCGGGCGGCGGCCGTGGCGCCGATGATCATCTCCGCACCCAGGTTGCTCGTCATGATGACGACGGCGTGGGTGAAGTCCGCGGTGCGCCCGGCGGCATCGGTGAGCCGGCCCGCGTCGAGCACCTGCAGCAGCGCCGCCGTGACGTCGCGGTGCGCCTTCTCGATCTCGTCGAACAGCAGCACCCCGTACGGGTTGCGCCGGACGGCCTCGGTGAGCTGGCCGGGTTCGTGGTGGCCGATGTACCCGGGCGGGGCGCCGACGAGGCGGGTGAGGCTGGACGAGTCGGCGTACTCGCTCATGTCGAACCGGGCGGGTTCGGCGTCGCTCAGCACCTCCGACAGCGCCCGCGCCAGCTCCGTCTTGCCGACCCCCGTCGGCCCGAGGAACAGGAACGACCCGACGGGCCGGTCCGGGTGCGCGAGCCCGCTTCGACCCTGCCGGACGGCGTCCGCGACCGCCTCGACGGCGTCGTCCTGCCCGACGACGCGGCGGCGCAGGTGGTCCTCCAGGTGCAGCAGGCGCTCCCGGTCCTGCGCGGTGAGCCGGGCGAGCGGGATGCCCGTGGCCCGTGCGATCGCCTCCGCGACGGCGTCCGCGGTGAGCTCGGGCAGCGTGCGGGTGCGGCGGGCGGACTCCCGCGCGGCGCGGACGCGCTCCAGCTCGCGGGTGAGCTCGTGGGCGCGTTCGTAGTCCTCCGCGTCGACGGCCACGTCGCGGGCTCGCGCGAGCTGTTCGAGCCGCTCGTCGAGTGCCTCCTCGGCGGGTGGGGCGTCGACGGTACGCAGCCGCAGCCGGGAGCCGGCCCGGTCCACGAGGTCGATCGCCTTGTCCGGCAGGAACCGGTCCCGCAGGTGGCGGTGCGAGAGGGCCGCCGCGGCCTCCAGGGCGGCGTCGCTGATCGTGATGCCGTGGTGGGCCTCGTAGCGCGGCCGCAGCCCGCGCAGGATCGCGACCGTCTGCTCGACGGTCGGCTCGTCCACCCGCACGGGCTCGAAGCGGCGCTCGAGCGCCGCGTCGCGCTCGATGTGCCTGCGGTACTCGGCCACCGTGGTCGCCCCGACCAGCTGCAGCTCCCCGCGGGCGAGCGCGGGCTTCAGCATCGCCCCGGCGTCCAGCGGGCTGCCCTCGGCCGCCCCCGCCCCGACGACGGCGTGCAGCTCGTCGACGAAGACCACGACCGAGCGGCGGGCGGCCACGATCTCGTCGATCACCGCGGTGAGGCGCTGCTCGAACTCGCCGCGGTACTTCGTGCCCGCGACCATGCCGGCGAGGTCCAGCGACACGACGCGCACGTCGCGCAGCACCTCCGGCACCCGGCCGTCGACGATCCGCTGGGCGATCCCCTCGACGATGGCGGTCTTGCCCACGCCGGGGTCGCCCACCAGCACGGGGTTGTTCTTGGTGCGCCGCGCGAGCACCTCCAGGACCTGGTCGATCTCGTCGTCGCGCCCGATGACCGGGTCGAGCCTGCCGTCGCGGGCGGCGTCGGTGAGGTCGCGGCCGTGGCGGTCCAGGCGCGGGGTGCGGGCCCGCGGGCGGGACGGCCGGGGCGTGGCGCGCTCCTCCGGCGCCGGACGGTCGGGGGCACCTGCCCGGTCCTCGCGGCGTTCATCGTCGACGAACCCCTGCTCCAGGCCGGCGAAGAGCAACCCGACGAGGTCCTCCAGCGGTCCGAAGGCGCCGCCGAACGGCGATTCGTCGCGACGGTCGGGCATGAGCGCCTCCTCGGTCGGCGTTACCACCGATGGTGCCAGTCCGGCGGCGCTACGCGCCGCGTACCGAACTCCGGAGGATCCATGGGCCTGACCCGCACCGACGGACCGCTGTCCCCACGCTCGCCGAGCCGGGTGAACTACACCCTCGACGGGCCCGCGCACAAGCTGCTCGCCCACCCGTTCCCGCGCCGGGTGCGCGCCGAGTTCGCCGGCCGCACGGTGCTCGACACCCGCGCCGGCATCCTGGTCCACGAGACGGCGCTGCTGCCGCGCTTCTACGTCCCCGAGGCCGACCTGGACGCATCCGCGTTCGCTCCGTCGGAGCACACGACGCACTGCCCGTTCAAGGGCCACGCCCGCTACCGCCATCTGACGGTCGGCGACCGCACGGTCGACAACGCGCTGTGGGCCTACCCGGAGCCGATCGCAGAGGCCTCCTGGCTCGCCGGGTACGCGTCGCTGTACTGGGACGCGGCCGACGCCTGGTTCGACGAGGACGAGCAGGTGTTCGCCCACCTCACCGACCCCTACACCCGCGTCGACATCCGCCCGACGAGCCGCCACGTGCGGGTACTCGCGGGGGACGTCCTCGTCGCCGAGTCCGAGCAGCCCCTGGTGCTGGACGAGACGGGCCTGCCGTCGCGCTGGTACCTGCAGCCCGGGGACGTCCGCCTGCCGCTGGCACCGAGCGACACGTCGTTCCGCTGCCCGTACAAGGGCAGGTCCAGCTACTTCTCGGTGCGCCTTCCCGACGGCCGCGAGATCACCGACGCCGCGTGGAGCTACCCGGACCCGCTGCCGGAGTCCGGGCGCATCGCGAAGGCCGTGTGCTTCCTGCACGACGAGCTCACGATCCTGGTGGACGGCGAGCCGATCTGAGGATCAGCCGGTCACGTCGGCCGGCGCCCGGCGCGGGCTGAGCCCGGGGTCGCGATGTGCTGCGGCCCGTCGCCGGGGACGGCCCCGTCCGGGACGGTGATCCGCGCGACCGTCCCGGTCGCGGACCCGGCCGGGAACGACTCGACGGTGGCGGTGGGCCCCGCGGCCAGCGCCATGTTCTCGACGGCGCAGCCCAGCCCGGCCAGGTGCTCGCGCTCGAAAGGGTCGTTCACGGGCATGCGGCACGCGGGGTCGGAGCGGACCTCGATGACGGTCGCGGTTCGCCCGGCCACCGTGATCCGCCACGGCTGCGTGTTGTGCGGGTTGCAGGCGAGGACCCCGCGGCCACGACCCGCTCGGGTCCCGACAGCGTCGCCCACTCCTGCCAGAGTTCGTACGGGGCGCCGGAGCCGCCTCGAAGGCGCCGTTGGTCGCCGCCCACACCCCGACGCCGAGTCCGGCGCCCACGACGAGCACACCGCACCGATGCCCAGCCTGCGCAGGAAGGTGCGGCGCCCGACGGGCGGACTCCCGGCCGGCGGCGGCGTCGCGTCCTGCCCGTCCGGTCCGTTCGACGCCGTCGCTGCCCCCCGGGTCGCGGCTAATCGTCGTCGATCAGCAGAGCTTCCAGCGCCGGCATGGCGGCGACCAGTGCGCAGCGCTGGGCGTCGTCCAGCCGGGCGAGGCGGCGGGCGACGAGCGCGGTGCGGTGGCTGCGCACCTCCGCGAGCCGGCGCGCGCCCTCGCCGGAGATCGTGATGAGCACGCCGCGGGCGTCCTGCGGGTCCGGGTTGCGCACGACGAGCCCGTTCTCGTCGAGGGCGGTGAGCACGCGGCTCATCGTCGGTGCCGTGACGGCCTCGCGGCGGGCGAGCTCGGACAGGCGTAACGGGCCGTGCTGCTCGATCGTGACCAGCGCCGAGAGCTGCAGCGGCGGGATCGACTCGCGGCCGTCGATGCGGATGCGGCGGTTGAGGCGTCCGACGGCGAGGCGCAGGCGGGCGGCGAGGTCGGTGAGCTCGACGTCACCGGTACCGACGCGCTCGGTACGGTCGGCGTCGCGCGCGGTCGTCATCGTCTCATCGTGCCAGCTCCGCCCGCCCCGGCGTCCCGGACCGCCGTCAGACTTTCCGGAGCCGGACATGGGTCACTCCGTGATCGGATCCCTTGCGCAGCACCAGGTGGGCGCGCCCGCGCGTGGGCAGGATGTTGTGCGCCAGGTTCGGGCCGTTGATCTCGGCCCAGATGCTCTCGGCCTGGGCCACGGCCTCGGCGGTGTCGAGGTCGGCGTAACGGCGGAAGTAGGACTCGGGGTCGCGGAACGCCGTCTCGCGCAGCCGGAGGAATCGCTCGACGTACCAGCGCCGGATGTCGTCCGTCGCGGCGTCGACGTACACGGAGAAGTCGATGAAGTCGCTCACCGCCAGCGCCGAGTCCGGCGGGGCGGGTTGCAGCACGTTGAGCCCCTCCAGCAGGAGGATGTCGGGGCGGTGCAGCACGGCCCGCTCGTCCGGGACGATGTCGTAGACGAGGTGGGAGTACACGGGCGCCGCCACCACCGGCCGTCCGGCCTTGATCTCGGTGACGAACCGGAGCAGGCCGCGCCGGTCGTAGCTCTCGGGGAAGCCCTTGCGCGCCATGATCCCGCGGCGCTGCAGCTCCGCGTTGGGGAGCAGGAAGCCGTCGGTCGTGATCAGCTCGACGCGGGGGTGCTGTGGCCAGCGTGCCAGCAACAGCCTGAGCAGGCGCGCCGTGGTGGACTTGCCCACCGACACCGACCCCGCGATACCGATGACGAACGGCACCCGGTGGGTGTTCGCGCCGAGGAAGGTGCGGTAGGCGCGGTAGAGCCGCCCGCCCTCCTGGACGTGCAACGTGAGCAGCCGCGACAGTGGCAGGTAGACCTCGCGCACCTCGTCGAGGTCGACGTGGTCGCCGAGGCTGCGGACCGCGACGACCTCCTCCTCGGTGAGCGGCAGCGGGGTCTGCCGGCCGAGCTCGGCCCAGGCCGCCCGGTCGAAGTCGACGAACGGGGAGCTGGTCTCCCGGTGCACGCCCGCCGTCATGCCTGGCAACCTAGACGCCGTGCGGGCGACCCGGGCCCGAAACCTGGGGTTCGTCACTTCCCTCTGGACGGCGGCGCCCGGAGCGTACTCGCGGCGGCCGCCCGCAGGGCAGGCGGCCGCCGACCGGGTCAGCTGGTGCAGTAGCGGGTGGCGAGGGTGCGGGCGGCCTTCAGGGCGACGGCGAGGTTCTGGGCCTCGGCCGAGGGCGGGTCGGACGGGGCCGAGACGGTGATGTCGTGCAGCACACCGCCCGAGACGCAGTCGATGCTCGCGAACGTGCCGACCGTGGCGCGGAAGGCGCCGTCACCGAAACCGGTCTCCTCGGCGATCACGTGTCCGCCGGTGTATCCCTCGCGGGCGGACGCGAGCGTCGTGGCCGCATCGTCGGCGGCCGAGACGTCCAGATCCACCGAGTAGTTCTCCGACGGCTCGGTGCCCTGCGGGGACACCCACAGGCACTCCGGGCCACCCGGCACGCTCTCGGTCACCAGGCTCCGCCCACCGACCACCTGCTGCGCCAGCTGCTGGGGCAACAACGAGCACGCGTCCAGCGAGCCACCGGTCGACGCGGGCTTCGGGGCCGAGGTGGTGGTCGTGGTGCAGTAGCGGGTGGCGAGGGTGCGGGCGGCCTTCAGGGCGACGGCGAGGTTCTGGGCCTCGGCCGAGGGCGGGTCGGACGGGGCCGAGACGGTGATGTCGTGCAGCACACCGCCCGAGACGCAGTCGATGCTCGCGAACGTGCCGACCGTGGCGCGGAAGGCGCCGTCACCGAAACCGGTCTCCTCGGCGATCACGTGTCCGCCGGTGTATCCCTCGCGGGCGGACGCGAGCGTCGTGGCCGCATCGTCGGCGGCCGAGACGTCCAGATCCACCGAGTAGTTCTCCGACGGCTCGGTGCCCTGCGGGGACACCCACAGGCACTCCGGGCCACCCGGCACGCTCTCGGTCACCAGGCTCCGCCCACCGACCACCTGCTGCGCCAGCTGCTGGGGCAACAACGAGCACGCGTCCAGCGAGCCGGGCGCCGCGACGGCGTCGACGCCCTGGGCGTCCGTGGGCGCGAGGAGGCTCGATGTCGCGCCCATCAGACCGCAGCCGCTGAGCGCCAGCACGGCGGCGCCGCTCAGCGCAGCGGATGCGATCCGCGCGGCGCGGCGGCGGACCGTCGCGCTGAAGGGGCTGGTCATGGGGAGCCTCCTGGGGTCGGGGATGGCGGCCGTGTCCTGCGGCCGTGGCGGAAGTATGTGATCGCGGCGGGGCCGGCGGAATTGCCGGAGCGGTAAGAGTTTCCTTCCCCCGCCTCGGTAGCGTCGCCGGGGTGAGCCTGCTGGACGAGCCGACCTGGCGGGCCCGCGAGGCGGCCCACCGCGCGCGGGTCGCCCGCTGGACGCAGCCGCACCGCGAGCGGCGCCGCCGCGGCGAGGCGCATCCGGTGCTGGACTTCCTGTTCACCTACTACTCGTACCGGCCCGTCCAGCTGGAGCAGTGGCACCCCGGCCCGGACGTGTGGTGCGCAGGTCTCGCGCCGCGCCCGGGATACCGCTGCGCCGACGGCGCGACCGTCCTGGATCCGGCGGCCCTTCCCCGGCGGCTGTGGGGCACTGCGCGGTTCGTCCGGGAGCTGCTCGTGGCGACGGCGGCCCGCCCGCCGCGATTGTCCTGCTTCGGGCTGCACGAGTGGGCGATGGTCTACCGCACGAAGCGGCCGCGCCACGCCGCCGTCCCGCTGCGGCTCGGCGCCGCCGGGACGGACGCGGTGGTCGAGGCGCTGCCGGTGCACTGCACCCACCACGACGCGTTCCGCTTCTTCACCGCCGCCGCCCGGCCGCGCAACGCGCTCGCACCCACGCGCGCGGAGCAGGTCGTGAACGAGCAGCCCGGCTGCCTGCACGCGACGATGGACCTCTACAAGTGGGCCTACAAGCTGGCCCCTGCCACGCCGTCGGAGCTGGTCGCGGACTGCTTCGCGCTCGCGGTGGACGTCCGCGAGCTGGACATGCGGGCGAGCCCGTACGACCTCACCGGCCACGGCTACGACCCGGTGCCGATCGAGACCGCGGCCGGTCGGGCCGCCTACGCGCGGGCCCAGGCCGGGTTCGCGCGGCGGGCGGCGCCGCTGCGGGCCCGGCTCGTGGAGCTCTGCGAGCGGCTGCTCGCCGATCCGTAGCTGTCGATCCGCCGTCGACCTGCAATCGCCCCGCAGCCGACCCGCAGTCGACCCGCAGCGCCGAAGGAGGCGATCGTGCTCGTCCTGGACCGTGCACTCGTGGAAGACCTGCTCGACCCGGGCGCCCTGGTGGACGCCGTCGCCGCCGCGATGGCGGACCTGAGCGCCGGGCGGGCGTCCGTGCCGGACCGCGTCGGTGCGTTCGTCCCGCAGCGCGGGGTGCTCGGGGCGATGCCGGGGTACGTGCCCAGCAGCGGGATCCTGATGGCCAAGCTGGTGTCGCTCTTCCCCGGCAACACCGCCCTGCCCACCCACCAGGCGGTGATCGCGGTCTTCGACCCGGCCACCGGACGCCCCGACGCCCTCCTGGACGGCACGGCGATCACGGCGCTGCGCACCGCCGCCGGCTCGGCGCTGTCGGTGCGCCTGCTCGCCCGCCGGGATGCCCACGAGCTCGCGATCCTCGGCACGGGGGTGCAGGCCCGCAGCCACGCGGCGGCGGTGTGCCGCGAGCGGCCGTTCCGCCGGGTCCGCGTCGCCGGGCGCACGCGCGAGAAGACGGAGGCACTCGGCCGGGAGCTCGCCACGACGCTCGGCGGGATCGAGGTCCTCGCCGCGGGTTCCTGGGCCGAGGCGATGGACGGCGCGGACGTGGTGTGTGCCACGACCCACGCCGACGAACCGGTCGTCCGGCGCGAGTGGCTCGCGCCGGGCACGCACGTGACGTCGGTCGGCTACCACCCCGAGGGCTGCGAGGTCGACGCCGCGACCGTGCGCGACTCGCTCGTGTGCGTCGAATCCCGGCGGACCGTCCTCGCCCCGCACCCGGCAGGCTCGAACGACCTCCTGCAGCCGATCGCGGACGGGGTGATCACCCCGGAGCACGTGGCGGTGGAGATCGGCGAGCTGGTCGCCGGCACCCGGCCGGGGCGGGCGTCGGCCGACCAGCTCACGCTCTACAAGTCCGTCGGGGTGGCGGTGCAGGACGCGGCCGCGGCGGCGCTCGTGCTCGCCGCGGCGCGGGCGGCGGGCCTCGGGCGCGAGATCGAGGTCTGACCGCCACCGGATGCGCCCGGTCCCCGCCACGCCGACCCGGCCATGATCACCGAGGATGTGACGCCGCGCTCGGATACGAGCGTCATGCCCCACTCCTGGCGATCATGCGCGGAGCGGCTCAGCCGTACGCCTCCACGGGTGCGCACGTGCAGGCCAGGTTGCGGTCGCCGTAGCCGCCGTCGATCCGGCGCACCGGCGGCCAGACCTTCCGGCCGTGCACGCCGCCCGTGACCCCGGCCGGGTACGCGGCCAGCTCGCGCGGGTAGGGGTGGTCCCACTTCTCCGCGATGCAGGCCGCGGTGTGCGGCGCGCCGCGCAGCGGGTTGTCCTCCACCGGCCACTCCCCGGTCGCGACCCGGTCGATCTCGCCGCGGATGCCGATCATCGCGTCGACGAAGCGGTCGATCTCGGCGAGGTCCTCGCTCTCGGTCGGCTCCACCATGAGCGTGCCCGCCACCGGGAACGACATCGTCGGGGCGTGCAGGCCGTAGTCGGCGAGGCGCTTCGCAACGTCCTCGGCCGTGACGCCGCTGGACTTGGTGATCCCGCGCAGGTCCAGGATGCACTCGTGGGCGACGCGGCCGTCCTCACCGGCGTAGAGGACCGGGTAGTGCTCGCGCAGCCGGGTGGCCACGTAGTTCGCCGCCGCGACGGCGGTGAGCGTGGCGCGGCGCAGCCCGTCCGGGCCCATGAGCCGCAGGTAGGCCCACGAGATCGGCAACACCCCCGGGCTGCCGTACGGCGCCGCGGACACCGCACCGACCGCGTGCTCGCCCGAGCCGCGGTCCGGCAGGAACGGCGCCAGGTGCGCGGCCACCGCGACCGGGCCGACGCCCGGGCCGCCGCCGCCGTGCGGGATGCAGAACGTCTTGTGCAGGTTGAGGTGGCTGACGTCGCCGCCGAAGGCGCCCGGCCGGGCGAGGCCCACCAGCGCGTTGAGGTTGGCGCCGTCCACGTACACCTGCCCGCCCGCGGCGTGGACGGCGTCGCACACCTCGCGCACACCCGCCTCGTACACCCCGTGCGTTGACGGGTAGGTGATCATCAGCGCGGCGAGGGAGTCGCGGTGCTCCTCGATCCTCGCCCGCAGGTCCTCGAGGTCGACGTCGCCGTTCGGAGAGGTCCGCACCACGACGACGCGCATCCCCGCCATCACGGCGGACGCCGCGTTGGTGCCGTGCGCGCTCGCGGGGATGAGGCAGACGGTGCGCTGCGTCTCGCCGCGTGAGCGGTGGTAGGCCGCGATCGCCAGCAGGCCCGCGAACTCGCCCTGGCTGCCCGCGTTGGGCTGCAGCGACACCGCGGCGTAGCCGGTGAGCTCGGCGAGCCAGCGCTCCAGGTCCGCGATCAGGGCGAGCGTGCCCGCGGCGTCCGCCTCGGGGGCGAAGGGATGCAGGTCGGCGAACTCGGGCCAGGTGATGGCCTCCATCTCCGCGACCGCGTTGAGCTTCATCGTGCAGGAGCCGAGCGGGATCATCGTGCGGTCCAGCGCCAGGTCGGCGTCGGCGAGCCGGCGCAGCCAGCGCATCAGCGCCGTCTCCGAGCGGTGGTCGTGGAAGACCGGGTGGGTGAGGTAGTCCGACGTACGCAGCAGCCGCCCGGGAAGCGCGTCCGCGGTCTCCCCGTCCAGCGCGGAGGCGTCCGCGGCGACCCCGAACGCCGTCCACAGCGCCTCCAGATGCGCGATGGTCGTCAGCTCCGAGCACGCGAGCCCGAGGGTGTCGGCGTCGATCCGACGCACGGAGATCCCGGCGGCGTGCGCGGCGTCCGCGACGGTCTCGGCGCGCCCCGGCACCCGGGCCTGCACGGTGTCGAAGAACTCCCCGTGCACCACCTCGACGCCGCCCTCGCGCAGCCCGGCCGCCAGCACCGCGGCCATCCGGTGCGCCCGCTGCGCGATCCGGCGCAGCCCGTCAGGGCCGTGGTGGACGGCGTAGCAGGCGGCGACGACGGCGAGCAGCACCTGGGCGGTGCAGATGTTGCTGGTGGCCTTCTCCCGGCGGATGTGCTGCTCACGCGTCTGCAGCGCCAGGCGCAGCGCCGGGTTGCCGTCCGCGTCGCGCGAGAGCCCCACCAGCCGTCCCGGCAGCTGGCGCGCGTACGACTGCCGCACCGAGAGGTAGCCCGCGTGCGGGCCGCCGAAGCCCAGCGGCACGCCGAAGCGCTGTGTCGTGCCGACGACGGCGTCCGCCCCCAGCTCGCCGGGCGGGGTGAGCAGGGTGAGCGCCAGCAGGTCCGCCGCAACCGCGACCAGCCCGCCGCGCGAATGGACGGCCTCGATCAGCGCCGAGGGGTCGCGCACCGCCCCGGACGCGCCCGGGTAGGCCAGCAGCGCCCCGAACAGATCACCGTCGGGCAGGCCCGCGGTGAGGTCGGCGACCACCAGCTCGATGCCCAGCGGCTCCGCCCGGGTGCGCAGCACCGCGAGCGTGCGGGGCAGCGTGTCCGCGTCCACGACGAAGCGCGGGCTCGTCGCCTTCCCCGCCCGGCGCAGCAGCGTCATGGCCTCGGCGGCCGCCGTGGCCTCGTCCAGGAGCGACGCGCCCGCGACCGGCAGCCCGGTGAGGTCCGCGACCGCCGTCTGGAAGGTCAGCAGCGCCTCCAGCCTGCCCTGGCTCACCTCCGGCTGGTAGGGCGTGTACGCGGTATACCAGGCGGGGTTCTCCAGGACGTGGCGGCGGATCGCGGGCGGCGTGACCGTGCCGGAGTAGCCCAACCCGATCATCGGCACGGTGACGGTGTTGCGCGCGGCGAGTGCCCGCAGCTCCGCGAGTACCTCGCTCTCCGAGGCCGCGGGCGGCAGGTCGAGGCGAAGGTCGCGATCCCGGATTCCGGCAGGCAGGGCCCGGTCCGCGAGCTCGTCCAGTGACGTGACGCCGATCGCGGCGAGCATCGAGTCGAGCTCGGCCGCGCGCGGGCCGACGTGCCGGTCGGCGAAGGGGACACCATGTTCGAGGTCGTTGAGGGTCGGACGGTTGCTCACGGGCACCTCCGGGCTCGGGCTTATCGGGGCAGGCTCGTACTGCTCTCCCCCTCTGTCCCTGCCCACGTCGGGCGCCTGAGAGATTCACCCGGCCGGTCGGCACCCGTGCCGGGCTTTCCCCGTCGGCGGACCACCGCGGCTCGGCGGTCGCTTTCCAGAGGCGTCTCCCCGTGCGGTCCTGGTGCCTGAGAGGTTCCGGGGAGGGTTGCTCCTTCGGCGCCCGGCGCTGGTCCGGGCTCTCCCGCGCGGGTTCGGCGACTACCGCCCGAGCCTACCGCGGTTCCACGATGTGGTGCGCCGACCGGCCGGTGCAAGCCGTACGGCGGTGCGGCGCAGGGATCGGCCTAGCTGATTGCGCGCCGCGCCCGGCGCCGGGACAGCTCGTCCTCCGGCGAGGCGTCGACGGTGCCGCCGTCCGCCCGTTCGGCCGGGAAGTCCTTGATGGATCCGCTGATCTCGCGCATCGCGCCGCTGACGGCGATCCCGAACACGCCCTGACCGCCCTGGAGCAGGTCGACGACCTCCTCCGGCGAGGAGCACTCGTAGACGGTGGTGCCGTCGCTGAACAGCGTGACCCCGGCGAGGTCGCGAATACCGCGGCGGCGCAGGTGCTCGACCGCGACGCGGATGTTCTGCAGCGACACCCCGGCGTCGAGCAGGCGCTTGACGATCTTGAGGACCAGGAGGTCGGTGAACGAGTAGAGCCGCTGGCTGCCCGATCCCGCCGCACCCCGGATCGACGGCGCGACGAGCCCGGTGCGCGCCCAGTAGTCGAGCTGGCGGTAGGTGATGCCGACGACCTGGCAGGCCGTCGGCCCCCGGAACCCGACGAGCTGGTCGGGCACGCCGTCGAGGCCGGCGCCCTCCATGGGGTCGGGGAACAGCTCACCCTGCTCGGGTGCGCCGGGCGGCACCTCGCCCATCCCACTCCCTCCGACCGGGGGCCGCGTCCATCTCGGCACAGCCCTGACCAAACCCGCTCGACGACGGTAGGCGCGCCCGGGGAGCAGGTCAACGTGCCGCGCCGCCGGAGCCCCCGTCCGCGGCGGGCGGCCGGGCTGTGTCCACTGCCGTCGCTGCGCGACCGCCGGCTCCGCTCGCCCGGCTGTGTCCACTGCCGTCGCTGCGCGACCGCCGGCTCCGCTCGCTCGGCTGTGTCCACTGCCGTCGCTGCGCGACCGCTCGCTCCGCTCGCTCGGGCTAGGGCTGGGCGCCGCGGAAATCCTCCGGCGAGATCGAGTCCAGGAACTCCCGGAACTTCTCGACCTCGTCCTCCTGCTCGTCCGGGATGACGAGCCCGGCCTCGGCGAGGACGCTCTCGTCCGCATGGATCGGCACCCCGATGCGCAGCGCGAGAGCGACCGAGTCGCTCGGCCGTGCCGACACCTTGACGCCGCCATCGAAGATCAGCTCGGCGTAGAACGTGCCCTCCTGCAGATCGGTGATCCGCACCTGCTCCAGCCTGCGGCCGAGCGCACCGATGACGTCCTTCAGCAGATCGTGCGTGAGCGGCCGGGCAGGTTTGACGCCCTGCTGCTCCAGCGCGATGGCCGTGGCCTCGACCGTGCCGATCCAGATCGGCAGATAACGGTCACCGGTGGTCTCCCGCAACAGGAGGATGGGTGTGTTCGCGGGCAGTTCGACGCGGACGCCCACGACGCGCATCTCGCTCATGCGCTCCTCCTTCTCCTGCGACTCCACCGACGCTACACGGGCGACTGCGCCCGCGCCCGACTCCGGACGGGCGGCGAGCACCGTCGCGCCCGCCGCCGACTCGGGCGGTCAGCCCTGCCCGCGGACGAGGAAGACCAGGCGGAACTTGCCGATCTGGACCTCGTCCCCGTTGGCCAGAACGGCCGTGTCGACGGGCTCGCGGTTGACGTAGGTGCCGTTGAGGCTGCCCACGTCCACGACGACGAACTCGTCGCCGTCGCGGCGGAACTCCGCGTGCCGGCGGGAGACGGTGACGTCGTCGAGGAAAATGTCGCTCTCCGGGTGGCGGCCCGCACTGGTCGTCACGTGGTCGAGCAGGAACCGGGAGCCTGCGTTGGGGCCCCGCTTCACCACCAGGAGCGCGGCGCCGGCCGGCAGCGACTCGAGGCCGGATACCGGCTGGTCCTGCTGCGGCTCGACGTCGGCGAGGAAGTCCGCGCGGAAGACCGACGTGGTCTCCGGGGAACGCTCGGGCGGTACGCCGGGGCCGTCGTTCATGGTCACCTCGAGGGTCCTCCTGCGGTGTGCGCCCGACGGGTGCGGCACCGCTCGTTCACGCTCGCCCGGAGCCGTCCGGGCGCGCTGTCCGGGTGGGGGTCAACGTACCCCTGTCTAGGCCTGGGCGAGCTGCCGGTACCCGGCGGCGTCGAGCAGCTCCACGGTCTCGCCGGACGGACGCACCTCGACCATCCAGCCGTCCTCGTAGGGCGCGGAGTTCACCAGGGCGGGATCGGCCTCCAACGCGGCGTTGACGGCTGTGACCTCGCCGCCCGCGGGCGCGAACAGCTCCGACACCGACTTCGTGGACTCGACCTCACCCATGACCTGGCCTGCGGTGAGCGTGGCACCGATCTCGGGGAGCTGTACGTAGACGACGTCCCCGAGCTGCTCCTGGGCGTGGTCGGTGATGCCGATGCGCAGCACACCGCCGTCCAGCTCGCGCACCCATTCGTGCTCGGCGGTGTAACGGAGATCGTCGGGGACCATGCCCGGCAGACTAGGCGGTGCGGGTGGCGGCCGTGTCGCCGGGCGGCGTCGCGGACCGCGCCGTCGGGGACGTGACCGGACGGCGCAGCGCGAGGGCCACCTGGAGCAGGTAGAGCACTCCCCCGTACAGGTAGAGCGCGGTACCCCAACCCAGCAGCGCGGGACCGACCGCCGCGCACAGCACGCCGAAGGCGTTGTCGAACTCGGCGGCCAGCAGCACGGGGAAGGCCCAGAACAGCAGGAAGGTGGCGGCCTTGCCGAGGTAGGTGACGACGAACGGGCCGTAGCCGCTGCGCCGCAGCAGGGGCAGGCAGGCGGTGAGGAGCGCGTCGCGGCCGACCAGCAGCGCCACGAGCCACCACGGCACCACCTCGCGCACACCGAACGCGACGAGCGCGACGAGGACGTAGAGGCGGTCGGTCCCCGCGTCGAGCAGGGCGCCGAAGCGGCTGTACTGGCCGAGCAGGCGCGCGACCTTGCCGTCGAGCCAGTCCGTGATCCCGCCGACGGCGAGCACGACGATCGCCCACAGATCCGCCTGCGGAACCAGCAGCAGCCAGGCGAAGATCGGCACGCCGGCCAGGCGCAGCAGGCTGAGCAGGTTCGGGACCGTCCAGAGCCGGTCCGACTCCGGGTGCCCGTCGTGCACACCGGGGACCGGGGCGGGACGGGCGGGCCTCGGGCTCTCGCGGATGGCCGTGGGCTCCCCTCCGTGCGCGGTCAGATCGGCGTCGGGGTCTGCGGCGGGGACACCGGCGAGCGCCGCCGCGGTGCGGGCGGCTCCGGAGCTCGACCGGTCGGCCACGCATGAAGGGTACGTCGTGCGGGGACCGACGGGCCCGGCTACCGGATCACGCCGCGCCGTGCGCGTCCGGGGCGGCGCACGCTCGCGGAGTCGGCGTCCGGGATGCAGGATGAGGCGATGGACGCCGTCGCGCTCAAGGCCATTCAGGCCCCGCTGAAGTCCCGCTACCGGGACGACCCCGCCGCCGCGGTCGTCACCCTCTCGGCGCGCGGTGAGCTGGACGGCACCGGGGTGGCCTGCCGCGTGACGACCGCCGCCGCGCTCGCCGAGGCGGGTCTGCACCCGGCCTCCGGCGGCGACGGCACGCAGCTGTGCTCGGGCGACATGCTGCTGGAGGCGCTGGTGGCGTGCGCAGGTGTGACGCTGCGCGCGGTGGCGACCGCCCTGGGCATCGAGGCCCGGGGCACCGTCGGCGCCGAGGGCGACCTGGATTTCCGCGGGACGCTCGGCGTGGCGAAGGACGCTCCGGTGGGTTTCCGCGACATCCGGCTGACCTTCGAGCTGGAGACGACCGCCTCCGAGGAGGAGATCGCCACCCTGCTCAAGCTCACGGAGCGCTACTGCGTCGTCCTGCAGACGATCCGGTCCGCGCCGACGACGAGCGTCGACGTCAGGACGGCCACGGCGGGGTGACCCGCGGGTAGGTTGACCGCATGACGCTCGACGGGGAGCTGTTCGGGGAGCTGGCCGGCATCGTCGGGGCGGACCAGGTGCTGTCCGGTGAGGACGTCGCCGGCTACGCCGGGGACGAGGCGTTGTGGGTGCCGGAGTCGATGCCGGCGGCGGTGGTGCGTCCCGCGAGCACCGCCGAGGTGGCGGCCGTGGTGCGGCTCGCGTCGGCCCGCGGCGTGCCGGTCACCGCCCGGGGCACCGGCACGGGCCTGTCCGGGGCCGCGGTCCCCGCTCCGGGCGGCCTGGTCGTCTCGTTCGAGCGGATGGCCGAGGTGCTGGAGATCGACCCGGCCAACCACGTCGCGGTCGTGCAGCCCGGCGTGACGCTCGCGCAGCTGGACGAGGCCACGGCCGCGCACGGCCTGACCTACCCCGTCCATCCGGGGGAGTACGGCGCGAGCCTCGGCGGCAACGTCGCGACGAACGCGGGCGGGATGCGCGCAGTGCGCTACGGCGTCACCCGCCACCACGTGCTGGGCCTGGAAGCGGTGCTCGCCACCGGCGAGGTGCTGCGCACCGGCGGCAAGCTCGTGAAGGCGAGCAGCGGCTACGACCTCACCCAGCTGATCGTCGGCTCGGAGGGCACACTCGCGCTGGTCACGGAGGCCACGCTGCGGCTCTACCCGCGCCTGGCCCACCAGGCCACGGTGCTGGCCCCGTTCCGGACGGTGGACGAGGTCGCCGCCGCGGTGCCGGCGGTGGTCGCGTCCGGGATCGGGCCGCTGATCCTGGAGTACATCGACACGGTCACGATGGCGGCGATGACACACGCGCAGGATCTGCGGCTCGGGATACCGGACGAGGTACGCGACGGCTGCGAGGCCTACCTGCTGGTGATGCTGGAGAGCGGGCACGCGGGCCGGCTGGACGAGGACGTCGAGCGGCTCGGTGCCCACCTCGAGGAACTCGGCGCCGTGGACGCCTACGTCCTGGCAGGCGGCGCGGCCCGCGGGCTCGTCGACGCCCGGGAGAAGGCGTTCTGGACGGCCAAGGCGATCGGCGCGCACGACATCGTCGACGTCGTGGTACCGCGGGCCGCCATCCCGGGGTTCCTGCGGCGGGCCAGGGAGATCGCGGACAAGCACGGGTCGTTCGTCGCGGGCTGCGGGCACGCCGGGGACGGCAACGTACACCTGTCGGTGTTCCAGGAGGATCCGCAGGTCCGCGCGGCGCTGCTGCACGATCTGTTCTCCGCCGCGGTATCGCTCGGCGGGCTGATCTCCGGCGAGCACGGGATCGGGCGCGCCAAGCGCGAGCACTTCCACGAGCTCACCGACCCGGCCCTGATCGAGCTCCTGCGCCGGGTCAAGCACGCGTTCGACCCGGCGGGGATCCTCAACCCGGGGGTGACCCTGTGAACGGCGCCCTGGCCCTGCTGCACACCCTCGTCGACGCCGGGGTCACCACCTGCTTCGCCAATCCCGGCACGTCCGAGATGCACTTCGTCGCCGCCCTGGACGCGGTGCCGCGGATGCACGGGGTGCTCACCCTCTTCGAGGGGGTCGCGACCGGCGCCGCGGACGGCTACGGCCGCATGGCGGGGCGTCCGGCGGCCACGCTGCTGCACCTGGGGCCGGGGCTGGGCAACGGGCTGGCGAACCTGCACAACGCCCGGCGCGCCGGCACACCGGTCGTGAACGTCGTCGGTGACCACGCCATGTTCCACAAGCCGCTCGACGCGCCGCTGGAGTCGGACGTGGACGCGATCGCGTCCGCGGTGTCCGGGTGGATCCGGCGCAGCACCACGCCTGCGGACGTCGGGCCGGACGCCGCGGCGGCGGTCGCCGCCGCGTGCGGGCCGCCCGGGCAGGTGGCCACCCTGCTGCTGCCCGCCGACGCGTCGTGGGGCGCGGGAGCGGCCCCCGCCGCCGTACCCGCCGCCCCGGGGACGCAGGTCACGGCCGACGCCGGCACGCTGGAGGCAGCGGCGAAGGCGCTGCGCTCGGGCGAGCCGTGTGTCCTGCTGATCGGCGGGGACGCCCCGGGCCGCGAGGTGGGGGTCGTCGCCGCGAACCGGATCGCCGCCGCCACCGGAGCCAGGCTGCTCGCCGAGACGTTCCCCGCGCGGCTGGTGCGCGGCGCGGGCGTCCCGCCGCTGGACCGCCTCGGCTACGTCGCCGACATGGCGATCCATCAGCTGCGCGGCGCCCGCCACCTCGTGCTGGTCGGAGCGCGCTCGCCGGTGACCTTCTTCGGCTACCCCGGCACACCGAGCGATCTCGTGCCCGAGGGCTGCGCCGTGCACGCCGTCGTGCCGAAGGAGGGGGCGGCCACCGCAGCGCTCGAGGCCCTCGCCGACCTGGTCGCGACCGGCGTGGACACCCCGCGGGCACAGACCCGTCGCCCGGCGGTGCCCACCGGCCCGCTCACCGTCGAGATCGCGGCCGCCGTCGTCGGCGCGCTGCTGCCCGAGGGGGCGGTCGTGGTCGACGAGGCCGTCACCTCCGGGATCGGACTGCCCGCCGCCACCGCGGGGGCGCCCCGCCACGACTGGCTCACCCTCACCGGGGGCGCCATCGGCTACGGCCTGCCCGCGGCGGCGGGCGCCGCCCTCGCCTGCCCGGACCGGCCGGTGTGGTGCCTGCAGGCCGACGGGAGTGCGATGTACACGATCTCCGCGCTCTGGACGCACGCCCGCGAGGGACTCGACATCACGACCGTCGTCTACAGCAACGCTGCGTACGCGATCCTGCGCATGGAGTTGCTCCAGGTGGGTGCCGCACTCGCGGAGGAGGGCGGCGCGCAGCGGGCGCGGGCGTTGTTCGACCTCGGCGCTCCGACGCTCGATTTCGTCTCCCTGGCGCGCGGGATGGGAGTGCCCGCCGAGCGGGCGCGGACCGCCGAGGACCTCGCCGCGGCGCTGCGGAGGGCCGCGTCCGAGCCGGGTCCGCACCTCGTCGAAGCGGTCGTGGCCCCGCTCGTACCGTGAGGACGTCCACTCACCGACGGCGGACGACCCTCGGGCGTCCGCTCTACGTCCGGGAGGACGTCTCGACCTGCGACTTCTAGACTGGCCGTGCGGGTCCGGAGCCTTCGGGTACACCGACGCGGGCGCAGGACGAGCAGGGGCACGACGGGGCGGGCCGATGCAGAGCGACGACAGCACGGGCACGACCGTCCGTCACGCATGCGCTGTCGCCGTGAGTGACGAGCACCTGTGGGAGCTCTCCGCCCACTACATCGCCGAGGGTCTCGCCGCGGGCGAGCACGTCGTCTACCTCGACGCCGGCACCATCCACCAGGTCCAGGCGCGCCTGGAGGACGACGGGGTGTGCGCCGACGCGGCCATCGCCGCGGGCCGGCTCACGGTTGTGGCGCCGGACGCCCTGCACGACCTGCAGAGCGGCTCCGCCGACGACCTCGAGAAGGCGCTGCACGAAGTGGTCGAGGACGTGCTGGCCCAGGGTTTCGAGGCGGTCCGCATCACGGGCGAGGCGAGCCATGCCGTGCGCCGCCCGGGCGGCCTGGGGCCGCTCGACCACGAGAACGCGTTCGGGCGCGTCCTCGATCTGCACCCGGAGCTGCAGATGCTCTGCATCTACGACCAGCAGCGCCACCCGCCCGCGCTCCTCGCGACGCTGCGGGAGATGCACGCCCACGAGATCACCGCGCCGTCGGTGTACGACGACGGGCTGTTGCGCATCGTCCGGACGAGTGTCGGAGGTGT
Source organism: Pseudonocardia sp. (assembly GCA_050248815.1). Classification (GTDB taxonomy): domain Bacteria; phylum Actinomycetota; class Actinomycetes; order Mycobacteriales; family Pseudonocardiaceae; genus Pseudonocardia. Next base: position 160,595 of record JBFWRR010000002.1, on the reverse strand, counting down.
GCGGTTGGCGGGCGAGACGGACCACAGCAACCGCGGCATCCTGGACCGCCTGCTCGCGAGCGTCCTCGACGAGACACTGCGCTCCCCCACCGGCATCGCGTGCGTCACGGCCGACCTGGCCTCGCTGCGCTTCCTCGACGTCGCGGGCGCGATGGCGTTCATCCACGCGGCCGAACAGTTCCCCACCACGCACCGGTTGGTGCTGCGCGGGGTGCGCCCGCGCGTGCATCGGGTGCTGGAGCGCTGCGGGGCACTCTTCACTCCCCAGCTCGAGCTGGAGGTCCGCGGCGAACCGCAGGCTCCGCGACCGTCCCGGGACCCACACCGCGACCGGGGCCCGGCGGTGCCGGCGGGCGAGCCGACGGCCGCGCAGCCACCGGCACAACCCGCGAACCTCTCCGCTCGGCGCTTCTGACGTGCCCTTCGGCGCCCGTCGGGCCGCCCGGCCGCGGGTGGCGGTGCACCCGTCCACCTACACTCGGCGCGCTACGGGACGGGGAGTACACGGGGTCCGGCTGGTGGATGCGGTGATGACGATCTCGGGGGCGCGCACGCCGGTCGCGGAGCGGCCGCGCCATTCCTGCGCCTTCCCGGTGAGTGACGAGCAGCTCTGGGAGATGACGGCCGCGTGGATCGCGGACGGACTCTCGGGCGGCGAGCGCGTCACGTACTTCGAGGACGGCACGGCCGGCGCCGTGCTCGACCGCCTCGCCGACGACGGCGTGTGCGTCGACGACGCGCTCGACGAGGGTCGCCTCGAGGTGGTCGGAGCGGCCCGCACCCGCGCGATGCTGGAAGGCCCGCTGCGCGACGTGCGCGAGGTCGTGCGCGCACGGATCGCGGGTGCTGTCGCCGCAGGTCACGCGGGGTGGCGAACCACAGGACAGCTCAGTCATGCGTTGTCGGTGGGCCGATCCCTTCCCGACTTCGACGCCGCGCTCGACGACGCCCTGCTCGGCCAGCCCGCGCGCGCACTGTGCCTCTACGACCGCTACCGCCACCCCGAGGACATCGTGGTCGCACTGCGCGCCGTGCACCCGCACGAGGTCCGCATCGGGGCGGTCTACGACGACGGGCTGCTGCGCGTCACCCGCGTCGGGCTGGGCAGGCTGCGGTTCGCGGGCGAGGCCGACCACAGCAACAACGGCACCATCGACCGTCTCCTGCACACCGCCTTCGACGAGGTGCTCCGTGCCCCCGGCGGGCCGGAGGAGATCGTCGCGGACCTGTCGTCGTTGCGGTTCCTCGACGTCGCGGGCGCGGCGTCGCTGGTCGGGATCGCGGACCGCCTGCCGGGCACCCACCGGCTCGTGCTGCACGGCGTGCGCCCGCCGCTGCAGCGCGTGCTGGACCGCTGCGGGGCGCCGTTCAGCCCCCGCCTGGACGTGGTGCCCCGCGAGCGACCGAGACCGCGTCGCCGGGGCGGGGCGGGCGAGGAGCGGAAGCGGGAGGGTGAGAGCGGATGAGGATCGAGTCCACCCGGGTCGCCGGCAGGCCCCGCTTCCAGCACGCCGTGGGGTTCTTCGGCGGCCAGGAGGACCTCGTCGCCCAGGTCGTCCCGATCGTGGAGGCGGCCGTGTCCCGCTCCGAGCCGATCGGTGTCGCGCTGCGCGGACCGACCCGCCAGGCTGTCCTGGAGGCCGTCGGCGGCTCGGACGGCGTGATCACCTTCGGGGAGCGCGACCACGTCGACGGTGCATCGGCGCAGACCACCGCGGCCCGCCAGGCCCGGGAGCTGCGCGCCATCGCCCGCGACTTCGGCAACGCCACCGTCGTGAGCGAGCACCGCCCGAACCTGGACGGGCGCGACGGCAGCTTCTGGACCGAGCTCGACGCCGCCATGAACGTCGCCTGTGCGGACCTGCCCGTCTCGATGACGTGCTTCTTCCCGGACATGCCGCTGCACCCCCACGTGCTCACCGGGGCGCGGCGCAACCATCCCCTGCTGCTCGTGGACGGCGACCTGCGCCACAATCCCGAGCACCGCCCGCCGCGCGAGGTGCTGGCCGAGTTCCCGCCGTCCGGGCCGCCGATCCTCGGGCCACCGCACGCGAAGATGGCCTACCGCGCCTGGCAGCTGCACGACGTGCGCACGACGCTCGAGGGGATGCTGCTCGACGCCGGGTACGGGCGCAGCCGCGCCGAGGACGTGGTGCTCGCCGTCAACGAGGTCGCGACGAACGCGGTCGAACACGGCACGCTCGAGGCGGAGCTCCTGGTCTGGCTGGACGGGGACGGCCTGACCTGCGAGGTGCACGACCGGGGCACGCTCGGGGACCGGCTTCCGGGTCTGCGGGTGCCGCTGCCGGGTGAGCGCCGCGGGCGCGGCATGTGGGTGGCCCGGCAGGTGTGCGACCTGCTGCACGTCTGGACCGATCCTGATGGCACCCACGTGCGGGTGCGGGCGGCCCGATGAGCTAAGATCGCGCTCGGTCACCCGGCCGGGTCAACGCGCCGGCCCGGGTGTGACGAACATGGCCCTTGGCAATGCCGGTTCACCGGAGAAGACTGCTCCGAGGACTCGGTGCCATCGGCCTGCGAACCCGGGTCATCCACCGCACCACCACCACTTGGGACTGCCATGTCTGACGATCAGCGACGATCTCGCGTGGTCTCGGCACATCTTCGTGTGTCGGTCCTCGGCTCGTTCACCCTCACCGACGACGGCACCACCGTGCCGCTCGGTGTCGACGCGCGACGTCTGGTCGCGTACCTCGCCGTTCACCACCGGGCGCAACGCCGCGCCGCACTGGCCGCCGACCTGTGGCCCGGCGTCGAACCCACGGCCGCCGGACGGCTGCTGGACGATGCCGTCGGCGCCGTGGACGTGCCGGGCCTGCTCACCGAGGGCCCCGACGGTTACCTCGCGCTCGCCACGGAGGTCGAGGTCGACCTGGCCGAGGCGATGGCGCTCGTCCGCGCGCTGCCGGACCTCCCGCTGCGCGGCTCGGACCCCGATGCCGCGTCGCGACCCGACCTGAGCCTGCTGTCCGCGGACATCCTCCCCGGCTGGACGGCTGCCTGGATCGCCGTCGAACGGGAGCGTTTCCGCCAGCTCCGGCTGCACGCGCTGGAGGAGTTCAGCCTCCGCTGCAGCGCCGCCGGTCGCTACGCGGACGCCGTCGCCGTCGCCGAGAGCGCGGTCCGCAGCGCTCCGAGTCGCGAGAGCGCGCGCCGGGCCCTGATCGAGGCGCACCTCGCGGAGGGTGAGGTCGCCGCCGCCGTCGCCACCTACGACGAGTACCAGGAGCTGCTGCGCTCCAGCGTCGGCCCGGCCGCCACCGGCCTGGAGGGCATGCTGCCGACGTCGCCCGCGTGGCCGGTCCTGCGGGTACGCCGGCCCGTGCAGCGCGCTTCCGCGCAGCTCGTGCCCGGCCGCCGCGTACGTGCCGGCGGCTCCACCCGCAGGCTCGTCTCGGGCGGTTCGGCGTCCCGCTAGGACCTCGCGGCCGCGGTTCGCCCGGCTCAGAACGGGATCTCGAAGCAGACGCGGGTGCCCTCGCTGCTGCGGATGATCTCGGTGTGCCGGGCCAGCCGCTCGATCACGAGCATCCCCCGCCCGCGGTACCGGGCGCCCGTGGGCGGCGGACGCCACCGGCCGTGATCGGCTACCCGCACCGTGATCGTGCGGCCCTCGGGCTGCAGACCGGTCGCCGCGGTGCAGCCCTGCGGCCTGCGGGGCGTGCGCCACAGGCAGACCTCGACGTCGACGGTGCCCGCCGCCATGTCGGCGTAGGCGTGCTCCACCCCGTTGGCGACGGCCTCGCCGAGCGCGAGCTGCAGGTCGATCAGCGCGTCCTCGGGTACGCGGTGGCGCTGCGCCCAACGCTGGACCTGGGTGCGGATGTAGCCCAGCTGCGCGGGGTGTGCCGGACGGCTCAGCTGAAGGGTGCCCTCGGGGATCGCGTGCTCGTCCACGTCCCTACCCCGCGCACTACCCATCCGCCACCCGTTCACGGCACCGTCGATCCGATCCGCGCCGTCGAGCTGCGACGGTCACCGCGGGTGACCTCGTCAGAGGGGTTCCCGATGATGCTCGGCACGTGAAAAGAGGTGCCCGGCTCCCCGCGGACCCAAACCGCCCCCGCGGTGATCAACGATCCGGCCCGCGTGTCCCGCGCCGCACGCACGGGTACCCGCCCGTCATGAACCGATCAGCGTCGCGGGCCGCGTCCCGCGGGTCCGCTCGGCGCCGCGACGACGGCGCCGAGCTCGGCACCTTCGGCAAGATCGCCTACAAGCCGGTGGGGCTCACGCTGGGCATGATCGGCGGCCTGGTCGCCGGGAAGGTCTTCGGGATCATCTGGAAACGGATCTCCGGGGAGGGGGAGGTGCCCCAACCCCTCTCCGACGACTACAGCACGCGGGAGGTGCTGCTCGCCGCGACGATCCAGGGTGCGGTGTTCGGACTGGTCAAGACCGCGATCGACCGCTACGGCATGAAGGGCGTCCGGCGCGTGCTCGATGCTCCGCCGCCCGCGCACGCCCGGCGCAACGATCGCGTCCGGCACCCGGTCAACGCCTGATCCTCGCCGGTAGGGCTGCGTCCCCCGGGAGCCCCGGCCCACCCCTCACCCCAGGGCGCGCAGCCGCGGGAGCACGTCCTCGGCGAACTGGGTGAGGAAGCGCTCCTGGTCGTGGCCGGGGCCGTGGACGACGAGGTGGTTGAGCCCGGCGTCGCGGTAGGGCTTGATCCGGGCCACCGCGTCGTCCGGATCGGACGCGACGATCCAGCGCGTCGCGACCTGCTCGATCGGAAGCTCGTCGGCGAGGCGCTCCATCTCCCGTGAGCTGTCCACGCTGTGCTTCTGCTCGGGGGTGAGCGAGAGCGGTGCCCAGAAGCGGCAGTTCTCCAGGGCCCGGTCCGGGTCGCGGTCGTAGGAGAGTTTGATCTCGATCATGCGGTCGATCGACGCCGGATCGCGGTCGGCCGCTGCGGCCCCCTCGGCCACCGCGGGCAGGAGCTTCTCGGTGTAGAGCTCCATGCCCTTGCCGGAGGTGCAGATGAACCCGTCCCCCGCGCGGCCAGCATACTTCGCCACCACCGGGCCGCCCGCGGCGATGTAGACGGGGATCGGCGTCTCGGGCTTGTCGTACACGGTGGCGTCCACGGTGCGGTAGAACTCGCCCTCGAAGCTCACGTGGTCCTCGGTCCACAGCTGCCGCATGAGCCGCACGGCCTCCCGCAGCCGCGCGAACCGGCCCTTGAAGTCCGGCCACTGCGCGCCCGTCACGGCCGTCTCGTTGAGTGCCTCGCCGGTGCCGAGACCGAGCATCACCCGCTGCGGGTAGAGGCAGCCCATCGTGGCGAACGCCTGCGCGATCACCGCCGGGTTGTAGCGGAAGGTGGCGGTGAGAACGGAGGTGCCGAGCAGCACCCGGGAGGTCCGCTCCCCCACCGCGGCCATCCAGGCCAGGGAGAACGGCGCGTGCCCGCCGGTGTGCCGCCACGGCTGGTAGTGGTCCGACACCACGACGCTGTCCAGCCCGACCTCTTCGGCCAGCACCGCGAACTCCACCAGCTCGCGCGGCGCGAACTGCTCGGCCGACGCCTTGTACCCGATCCTCAGCTCCACCGCTTCACCCTGCCACGTCCGTCACCCGCGTGCGCGGCACGGCGCACCGCTCGTCCGTCGCCGCGATCACGACCGGCACCGGCGTGACCCGCGAGTTGCGCATCTCGCCGCCGCGAGTTGCGCATCTCATCCGGTTGGGTGCGGGTTTCGGCCGATGGAATCCGCAACTCGCCACGGCAGGATGCGGAACTCGCGGTCAGCTGTCCGACGCGGCCAGGTCGGCGTGGTCCCGGCGCAGGTCCCGCTTGAGGATCTTGCCGCTGGGGTTCTTCGGCAGGGCGTCCGCGAGCACGACGTACTTGGGCCGCTTGTAGCCCGCGAGCCGGACCCGGGCGTGGGCCACGACGTCCTCCGCGGTGAGACCGGACCCCTCCTTCGGCACGATCACCGCGGTGACGGCCTCGATCCAGGTGGGGTGGCTGATGCCGAAGACGGCGACCTCGGCCACCCCGTCCAGCTCGTAGATCGCCTCCTCGACCTCGCGGCTGGCGACGTTCTCGCCACCCGTCTTGATCATGTCCTTCTTGCGGTCGACCACGGAGAGGTAGCCGTCCTCGGTCATGATCCCGAGATCGCCGGAGTGGAACCAGCCGTGGCGGAACGCGGCCGCGGTCTTCTCCTCGTCGTGGTAGTAGCCGAGTGCGGCGTGCGGGCTGCGGTGCACGATCTCGCCGACCTCCCCCGGTGGCACCGGGTTGTCCTCGTCGTCGACGAGCATGGTCTCGACGTTGACCGCCGCCTTGCCTGCGCTGCCCGCATGCTCCAGCTGCTCCTCCGGGCGCAGGATCGTCGCGAGCGGGGCCATCTCGGTCTGGCCGTAGAAGTTCCAGAGCCGTACCCCGGGCAGCCGTTGCCGGAGCTCGTGCAGCACCTCCACCGGCATCGGCGAGGCCCCGTAGTAGCCCTTGCGAAGGCTGGACAGGTCCGTGGTGTCGAAGGCGGGATGGCGCAGCAGCGAGATCCACACCGTCGGCGGGCAGAAGAGCTTCGTGACCTTCTCCCGCTCGATCGTCGCGAGCAGCACGTCGGGCGCGGGGGCGGGCAGGATGATGCTGGTCGCGCCGAGGTAGACGTCCACGCCGAAGAAGCAGTCCAGCTGGGCGCAGTGGTACATCGGCAGCGAGTGCACCTCGACGTCGTCGTGCTCCATCCCGCCGTCGATCACGCAGCTCACGTACTGCGCGATCAGCGAGCGCGACGGCAGCATGACGCCCTTGGGCCGCGACTCGGTCCCGGAGGTGTACATGAGCCGCAGCGGGTCGTCGTCGGCGATCGCGACGTCCGGCGGGGAGGCGTCACCCTCGCTCCACCAGGACTCGACGGACTCCCAGTGCGCCGACGGGTCCGTGCCGATCCACCCGCGCACCGTGTTCATCCCGGCTTCCGCCATCGCCTTCTCGGCCGTGTCGGCGAGCGCGGACTCGGCGAGCATCCCCTTCGCCCCGGAGTGGGTGAGGATGAACGTGATCTCGCCGGCGTTGAGCATGAAGTTGATCGGCACGAGGACGATGCCCGCCTTGGCCGCCGCGAACGCGAGGACGGCGTACTCCCAGCAGTTGTGCGAGAGCATCGCGAGCCGGTCGCCCTTGGTGAGACCCCGCGCGATCAGAGCGTTGGCCATGCGGTTGACGGCCGCGTCGAACTCGGCGTAGGTGGCACGGTGCTCCCCCGCGACCACGGCGAGCTTCTGCGGGTATCGCTTCGCCGTCCGGTGCAAGAGGTCGCCGATGCTGTGCCGGCGGGTGCGCGCGATCGCGGCCTCGGTCTGCGAGGAGAAGGGCATGGGCCGGATTGTGCCCGAGGTCACGCGGTGATCGCGAGATCCGGTCACTACTGACCGTCACAGGAGCGACGGGCGTTCACCCGGGAGCACGTACCCTATGCCGTATGACGGCGTCGCTGCTCACCCGCGCCCCCGCGCTGGTGCGCCGCCACGGCACACCGGTCCACGTGCAGATCGAGCGGTGGCTCGTGGGCGAGATCACCTGCGGCGATCTCGCCGCCGGCGACCGGTTGCCCGGCGAGCGCGAGCTCGCGAAGGCGCTGCGGGTCAGCCGGATGACGCTTCGTCAGGCCCTCGACGGCCTGGCCCGCCGGGGGGTGATCGTCCGCACGCCCGGCCGGTCCGGCGGGGCGTTCGTCGCCGAACCGAAGATCGACTGCGATCTCACGGGGTTAGCCGGGTTCACCGAGCAGATGCGCCGCGCCCACCGCACGGCCGGGGCCCGGGTGGTCGCCGCCCGCACCATCGCCGCCGCGGAGGACGTCGCGGCGGGGTTGGAGGTCACCACGGGGTCGCAGGTGCACGAGGTCGTCCGGGTGCGCTCCGCGGACGGCACCGCGCTCGCGGTCGAGCGCTCCTGGTTCCCCGCCGGGCAGGTGCCGGACCTGCTGGAACGGCCCCTGACCGGATCGCTCTACGAGCTGCTCGCCGCCGAGTTCGGGCTCGCGCCACACACGGCCGTCGAGTACCTGGAGCCCGTCACCGCGGGCACCGAGGATGCCGGCCTGCTCGAGGTGCCCTCGGGCGCTGCGCTCATGCAGGTGCAGCGTGTCGCGCGCACGGTGGCCGGGGTGCCCGTGGAGTTCGCCCGGGACCGCTACCGGGCCGACCGGGTCCGGCTCATGATCCGCACCGGCGTGGATGCGGCTTCCGCCGCCCCGGCGCTGCGCGCCGACATCCGCGGCTGAGCGCCCGTCGCGACGCCGCGGCTCCTCGACGACGGGGCCTCCGTTCGTTGTCAGGCCGCGTCAGGCCCGGATCCGCTCCCCCTTCGGGTCGTACGGCGCCCCGCGCACCACCTCGGCACCGACGTCCTCCCCGTCGACCCCGACGGTCACGCGCGTGCCGGGCCCCGCGGCGGCGGGCAGGTACGCGTAGGCGATCGAGCGCTGGACGGTGTAGCCGTAGCCACCGGAGGTCACCTGCCCGACCGTGCCCCCGAAATCAGCCCCGAAATCAGCACCGACATCAGCACCGACACCGAGACCGTCCAGCCGGACCGGCTCGCCGCCGAGCGCGACGGCGCGCGGGTCGTCGAGCAGCAGGCACCGCAGCCGGCGCGCCGTCCCGGCCTCCCGGGCGGCCAACAGGGCCTCGCGTCCGGTGAAGTCCCCGGCGGACCGGTCGAGGGCGCGCACCGCGAACGCGAGCCCGGCCTCGTCCGGGGTGGTCTCGGGCCCGATGTCGGCGCCCCACGCGCGGTAGCCCTTCTCCAGGCGCAGGCTCTCGATCGCCCGGTAGCCGCAGGGCAGCAGTCCGTGCGGCTCCCCCGCCTCGACGAGCACGCGCCAGAGCGCGGCCCCGTACTCGGTGGGGCAGTACAGCTCCCAGCCCAGCTCACCGACGTAGGTGATGCGCAGCGCCCGCACCGGGACGTCGCCGACGGTCGTCTCGCGCATCGACGGGTACGGGAACGCCTCGTTGTCGAGCGCCTGCGGCGTGAGCGGGCAGAGGACGTCGCGGGCGCGCGGACCCCACAGCCCGAAACACGCCCACCCGCTCGTCACGTCGCCGAGGTGCACCGACGCGTCGGACCGGCGGGCCGCGCGGCGCAACCACTCCAGGTCGTGGCCGCCGAACGCCGTGCCCGTGACGACGAGGAACGCGTCGGGCGCGAGCCGGGTGACGGTCACGTCCATCTCGATACCGCCGCGGTCGTTCAGCGCCTGGGTGTAGACGACACTGCCGACGGCGCGGTCCACGTCCCCGGCGAACACGTCGCTCACGAACCCCGCCGCCTCCGGGCCCGTGATCTCGATCTTCGCGAACGAGGTCTCGTCGAACAGGCCGACGGCCTCGCGGGTGGCCCGGTGCTCCGGCTCGACGCACGGCGACCACGTCCGGCCCGCCCAGCCGCGCGGGCGCAGCTCCTCGGGTCCGGCCACCGCGTAGTGCTCGACGCGTTCCCAGCCCGACTTCTCCCCGAACACCGCGCCGTGCGCGGCGTGCCAGGGGTACGCAGGCGAGGTCCGCAGCGGGCGGCCGGAGCGGCGGCCCTCGCCCGGATAGCGGATGTCGTAGTAGCTCTCGTAGTTCTCCACCGTGCGGGCGAGGGTGTAGCCCGGGGAGCGATAGTGGCGGGCGAAACGGCGCACGTCCATGTGCCAGAGATCCATGCCGGGGTCGCCGTCGAGGATCCAGGCGGCCGTCACCATGCCGATGCCGCCCGCGCCCGCGATGCCGTGTGCGCAGAACCCGGCGGCGACGAAGAACCCGGCGACCTCGGTCTCGCCCAGGCAGAACTCGTTGTCCGGGGTGAAGCCCTCCGGCCCGTTGATCATCGACTGGATGCCCACGTCGCCCAGCGCGGGTACCCGCACCTGCGCGTTCTCGGCGATCTCGGTGAACCGCGGCCAGTCCTCGGCCAGCAGCCTGCCGTTGAAGTCCGGCGGGATGGCGTCGTAGCTGCGGGCGGTCGCCGTCCAGGGTGCGGACTCGCGCTCGTACCCGCCCATCACCAGGCCGCGGACCTCCTGGCGGTAGTAGACGAGCAGGTCCGGGTCGCGCAGCGACGGCAACGACGCGCCCTCGTCGAGGAACGCCTCCAGGAACGGCGCCGTGACGACGTACTGGTGCGACATCGGCACCACCGGCACCCGCACGTCGACGAGGCGGGCGATCTCCGCGGCGAACATGCCGCCGCAGTCCACCACGATCTCGCACGCGACGTCGCCGCGATCGGTGCGCACGCGGCGCACGCGCCGCCCGTGCCGAGTGGCGGCGGTGTCGATCCCGAGCACCCGGGTGCGCTGCGCGATGCGCGCGCCGCCCTCCCGGGCCAGTGCCGCGAGTGCCTGGCACAGCCGAGCGGGGTCGACGTGGCCGTCCGTCGGGGTGTAGGCGGCGCCGAGCACGCCGTCCGTGCTCATGAGCGGGAACAGCTCCTTCGCCTCGGCGGGCGACACCAGTTCCAGCGGCAGGCCCGACCGCTGTGCCCAGCCGGCCTGGCGGCGGATCTCCTCGAGCCGCGCGGGTGACGACGCGAGCCGCAACGACCCCGACTCCACCCAGCCCGCGGCGTGCTCGGACTTCTCCAGCCGCCGATAGAGCTCGGCGGACGCCACGTTCATCCGGGTGAGCGCGGGGTCGGCGCGCAGCTGCCCCACCAGGCCGGCCGAGTGGAACGTCGACCCGCTCGTCAGCTCGGCCCGTTCGAGGAGCAGGACATCGCGTTCGCCACGCTCGGTGAGGTGGAATGCGACGCTTGCACCACCCACACCGCCGCCGATCACCACGATCCGGGCATCCGTGGGCAGCTTGACCGTCACGCGGCGAGACTACGGTCTAGACCGTTCGATTCGCGAGACCTACCCTGCACCGATGGAGACCGCCGAGGCGACGCTCGACGTCGACGCGCTGCTGGACTCCATTCCCGCCACCGCACGCCGCCCCCGCCACGTCGAGGAGCTGCCCGGCGGGCTGACCAACCTCAACCTCAAGGTGACCACCCCGGACGGGGTCGTCGTCGTGCGCATCCCGGCCGAGGCGCCCGCAGGGGCGGCGCGCCCCGGCGGCTCACTGCTCGGCATCGACCGCGACGCCGAGCACACCAACACCGTCGCCGCGCACGAGGCGGGCGTCGGCCCGCCGGTGCTGCACTACCGCCCGGGCGAGGGCCTCGTCGTCGGCTTCCTGCCCGGCCGCACGCTCACCGACGCCGACCTGCACGATCCCGCGGTGCTCCGGCGGGTCGCCGCAGCCTGCCGCAGGCTGCATTCCGGTCCCCGGTTCGTCGGCGACTTCGACATGTTCGCGACCCAGGCCCGCTACCGGCGCATCGTCGCCGAGCACGGCTTCCGCCTGCCCCCGCGCTACGACGAGTTCGCACCGCAGGTCGCCGCCGTCCACGCGGCGCTCCGGCCGCGGCCCACGGTGCCCTGCCACAACGACCTGCTCGCCGGGAACCTGCTCGACGACGGCGCGACCGTGCGGATCATCGACTACGAGTACTCCGGAAACAACGACCCCTGCTTCGAGCTGGGCAACATCTGGAGCGAGGCGGCGCTGCCGCTGCCCCTGCTCGACGTGCTCGTCACCGCCTACCACGGCCGCCCGCGGCCGGCACTGGTCGCGCGGGCCCGGCTGCACGCCCTGCTCGCGAAGTACGGCTGGACGCTCTGGGCCTCGATCCAGGACGGCTCCTCGCCGATCGACTTCGACTTCTGGTCGTGGGGGATGGAGAAGTACGACCGCGCCGTCGCGGAGTTCGACGGGCCGGACTTCGAGCGCCTGCTCGACACCGCCCGGCAGGAGGACTGACCTGCGAGGACAGACCCGCAGGAAAGACCGGCAGCACCGAGCACCGAAGGGGCAACCGATGGGCACACCGGACACGGGGCGGCACCGCACCTCGGCCGACACACAGCACGACGCCGACGCCGCGCTGCTGCACAAGATGGGCTACGCCCAGGTGCTCTTCCGCGAGATGGGTGGGTTCTCCAACTTCGCCATCTCGTTCACGATCATCTCGATCCTGGCCGGGTGTCTCACCTCCTACTACATCGCGTTCAACAACGGCGGCCCCGTCGCGATCACGTGGGGCTGGCTGCTGGTGGGCGTGTTCTGCGTGCTGGTGGCGATGGCGATGGGCGAGATCGCCTCCGCGATGCCGACCGCGGGTGCGCTCTACTACTGGGCGTCCAAGCTCGGCAGCCCCGCATGGGGCTGGTTCACGGGCTGGTTCAACCTGGTCGGCCAGATCGCGGTGACCGCCGCCATCGACTACGGCGCGGCGCTGTTCACCACCGCGCTGCTCGACCTGTGGTTCGGGATCGGCACCGAGACGGGCACCGTCTTCGTCGTCTACACCGCGATCATCGCGCTGCACCTGCTGCTCAACCTGCTGGGCGTCAACATCCTCGCCGGCCTCAACTCGTTCTCGGCCTGGTGGCACATGATCGGTGTCGTGGTGGTCGTGGGCGTCCTCGTCGTGATCCCCGACAACCACCAGTCCGTGTCGTACGTCTTCGGCGAGACGGTCAACAACTCCGGCTTCTCCGACGGCGCCTTCTGGTACGTCTTCGGTCTCGGGCTGCTCATGGCGCAGTACACGATCACGGGCTTCGACGCGTCGGCGCACATGAGCGAGGAGACTCGGATGGCGTCCCGGTCGGCGGCCTGGGGCATGGTCATGTCGGTCGTCGTGTCGGTGATCTTCGGCTTCATCCTGCTGGTCGCGGTCACGTTCGCCGTCCCGGACACCCAGGGCGTGCTCGACGCCGCCGGCAACGCGGTGGTCTACATCTGGACGGAGTCGCTCGGTGACACCTGGGCGGAGTTCCTGCTGTTCATCGCCGTGGTGGCGCAGCTGTTCTGCGGGACGGCATCGGTGACCTCCGCGTCGCGGATGATGTTCGCGTTCTCCCGCGACGGCGCGGTTCCCGGCTCGCGGCTGTGGCGCAAGGTCGCCCGCAACCGCGTCCCGGTGAACGCCGTGATCGCGATCTGCGTGCTGTCCTGGGCGCTCATGATCCCGACGCTGGCCAATGGCGTGATCGGGTACGCGGTGGGCACCTCGATCGCGGTGATCGGGCTCTACATCGCGTTCGCGCTGCCGATCGTCCTGCGGATCCGGGCGGGCGACCGGTTCGCGCACGGCGCCTGGAGCCTCGGCAACCACTACAAGTGGATCTCCGTGCTCGCGGTCATCTGGATCGCGCTGGTGTGCCTCCTGTTCCTGCTGCCCTTCTCGCCCAGCGGCATCCCGGGCGCCGACGAGTTCGACTGGGCCCTCGTGAACTACACTCCGCTGACCGTCGGGGGGGCCCTGATCCTCTTCGGCGGCTGGTACCTGCTCACCGCGCGCAAGTGGTTCACCGGCCCGGTCCGTGAGGCCGGTACCGACGAAGAGCTGGCCTCGATCGAGCAGCAGCTCGATGCGGAGTCCAAGCAATGAGGGGTGGCCGGTGATCCATCGCCGGGAGGGCATGCTCACCGTCGGGGAGCTGCGCGGGCACGTCGACACTGGCATGATCGACACGGTTCTGGTCGCGTTCACCGACATGCAGGGTCGGTTGCAGGGCAAGCGGTGCGCGGGGCGCTATTTCCTCGACGAGGTCGTGCGTCCCGGCGCCGCGCCGGGTGTGGAGGCGTGCAACTACCTGCTGGCCGTGGACGTCGACATGAACACCGTGGACGGCTACGCGATGTCGTCGTGGGACCGCGGGTACGGCGACATGCTGCTGCGGCCGGACCTGTCGACGCTGCGCCGGATCCCCTGGCACACGGCCACGGCGCTCGTGCTCTGCGACACCGCCTGGGAGGACGGGTCGCCGGTCGTCGCCTCGCCGCGACAGGTCCTGCGGGCCCAGCTGGACCGGCTGGCCGCGCGGGGGCTGGTCGCCGACGTCGGCACCGAGCTGGAGTTCATGCTGTTCGCGGACTCCTACGCCGACGCCTGGGAGAGGGGCTACCAGGGGCTGCGTCCGGCGAACCTCTACAACGTGGACTACTCGCTCATCGGCACCGGCCGCGTCGAGCCGGTGCTGCGGCGCATCCGCAACGGCATGGCGGGCGCGGGGATGGTCGTGGAGAGCGCGAAGGGCGAGTGCAACCTCGGCCAGCACGAGATCGCCTTCCGCTACGCGGACGCGCTCACCACCTGCGACAACCACGCGATCTACAAGACCGGGGCCAAGGAGATCGCCGACCAGGCCGGGATGTCGCTGACGTTCATGGCGAAGTACGACGAGCGCGAGGGCAACTCCTGCCACATCCACGTGTCGCTGCGCGGGCAGGACGGCTCCGGTGTGTGCGCCGGTGACGGCGAGCACGGCTTCTCGCCGCTGTTCGCCCGGTTCGTCGCGGGGCAGCTGGCCTGCCTGCGGGAGCTGACGTACCTGTTCGCGCCGAACGTCAACTCCTACAAGCGGTTCGCGGACGGCTCGTTCGCCCCGACGGCGGTGGCCTGGGGGCTGGACAACCGCACCTGCGCGCTGCGGGTGGTCGGGCACGGGCGGTCGCTGCGCGTGGAGAACCGCGTGCCCGGCGGCGACGTCAACCCCTACCTGGCGGTCGCGGCGCTGATCGCGGCCGGGCTGCACGGCATCGACGGGGAGCTGGAGCTCGAGGCGCCGTTCACGGGCAACGCATACCGCTCCGACGCCGCGCGGGTGCCCGCGACGCTGCGGGAGGCCGCTGAGCTCTTCGCGGCCTCGGAGATCGCGCGCGAGGCGTTCGGCAAGGAGGTCGTCGAGCACTACGGCAACGCCGCCCGGATCGAGCTCGCGGCCTTCGACTCGGCGGTGACCGACTGGGAGCGGCGGCGTGGGTTCGAACGGCTCTAGGCTCGCCGGCCCCGTTCTCGTCGGGCTCACCAGCTACGGCGAGCGGGCCCGTTTCGGGGTGTGGGACGTCGAGGCCGCACTGTTGCCGCGCACGTACGTCGACATGGTCGTGGCGGCGGGCGGCGCGCCGCTGCTGCTTCCGCCGGTCGAGGCCGCCGCAACGGCCGTGGACGCGCTTCACGCGCTGGTCGTGACGGGCGGGCCGGACGTCTCGCCGTCGCTCTACGGAGCCGCGCGCCACCCCCGGACCGGCCCGCCGCGCGAGGAGCGCGACGCGGCCGAGGCGGCGGTGCTGCGGCGCGCGCTGGACCGGGGCATCCCCGTGCTCGGCGTGTGCCGGGGGCTCCAGGTGCTCAACGTGGCGCTCGGCGGGACGCTGCACCAGCACTTGCCCGATGCGGTCGGGCACACCGGGCACAACCCAACGCCGGGGGTGTTCGGCTGGACGGACGTGCTGCCGTCACCGGGCTCCCGGGTCGCCGCGGCGCTCGGCGGCCCGGTGCGGGTGCGCTGCCACCACCATCAGGCCGTGGACCGGCTCGCGGACGGGCTGGTGGTGACCGCCCGGGCGGCCGACGGGCTCGTCGAGGCGGTGGAGCTCGTGGGGCCCGGATTCGTCGTCGGGGTGCAGTGGCACCCGGAGGAGGACGCCGCGGACGGGCGGCTGTTCGGCGCGCTCGTGGCCGCGGCGGACCCGACCCGACCAGCGCCACGGGAAGCGGGACGATCAGCGGGACGGAACGGAACGAGGAGCACATGACCCAGCGGTTCGCCGACCGGACGGCCGTGATCACCGGCGGTGGGAGCGGCATCGGGTTGGCCACCGCGCAGCGGCTCGCGTCGGAGGGCGCCCGCGTCGTCGTCGCGGACGTGGACGAGGCCGCGGGCGCGGCGGCGGCGAAGGAGGTCGGCGGGCTCTTCGTCCGTACCGACGTGACGTGCGAGGACGACGTCGCGCACCTGTTCGCGGCGGCGCTCGACGCCTACGGCACGGTGGACATCTCCTTCCACAACGCCGGCATCTCCCCTCCCGAGGACGACTCGATCCTCACCACCGGGCTGGACGCCTGGCGGCGGGTCCAGGAGGTCAACCTCACGTCGGTGTACCTGTGCTGCCGGGCCGTCCTGCCGATCATGCAGCGGCAGGGCGGCGGGGCGATCGTGAACACCGCGTCGTTCGTGGCCGTGATGGGTGCCGCGACCTCCCAGATCAGCTACACCGCGTCCAAGGGCGGGGTGCTCGCGATGACCCGCGAGCTCGGTGTGCAGTTCGCCCGCGAGGGCATCCGCGTGAACGCCCTGTGTCCCGGGCCGGTCGACACCCCGCTGCTTCGGGAGCTCTTCGCCGCCGATCCGGAGCGGGCCCAACGGCGCCTCGTGCACGTCCCGATGGGCCGGTTCGCCCGTCCTGAGGAGATCGCGTCCGCCGTCGCGTTCCTGGCCAGCGACGACGCCTCGTTCGTCACCGCGTCGACGTTCCTGGTCGACGGCGGGATCTCCGGCGCGTACGTCACGCCCCTCTGATGGCCGGTTCCGACGCCGCGGCCGGGGCCGCGGATCGCCTCCGCCTGCGGTTCCTGCGGCTGCTCAAGAACACGCTCAACCGCGTGACGGTGCCGCTCGCCCGGTCGGGCCACGGCCCGTTCGCGCTCGTCCGCCACGTCGGGCGCCGCTCCGGGCGGACCTACGAGACGCCGCTGCTGCTCGCCCGCACCCGCGACGGCTTCGTCGCCGAGCTGACCTACGGCCCGCACGTCGACTGGTACCGCAACATCACCGCCGCGGGACGGTGCGTCGTCGTGCGCCACGGCACCGAGTACCGGGTCGACCGGATCGGGGCCTGCCGCACCGAGGACGGCCTCGCGGCGTTCGGCCCGCCCGCGGCGTGGCTGCTGCGGGCCCTGCGCCGCCGCGAGTTCCGCCTCCTGCACGTCGATCCGGAGAGCGCGCCGGCCGTTCACCGCCGCACCCCACCCCAGCGGTTGATCACCGCCCTGAACCCCCTGGTCCGCGCGGCGTTGCGCGCTCCGCTGCACCCGCTGCTCGACGGGCAGCTGGCGATCCTGCACGTGGCCGGGCGCCGGACGGGGCGGCGCTACGACATCCCGGTGGGGTTCGTCGATCTCGGCGATCGGCTGGTGGTGCTCACCCAGCACCGGTGGCGAGCCAATCTCCGCGGCGGCGCCGACGTCGAGATCACCCGCTTCGGGCGGCGTGTCCCGATGCACGCCGCACTCGACGAGGACCCGATCTCCGTCGCGCGCACCGTACACGACCTGATCGCCCGCATCGGGCCGAAGGCGGCCCGGCGGATGCTCGGCATCGTCGTCGACGACGACCGCGACCCGGGTGTCCCCGAGCTGGCCGAGGCCGTCCGTCGCTACGACCTCGCCACCGTCGTCCTCACCGCCGACCGGCGGTGAGGACGAGAGGTCAGCGCGCGACGAACGCCGCCAGCATCGCCTGCACCTCGTAGACGTCGACGCCCTTGCGGAACTCCTGCCGGATCGGCTCGTGGGTGCCGGAGATCCAGATCTTCAGCTCGGCGTCCAGGTCGAACGTTCCCGCGGTCTCGACGGCGAAGTGCGTGATGGCGCGGTAGGGGATGCTGTGGTAGCTGACCTTCCTGCCGGACATCCCCTGCTTGTCGACGAAGATGAGCCTGCGGTCGGTGAAGACCATCGCGTCGCGGATCAGGACGTAGGCCGCGTGCACCTGCTCGCCGTTCGCGAGCAGCCGCCCGTACTCCTGCGCCGCGGCCGCCGGGTCGACCCGGGACGCGTTGCCCATCAAACCGTCGAGAATGCCCACTGTCGTCTCCCGTCGCGTGTCGTCCCCAGGATGCCGGTCGCGACCCTGTCCGGACGGTAAGAAAACGCTTGCCCGCCCGTCAGGGTTTCCTGGTCCGCGCGGCGAGTCTGCTCGGCCCGGGCAGGAACCAGGATGGTCCCGCGGGGCCGGCGGGGTCCCGCCCGAACCGAGGATGACGGCGAGCCGACGAGGACGACCATGCTGCCCCCCATCTGCGCGTACCGCGAGCCGGCGTGCGCACGCCCGGGAGCGCCGTCATGACCCTCACCGCCCCGTTCGTCCGCCCCACGGAACAGACCGAGCGCATCGACCTCGGCGGCCGCACCGTCCGGGTCCCGACCGCGGCGGGCGCCTCCCCGGGCTGGATGCCGCGGGTCCGCCGCTCCCGCAGCCCGGTGGCCCCGAGCCTGGTGTCGCTGCCGATCGTGTTCGCCGTCGCCCTGGCCACCTCGACCTGGGCGTGGACGATGATGCACCGCGGCGTGCAGCCGCTGGGGTGGGTGACCACCGTCCTGTGGTCGTTGCCGGTCACGGCCTCGCTGCTCGGGATCTACGGCGCGCTGCGCACGGTCCGGCGGCTGAAGGCGGCCCGCGTCCGCGGCCCGGCGCACACGGTGCGCGGCGAGCGCCTCGTCGTCGTGATCCCGACGATCGGGCGCTTCGACACGCTGCCCGCGCTGGAGCGCGTCGTGCGATCGTGCCGGCGACTCGGCGACTTCTTCCCCGACCACACCACCGAGATCGTCGTCGAGGAGGACTGCGAGGCGGGCGCGGCGATCGTGGCGCTCGCACGGTCCGAGCCGCGGGTGCGGGTGCTGGTGGTGCCCCGCGGCTACCGCACGTCCCGCGGGACGCGCTTCAAGGCCCGCGCCAACCACTACGCGAACGCCTGCCGCATCGCCGGCGGCGAGGCGCGCGACGACGTGTGGGCCCTGCACCTCGACGACGACACGGCCGTCGGTCCGGACACCGCCGAGGAGCTCGCCCGGTTCGTGCTCGCCCAGCGCGACCGCGGCGCGGACGCCCTGCACCTCACCCAGGGCGTGCTCACCTACCCGCGCGAGCACGGTGCGAGCCGGATGCTGTGGTTCGCCGACGCCGTGCGCCCCGCGAGCGACATCAGCGTCTTCGCCGCGACCACGGGCCGCGGTACGCCCCGTGCCGGGCTGCACGGCGAGCTGCTGCTCGTGCGCGCCTCGATCGAAGCCGGGATCGGCTGGGACTTCGGTCCGCGCGCGATGGTGGAGGACGCGCAGTTCGCGCTCGAGTTCACGCGCCGCCACCCCGGCCGCAGCGACTGGTTCGCCGGCCGCTCGTTCGGTGCCGCGCCCGCGACCGTGCTCGACTTCGTCAAGCAGCGCGAGCGGTGGGCCTGGGGCCTGCTGGAGCTGGCGGCCAACCGCGAGCTGCCGCTGCGCAGCCGCCTGCTGCTCATCCACAACATGGTCGTGTGGGCCAGCGGGCCGCTGCAGCACGTCGGAGTGGTGCTCGCGGCGGGCCTGCTGCTGGAGAACGTCGACACGCTGCCCGCCGCCGTCGCGCTGCTGCCGCTGTGGGCGATCAACATCGCCTATCAGGTGTGGTGCTACTGGGAGGGCTTGAAGATCAATGTCCGGGCCTCGGCGGACGCGCGGATGCGGTGGTGGGAGCCGGTCGCCGTGATCGGCGGGATGCCGCTCTACTCGCTGTTCGAGGCCACCGGTGTGCTGCGCGGCGCCATCAAGTTCATGCGCCGCACCGAGACCGCGTTCACCGTCATCGCGAAGCCGAGGTGACGTCGTGCGCTGGCTGGTCGGCATCGTGGTGGTGCTCCTCGTCGGGGCGCTGACGTGGCCGCATCCGGGTGTCTCCGACGGCTCGGCGCAGGGGCCGCGCCCGGCGGCGGCGTGGCAGCCGGGGCGCCCGCAGCTCGGTGTGCAGCTCTACTGGGTCGACGTGCCGAGCGACACCATCGAGGTGCTGCAGCGCAAGGCCGACCGCGTTCTCGACCACGTCGTCGGGATGGGCGCGAACTCGCTCAGCATCTCGTTCCCGTTCTTCACCGAGACGATCACCGCGAACCGGGTGATCACCGACGAGCGGACGCCCTCGCCCGAGCGGCTGGCCGCCGTGGTGGACGAGGCGCGGCGCAGCGGGCTGCGGGTGTCGATCCGGCCGCTGCTCGACGAGCGCAACCTCGTCGACGTCGACAGCCGCGCCTGGCGCGGGCAGCTCGATCCCGCCGACCGCGACGCCTGGTTCGCCTCCTACCGTGACTTCCTCGACCCCTACCTGCAGATGGCCCAGGGGCACGGGGTGCAGACCGTCGTGATCGGCGCCGAGCTCAACACGCTGCAGACCGACCGTCGCTGGGCGGACCTCGTCACCGACGCCCGGCGGGTCTACACCGGCGAGCTGGGCTACGCCGCGAACTGGGACTCGTTCGGGCAGGCGGCGCGCTCGGTCCCGGTCGACACGGTCGGCATCGACGCCTACCCGCGACTCGGCCTGCCCGCGACCGCGACGGCGGCGCAGATGCAGCTGGCGTGGCGGCGCTGGCTGCAGCAGACCGTCCCGAACGCCCCCGGCGACGTGCCGCTCTACGAGCTGGGGGCGGCCGCCGAGGCGGGCACCGTGACCAACCCGGCCCTGCCGCACACGGCGGGCGCACCGCTGGACGAGGGCGTGCAGGCGCGCTGGCTGGGTGCGGCGTGCCGGGCCGCGCAGGCGCACGGCCTCGGCGGGGTCTACCTGTGGAAGATGGAGCTCGACGCGGACCCGGCGCTGGCGGACCCGGTCGGCGACCTGCACGACTCCTGGTTGGGACGCACCGCCGAGACGGCGCTGCGGCAGTGCTTCACGGACTGGGCGGCGGCGCCGTCGTGAGCGCTCCGCTGCGTGAGCCGTCGAAGCCCGCCGTCGCGATCGGCGGGCTCGCGGTGCTGCTCGTCATCCTGCAGTCCACCGGGGCGATCCCGGCGCAGCTGCTCGGGCCGGACGTGCTCCTCGCCGCCGCAGGATTCCTCACGACCACGACGCTGCTGGCCACGGCAGGCCCCGACGGGCGCCTCGGCCTCGCCGGCTGGTACCGCCACCAGTTCCGCTGGCACGCCCCGCTGCTCGTCGCGACGGCGCTCCTGGTCGTGGCCGTCGTGGCGGTGGCCGACACCCCGCGGCGGGCGGCCGCGGCGGGTGCGGCCGCGCTCGCCTGGGCGAGCGGGACCGGCAACTGGTGGGCCCTCGCGCTGGCCTCCCCCCAGTGGGAGCCGCTGCTGCGCCGCGTCCCGGGCGCGACGGACTGGTTCGTCGAACAGCAGGCCCGGGTGGACCCGCTCGGCGTGGCGTGGCTGGTCGGCCTGCTCGTCCAGCTCGTCGTCGTGTGGCCGCTCGTGCTGGCACCGCTGCGGCGCGCGACCGGTGCGCACCGGGTGCCGTCGCGGCTGGTGGCGGCGCTCCTGGTGTTGTTCGCGCTCGCGGTCGCGGGCGGTGCGCTGCGCGCGCTCGCCGGCGCGGACACGACGGAGCTGGCGTTCGGCACGCACGTCCGGTTCGCCGAGTGGGTGGCGGGCGCGGCCGCGGCTGCGTGGGCCGCCCAGCACCCGCCGGACCGCGCGGCCCACCGCACCGGCGCCGTCCTCACGGGTGTTGCGCTCGCGCTGCTCGTCGCAGGCTCGGTCGCCGCCACCCTGCGACCCGAGGACTGGATCCTGCTCGGCGGGCCGGTGTACGCCGCGGTCGCCACCGCGCTGCTGCTCGTCGCGGTGCACGCCGATCCCGGCCGCGGCCTGGCGCGCGTGCTGAGCCGCGGGCTCCCGCTGGAGCTGGGCCGGGCCGCCTACCCGCTGCTCCTGCTGCACCTGCCGCTGTTCTGGCTCGTGCAGCTCCTGGTGCCGGGTGCGCGCCCGTTCGCGCTGCTCGTCGTCGGCGGGGCGCTGGCCTGGCTGGCCGGGCTCGTGGCGCAGGACGGTGTCGTCCGCCGCCTCGCCGAGCGGCGGGCCGTCCTCCCCGTCGCCGTGGCGCTGCTCGCGGGCGGGCTCGTGGTCGGTGCGGCCACCGCGGCGCGGCCGGCCCGGACCCCGGCGGGTAGCGGGCCGGTCGTGCTCGTCCTCGGTGGGTCCCGGGCGAGCGACGTCGCGGTGACGCTCGCCGCGACCGGCGGCTTCACCGTGCTCGACGCCGCCCGGCCCGGCTGCGGCATCCTGGCCCCCGCCCCGACGCGGCTACCCATCCCGACGGGGACGCGCGGGCAGCTCCCCTACGCCCCGGCCTCCGCGTGCCCGGCCGCCGCCGTCGCGGCGGCGGACGCGGTCGTCGTGGACCTGGCCGCGGACGCCCGGGCGCGCGTGGGCGCGCCCGACACCTGCGACCCGGCGTTCCGCGACCCGTACCGGTCGAGCCTCGCGGCGGCCACCGCGGCGTGGACCGCCGGCGACCCCGCCCGGCCCGTCCTCGTGGTGGACGGGCTGCCGGGGACGCGGGGGCGCTGCCTGGACGGGCTGCTCGCCGAGGCGGTGGCCGACCGCAGCGCGCTCGTCCCGCTGCTGGTGTCGCCGCTGCTGTGCCCGCCGGACGCCACGGTGTGCGACGGCACCGTGACCCGGCTCGACGAGCGGCAGCGCGGCGCGCTGGGCCGGGCCGTCGGGGACGCGGTGAGGGCGGAGCTGACCCCCGCCCGCGTCGCCGCACGCGCGGCCGAGCAGCGGGCGGCATGCGCGGGGCGGGCGAGCTCGGGCATCGACGTGAGCGGCACCGAGGGCGCAGGCGGCCGTGAGGAGGCGGACCCGGAATGCTGATCTTCGACGACACGACCATCCGGCCGGCCGGGATGACGCGACCGGGCCGGAGCTTCGGGCACTACCGGCTGCAGGCCCTGCTCGGTCGCGGTCGGACCGGCGAGGTGTACCGCGCCTTCGACACGCGCCGCGAGCGCCCGGTGGCCCTCAAGCTGCTGTTCGCGCACCTCACCGCCGACGCCCGGTACCGGGAGCGGTTCGAACGGGAACTCGCGCGGGCGGCCACGCTGCTGGAGCCGCACATCATCCCGGTCCACGACTACGGCGAGCTCGACGGACGGCTGTTTGTCGACATGCGGCTGGTGGACGGGGTCGACCTGGGAGCGTTGCTCCGGCTGGGCCCGCTCGCCCCGGCCCGCGCGGTGGACGTCGTCTCCCAGCTCGCCGACGCGCTCGACGCGGCCCACGCCGACGGGCTCGTCCACGGCGCCGTCGCGCCGTCGGACGTCCTGCTGGCCGGGCCCGCGGACCGGGCCGCCCATCGCGGGTTCGCCTACCTCGTCGACCTCGGGGTGACGAGTGCGCTCGGGGGCGTCGCCGCCGGGAACCCGTCCCCGGAGGTCCGCCGGGGGTCCCAGCCGGACCGGCGCTCCGACGTCCATGCGCTGGCATGCCTGATGCACACCTGCCTCGCGGGGCCGGGCGGGACGGCGGCGCAGGTTCCGCCGCCGTTGCGCGGGGTCGTCGCCCGTGGCCTCGCCGAGGATCCGGCGCAGCGGCCTTCGTCCGCGGGCCGACTCGCCGCCGCGGCCCGGGCCGTCCTCGCCGACGTGCAGGGGGAGGCGACGACCGCCGTCATCCCGCTACGTCCCCTCTCCGCCGTGGCCCCGCTGCCCTCGCCCCCGGCGAGCTCGCCCGCCGGAACGCCCACCGGGCCGCCCGCCGGATCACCGACGGGGCCGGGCCCCGTCGACCCGCCCGCCGCCTCCGGCCCGGCCCGGCCGTCCCGGCGCCGCGGCCGGTGGATCGCGGCGCTGCTCGCCGCCGCCGCGGTCGCCACCGTCGTCGCCGCCGCGGCCGCGGTCGCCGAACCCCTGCTCGACCGGCCGCTCGCGGAGATCACGCGGGCACGCGTCGGGCTGACCCCCGCCGACGTCGTCGTCTCGCCCGACGGCAGCCGCGCATACGTGGCGAACCTCGGCGACGACACCGTCTCCGTCCTCGACGCCATGACCCTCGCCCCCGTCGGGACGCCGATCGTGGTCGGGGACGCGCCGAACTCGCTCGCGCTCAGCGCCGACGGCACCAGGCTCTACGTCTCCGACACCCGCTCCGACTCCGTCACGATCGTCGACACGGGGGCCGCCCGGGCCGTCGCGACGGTGGCGGTGGGCGCGTTCCCCGACGGGATCGCCCTGTCCCCCGACGGGCGCCGTCTCTACGTCGGCAATGCCGAGGACGACACCGTCTCGGTGGTCGACACCGCCACGCAGGCCGTGGTCGGGCGCCCGATCCCGGTGGGGCGCAGGCCCTACGGCCTCGCCCTCGCCCCGGACGGCGCCACGCTCTACGTGTCCGCCTTCGACTCCGACGAAC
Source organism: Pseudonocardia sp. (assembly GCA_050248815.1). Taxonomy (GTDB): domain Bacteria; phylum Actinomycetota; class Actinomycetes; order Mycobacteriales; family Pseudonocardiaceae; genus Pseudonocardia. The sequence continues at coordinate 136,612 of JBFWRR010000002.1, read as the reverse complement.
TGACCGCCGTGGACACGGCGCGCAACGCCGTCGCCTGGACCGTCGCGGTCGGCGACGGCCCGCTCAACCTCGCCGTCGCCCGGGACGGATCGCGGATCTACGTCACGAACACCCTCGACGGTTCCCTGAGCGTCGTCGACGCGGCGAGCCGCACGACCGTCGGAGGGCCGGTCCCGGTCGGGCCGAAGCCGATCGGGATCACGCTGGGCGCCGCGCCCGGGACGGTCTACGTCGCCGAGCGCGACGCCGACGCCGTGACCGTGGTCGACACGACCGCCCGGACGGTGGGCGACCCGGTGGAGCCCGGGAAGGGACCCGTCGCGATGTGGGTCGCGGGCGGGCGGCTGTACGTGGTCAGCGAGATCTCGGGCGAGCTGACGGTGCTCGACACCGGGGGGTCGGGATGACCGTCACGGTACCGATCGTGCCGATCATGAACGTGGAACCGGCCGGGCCGCGCCACGCGACCACGTCCACGCGGCGCCGCACGGTGCTCGCCGTCGGGGCGGTCACGCTGCTCGCCGCCGTGCTGCGCTGCTGGGGGCTCGCGGACAAGAGCCTGTGGATCGACGAGGCGTTCAGCCTGTGGCTCGGGACCCAGGATCCTGCCGCGATCGGCGAGCACGTCCTCGTGCTGGACAAGCACCCTCCGCTCTACTACCTGCTGCTGCACCTGTGGCTGTCGGTCGTCCCGGGCGCCGGCGAGGTCGCGCTGCGCGCCTTCTCGGTGGTCTTCGGCGTGGCGACGGTGCCACTGGCCTACCTGATCGGGCGCGACGCGGGCGGACGGCGCGTGGGGCTGCTCGCCGCGGCGCTGCTCGCGGTCTCCCCGCTGCACATCTGGTACGGCCAGCTCGGCCGCATGTACGCGATGCTGACGTTCTTCGCCGCGCTCGCGACGTGGTGCCTCGTGCGGCTGCTCACCCGGGGGCGGGCGCTGTCGCGGTGCGACGCCGGCGCGTGCTGGGTGGGGTTCGCCGCCGGCACGACGCTGACGATGCTCTCGCACAACACGGCCGTGCTCTTCCCGGTCGCCGTCGGCGCGTTCCTCGCGATCCGCGCGGTGCGCGAGCACCGTCGGCGGCGCGACCCCGACCCCGACCCCCACCCCCACCCCGACCCCGACTCTGATGCATGGCCGACCTGGGCCTACGCGCTCGCGCTCGGCGGCGGGCTCGCGCTGTGGTCGGTGTGGCTGCCCGGATTCCTGCACCAGGCGGCCGCCGTCGACGCCGAGTTCTGGTTGCCCGCCCCGACGCTGACGAAGGTGCTCGAACACGTCCGGGACCTGCTGAGCGCCCGCGCCCCGGGCGAGCTGGTCGTCCCGCTCGCGCTGGCGGCGGTCGCGCTGGGTGCGCTCGGCGCGCGCCGGCTGCGGGGGCGCTCGGGGGTCGCGCTGCTGCTGGTGCTGCTGGTCGTGCTGCCCGCCCTCGGCGAGCTGGTCGCGAGCGTGCGCCGGCCGGTCTTCTACACGCAGACGCTCGTGTGGACCGCCGTCCCGCTGCTGGTGCTGGTCGCGGCCGGGCTGCTCGCGCTGTGCCGCCGGCCGGGCAGGCCCGTCGCCGCGCTCGCGCTGGGCGCGCTGCTCGCCGTCAACGCGGTGTCGCTCGCGAACTACTACGCCGATCCCGGCGTGGAGGACTGGCGCGGCGCCGCGCGTTACCTGGCCGAGCAGGCCGAGCCCGGCGATCTCGTGATCTTCGACGCCGCGTGGGGGCGGATCCCGTTCGACCACCACTACGCCGCGCAGGACGGCCCACGGCTGGAGGTCCACGGCGTGCCGACGGAGCTGTTCGAGCGCGGCGAGCTGGAACCGAAGGTGACGCCCTCGGACGTCCCGCGCCTGGACGGGCTCGTCGCGGGCAGGCCGCGGGTGTGGGTGGTCTACAGCCACGACTGGTACACCGACCCGGACCGGATCGTCGAGCAGCGCCTCGCCGAGACGCTGGTCCCCGCCGGGGGCGTCGAGCTGCGGTCGATCCGGATCGAGCACTACACCGGGCGGTAGCCTCGTGCCGGTGGAGGGGGAGGTCTTCGGGCACTACCGCCTGGACGCGCTGATCGGGCGCGGCGGCATGGGCGAGGTGTTCCGGGCTGTGGACCTGCGCCGCAACCGCGTCGTCGCCCTCAAGCGGCTGCCCGGCCACCTGGCCCTCGACGAGGCGTTCCGGCAGCGGTTCCAGCGCGAGGCGGCGCTGGTCGCGCGGCTCAACGAGCCGCACATCATCCCGATCCACGACTACGGCGAGATCGGCGGCCGGCTCTTCCTCGACATGCGCCTGGTCGAGGGGGGCGACCTCGCCACCGAGCTCGCCGACGGCCCGCTGCCCGTGGCCCGGGCGGTGCACATCGTGTCGCAGATCGCGGACGCGCTCGACGCCGCGCACGCCGCGGGCCTCGTGCACCGGGACGTGAAGCCGCCGAACGTGCTGATCGTGCCCGCCCCGGCGGGCGAGGACCGCGAGGTCGTGTACCTCACCGACTTCGGCATCGCGCGGCAGCTGGACGGTCCGACGCTGTCGCAGGCCGGGGCCGTGATGGGCACTCTCGGCTACATGGCGCCGGAGCGGTTCACCGGCGACGACTGGGACGCGCGCGTGGACGTCTACTCGCTGGCCTGCGTGCTGTTCGAATGCCTCGTCGGGCGCAAGCCGTTCCGCGCCAGCAGCGTCTACGCGGCCATGCACGCCCACCTCAACGAGCCGCCGCCCCGGCCGACGGCGGAGCGTTCGGACCTGCAGGACGGGCTCGACGCCGTCGTCGCCCGCGGCATGGCGAAGGACCCCGCGGACCGCTACCCGACCGCCGGGGCGCTGGCCGCCGCGGCCCGCGCCCAGCTCGCCGAGCCGTTCACCCTCCCCACGGTGCCCGCCCGCCCGCGCACGCCCCGGCTCGTCCCGCTCCCGGCCGGTGGTGCCCCGCCGCGCCCGGGAACGGGGGGCTCCGAACCGCCCCCCGCCGCCCCGTCCGTCCCGGGCCCGTCGCCGGCCGTGCCCCCGCGCCTGCCCCGCAGGCGGCTGCTGACGATCGCGGGCGCCGTGGTCGCCGCGGGCGTCGTCGGCGCGGGTGCCTGGGCGGGCCTTCGGGCGGCGGGTCTGCTCCCGGCCGCCGGTCCGTGGCGGTTGCGGACCGGCGGGGAGGTGTACTCCTCCCCCACCGTCGCCGACGGTTCCGTCTACGTGGGCAGCAACGACCGCTACCTCTACGCGCTGGACGCGGACACCGGCCGCGAGCGCTGGCGCTACCTGGCCGCGGGCGCGATCACGTCCTCCCCCGCCGTCGCGGGCGGGGTCGTGTTCGTCGGCGGCAGCGACCAGCGGCTGCACGCGGTGGACGCCGCCTCCGGCGCCACGATCTGGCGCTTCGACACCGGCGGCGTCGTGCACTCCTCACCCGCGGTCGCGGACGGCCTGGTCTACGTCGGCTGCCGCGCGGACCAGCTGTGGGCGGTCGACGCGGCGACCGGGGTCGGGCGCTGGACCTTCGCCGGAGGTGACTGGTTCAACTCCTCGCCCGCGGTCGCGGGCGGGCGGGTGTACGTCGGGTGCCGGGACGGGCGCGTGTACTGCGTGGACGCCCGGTCCGGGACGCGGCGCTGGCAGCACGTCACCTCCACCTCCGTCGACTCGTCGCCCACGGTCGTCGACGGGACGGTCTACATCGGCTCGGACGCCCGCGACGTCCTCGCCCTGGAGGCCACCGGCGGCGCGCTGCGCTGGTCGTTCCGCGCGGACGGCGGGGTCGTGTCCACGCCCGCGGTCGCGGACGGCACCGTCTACGTCGGCAGCGACGACGGCAACCTCTACGCCCTCGACGCCGCCACGGGCGGCGAGCGCTGGCGCCACCGCACCGGCGGCGGGATCCGCTCCTCGCCCGCCGTCGCGGGCGGGCTGGTGTACGTCGGCAGCGCCGACGGCAGCCTCTACGCCGTCGACACCGGGGGTGTGCTGCGCTGGCGGTTCCGCACCGGTGGGCCGATCTCCGACTCCTCGCCCGCCGTCGTGGACGGCCTCGTCGTCGTCGGCAGCACGGACGGCACGGTCTACGCGGTGGACGCCGCGACCGGCGGCGGGCCCGCGTGAGCCCTCACGGCTCCAGCCGCCTCAGCACCGGCGGCAGGTCCGCCGCGTGGACCACCGCGAGGCGCTGCGTGGACCGGGTGAGCGCGACGTAGAGGTCGTTGGCGCCCCGCGGGGACTCCGCGAGGATCTCCGCGGGCTCGACGAGCACCACCGCGTCGAATTCCAGGCCCTTCGCCTTCGCCACCGGCAGGACGACGACCGGCGACTCGAGGTCGGCCTCCGGGTCCGCGGGGCCGTCCGGGCCTGCGGGGCCCGACACGGGGGCGGCGTCCTCCAGGAGCCGCGACCGCAGCACGTCCAGGCGCCCGACCGGCACGAGGACGGCCGTGCGACCGTCCCCCACCGCCGCGGCCTCCTCGGCGAGGACCTTCCCGACCGTGTCTACCAGCCCGTCGACCAGCCCGTCGACCAGCCCGTCGACCAGCTGGTCCGCCCCGCCGCCTTCGACGCGCACGGCCCGCGGCGGCACCCCGGTCGACCGGACGGAGCGCGGCGGGGCGAGCGTGGGGTCGATCGTGGCGAGCAGGTCGTCGGCGACGTCGGCGATCTCCGACGGCGTGCGGTAGTTGACGGTGAGCTGTTCGAGCCGCCACCGGTTGGCGACGTACGGACCGAGCACGTCGCCCCACGAGGAGGTACCCGCGAGGTCGCCCGTCTGCGCGATGTCGCCCACGATCGTCATCGAGCGGCTCGGGCAGCGGCGCATGATCACCCGCCAGGCCATCGCCGAGAGCTCCTGCGCCTCGTCGACGATCACGTGCCCGTAGGTCCACTCGCGGTCCGCGGCCGCCCGGTCCGCGGTGGAGTCGTAGCGGCGCACCTGCATTCGCTCCGCGAGCCGGTCCGCGTCGACGATGTCGGTGGCGCGCAGCAGCTCGGGATCGAGGTCCTCCTCCAGGTCGAGCACGTCCAGCACCCCTTGCGCGTACTCGATCTCGGCCCGCAGCGCCTCGGCCTCACGGGCCGCCCGCTCGCGCCCGTCGTCACCCAGCAGCTCGGCCGCCTCGTCCAGCAACGGGACGTCCGCAGGCGTCCAGCGCAGGTCCTCCGGGACGTCGACGGCCGGCAGGGGCCGGTGCAGCAGTGCCCGCTCCTGCGGGGTGAGCCGACGGGCCACCGACGAGAGCCGGCGCGGATCGGCGTACAGCTCGCCGAGCAGCTGCTGGGCCGAGAGCGTGGGCCACAGCGCGTCCAGCTCGCGGGTGAGGGCGCGGCTCTCCCGCAGCTCCTCGCGGATGTCCTGCACGTCGCCCGCGTCGAGCAGGCCGCGCCCGCCCAGCGAGCGCGCCACCTGGTCGGCGAGCAGCCGGACCGCCTCGGTGTGGAAGATCCGCTTGGCCTCGTTGTGGGGCTTGCGGGAGCGCCGGGCGCGCGTGCGGGCGGCATGGGCGATGTCGCGGTCCAACCGCACCCGCTGCTGCTCGACGGTCAGCTCGATCGGGCGCCGGGGGACCTGCTGGCGGTCCCGCACGGCCGCGGCGATCACGGCGGCCATCTCGGCGCGGCCCTTCACGGTCGCGGTCTCGACCGGCTCGGTGCGCCGCGCGTCCAGGTTCGGGAAGAGCTGCCCGACGGTCGCGAGCACCACGCTGGTCTCCCCCAGCGATGGCAGCACCTGGCCGATGTAGCGCAGGAACGTCGGGTTCGGACCCACGACCAGCACGCCGCGGCGGGCCAGCCGGTCCCGGTGGGTGTAGAGCAGGTAGGCGGCCCGGTGCAGCGCGACGGCCGTCTTGCCCGTACCCGGCCCGCCCTGCACCACCAGGACTCCGGACGGCTTGGCGCGGATGATCGCGTCCTGCTCGGCCTGGATCGTCGCGACGATGTCGCCCATCCGGCCGGTGCGGGCCGCACCCACCGCCGCCAACAGCGCGGCCTCGCTGGTCAGCCCGGAGCGCGACGCGGACGCGGCCTGCGCGTCCGAGAGGTCGAGGACCTCGTCGTCGATCGCGAGGACGTCGCGCCGGCGGGTGCGCAGGTGCCTGCGCCGGCGCATTCCCTCGGGTGAGGCCGCCGTCGCCGTGTAGAACGGACGCGCTGCCGGGGCCCGCCAGTCCATGAGCAGCGGCTCGTACTCGTGATCCTCGTCGAGCAGGCCCAGCCGGCCGATGTAGCGGCGCTCGCCGTCCTCGGCGTCGAGGCGGCCGAACGCGAGCCCGTGTTCGGCGGCCCGCAGCGCTGCGAGCCGGTCGGTGTACATGGCCGCGGCGGCGTCGCGCTCGGTGAGGGCCTGCGGGGTGCCGACCGTCTCGTCGTGCAGGACGGCGCTGAGCCGCCGCGCGGTGTCCGCGCGGCGGGCGTCCAGGCGCCCGTAGAGCATCGCGACGTACGCCCGCTCGTGCTCCAGCCCGTCCGCCGCGAGCGTGTCCGGTGCGGTGTCCGATACAGCGTCCGTTCCGGGGTCCGTTCCGGGGTCCGGGGACGCGGAGAGGGCACTGTCGGTCAAGTCATCAACCTTCACGGGGAGGCGCAGGGCGACTTACGAACGTACCAGCGTGGCGCACGTGGCCCCGCTGCTGCTCCGGTCGGCCGACGTTTTCCCCCGCAGCCCGATCGGGTAGCTCACCATGTGCACGCCTTCGCCCACCACCCGCACCCGCGGGAACGCCGTGCCTGAGCGGTCCCGGGACTCGGACTACGCGCACCTGGCGCCCGTGTTCGACGAGTTCGCCGGCCTCGACCCGCAGGACCCGGCCCGGGAAGCGCTGCGCGGCAAGCTCGTCACCGGCTACCTGCCGGTGGTGCAGCACATCGCGCGCCGGTTCGCGGGCCGCGGTGAACCCGTCGACGACCTCGAGCAGGCCGGAACCGTCGGGCTCATCAACGCCGTCGACCGCTTCGAGCCGGACCGGGGCGTCGACTTCCTCTCCTACGCCGTGCCCACGATCACCGGCGAGATCCGCCGCCACTTCCGCGACCGGACCTGGTCCATGCGGGTGCCGCGGCGGCTCAAGGACCTGCAGGGCGCCATCACCGGCGCGGTCGGGCCGCTGTCCCAGCAGCTCGGGCGCGCGCCGAAGCCCAGCGAGATCGCCGCTCACCTCGGCCTTCCCGTCGACGACGTGGTCGAGGGCCTGGACGCGCAGCGCGCGTACCGATCCACGTCGCTGGACGAGCTGGTCGCGGGCTCGGACACGACGCTCACCGAGACCCTCGGCGGTGCCGACGCGGAACTGGAGAAGGTCGAGTACCGCCAGACGCTCGCGCCGCTGCTCGACGAGCTCCCCGACCGGGAGCGAACGATCCTGGTGCTGCGGTTCTTCGGCAACATGACCCAGACCCAGATCGCGGACCGGGTGGGAATCTCCCAGATGCACGTCTCCCGGCTGCTCGCGCAGACCGTGGCGCAGCTGCGGCGGCGGATGACGGAGGAGTGACGAGGCCGTCGACGCGCAGCCGGCAGCCGCGCCACCAGTGACCGTGCCGCCCACGCTGTGCCACCCGCGCTGTGCCACCCGTGACGCGCCGCCCGTGACCGTGCACAGCATCAGGTCGCCGTGCACACGTTCCACCATGTGCACCGTGACGCCGCGATGTGCACGGCGCTGGGGGATGTGCACCGTGACGCCGCGATGTGCACGGCGCTGGGGGATGTGCACCGTGACGCCGCGATGTGCACGGCGGCAGGAGATGTGCACGCGGGCAGGGCGCGGCGGTCAGGCCTTCGCGAACTCCTCCACGATCGTGGCGCAGAACGCGTCCAGGTCACCCGGGTTCCGGCTGGACACCAGGGCGCCGTCCACGACGACCTCGGAGTCCACCACGGTCGCGCCCGCGTTGCGCAGGTCCGTACGCAGGCTCGGGTAGGACGTCAGCGTCCGCCCGGCGACCACACCGGCGTCGATGAGCGTCCAGGGGCCGTGGCAGATCACGCCCACGGGCGTGCCCGCCTCGACCGCGTCCCGCACGAAGCCCTGCACGGCCTCGTCGGCACGCATCCGGTCGGCGTTCACGGTGCCGCCGGGCAGGATCAGCGCGTCGTAGTCGGCGGCGTCGGCGCCTGCGACCGTGGCGTCGACCTCGAAGGTGTCGGCGGGTGCGATGTCGCCGTTCATCGCCTGGATGGAACCGCTCTCCAGGGAGAGCAGGTCGACCTGCGCACCCTCCTGGGTCACGGCCTCGCGGGGTCGCGTGAGCTCGACCTGCTCCACGCCGTCGGTGGCCAGGATGGCGATGCGCCTGCCGTCGAGTCGGCCGGTCATGGGTCCTCCCGTCGTCGGTGTCGTCCCGCCCCGGGCGTACCCGGCCCGGCCCCGCACAACCCCTGACGAGGTGATGCCGTGCGCGGTGTGGAACGGACCACCGGTGCGTCATTCGTCCTTGAACGTCCTTGAACCCGCGATGTCCCGCCGTGGACGATGACATCGCGGCCGATCCCGCGGGGGGTGAGGATGGACGGATCCGTCACGCGCCGCGTACTGCTGCGCGGGGGGCTGCACCGGGCGGGGGACGCGCCGGGCGAGGCGGTGGTTCGCCTGGAGATCGCCGCGCTCCTCCTGGGGTAGGGCTCGGCGGCGTCGGCGCTGGAGCAGGCGGCCAGGGCGGCCGCCCTGCTCGACCGGGCCGGGACTGCGGTGGCCCGGGCGGACGCCGCGGTGGCCGTCGGGGAGGCGCTCGTCGCTCTCGGCGAGGCGGACGCCGCCCTGGAGGTCCTGGCCCGGGCCCTGCCCGCGCTCCCGGACGGACCGGGCCGCGGCCGCGCGCTCGCCGCTCGGTCCGGTGCCCTCGCGATCCTCGGCCGCGACCCGCTGCCGGATCTCGCCGCGGCCGCGGACGTGTTCACCCGGTGCGGGCACCGGGCGGGCCTGCTGGGCGTGCTGCGGCGGACGGCAGAGGCGCACCGGCGCGCCGCCGAGGTGGCGACGCCACCACCTGCGGGCACCCGGACCGGCAGCACCCGCACCGGCGGCGTTCGCGCCGGCCGTACCTGGTCCAGCGGGGCCCGCACCGGCGGCACCCGCGCTCGCTGGACCTGTGCCGACCGCGCCTGACCCGGCCATGGCCCCGACCGACCCGCTCCGGAGCCGCGCGGCCGCCCTCGCGGCCTACCGCCGCGCGCTCACGCGGATCCCCGATCCCCGCGCGGCGTTGTTGCTGGACCTCCTGGAGCGCCGGACCACGTTGCACGTCGGCCGGGTGGAGCCGGATCCCGCGGCGGACGCGGCACCACCCGGCGCCCCGAACGATGACGCGACAGCCGTCCTGGAGGGCGTCGCCGAGTTGCTGCCCGGCGGGCGCGGGACGCTGCTGGCCGCTCCCCTGCTGGTTCGCGGCCCCGATGGCCCGAACCGGCCCGGCGATCCGCAGCAGGGCGGCGTTGACCGGAACCGGGCATGATCTGCGACATGGCCCAGCCTTCTGTGCCGCCCGCGCCCCGTGTGCCGCTTGTGCCGCCGGCCGGTCCGGACCCCGCGGGCCCGGGCGACACCGGGAGCCGCCCGGAACTCGAGCCGTTCTACCGGCCCCGCGGCGGGGGCCGGTTCCACGCGACGGGTTCGACGACCGGGCCCTGGTTCACCGATGCCCAGCACGCCGGGCCGCCGTCGGCGCTGCTCGTTCGGGCGCTGGAGCGGTGTGCGGACGTCGCGGATCCGCAGTTCAGCCGGGTGAGCATCGAGATCCTCGGCCCGGTGCCGGCGGGTGATGTCGAGGTGACGGCGCAGGTGGACCGGGCCGGGCGGGCGATCGAGCTGAGTTCGGCCGTGCTGCACGCGGGCGGGCGGGCGGTGATGCGGGCGGCGGCGTGGCGCGTGGCGGCGGGCGACACGGTCGTGGCCGCGACCGGGCCCGCCGACCCGCTGCCCCCGCCGTCGGAGGCGACGGAGCGGGCCGACCGTCCCGACGGGTGGCTACCCGGCTACCTGGACGCGATGCAGTGGCGGTGGGTGCGCGGCTGGCTGGGCGAGCCCGGGCCGGGCGCGGTGTGGGGGCGGCTGCGGGTGCCGGTGGTGGAGGGCGAGGAGCCGACGCCGCTGCAGCGGCTCGCCGCGCTCGCCGACAGCGCGAACGGGGCGGGCGCGCCGCTGGACGTCCGCTCCTGGCTGTTCGTCAACACCGACCTGACCCTGCACCTGCACCGGATGCCGGTCGGCGAGTGGATGGCGATCGACGCGGCCACCGTCGTCGGGCCCACCGGGATGGGTACCGCGTCGGCGGCGCTGCACGACGAGCGCGGCCACCTCGGCCGCTGCGCGCAGGCGCTCCTCGTGCGACCACGCTGACCGGGGCCCCTGGCGGGAGCCGGTCAGCCGCCGTTGGCGTCGATCGCCCGGCAGGAGCGGATGTCGGTGGTGAGGATCGCCTTGGCGCCGATGTGGGCGAGCTTGTCCATCGCGGTGTTGACCCCGCGGCGCTCGACCATGGCGCGGACGGCGCACCACGCCGGGTCCGACAGCGGGGAGATCGTCGGCGCCTGCAACCCGGGAGTGATGATCTTGGCCTGCTCCAGGACGTCCCGGGGGCAGTCGTATTCGATCATGAGGTAGCGGCGGGCCAGGACCACGCCCCGCAGCCGCTCGGTGAACACCGACTTGGCCCGCCGGACGTCCTCGGTGTCGATGCGGTCCGGCCGCGACTCGCGCTCGATGAGCGCCGCCTCCGACTGCGCGATCGGCTCGCCGAACGGCTTGAGGTTGTGCTGGCGCAACGTCCGCCCGGACGACACGACGTCCGCCACGGCGTCCGCGAGGCCGAGCTGCACCGAGATCTCCACGGCGCCGTCCAGCTTGACGATCTCCGCGCGGATCCGGTTGCGCGCCAGGTGCGCCCGCACCAGGTGCGGGTAGGAGGTGGCGATGCGCTTGCCGTCCAGGTCCTCGAGCTTCCAGTCCAGCCGGTCGCTGCAGGCGAAACGGAACTTCGAGTGGCCGAATCCGAGGTCGAGCACCTTCTGGACCTGCTTGCCGGACTCCTCCATGAGGTCCGCGCCGGTGATCCCGAGCTGGAGATCGCCGGAGCCGACGTAGGTGGAGATGTCCTTGGGGCGCAGGTAGAAGAACTCGATCTGGTTCTCCTCGTCGAGAATGCTCAGGTCGCGTGAGTCGGTGCGCTGCCGGTAGCCGGCCTCGCGCATCATCACGGCGGCCGGCTCGGCGAGGGTCCCCTTGTTCGGGAGGGCGACGCGGAGCATCGGTGTCTCCTGGGTTGGTGCGTGCGTGGCTCGTGCCGGGCGGACTACAGGAACTTGTAGACGTCGTCGAGTGTCAGCCCGCGACCGATCATGATCACTTGCGCCCGGTAGAGCAACTGTGAGATCTCCTCGGCGAGCGCCGCGTCGTCCTCGTGCTCGGCGGCCAGCCAGACCTCACCGGCCTCTTCGAGCAGCTTCTTGCCCTGCGCATGCACGCCCGCGTCCAGGGCGGCGACGGTGCCGGACGAGGCCGGCCTCTCCGCCGCCTTGTGGCTGAGCTCGGCGAAGAGCTCGTCGAACGTCTTCACGTTTCCCCTCCCCCAACTTCTGCTTCCAGTGTCATCTCCCCGGTTCCCAATTATCGGGTCAGTGTCGGATGGGTCGTCCGCCGGGCCTTCGCGTGCGCCCGGCGGACGACGGATCCCCTGGTCAGGACAGCACCGAACGGTCCAATCGTCCGACGAGAGGCAGCCCTCGGGAGATCAACGGTCCGCATCCGTCCGGTCAGGCCGCGGCCCGGTCGCGGACACGATGCAGCGTGGTCGCCACGTCGGCGGGCGTGAGCCCCTCCAGCGAGCGGCGTTCGACGCGGCGCGGTCCGGCGGGAACCGGCACCTCGCAGGGCACCACCAGCACAGCCGCCCCGGCCCGCTCGGCGGCGAGGGCGCCGGTCGGGGAGTCCTCGATCGCGACACACGCCCGCACCGGTACGCCGAGCAGTTCGGCCGCCCGGTGGTAGATGTCGGGCCCCGGCTTGCCGCGGGCCACCTCGTCCCCGCAGACGGTGACGTCGAAGTGCTCGCGGCCGATCGCGGGCAGCACCAGCTCGGTCAGGTCGCGCTCGGTGTTGGTGACCAGTGCGGTGGGCCAGCCCGCCGCCTTGACGACCCGAAGTGCCTCCCGCGCCCCGGCCCGCCATTCGAGACCGGCGGCGAAGAGCTCCCCGGTGCGGCGGACGAGCTCGGCGCGGGCCCGGGCGAGCGCCGTGGGCCGCCGCGTGAGGCCGAGATCGGCGAACAGCACCTCCAGCGTGTCCGCCATGTTCGAGCCGACGACGGCCTCGCGGGCGGCCGGGCTCAGCTCCCCACCGAGCCAGGCGGCCGTCTCGCGCAGCGACACCGTCCAGACCTTCTCGGAGTCCACGAGGGTGCCGTCCATGTCCCACAGGACGGCGGCGACGCCGTGAGGTGCGGCGGAGGGATCGAGCGGGAAGCCGGGGGCGACGGACACCACACCACCGTAACCTCCCCGCGGGGACGTATCCGCCGTGCACACCGCCGCCGCCCGTAGGCTGGACCGATGACCGACCGCGAGCCGCGCTCCGACGGGGAGCCGCACGTGCCCGAGCTGGTCGACCCGGTGATGATCACCGCGTTCGAGGGGTGGAACGACGCGGGAGAGGCCGCGAGCACGGCGCTCGAGCACCTCGAGCTGAGCTGGGACGCCACACACCTCGCCGCGATCGACCCGGAGGAGTACTACGACTTCCAGGTCACGCGGCCCCACGTGCGCCACGCGGGCGGCGTCACCCGGCGCATCGAGTGGCAGACGACGCGGCTGTCCGTGTGCCGCCTGCCCGGCACCGCGCGCCACGCCGTGCTCGTCAACGGGATCGAGCCGAACCTGCGCTGGCGCACGTTCTGCGCCGAGCTGATGGAGCACGTGCAGCAGCTCGGGGTCACCAAGGTCGTGAACCTGGGTGCGCTGCTCACCGACGTCCCCCACACCCGGCCCACGCCGGTGAGCGGGATCACCCACGACCCGTCGGCGGTCGAGGCGCTGCGTGTCGAGCCGTCGAGCTACGAGGGGCCGACCGGGATCGTCGGGGTGTGGCACGACGCCTGTGTCAACGCCGGCGTCCCGGTGGTGTCGTTCTGGGCGGCCGTGCCGCACTACGTCGGCCAGACGAAGGTCCCGAAGGCCGCCGTGGCGCTGCTGCACCGCGTCGAGGAGGTCCTCGACGTCGAGGTGCCGCTCGGCGGGCTTCCGGAGCAGGCCGAGGAGTGGGAACGCACGGTCAGCGAGATGGCCGAGGCGGACGACGAGGTGCGCGACTACGTGCGCCAGCTCGAGGAGCAGGCGGAGGCCGAGTCGGCCGTCGCGGACCTGGACGCGGACATGGACGCCGCCAGCGGGGACGCGATCGCGGCGGACTTCGAGCGCTACCTGCGCCGCCGGGGCAGCGGCGGCTCGGGCAGCTGAACGGACGCCGGGACGCACTCGCCCGGGCGGGGCTCTACCTCGGAGGGTTCCTCGGGCCGTTCGGCGGCGGGCTCACGGTCGCGATGCTGCCCGAGCTGGGCGCCTCGTTCGGCACGTCCGCCGAGGCCGCCACCGTCACGGTCACGGCCTACCTGCTGCCGTTCGCGATGCTGATGCTCGTGTCGGGGACCCTCGGGGAGCGATGGGGACGGCGGCGCACGGTCGTGTCCGGCTACGTCGTGTACCTGGTGGCCTCGCTCGCCTGCGCCCTCGCGCCGACCCTGCAGCTGCTGCTCGTGGCCCGCGGCCTGCAGGGCGCGGCCAACGCGTTCACCACCCCCCTCGTGCTCGCGGCGCTCGGTGGCGCGGTGGCGCCGGAGCGGATGGGGCGTGCGCTGGGCTGGTTCGGCTCCCTTCAGGCGTTCGGGCAGACCTCCGCGCCGCTGGTCGGGGGCCTCGCGGCGGAGCTGGACTGGCGCCTCGCGTTCGTGGGCACGGCGGCCGTCGCCGGGGGTCTGGCCGCCGTCGGGCTGCCACGGGAGCGACGGGACCCCGACTCGGGCCCGCCGCCGCCCGCGCGGCTGGCGACGGCGCTGCAACCGCGGGTGCTGCGCCTCGGGCTCGTGGCCGCGATCGGCTGGGGCTGCGTGGCCGGGCTGGGCTTCCTCGTGGCACTGCAGCTGGAGGCGGCCTTCGGCGCGGGGGCGGGCACCCGCGGCCTGGTGCTGACCGGTCTGGGCGTGGCGGGCATGCTCGCCGCCCGGTTCGTCGGAGGGCTCGCCGACCGGGTCGGCCCGCGCCGGTGCGTACTCGCCGGGGCCGTGCTGGGGGCGCTGCTCGTGGTCGGCATCGGGCTCTCGCCGAACCTGATCGTCGTCGGCGCGCTGTGGGCGCTCGCCGGGGTCGCCACCCAGCTCGTCCTCGTCGGGGTGAACCTGCTCGTGCTCGGCGGTCCGGAGGCCAACCGCGGCGGTGCGATGTCGGTGGTGCTGTCCGTGCGGTTCCTCGGCGGCAGCGTCGCCCCGGTGGCGCTGACCCCGGTGTACGCGAGCCGGCCGGTCGCCGGATTCCTTCTGCCCGCCGTCCTGGTCGTCGCGCTCGTGCCGCTGCTGCTGCCGGGCCGGACTCGGCCGCCCGGGACAGGGTCGCCGTCCCCGCAGGCCAGGGATGGCGACGCCGGGCCCTCGCCGGGCTAGCGTCGAGACCACCGGAGTGTCGTGTCCGGAGCCGCGCGGGAGGAAGCATGGCCGAACGAGCGAGCGTCGACTGCATCGTCGTGGGCAGCGGGCCCGGTGGGGCCACCGTCGCCCGCGAGCTGGCCCGCGGCGGTGCCCGGGTGCTCATCGTGGAGCGCGGCGGCGCCGAGCCGCCGACCGGCCGGGCGGGGCAGATGCTGCGCGAGCTCTTCGTGCCCCGGCGCAGCGCGCACCTGCGCGGCCCGGTGCTCGTGCTGGCGGCAGCGACCCTGGGCGGCAGCTCCATGTACTTCTTCGGCACCGCGTGGGACCCGCCCCACGACGTCCTCGCGCCGCACGGCCTGGACCTGCGGGCCGATGCGGACGCCCTGCGCACCGAGCTGCGCCCCGCGCCGCTGCCGCGTGAGCTGCTCGGCCCCCGCGCGCGCATCGTCGCCGACGCCGCCTGCTCGATCGGCTCGGAGTGGGCCGCCCTGCCGAAGTTCGTGGACCAGGAGCGGCTGCGCCGCGACGGCCTCGGCGCCTACCGGACGGCCCGATGGACGGCCCGGGAGTTCGTCACGGACGCGGTGGCGGCGGGCGCGCGGGTGGTCACCGGCGCGACCGTGCGGCGGGTGCTGGTCTCCGGCGGGGCGGCCACCGGCGTCGAGGTGACGGCCGGGTCGCGGCGGGTGCGGGTGCGCGCGGATCTCGTGGTGCTCGCCGCGGGCGGGCTCGGGTCGCCGCTGCTGCTACGCACCGCAGGGATCGCGGACGCGGGCCGCGACTTCTTCTACGACCCCGTGCTGGCCGTCACCGGGTCCGTCGACGGGCTGGACGCGGGGCCCGAGCCGCCCATGCTGGGCGCGGTCGACCGGCTCGCGGACGGCTATCTGCTCACCGACCTGTGTCGCCCGCCCTGGCTGCACAACGCGTTCACCATCGCGGCCGGTCGTCCGGACCGCGTGTTCGCCTACCGCTCGTCGGTGACGGTGATGGTCAAGGCCCGCGACCTGCTGAGCGGCCGGCTGACCGCCCGCGGCGGGGTCGCCAAGCCGCTGGTCCCGGCGGACCGGGCCGTGCTCGACCGCGGTGCCGCGCACGCCCGCGAGATCCTGGACGCGGCCGGCGCACGCGGCGTCTACCAGGCCGGGTACGTGGCCGTGCACCCCGGCGGGACGGCCAAGGTCGGCGACATCGTCGACACCGACCTGCGCACCACGGTGCGGGGGCTCTACGTGTGCGACGCGTCGGTGATCCCCGTGGCCTGGGGGATGCCGCCGACGTTCACGGTGATGGCGCTGGGCAGGCGGCTGGGCCGGCACCTGCTGGGTGCGGGAGCCGAGCGCGCACCGGTCGCGGCCACGGACCGGACGGCCTGACGGCTCGGCCACGATCACCACGACAGGTGCGGTGCATCCGGACGCGAGCGTCCCGCACCTGCCCGGTGATCATCGGGCGGCGTGCCCCTGGAGATCGGCGAGGTCGATCCACTCCAGCGTGCGGGCGTGGGTCGCCTCCAGCACCACCGGCGGTGCCATCCCGGCCGACAACGCCTCGGCCCACCGGCTCGCGCACAGGCACCACCGGTCCCCCGGGCGCAGCCCGCGGAAGCCGAGCTCCGGCCGCGGGGTCGACAGGTCGTTGCCCTGTTCGGCGGAGAACACCAGGAACTCCGCGGTGACCCGCGCGCAGACGGTGTGCACTCCCATGTCCTCGGCGCCGGTGTCGCAGCATCCGGTGCGGTAGAACCCGGTCATCGGATCGGTGCCGCAGGGCTCCAGCTCGCCGCCCAGGACGTTGCGCGCCATGACGGGAGCGTGCCAGGCCGTCGATCACGTCGTGGCGGCGGCCCTGCTCCCGGGACCGGATCAGAGCGCCACGCCGAGCAGGGCGTCGACCGCGGTGCGCACGAGGGCGGGCGCGGCGGTGTCGCTCCCGCGGCGCTCCAGCGCCTCGGCCGCCCACGCGTCGACGGCCGCGAGCGCGCGCGGCGCGTCGAGGTCGTCGGCGAGGTGCGTGCGCAGCCGCGCCACCAGGTCCGCCGCGGGGGGACCGCTGGCGAGGGAGACGGCTTCGCGCCACCGCGCGAGGCGTTCCTGGGCCCGCGCCAGCAGCTCCGGGGTGTACGAGCGGTCCTCGCGGTAGTGCCCGGCGAGCAGCGCCAGCCGGATCGCGTTCGGGTCGACGTCCTCGGCGCGCAGCTTCGAGACGAACACGAGGTTGCCCCGCGACTTCGACATCTTCTCCCCGTCCAGCCCGATCATCCCGGTGTGCACGTAGTGGCGGGCGAACGGATGGACACCCGTGTGCGCCTCGGCGTGGGCCGCCCCGCACTCGTGGTGGGGGAAGATCAGGTCCGATCCGCCGCCGTTGACGTCGATCTGCGGGCCGAGCCGGTTCAGGGCGATCGCGGCGCACTCGACGTGCCATCCGGGGCGGCCCGCGCCGAGGGCCGACTCCCAGGACGGCTCGTCCGGGCGCGCCATCCGCCACAGCAGCGGATCGGTGGGGTGGCGCTTGCCGGGCCGGTCCGGGTCGCCGCCGCGCTCGCGCGCGATCTCGATCATCGTGGCCTCGTCGTAGTTCGACTCGTAGCCGAACCGGCCCGTCACGGACACGTCGAAGTAGACGTCGGGGTACTCCGGATCCTCCACCCGGTAGGCCGCTCCCGCGGCGAGCAGCTTGCCGACCAGCTCGGCGATCTCCCCCATCGCCTCGACGGCGCCGACGTAGTGGCGCGGGGGCAGCACGCGCAGCGCCTCCATGTCCTCACGGAACAGCGCCGTCTCCCGCATCCCGAGCACCACCCAGTCGTCCTGGTCGCGGGCGGCGCGCTCCAGCAGCGGGTCGTCGATGTCGGTGACGTTCTGCACGTAGTGCACGTCGTGGCCGAGGTCGCGCCACACGCGGTTCACCAGGTCGAATGCGAGGTAGGTGGCGGCGTGGCCGAGATGCGTGGCGTCGTAGGGGGTGATCCCGCAGACGTACATCGTCGCCGTGGGGCCGGGGGCGGTCGGGCGCACCTGGGCGGTCGCGGTGTCGTGGAGCCGCAACGGGGGGCCCGCTCCGTCGAGCCGGGGGAGGTCGGCGGCAGCCCACGTGTCCATGCCCGACAACCTACGCGGCACCGCACGGATCGCGGGGCCGCGGGCGAACGACCGGATACGGTGCGCCCCATGCCCGCCGACCCCGCCGACCCTGCCGTCCTCGACATCCTCGGGCGCGTCCCGCAGCTCGCCGACGCGCAGCTGTGGGAGATCGTGCACCGGTGCCGGATCTTCCGCGCCCGCGCCGACGAGGAGGACCAGACGGTCGACGTCGAGATCAGCCGCGATCACCACGGCCGCTGGCTCGTGATCGCCCGTGACGAACAGCGCGGGCTCACCGCGCAGGGCGTGCCGATGCCCGGGCTCAACGGCGCGGTCCAGCTCGTCCCGTGGTACGTGCTCGACGACCCGGCTGATGCCTCGCAGGGGTAGCGCTCATCACCAGTACTCCGCCGGCAGGCCCGACTCGATGTCGCGGGCGTGCCGGCGAGTGCAGTCCGGGCAGATCGCGTGCACGCCGCCGTCCGGGTCGCGCTCGACGGCCCACAGCAGCGCGGCCGGGTCGCAGGGGTCCCGGCGCCGCCTGCAGACCCGGCAGCTCTCCACGTCCGTCAACTGCCCACCGTGCCCGATCCGCGCCGGTTCCGGACCGTGATCACCGCCGCGACCGCAGGTAGTCCGCGACGACCTCGGCCCCCAGCCCGTCCAGGCTCGGCGCGACGACCCGCCCGCCGCAACGGCGCGCGACGGAGTCCACGAAGCGGGCCAGGCGGGGATCCTCGCCGAGGATGAAGAACGTCACCGACGCCTGCAGGTTCGCCACCCGGTCGATCTCACCGACCGTGGCACGCAAGGTCTCGGGGCTCGGCGGGTAGTCGAAGACGGCGTGGCCGTCCGGTTCCAGGTGCGCCGTGGGTTCGCCGTCGGTGACCACGAGGACGACGGGGCGGGCGTCGGGGTGGCGGCGCAGGTGCTGGCCGGCGAGCAGGAGGGCGTGGTGCAGGTTCGTGCCCTGCTCCCAGGCACCCTCCAGGCCCACCAGCTCGCCCAGCTCGACGGAGCGGGCGTGGCGGCCGAACGTGATGAGCAACAGGTCGTCGCCGCGGAAGCGGGTGGAGACGAGCTGGTGCAGCGCGAGTGCCGTGCGCTTCATCGGCACCCAGCGCCCGTCCTGCACCATCGACCACGACGTGTCGACGCACAGTGCCACCGCCGCCCGGGTGCGCTGCTCGGTCTCGACGATCTCCACGTCGGTGACGTCGAGGCGGCGCTCGTCGCCACCGGCCCGGCGCAGCAGCGCGTTGGTGAGGGTGCGCGGGACGTTCCACGCCTCGGTGTCGCCGAACGCCCACGGCCGCGCCGCGCCGGTGGGCTCCCCCGCCGCACCGCTGCGGCGGGTGGTGCGCTCGCCGCGGCGGCCGCCGAGGCGGTCCACGATGTCGCGCAGCGCGGCCTCGCCCAGCCTGCGCAGCGCCTTGGGCGACAGTCGCAGCGACCCGTCGGGCAGCCGCTCGAACAGGCCCTGACGTTGCAGCTCGCGTTCCAGGTCCGCGAGGGCCCTGGCGTCGACGCGGGCCTGCTCACCGAGCGCGGCCTCCAGCGCGTCCAGATCGATGTCCTCCATGCGGGCGCCCGGGTAGCTCTGCGCGAGCTGCTCGGCGAGCGCGTCCAGCTGCCCAAGCTCCTCCAGTGCGCGGGTCGCCTCGCCCATCCCGAGCGGGTTCTCGCCGCGGAACCGGCCGCGACCAAGCCAGTCCTCGCCGGGACGCAGGCCCTGCAGCCGGGCGTCGAGCTCACCGAGAGCCTGCGCGAGGCGCGGATCGCCGAACGCCTGCTGCGACAGCTCGGCGAGCTCCGCGCGCTGCTCGGCCGACATCGAGTTGAGCATCCGCTGGGCGGCCGCGGCGCGCTGGGCGAGGAGATCGACCAGCTCCTCGGTGGTGCGCGGGTTCTCCGGAAAGAACTCGCCGTGGCGGCGCATGAACTCGGCGAACTGCTCCGTGGTGTCGCGGCCCTGCGCGTGCTGCGCCAGCAGGGCGTTGAGGTCGTCGAGCATCTCGCGGATGCGTTCGACGACCTCTTGCGATCGGGCGTTCTGCTGCATCGATTCGAGAGCCTGTTTCATCCCGGAGAAGCGCTGGTCCAGCAGCTCGCGACCGAGCAGGTCGCGGATCTCCTCGTAGGCCTCGCGGGCGTCGCTGGAGCGCCAGTCGTAGGAGTCCAGCTCGCGCACCGCCCCGCCGGTGTCCGACGGCAGCGCGTCGAGCTGCATCTCCCGGAACCGGGCGTCGTCGGAGTCGTCGCGGCCCAGGGCGTCCCGCTCGGCGTCGAGGGCGCGCGCCAGCAGCTCGCGGACCTGCTGCAGCGTGCCGTCGAGCCGGTTCCGGCGCTGCAGGCGGCTGCGCCGCTGCCAGATCTCGCGGGTCAGCTCGTCCAGCCCGCGCCGGCCTTCGAGACCGCGCCGCAGGAGCTCCTGCAACGCCGTGCGCGGCGAGGAGCCCTCCATGACGTCGCGCCCGATCTGCTCCATGGCCGACCGCAGGTCCAGCGGCGCGGCGAGCGGGTCGGGCCCGTCGACGTAGCGGCCGTAGCGGTAGCCCGGGCGTCGTCTGCTCATCGCCGTCCACGCTACGCCGCGGTCGCGGGTCCGGCGGGTGCCCGGAGACGTGGCGACGCTAGGCGAACAGCTCGTCCACCGTTGCGGCGGCGACGGCGCGCCGGACCCACACGTCGAGCTGTTCGAGGTCGGTGCACCCGGTGATCCGGGCGCGGGCGTCGTCCGAGACGGCGATGCCGCGGGCGTCCAGGACCGCGAGCACGGCGCGCGCCTCGCCCTCCGCCTTCCCCTGGGAGAAGTAGCGGCGTGCGAGTCGCTGCGGCGAGCACGATGTCACCGTACAAGTCGGCGTGATCCGGACCGACCATCGCGAGCGCATCAGGCAGCACGTCCAGCACCCCGCCGGGTACGGGATCGGCCCCGTGCGCCATCGCCGAGACCACTGCCAGCTCCGGGACCCGGGTCGCAAGCCCGGCGTCGGTCACCACCGGAACCCGGTTCGGGCCGACCACCAGCGGGGCGACCCGCGCGCCGGGATGGCCAAGCTCGATCGCTGCCACGCACCGGCCGGGGGCCTCCACGCACACCACCAGCAGGACCGCCCGGCAGCGCAACCGGTGACGCAGCGTGGTCAGGTACACCGGCCAGCTCCACCGCTTGTCCTCGTCGCGCCGCAGCTGCACCTCGACGACCACGGCCAGCACAGGGTGGTCGGCCGCGACCAGCACCACCACGGCGTCAGCCCGGTACTCCGCCGGCGCCCGCGAGCGGGTGCCGCTGCAGCCGGGGCGAGGCGGCGCACGACCGGTCGTGCCGCGCCGCGGTCGTGGCGGTGCGGCCGGCGCGACAGGGTGGATCATGGCAGTGATCACGAGGGTGATCACGATGGGAGGCGGCTGTGCAGATCGTGGCGTCGGTCCTGGTCGGCGTGGTGGCGTTGATCCACGTCTACATCCTGGTGCTGGAGATGTTCCTGTGGCGCACCCCGTTCGGCCGCAGGGTGTTCGGGACGGACGCGGAGTTCGCGCAGCAGTCGGCGACGCTCGCCGCGAACCAGGGCCTCTACAACGGCTTCCTGGCCGCCGGGCTGGTGTGGGGTCTGGTCGCGCCGGAGCCGATCGGTCGGGCGGTGACGATCTTCTTCCTGTCCTGCGTCGTCGTCGCCGGGGTGTACGGGGGCGCGACGGTGAGCAGGCGCATCGTCCTGGTGCAAGCGGTTCCTGCCGCCGTCGCGCTCATCGTGCTGTTCGCCGCGTAGTCGGGCCGACCTCACGTGCCAGTGCGGGTAGCGAGGTGCGATACCCGCACCGACTTGTCATCGCTGCCGATGACAGCCGCCCGGGCGTCCGTCGAGCTGCCCACCGCCTGCCATGGCGTCCGGCCCGCCGCACGAAGACGCCACCATCGTAGAGGCTGGGCCCAGGCGGCTGGTGACGAGCGATGGCGCCCGTCGAGCCGCCGGTAGCAAAATCCCACACCCGCACCGTTCGCCACACCAGCGCCTCGGAGCAGCGACGCTGGTTCCAGAGCTATCTCGACCTCGTCGTTCAACGCGACGTCCTCGACATCCGCAACATCCGCCAACGCGAGGGGCTGCCGCAGCTGCTCCGCGGGCTCGTCGGGCAGACCGGGCAGCTGCTCAACATCGCCAAGGCGAGCGAGCAGGTCGGCCTGAGCAGGGCCGTCGGCGCGGACTACCCCCAGCTCCTCGAAGCGGTCTTCCTGGTCCGGCGACTGTCGGCCTTGGGAGCGCACGCTCGGCAGCCGGGTCAACGCGGCGCCGAAGCTGCACGTCCTGGACAGCGGTGTCGGCGCCTGGCTGATGCGGCTCACCGCCGCCCGGCTTGCGCGCCGCGAAACGGCCGCGCTCGGGCAGCTCGGGCACCTGCTGGCGTCCTTCGCGGTCCACGAGATCCTCAAGCAGGCCAGCTGGCTGCCCGAACCACCCGACGCCGGGCACCACCGCACCAAGGACGGCGTCGAGGTCGACCTGGTGCTGGAGCAGTTCGACGGCACCGTGTCGGCCGTGGAGGTCAAGGCAGGCACCCAGATCCGCGCCGAGGACGTCCGCGGGTTGGCGTCGCTGCGCGACAAGCTCGACGGCTCGTTCGTCGGCGGGGTCGTGCTGCACACCGGCGAGGTCGCCTACCAACTCGGTGACCGGCTGTTCGCGGTGCCACTCGACGCCCTCTGGCGGTGCCCCAGCAACCCGGCTGACGTGTGACGCGGTGACGGAAGGAGCCGGCCGATGACCCTGTCGTGGCCCAACCACCTGCTCACCCTCGACGACTGGGAGACCCTTCCGAAGGACTCGGGCATGCGGCTCGAGCTGGCGGAGGGGATGCTCGTCATGACGCCCATGCCGGTGTCGCTGCATCAACGTGCGGTGATGCAGCTGGGCTACCGAATCGACGAGCAGCTACCGAAGGAGCTGACCGCCGTATCGGAGCTCGAGGTCGTTCTTGCAGCACGACCGCCGAGCATCCGCGTGCCCGACGTGGTCGTCACGGCCGCGATGCTGCTTGAGGAAACCCAGCGCGCCTCGCTGCGAGCGACGTCGGGCTGGCCGTCGAGGTACTCTCCGACGGCACGCGCAAGGTCGACCGCATCCTCAAGTTCGCCGAGTACCCCGAGGCTGGCATCCCCCAGTACCGGATCATCGATCTCGACCCGCCGGCCACGACGTTGACGGCGTTCGTCCTGGTCGAGGGGAGCTACGAGCTGTCCGGCGAGTTCACCGGCGCGCTCACCCTGCCGGTCGCGGGGTACGAGGTCGTGGTCGACCTGCCCGCGCTCACCGCTCGGTAGTGGATCTCGTCGGCGACCCCGGACTGCGCCACACCCCGAGCATCGATCGAACATCTGTTCGTATGATCTGGTATGATCACCGCTGTGGACACCGGCCCCGACGAGCACACGCTGATCGAGGAGATCGCGCGCCTGGAGACGGTGCGCCACCAGCTGGCGGCCCGGCAGGCCGAGCTGGTGGGCGAGTTCGCGCGGGCGCACGTGGCGTCGCAGACGGCGTGCGGGGTGGTGGAGCCCGAACGGCTGGAACGCAGCATCGCCGCCCAGGTCGGGCTGGCGTGCCGGGTGTCGCCGACCGAGGGTCGACGGCGGCTGCGGCTCGCCCGCGACCTGCACGCCGGGCTGGACCGGGTACGGGAGCTGTTCACCGCCGGAGAGCTGAGCGAGTACGCGGTGTCGCTGATCGTGGCTGCCACGGCGCATCTCGACCCGGCCGAGCGGGCCCGGGTGGACGCCGAGCTCGCCACGCGGCGGGTCGAGTCGTTGGGGGTACGACGGGTTCACGACCTGGCCCGGTCGGTCGCGGCACGGGTGGCTCCGGAGGCGTTCCGCCGCCGCTGCACGGCGGCCCGGTCGGGGCGGCGGGTGTCGGTGCGGCCCTCGGCGGACGGGATGGCCGACCTGAGCGCGCATCTGCCCGTCGAACAGGCCGTCGCGTGCTATGCCTCCCTGGTGCGCGCCGCGCAGGACGCCGCCTGCTCGCCGGAGCCGCTCACCCGGTCCCGGGGGCAGGTCATGGCCGACACCCTCGTGGCGCGGTTGACCGGGCCGACCGGGCACACCACCAGCACCGCTCCCAGCACCACCACGACTGCCGCTGCCGCTGCCACGACCGGTGCTGCCGCCGACACCGCCACCGCCACCACCGCTGGCGACAGCGCCATCGCCACTGCTGTCGCTGCTGCCATCGCGGTGCCGGTCGAGGTCCAGGTCATCGTGCCCATCGAGGCCCTGCTCGACCCGGCCAGCCCGATCCCGGCCGAGATCGCCGGGCACGGGCCCGTCCCGGTCGAGATCCTCCGCGACGCCACCAGCTGGCGGCGGCTGCTCACCCGCGACGGGGTCGTCATCGGCGGCGACTCCCGCCGCCGCAACTTCACCGGCGTGCTGGCGGAGCTGATCCGCGCCCGAGACGGGCACCGCTGCCGCGAACCCTGGTGCGACGCCCCCATCCGCCACCTCGACCACATCCACCGCCACCGCGACGGCGGCCCCACCAGCTACGCGAACGGCCGCGGACTGTGCGCCTTCCACAACCTCGTCCGCGAGACACCCGGCTGGCACGCCCAGCTCGTCGACGACACCAGGCACACCGTGGTCACCACCACCCCCACCGGACACCACTACCACTCCGACATCCCGCCCGACCCGGCACCCGGCCCGACCCACGACCGGGACCCCTGCCGCGGCGACCCGCCCGACCTCGACGCGCTGGTCGGCGACGTGCCGTCAAGCCCACAGCGGTAGCGGCCGGCTCCTGCTGCCGGTGTGGCCCTCAACGCTGCGCGGGCTGGTCCCGAGGGAGCGGTCCGTCGCGGGTCCTTCGGCCCCGCCGAGGCCAGCCAGGTGCTCTACCTCTGGCGGGCGAGCGCGAGGTCCACGTGCTGCAGGTGCCCTGGCTGGATCGACGCGGCCTGTCAACCGCAGGGGACCGGTTGCGCCGCAGACCGAGGACGGCGTCGAGGTCGACCTGGAGCTGGAGCGGCTCGACGCCAGGGACTGCGCGCTGACCGCTCGCCGACCCCGGCATGGCGGCGACCGTTTGCTACTCGGCCAGTACGGCGGGTGATGTCCAAGCCTTGCGCGCCCAGCGGTCAGTGGATCATGTGCTGGCGCGGGTAGCGAGGTCTCAGGTGCGGACCCCGTCTTGGCTGCCGGAGACGGCGACCGGGTGGCCGTCGAGCTGCCCCACCGCCACCGACGACACGCCGCTGGTGTGGCCGGTGAACGGCTGCCCGACCGGGGCGCCGGTGGCCAGGTCCCACACCCGCACCGTCTGGTCGCCGCCGACCTGCCGGTATCGCGGACGGCCCGGCCCCGGGCACCACCGGCGGACGCGGCGACCTTGCAGCCTGCCGGCGGGCGCTCGCACGATCGGGCTATCCGGCGGCGCAGGCGAGCCGACCAACCCCCGCACCTGCACGACGGCGACCTCCGGCGCCCCGTTCGACCCGGTGCGCGGGACAGGGGGCGGCGACACCGGTGGGGCGGCGGCAGCGGTTCGGGCGGCGTCGACGGCGGCTCCGGACGGGCCGGCAGCGTCGGGGGCGCCACGACCCTCGGAGCCGGTGGCGGCACCGTTCTCGCGCCCGGCCGCAGGGACGCTCCGCGCTGGGCCAGGGCGGCGCGGCGCTGATGTGGGCGTGCATGTACTGCGGAAACGTCGTGCGCTCGAACGGCGGCCGCCCCGTCAGCGTCTGGTAGAGCACGCAGCCCAGCGCGTAGACGTCGCTGCGATGGTCGGCCACACCCTCGAACTGCTCGGGCGCCATGTAGGCGTGCGGCCCGATGACCGACCGGGAGAACGTCGTGGCGTCCACGGCACGGGCGATGCCGAAGTCGATCAGATACGCGTCGTCTCGACCGCCCCGGCCGGTCACCAGCACGTTGCGCGGCTTGACGTCGCGACATGGCACGAGGACCAGCCCTTCGACCCGCGCGACCTCGCCGAGCTCATCGTGGCCCGCGACCGGCTACCCGGCGCCGACGGGACACCCCACTCGTGGCGGTCTCGCGGCTCGGCGGGCCGATGGCGGGCGTCGCGTCGAGCTACGGAGCAGAGGACGTGCTGTCAGCCTGGCCCCGTTGACCGATCAGCTGGCCCCGGAATGTCAGCCGTAGCTGACGCTGTCGTCGTCCGCGGTGTCCTTCGCCAGCCGGCGGGTGAGGAACAGCAGCTCCAGCGCCAGCTCGGCCGCGGACGCCATCGGACCGGGGTCCTCGGTGCCCGCGGCGCCCAGCCGCCGCGCGATCTCGGTGAGCACCGGCACCTGCGGCAGCGCACCCACGACCTCGGCCGCCGGGACCCGCTCCCCGGTACGCACCGGCGACTCGGAGACCGCCTCGGCGAGCGGGGTGAGATCGAGCCCCCGCAGCCGGGCCCGCGCCGTGTCGGCGGTGGCGCGGCGCAGCAGGTGCTCGAGATGCTCGGACTCGCGGCCCTCCTCGCCGGAGGCGAACTCCAGCTTGCCGCGCAGGACGTCGGGGACGGCGTCCAGGTCGACGGGGCGGGCCGTGGCCCCCTCCTCACCGGTGAGCGCGGTCCGCCGCAGCGCGGAGGCCGCCACCGTCTCGGCGGCGGCGACGGCGAAGCGCGCCGACACCCCGGAGCCCTGGTCGATCGCGCTGGACTCGCGCAGCGCGCGGGTGAACCGGGCGACCACCTCCACGAGGTGCGCCGGGACGTCCGCGCGCAGCCGCGCCTCCTGGCGGACGAGCGCCACCTCGTCGCCCAGCTCCAGCGGGTAGTGCGTGCGGACCTCGGCACCGAAGCGGTCCTTGAGCGGGGTGATGATCCGCCCGCGGTTGGTGTAGTCCTCGGGGTTCGCGCTCGCGACGAGCAGGACGTCCAGGGGCAGGCGCAGCGTGTAGCCGCGGACCTGGATGTCGCGCTCCTCCATGACGTTGAGCAGGGCCACCTGGATGCGCTCGGCGAGGTCGGGCAGCTCGTTGATCGCGACGATGCCGCGGTGGGCACGGGGCACGAGGCCGTAGTGGATGGTCTCGGGGTCGCCCAGGGAGCGGCCCTCGGCGACCTTGACGGGATCGACGTCGCCGATGAGGTCCGCGACCGCCGTGTCCGGGGTGGCGAGCTTCTCGGTGTAGCGCTCATCGCGGTGGCGCCAGGCCACGGGCAGCTGGTCGCCCAGCTCGGCGGCGCGCCGCCGGGACGCGGGCGTGATGGGTTCGTACGGGTGCTCGCCGAGCTCCGAACCCGCGATGACGGGCGTCCACTCGTCGAGCAGCGCGACGAGCGAGCGCAGCAGTCGCGTCTTGCCCTGGCCGCGCTCCCCGAGCAGGACGACGTCGTGGCCTGCGATGAGGGCCCGCTCCAGCTGCGGCAGCACCGTGGATTCGAACCCGACGATGCCGGGCCAGGGATCGGCACCGGCGCGCAGCGCGGCGAGCAGGTTGGCGCGGATCTCGTCCTTCACCGGCCGGGATTCGTGGCCGGTGGCGCGCAGGGCGCCGAGGGTGGCAGGCAGGTCCGGGACCGGGGTCGCTACGAGCACGCCTGTCACGCTACGCCTCGCCACCGGCAAATTTGTGGCAAAAGTCTGGCGATTGCTCATAGGGCGCGACTAGCCTGAGGCGACCCGTTCCTGACCACGAGGGAGCCCGCAGTGGACGCGATCCTCGCCATGCACATGAGCGATGGACTGATCAACGGTCCGGTGGCCGCGGCGTGCGGCCTGATCGCGATCGTCATGCTCGCGCTCGCGGTGGTGCGTGCGCGCTCCGATCTCGACGATCGAACGGCCCCGATGGCAGGTCTCGTCACTGCGTTCGTGTTCGCGGTTCAGATGATCAACTTTCCGATCCTTCCCGGGGCGAGTGGACACCTGCTCGGCGGTGCCCTGGTCGCGATCCTGGTCGGGCCCTGGGTGGGCATGATCTGCATCTCGATCGTGCTCGCCGTCCAGGCACTGCTGTTCGCCGACGGCGGCCTCACCGCACTCGGCGCGAACATCGTGAACATGGCGATCATCAGCGTGTTCGTCGGGTACGGGGTGGCGCTGGTGCTGCGCGGCTTCGCCGTGCGCAGCCGTGGCGGCCTGCTCGCCACCGCCTTCGTGGCGGCGCTCATCGGCACGGTCGCCGCATCGCTCGGGTTCGTCGTCGAGTACGCGCTCGGCGGCGCGGGCGGCGCTTCGCTGGGCACGGTCTTCACCCTGATGGTCGGCTTCCACGTGCTCATCGGCATCGGCGAGGGCGTGATCACGGCCGCCACCGTCGGGGCGGTGGCGTCCATCCGGCCGGATCTGGTCTACCTCCTGCGGGGATCTGCCCCGGCCCTGCAGGTGCGTGACGACGGGGTCACCGAGGGGAGCGCGTCGTGACCACGTCCACCACCGCCAAGGGCACCCGGTTCTATGTCGGGTTCCTGATC
The DNA here is from genome assembly GCA_050248815.1 of Pseudonocardia sp. GTDB lineage: Bacteria > Actinomycetota > Actinomycetes > Mycobacteriales > Pseudonocardiaceae > Pseudonocardia. The sequence continues at coordinate 108,499 of JBFWRR010000002.1, read as the reverse complement.
GTCACCCTGCTCATCGCGGGTGGCCTGTCCTACTTCGCGAGCAGCTCCCCGGACGGGCTGGACAGCGTGACGCTGCACGGGTGCGTGCTGAATGCCGACGGCGAGCCCGAGGCCGGCACCTGCATCGCCCAGAACGCCGCGGACCACCCTCTGGGCGACAGCCCGTTGGCAGACTATGCGGTCGGTGGCGGGGACGGCACCGTCGGCGCGGCCGGCATCGTCGGGGTCCTCGTCTGCGTGGTCCTCGGCGGCGGGCTGTTCTGGCTGCTGCGGCGCCGTACTCCGAACAGCTAGCCGTGGGTGCGGGGCACGCACATCCGCTGTACCGCCCGGGAACGTCGCCCGTCCACCGGCTGCCGGCCGAGGTCAAGATCGTCGCGGCGTTCCTGGTCGTGGTGTGCGTGGTCGCCACCCCGCGCGAGGCGTTCGCGGTCTTCGGCGGCTATCTGCTGGTTCTTGCTGCGGTGTGGGCGATCGCGCGGATACCGCCGGGGTGGATCGCCCGTCGTGCGTTGATCGAGGTGCCGTTCGTGGTGCTGGCGGTGCTGCTGCCGTTCGCCGAGGGCGGGCCCACCGTCGAGTGGCTGGGGCTCACGCTCTCCGAGCACGGCCTGCTCGCCGCGTGGAACATCCTCGTCAAGGGGACGCTGGGAGTGCTCACGTCGATCACTCTCGCCGCCACCACTCCCCTGCGCGACCTGCTGCTGGGCATCCAGCGGCTGCGCGCCCCGGACCTCGTGGTCACGATCGCCACGCTCATGCTGCGCTACGTCGACGTCATCGCGGGCGAGGCCCGGCGGATGCGACTGGCCCGGATCTCCCGCGGCCACGACCCGCGGTTCCTCTGGCAGGCGGGGGCCACGGCGCGAGGCATCGGGAGCCTGTTCGTCCGCTCGTACGAGCGCGGTGAGCGGGTGCATCTCGCGATGCTCTCGCGTGGCTGGAGGGGATCGATGCCGCCGCTCGACACCGCCACCACGACCCCGCGGGACTGGCTCGTCGGGCTCGCACCGGTCGCCGTCGCCGCGGCGCTGGCCGTCACCGGCTGGGTCATGACCTGAGCGACACGACCTGAACGAGGAGGAGCCTGTGGTGCAGCCCCTGTCCGCGGCGGCGTCGGCGGATCGGACGGCCGTTCCGCCGTCGCTGGACGTCGCGCGGCTCGCGTTCGCCTACCCGGACGGCTACCAGGCCCTCTACGGCGTCGACCTGCGCATCGAGCGCGGCGATCGGGTGGCGCTGCTTGGCCCCAACGGTGCGGGCAAGACGACGCTCGTCCTGCACCTCAACGGCATCCTCACCGGCGGTCACGGCAGCGTCCGCGTCGGTGGGCTGCCGGTCGCGAAGGAGAACCTCGCGGAGATCCGCCGCCGGGTCGGCATCGTCTTCCAGGATCCCGACGACCAGCTGTTCATGCCGACCGTGCGGGAGGACGTCGCGTTCGGGCCCGCCAACTTCGGCGTGCGTGGTCGCGAGCTCGAGGACCGCGTGACCACCGCGCTCGACCGGGTCGGCATGGGCGGGTTCGCGGACCGCTCCCCGCTGCACCTGTCCGGCGGCCAGCGGCGACGCGTCGCCCTGGCCACCGTGCTCGCGTGCGAACCGGAGATCCTCGTGCTGGACGAGCCGTCGTCCAACCTCGACCCCGTGGCCCGCCGCGAGCTGGCGGAGGTGCTGCTCGACCTGGACCGCACCATGCTGATGGTCACCCACGACCTGCCGTACGCGCTGCAGCTGTGCCCGCGCAGCGTGATCCTCGACGAGGGTGTGGTGGTGGCCGACGGGCCCACCCGCACGCTGCTCGCGGACCCGGACCTGCTCGCGAGGCACCGCCTCGAGCTGCCGTTCGGCTTCACACTGGCCTGAGACCCGGCGCCCCGTTCCACCCGAGCGAACGGCCCGTACGGAAGATGGGTCTTCCCGTACGGGCCGTTCGCTCACCGGGTCGTGTTCGGGCGGGCCGGGCCGCCCCCGGCTACGGCTGCGGGTCCGGCGGCGTGACCGGGTTCCCCCGCGGCGGGGTCGGCAGCGCGCTCTCCGGGTCCACCGGCATCGACGGCGCCGACGGAGCAGCCGGCGGTGCGGGCGGGGCCGGCGGTGCGGGCGGAGCAGCGGGCGGCGCTACGGGAGGAACGGGCGCGCCCGGACCGCCCGCGGGCAGCCCGTGCACCGGCGCGCTCGCCCCGATCCCGTGCGCAGGACCGTTCAGCGATCCCGCGAGCGCCGGGACGGACGCCCCGATGGGCGGCAGCTCCTGGCGGGCCTGCGCCTCCGCCTCCCGCACCGCACGGGCGGTGGCCGGGTCCGGAGCCGTGTCGAACCAGTTCTTGATCGTCTCGTCGTTGTAGTCCGGCTTCGCGTCCGCGCCGTCCGACGGGCTGGGCTGGTAGCGGAACACGCCGTCCTCGCCGGGGGCGCCGAGCATCCGCGTGAAGCCCTCCAGCGCCTTGCCGAAGTCGCTGGGCACCAGCCACACCTTGTTGGCCTCACCCTGCGCCATCTGCGGCAGCGTCTGCAGGTACTGGTAGGCGAGCAGCTCCGGCGTCGGCTTGCCCGCCTTGATCGCCGCGAACACCGTCTCGATCGCCTTGGCCTGGCCCTGCGCCTGCAGCGCCCGTGCAGCGCGATCACCCTGCGCGCGCAGGATCCGCGACTCGCGCTCGGCCTCGGCGCTGAGGATCGCGGCCTGCTTGGCGCCCTCCGCGGTGAGGATCTGGGACTGCTTCTGGCCCTCCGCGGACCGGATGGCCGACTCCCGCTGACCCTCGGCCGTGAGGATCATGGCCCGCTTCTCGCGGTCCGCCTTCATCTGCCGCTCCATCGACTCCTGGATCGACGGCGGCGGGTCGATGGCCTTGATCTCCACGCGGGCCACGCGGATCCCCCAGCGGCCCGTTGCCTCGTCCAGCTCGCCGCGCAGCACGGTGTTGATCTCGTCGCGGGAGGTGAGGGTGCCCTCCAGACTCATCCCGCCGACGACGTTGCGCAGCGTGGTGGTCGTGATCTGCTCGACACCGGTGATGTAGTCGGAGATCTCGTAGACCGCGGCCTTGGGGTCGGTGACCTGGTAGTAGACGACGGTGTCGATGTTGACCGTCAGGTTGTCCTGGGTGATCACCGGCTGCGGCGGGAACGAGACGACCTGCTCACGCAGGTCGATCCGCTCGCGCACGCGGTCGATGAACGGCACCAGGAAGACCAGGCCCGGATCTGCGGTGTCCTTGTAGCGGCCGAGGCGTTCGATCACCGCGGCCGTCGCCTGCGGGATGATCTGCACCGCCTTCACCACGGACACGACGACGAACAGGACGATCAGCCCGACCACCGTGAGCAGCACGGCGTCCACCGGCTTCTCCTTCCTCCCCCGGATCCCCCCGGGAACTCAGTCCTTCGACACGACCATCGCGGTCGCGCCCTCGATGTTCACGACCGTGACCTGCGCGCCCGGTTCGATCTCGCGCCCGTCGAGCGCCTTCGCCGACCAGACGTCGCCGCCGATCTTCACACGCCCGCCGTGGCCGTCGACCCGCGCCACCACGACGGCCGAACCGCCGACAAGTGCGCGGGCGTTCATCGTGTGCGACGACATCCCGCGGTCCAGCCGGCGCCGCAGCGACGGGCGCACGGCGAACAGCAGGAGCACCGACGCCACACCGAAGACGATCGCGCTGCCGAGTACCGGCAGCCCGAGCAGGGACGCGACCGCGGCGACGAACGCACCCCCACCGAGCATCAGCAACACGAACTCGCCCGAGAGCACCTCGGCGGAGACCAGCACCAGGCCCAGGATGAGCCAGATCACAGCGGCCGTCATGACACGATCCTGCCAGAGATCAGGGCTGCTCCGTCACGAAATCGATCAGTTGCTCGACGGCGCCGATCAGCGGTGATTCGAGATCGCGGAAATCGCGGACGGCACCCAGCACGCGGCGCGCACCGTCGGCAGGCTCACCCCAGCCGAGCGCCGCGCACACGCCCGTCTTCCAGTCGGTGCCGCGCGGTACGTCGGGCCACGCCCGGATCCCGACGACGCCGGGCTTCACCGCGGCCCACACGTCGACGAAGGGATGCCCGGTGACGAGCACGTCCGCCCGGGCGACCGCGGCGGCGGCCCGCGACTCCTTCGACCCGGCCACGAGATGGTCGACCAGGATGCCGAGGCGCCGCCCGGGTCCCGGTGCGAAGTCGGCGACGGCGGTGGCCAGGTCGTCCATGCCGTGCATCGGTTCGACGACCACACCCTCGACGCGTAGGTCGTGGCCCCACACCCGTTCGACGAGCTCCGCGTCGTGCAGGCCCTCCACCCAGATCCGCGACGCCTGTGCGGTGCGTGCCCGCAGGTTGTGCACGCGCACCGAGCCCGACGCCGAGAGCGCGGGACGCGCGGATGCCGGGCTCGGGGGCGGGGGCAGCAGGGTGGACGGCACCCCCTCGACGAGGAACGCCGCGGGCTGCAGGGGGAACAGCCGCCTGCGCCCGTTGCGGTCCTCGAGGACGACCTCGCGGTGGTTGATGTCGGTCACCGCGCCGCAGAACCCACCGGCCGCGTCCTCGACGACCATCCCGACCTCGGCCACCACCTGCGGGATCTCACGGCGGCGGCGGACGACCGTGCCGTCGCCCCGGAAGGCGGCGCGGTAGTCGTGCGTGCGCGGCATCGCACGGTTGTACCGGTCCGGATAGATCACCGACCGCAGCGACACGCGGCCGTGGCCCACTCTCGGCCCCGACCCAGCCCGACCCAGCCGGACAACGGCCGGACACCGCATTGCGTTCACGCACCGTCCGATCGGGCACGCCCGGCCGGGTACGCGTTCACCCGCACGGCCGGGGTGCCACCGCGCGGCGCGCTGGATAGCCTGGCGCCGTGTCCTGCCCCTCCGCGACGCTCACCGTCTGGGCCTCGGCCTGGCTCGCCGGCGCTGCTGCCCCGGACGACGTGCTCGACGCGCTCGCTCCCTGGGCCGCGGCGCACGACGTCCAGGCCGTCGACACCGACACCGGCGCCCTCACCGCGCTGCCGGCACCCGGCGAGCCGGTCGGCTCGATGATGTTCCTGCTGGCCGGGCTTCGACGTCTCGGCGGCAGCGGATCGGCGGCCCGCCTGGTGCTGCCCGCTCCCGGCGACGTGCGGGGGCTGCCCGGCCCCGGGATGTTCAGCCGGGAGGCGACGGCCGCAGGCGAGGGCGTGCTGTTCGTGGACGCCGGGATCGGCGTCGTGCCCACGACCGTCGCCGACGGCGTGTTGCGGTGGACGGTCTACCCGGTCACCGACCCGGGCCCGCCCGCCGAGTACGTGGCCCTGGCCCAGGCCGAGACGGACCTGCGCGACCAGGTGCGCCGCTCCGCGTCCGTGCTCACCGCTCTGGGCGTCGCACGCCACCGTCCGGGGGTGCGCGAGGAGATCGCCGCGGCGCTGCGGGCACGCCCGAAGTCGTTGTGGCCCGCGGGGATGCCGGGACGGGTGCTGCGCGTGCTCCAACACGCGGACGAGGTGGCGGCGATCCTCGCCGCCGCCTCCGGCGACGAGCCGGGCGGTGCGCTTTCCGCCTCGGCGGCCACGGCGCGGCGGGATGCCCTGCGCCCGATCGACGCGGCCGTCCGGGGTGCGCGGCGGGCGGCGGTCGCGGAGGCGGTGCGGGTGCTCGCGACGAGCCCGATGGTCTGACCGGTGCGGCGCCGCCCGGTGGCCGGTGCGGTTACGTCCTGACCAACCGGTCCAGACCGGTGAGTTCGAGGGCGTACCCCGCGGGTGAACCCGACGGCGCGACCAGCTCGACGCGGCGGGCCTCGACCTGCATCTCCTCGACGAACGTGTAGAGCAGTTCCACCCCCGCGCTCGCGAGATGGGTGACGCCGCTCAGGTCCACCGTGAGCGGCAGGCTGCCTCCCCGGGAGGCCTCCCGCAGCTCCCGACGCAACGCCGGGGTAGTGGTGATGTCGATCGGCCCGGTGATGGTGATCCGGGGCTCCGTCCCGTGGGTCACCACGATCCTGCCCTCACCGCGTCCCGACCGGCGGGCCATGCGCAGCGACGGCTCCCCGCCGACCACGGGTACGGTGCGCAGCGCGTGGTCCAGCAGCACGGACGTGCCCGTCGCGTTTCGCTCGATCTCCACCTCGTCCACGCAGGCCCGGATCATGGCGAGACCACGCCCGCGGCCCTGGGGGTCGGGACCGGGGGCGCACCAGCGACCGTCGTCGGAGACGGTGAGGCTGAGCCGGCCGGACCCGTCCAGACCGCCCTCGACGCGGACCCGCCCACCGGCCGCCTCGGGGTAGGCGTGCTGCATCGCGTTCGACACGGCCTCCAGCACCGCGATCTCCACCGCGGTGGACTGGGCCCGACCCGCACCGACGCCGCCCAGCCACTCCTGCAGCCGCCGCCGGACCGTGGCCAGCTGCTCCGGCTCGGCGGCGACGTCGATGTCGAGCTGGGGCGGGAACTCCCCGGTGCGGCGCACCACGAGCAGCGTGACGTCGTCGTCGTGGCCGTCGCGCGTCATGTGCTCGACGATCCGCCCCGCGAGCTGCTCGGCGAGATCCTCGGACCCCCGCGCCGCGAACCGCACGACGCCGGACGCGACCGAGACGAGCTCGGCCGTCGCCAGTGCCAGATCCTGTCCGGGGCGCTCGACGAGGCCGTCGGAGAAGCAGACGAGCAGCTCTCCCGGGGCGAGTGTGGCGTGGCCGACGACGGCGGGCGGGCCGGGTACGCCCAGGGGCCCCCCGCCGGGGAGCGCGAGGAAGCGGGTGCCGCCGTCCGGGGACACCACCAGCGGCGGCGGGTGCCCGGCGCAGGCGTAGCGCAGCCTGCCGTCGGCCGGGTCGAGCACCGCGATGCAGACCGTGGCGCCGCGCGCCCCGGGCAGCCGCGCGGCCGCCCGGTCCAGCCGGGCCAGGACGCGGGCGAGATCGGGGGTGGGGCCCGCGTCGTGCAGGAGCTCGCCGAGCACCGCCCGCAACTGGCCCATGACGGCCGCCGCGTCGGCACCTGCCCCGACGACGTCGCCCACCACCGCGGCGAACGAGCCGTCGAGCGCGATCCCGTCGAACCAGTCCCCGCCTGCGCCGATCTCCGACCGGGTGACGAGGTAGCGGGCAGCGGTGCGCACGCCGGGCACGACCGGCAGGCCCGGGGCGAGCAGTGTCTGCTGCAGTCGCAGAACGAGCTCCTGCGAGGCCGCGGCGCGGGGCTGCTGCTCCACGGCCTCCGGCTGCTGCTCGCGGCGGTCCGGCGGCACCGGGGCGACGTCCACGAGGCGGACGACGACCCCGGCGATCTCGCCGAACTCGTCGCGCGTGGGGGCGGCGACGAGGTCGACGTGGCGCTCCTCGATCCGACCGCCGTCCTCCGCGACGGCGAAGCGCCACTGCCGGCCCGATGCGGGCTCCCCCGACTCGTAGACGTCGTCGAGCAGCCCGACGAGGTCGTCCGCGACCTCCGGGGGGTAGACGGAGCGGGCGGGGCTGCCGAGCGGGTCGACCGGGCCTGCGACAGCCCTCCCCCACCGGTTCACCGCCGTGAGCAGGTGCTCCGGGCCGGTGTGCACGAAGATCGCGTCCGGCAGCTGGTCCACGGCACGCAGAAGATCGGCAGCGGCCGACCGCCCACTGGGGCGAATCGGGTGCACCACGTCGTGCAGCTCGGATTCCGACACCTCGGTGCCTTTCAGGGGAACGTGCCCACACGGTAGATCAGGTGCCCCTGTCCATCCGGGACTAAGGCGTCGGACGGCCTGCGGGCTGCGCCGAACGGCAGCAGTCCGGCGAGCATGCCGTGCCGTCGACGCCGGATCCCGCGCTCGGCGCTCCCCCGAGCGCGCGCGGGGGCACGCCGTACCGCTGCTCGTCGACGAGCTCGACGACCAGCTCGGCGAACCGCGAGTCCGGGCCCGCGGTCGCGGCGCGCGCGAACCCCATGCCGAGCTTCTCCGCCTGCTCGCGGGCCTCCGTGTCGAGGTCCCACACCACCTCGACGTGGTCGGACACGAAGCCGACCGGGGCCACGACGACCGCCGGGACCCCCCGCGCGTGGAGCGTGTCGAGGTGGTCGACGACGTCCGGCTCCAGCCACGGGACCTGTGGCGGACCGGAGCGGGACTGCCAGACCACGTCGTGCCCGCTCACCCCGACCTCCGCCGCGACGAGTGCGGCCGCCGCCGCGACCTGTCGCGAGTAGCGGTGCCCGCCCTCCCCCGGGAGGCCGGAGCGCGCATCGGCAGCCGACGGCACGGAGTGGGCGGTGCAGACCAGCCGGGCGTGCTCGCGCAGCTCGGCGGGCAGCGTCGCGCGGGCTGCGCGTACCGCGGCCGCGTTCGCGGCCACGAAGAGGGGATGGTCGAAGAAGTGGCGCAGCTTCACCAGATGCGGGGCGCCCTCGCCCACCACGGCCCGGGCCCGGGCGATGTCCTCGTGGTACTGGCGGCAGGCCGAGTAGCCGCCGTAGGCACTGGTGGCGAACACCAGCGCGCGGCGTACGCCGTCCCGGGCCATCCGCGCGACGGTGTCCTCGACCATCGGGTGCCAGTTGCGGTTGCCCAGGTACACGGGCAGGTCGAGCCGCTCGCGCACGGCTGCGACCAGCTCGCGGTTGCGGGCGCCGAGCGGGGACACGCCACCGAAGTGGCGGTAGTGCTCCTCGACGGCGTCGAGCCGCTCGGGGGGCACCCCCCGGCCGCGGGTGACGTTCTCCAGGAACGGGCGCACGTCGCCCGGCCCCTCGGGCCCGCCGAAGGACAGGACCAGCAGGGCGTCGTACGTCACGGGGTGGCGACGCCCACGGCGTGGAACCCGCCGTCCGCCCACACCATCGAGCCGGTGGTGGTGGGCAGCCAGTCCGAGAGCACCGCGCACACCGTCTTGGCGACCGGCACCGGGTCGTTGACGTCCCAGCCCAGCGGGGCACGCCCGTCCCAGGCGTCCTCGAACGCGGCGAAGCCGGGGATGGACTTCGCGGCCATCGTGCGCACCGGGCCGGCCGCGACGACGTTCACGCGGATGCCCTTCGGCCCGAGATCGCGCGCCAGATACCGGCACACGGACTCGAGCGAGGACTTCGCGACGCCCATCCAGTCGTAGGCGGGCCAGGCCTGGCGGTTGTCGAAGTCCATGCCGACGATCGAGGCCCCCGGCCCGAGCAGCGGCAGGCACGCCACCGCGAGGGACTTGAACGAGTAGGCGCTCACCTGGATCGTCTGCGCGACGTCCTCCCACGGCGCGTTGAGGAAGGCGCCCTCGCCGAGACAGCTCGCGGGTGCGAAGCCGATGGAGTGCAGCACGCCATCCAGCTTCGGGTCCTCCCCCAGGTGCGGGGACACGCGCTCGGCGAGGGTGTCCAGCTGCTCCTGGTTCGCGACGTCCAGCTCCACCACCGGCGCGGGCTTCGGCAGGCGCTGCGCGATCCGCTCCACCAGGCGCATCCGGCCGAAGCCGGTGAGCACGACCTCCGCACCCTGCTCCTGGGCGATCTTCGCGGTGTGGAAGGCGAGCGAGGCGTCGGTGATCACACCGGTGACGAGCAGGCGCTTGCCGTCGAGCAGACCCATCGGATCCCTTTCGCAGGTGGTGGGGAGGCGGGCGTCAGTGACCCATGCCGAGGCCGCCGTCGACCGGGATCACGGCCCCGGTGACGTAGCCCGCGGCGTCCGAGCCGAGCCAGGTGACGGCCGCGGCGATCTCCTCGGGCGCGGCGTAGCGACCCAGGGGCACCTGGGTGAGGATCTCGGCCCGGCGGGCGTCGGGCAGGGCGCGGGTCATGTCGGTGTCGACGAAGCCGGGGGCGACGACGTTCGCCGTGATGCCGCGCGAGCCCAGCTCGCGGGCGATGGAGCGGGCGAGGCCGACGAGGCCCGCCTTGGACGCCGCGTAGTTGACCTGGCCCGCCGAGCCGAGCAGACCCACCACGGACGAGACGAACACCATGCGTCCGCCGCGCGCCTTGAGCATTCCGCGGGTGGCGCGCTTGGCCACGCGGTACGCGGCGGTGAGGTTCGCGTCGACGACCTTCGTGAACGACTCCTCGCTCATCCGCATGAGCAGCCCGTCGTCGGTGATGCCGGCGTTGGAGACGAGCACCTGCACCGGGCCGTGCTTGTCCTCGACCTCGGAGAACGCGGCGTCGACCTGCTCGGCGTCCGTCACGTCGCAGCGCACGGGCAGCAGCTCGCCCGGCAGGTCGTCCACCGGCCCTCGATGTGTCACCGCCACCTGGTCGCCCAGCGCGGCGAATGCCGTCGCGATCGCCAGCCCGATCCCCCGGTTGCCTCCGGTCACCAAGACGCTGCGTCCCACGCCGCAGACCCTAGTGCGTCGCTCCCGGGCACCGACCTGAACCGGCACGGGCTCACATCCGTGGACGGCGCGACGGCTCCGGCAGCGGGGCCACGGACCCGGGAGGTAGCTCATGCGCAAGGCACTCGTCACCCTCGTCCTCACCGTCGGCGCGCTCGGCGTCGGGGTGGCCCTGCCGGCCTCCGCGTTCGCGACCGTGCCGAAGTCGAAGTACACGACCGACGCCAGCAGCGGCCGGACCTGGCGGACCGACTACTTCGCGCCGATCAAGCGCACCGATCCCGACAGGTGGTGCAAGGACCACGGCTACGACGGCGGCTTCCTGTCCGGCAACGGCTACTGGGGCTGCACGGTCGAGGTCGGCGCGGCGACGACCTGACGACCCTGCGGCCCGGCGGCGGTGGTCCCTTCCCGGGACCGCCGCCGTTTTCGTGTTGACTTATATAAGTCGCGCCTTCTACTGTGGCTCGGTGCACGCGTTCGACGTCCTCGGCGACCCCGTGCGCCGGCGGATCCTGGAGCTGCTCGCCGGGGGGGAGCAGCCGGCCGGCGCCGTCGCCACCCGCGTCGGGGACGAGTTCGGTATCACCCAGCCCGCCGTGTCCCAGCATCTGCGGGTGCTGCGCGAGCACGGGTTCGTCACCGTCCGGCCCGAGGGCGCGCGGCGGCTCTACGCGGTGGCGCCCGAGCCGCTGCGGGAGGTCGACGCCTGGCTCGACGGGTTCCGGCGGTTCTGGGCACCGAAGCTGGACGCGCTGGGCACCGAACTGGCCCGCGGCAGGCGCGCGCGCCGCCTCTCCCCCGACCCCGGAAGGATCCCGTCCGCATGATCGACGCCACTCACCAGATCAGCGCGGTGCGCCGCAGCCTCGGCTCGCGCACGCTCGAGGCCGGCGAGGCCCGCGTCCAGACGATCTCGCAGGTCTACCCGTCCGACCTCGACGACGTGTGGGACGCCTGCACCAATCCCGAACGGCTCCCCCGCTGGTTCGCGCCGGTGACGGGCGAGCTGCGCCTCGGCGGGCGCTACCAGGTGGAGGGCAACGCGTCCGGCGTCGTCGAGCGCTGCGACCCGCCGAAGGGCTTCGCCGCCACCTGGGAGTTCGGCGGTCAGGTGAGCTGGATCGAGGTCGCCCTCGAACCGGTCGCCGACGGCACGCGCCTGACGCTGGAGCACGTCGCTCACGTCCCCGACGAGTTCTGGACGCAGTTCGGCCCCGGCGCCACCGGCGTGGGCTGGGACCTCGCCTTCCTGGGCCTCGCGACGCACCTCGCCACCGGCGAGTCCGCGGCCGCCGAGGGGCAGGAATGGGCGATCTCGCCCGCGGGCATCGCGTTCGCCACGGCGAGCAGCGAGGCCTGGGAGACGGTGAGCGTCGAGGCCGGGACGGACCCGGCGGCGGCCCGCGCGGCCGGGGCGCGCACCACGGCGTTCTACACCGGAGCGCCCGAGCAGGGGTGAGCGGCGGCGGTGCCGTCCCCCGTGGCGCGGCGCGCCTGGGGGGACGCCCGCCCGACACCTCGTGCCAGGCCGGAGGGGCCGCGGCGCGGCCGCGTGTGGGGGACGCGCGCCCCCATGCCCGTACGGGGCCGGAGGGGGCGCATGGGTGCGATCGCGCCTACCGCGGGGTGCGGTGGCGCAGCGCGTAACGCTGCGCGGCCGCGGCCCGCTCCTGCGCGTGTGCGGCGTCGCGGACGGACTGCAGGGTCCCGCGCGGGAAGCCCGCCTTGAGCGCCCGATGCTCGGTGGTCTCGTAGACGTACGCGGCGCCGTAGATCATCCCGATGAGCACGCCACCCACCACCGCCATCGCCCGCACCCACAGGGGACCCGGCACGAGCAGTACCACGAGGCAGGCTGCGGGCGTCACCTGCACGAGCCCGCGGGCGAGCTGGCGGGCCATCCAGGTGCGGGTGGTGAGGTCGTGCAGCACCCAGTCCCGGTAGCGCGGCGGGAGCGCGGCTCCGTACGCATAGAGCAGCCAGCGCAGCGGGCCGGGTGCGGGCGGACGGCCGGGTGCCGGGTGCAGTTCCGGACGGTCCTGGATCACCGAAGCCTTCACGTTGTCACCCCAATGATTTGTGTACCAATCGTTGCCACGCTCAGCGTACGCTGGGTCCGTGTCCATCGAGACCCGGAGTGACGAACCCGACCTGCTCGCGCTCGACCGCCAGGTGTGCTTCGCGCTGGCCGTCGCGTCCCGGACGGTCATCGGGCTCTACCGGCCGCTGCTCGATCCGATGGGTCTCACCCATCCGCAGTACCTGGTCATGCTCGCCCTCTGGGAGCGGTCGCCACGGTCGGTGAAGGATCTCAGCGCCGCTCTGGCGCTGGATCCCGGCACCCTCTCGCCGCTGCTGAAGCGGCTGGAGGCGGGCGGGATGGTGGTCCGCGGCCGCGACCGGGCCGACGAGCGGGTCCTCGCCGTCGAGCTCACCGAGGCGGGGCGCGCGCTGCGGGCACAGGCCGAGCAGGTCCCACCGGCGATCATCGCGCGGCTCGGGATGGAGCTGGCCGAGCTGGAGGGCCTGCACGCCGCGCTCACCCGGGTGATCGCGGCGGCCCGGTCCGAGCCCGGACCCTGATCGGCGGCGGCGGCCGTCGGCCGGCCGGCTTCCGCCGGGCCCGTACGGCGGCAACCAGCCGCGCGAGCGACCGCGCAGGCGCTACACACTCCGCGCACGGGCTGCAGGGTTTGCGAGGCGCGCCCGATCCCTGCGAAGCGGGCAACACCGGACGGCACTCGGCGCTCGTCGCAGAGCCACGCACCTACCCCACAGACCCCGCACACGCCCCGCAGAGGCTGCAGGCCCTGCGAGGCGCGCCCGATCCCTGCGAGGCGGCGGCGGACTCATCGGCGGCGGCACAGGCGGCGGCACAGGACGGCACGGGTGCGCACTTCCCGCTCGCGGCCCTCCCGAGCGCTGGCGCGGCGACGCGCCGGCCGCAACCGGGTCGGCCGCAACGGCCGCAACGGGCCGACGGCGGCACGCGACCTCCGAACGGCCGCCGCAACGCCGGGCGGTCCGCCCCGGTACCAGGGCAGGCGCCGCCCCGGCGGTAGAGCAGGCGCCACCCCGGCGTCAGGGCAGGCGCCGCCCCAACGCCAACCCGCTGCCGACCCCGGCCAACAGCAGCAGCACTCCCCCGGCGAGCCACGGCCTGCTCGTGTCGACGCGGCGCGTCTCGTACCCGATCTGCTCGCCCAGCTCGGCGTAGACCTGCCGCAGCTCCGCCGCCGACGCCGCCGCGAAGAACTGGCCGCCCGACAGCTGCGCGATGACCCGCATCGACGTGTCGTCCGCGGGTACCGGCACAGGTTCGCCGTCGATCTCGATCGATCCGTAGTCCGTGCCGAAGGAGATCGTCGAGACGGGGATGTCGGCGTCCGCGGCCTCGCGGGCCGCGGTGAACGCACCGCGTGACTCGTTCTCGCCGTCCGGGCCCGGGACGGTCTGCTTGCCGTCGGTCATCAGGACGATCCGGGCGGGGGGCGGTCCGTCGGCCGATGCCGCCGCGACCGCGGTGGAGAACGTCTCGATCGACTGCAGGGCGGCGAAGATCGCCTCGCCGGTGGCCGTGGCCTCGGACAGGCGAAGCCCGTCCACGGCGCGCTTGACCGAATCCCGGTCGGTGGTCGGCGAGACGAGCACCGCCGCGGTGCCCGCGAACGACACGAGCCCGAGGTTCACCCCCGGGGTGAGCTGGTCGGCGAAGTCCTTCGCCGCGGCCTGGGCGGCGGCCAGGCGCGTGGGGGCGACGTCGGTGGCCTTCATCGACAGCGACACGTCGATCACCAGGACGACCGTGGCCCGGTTGCGCGGCACCTTCGCCTCCGCCTGCGGCCCGGCGAGCGCCACGGACAGAACCGCCATGGCGAGGATCAGCGCCACCGCCGGGATGTGGCGCCACCAGCCCGGCCGGCGGGGGGCCACCTGGTCCAGGAGGTCGAGGTTGGTGAAGCGCAGGACGTCGCGGTGGCGGCGACGCAGTACCAGCAGGTAGCCGGCGGCGAGTCCGGCGGCGACGAACAGGAGCAGCAGCCACCACGGCGAGGCGAACATCACGGCGTCATCACGGGGTCATCGACCCCCTCCGGACCAGGCTCGTTTGCGGGCGAGCGCGAACCGCACGACGTCGGCGATCCAGTCGGAATCCGTGCGCAGCGTGAGCTGGGCCGCGCTGCAGCGGCGCAGCGTGGCGGCCACCCGGTCCCGGTGTGCGGCCGCGGCGGCGGCGAACTCCCGGCGCAGCACCGGGGTCGTGGCGACCTCGCGCTGGCGTCCGGTCTCCGGGTCCGCGAGCACGACCGTTCCGACGTCGGGCAGTTCCAGCTCCCGGGGGTCGAGCACCTCGACCGCGACGAGATCGTGGCGCCCCCCGATCGCCCGCATCGGCCGCTCCCAGTCCGGCTCACCGAGGAAGTCCGAGACCACGACGGCGAGTCCGCGCCGCCGGGGTGGGCGGCGCAGGTGCTCGATCGCCTCGGCGAGGTCGCCGCGGGTGCCCTCGGGTGCGCGGGGGGTCTCGGCGACTCGGCGCAGCATCCCGCGAGCGTGCACCAGGCCGCCGCGAGCAGGGATGCGGACCACCCGCTCGCCGGTCGCGACGATCGCGCCGATCCGGTTGCCGCCCCCGCGGGTGAGATGGGTGACCGCCGCGAGCGCGGCCACGGCGAGGTCGCGCTTCTCGCAGGCCGCCGTGCCGAAGTCGAGGCTGGGCGAGAGGTCGAGGACCACCCAGGTCTCCAACTCGCGGTCCGCGACCGTCTCGCGGACGTGCGGCTGGGTGGTGCGGGCGGTGGCGGCCCAGTCCATCCGGCGGACGTCGTCGCCGGGCTGGTATGCGCGGGCCTCCCCCGGCTCGCTGCCCGGGCCGGGGACGAGCCCGATGTGGTTGCCCTGCAGCAGCCCGTCCAGGCGACCGCGCACCGACAGCTCCAGCGCCCGCAGCGACGCCTCCATCCGGCCGTCGCGCAGCGACGGGGGTGCCGTCGCCGGGCGGCGGACGGAGCCCGACGCAGTCACCGACGGCGCCCGGGACGGCACGGTCGCCGGCTCGGGCGCCTCGGTGTCCGGCTCCGGTGGCGCGGGCGAGGTCACGTCGGGGCACCCACCGGCTGGCCGGCGCCGTGCGGGCCCGGGGCCTGCGGACGGGCGCTGACCTGTGGCAGGGGCACCGTGGAGAGCACCCTGCCGATGATGTGGTCCATCGGCACGTCGTCCGCGACCGCGTCGTAGGAGAGCACGAGCCGGTGGCGCAGGACGTCGGGCGCGACGTCCAGGACGTCCTGGGGCAGCACGTAGTCACGACCGCGGACCAGGGCGAGGGCACGGGCCGCGGCGACGATGCCGAGCGTGGCGCGCGGCGACGCGCCGTAGGAGACCCAGCCCGCGATGTCGCCCAGGCCGTGGTCGGCGGGGATGCGCGTGGCGACGACCAGGCGCACGACGTAGTCCACCAACGCGTGGTGCACGAACACCCGGGTCGCCACGCCCTGCAGCCGTACGAGCTCGCCGGGATCGATCACCTGCTGCGCGACGGGCGGTTCGGCGCCCATCCGGTAGACGATCTCCCGCTCCTCCTCCACCCCGGGGTACTCGACGACGAGCTTGAACAGGAAGCGGTCCCGCTGCGCCTCGGGCAGCGGGTACACGCCCTCGTTCTCGATCGGGTTCTGCGTGGCGAGCACGAGGAACGGGTCCGGCATCGGGAACGTCCGCCCGCCGATCGAGACGTGCCGTTCGGCCATCACCTCGAGCATCGCCGACTGCACCTTCGCGGGCGCGCGGTTGATCTCGTCCGCGAGGACGAAGTTCGCGACGACCGGGCCCAGCTCGACGTCGAACTCCTCGCGGCCCTGCCGGTAGATGCGGGTGCCGAGGATGTCCGACGGCACGAGGTCCGGAGTGAACTGCAGGCGCGTGAACGTGCCGCCGACGACCTTCGCCGCCGTCTCGACGGCCAGCGTCTTCGCCACCCCGGGCACGCCCTCGAGCAGCAGGTGCCCGCGGGCGAGCAGGCCGACCAGCATCCGCTCGACCAGCCGGTCCTGGCCCACGATGACCCGCTTGATCTCGAAGACCACGCGCTCCAGCAACTCACCCTCGCGCGCGGGGGTGAGCGGGGCGGATCCGTTCGGGTTCGGGGGAACGTGCTCCGTCACGGCTTCATTGCACCCGACCGCCCGTGTGACCGGGGTGAGCGGGTCACCCGAGCGCCGCGCGAAGGCGGGTGAGATCGGCGACGGTGACGTCCACGTGCGGGCTCACCCGCAACAACGGCCCGCAGTCCTCACGCGGGGCCCGGGCGGGCAGGCACGCCGTGGTGAGGATGTTCCCGGCGAGCAGGGCCGCCTGCACCGCCGCGACGTCCTGGCCGTCGAGCGGGCGCAGCGACGTGATCGCGCACGGTTCGTCGGGCTCGCCCGCGACGGCCCAGCCGGGCAGGTCGCCGAGGACCTCGCGGGCGAGTGCGCCCGCCTCGGCGAGCCGCGCGCGCACCGCCTCCGGGCCGGCGGCGAGGTGCTCGGCGACCGCCAAGGCCAGCCCCACCCGGCCCGCGACGTGCGCCTCGCCGGACTCCAGGTAGCGCACCGCCGGCAGGTCTTCGCCGAGCAGAGCGGGGCGGACGACGCGCAGGCGGGCGCGGTGCGCCGCCGCCACGGCCAGTACGCCGACCCCGCGCGGCCCGGCCAGCCACTTGCGGCTCGTGGCGTAGACGACGTCGGCGCCCGTCGCGGTGTCGACGTGCCCGAGGGCCTGCGCCGCGTCCACCCAGAGCGCGACCCCTGCCGCCCGGCACACCGACGCCGCCGCGGCGACCGGCTGCACGAGCCCGCGGTGCGAGGCGACCTGCGTGAGGTGCACGGCGGCGGGCGGGTCGGTTGCGAGCAGGCGGGCCAGGCCGTCCACGTCGAGGTGGCCCAAGCCGTCCTCGGGGAGCGCGACGACGCCGAGCCCGCGTGCGGCGAAGCCCTCCAGGTTCGGGCCCCATTCCCCGCGCATCACCCCGACGGTGTCGCCGGGCCGCCACGGCCACGCCCCGAGCAGCGCCTCGCGCGCCACCGACGCGCTCTCGACGAACGCGACGCCGTCCGGGTCGGTGCCGAGCAGCCGGGCGAGCCCCGCCCGTCCGGACTCGATCTCCGGTTCGGCCTCGGCCTGCGCCACGTACGCCCCGATCCGTGCGGCCCGGCGGGCGTGCGCGGCGGTGGCGTCGAGGACGGCGTCGGAGCTGCGGCCGGCCGAGGCGCTGTCCAGGTGCAGCACGGCGGGTGGGGGCCGCTCGTCGGCCCACCGCCGCCACCGGGCGTCGAGATCGCGGTCCACGGCCGTCATGGAGCCGATGCTGCCATCTCCGCCCGCACACGCGGATCACAGGACGGCCGGCCGCCGCTCAGAACATCCGCGTGGCCTCCGCCAACAGCCCCTTGCGCCGCAGCGGTGTGATCCGCACGTTCCCACCGGTGTAGGGCGCCTCGATCATCTTGCCGCCGCCGACGTACATCGCCACGTGGTGGATGGGGGCTCCCCCGTTGCGGTAGAAGACCATGTCGCCCGGGCGCAGGTCCGAGATCGGCACCTTGCGGCCCGCGTCGAACTGATTTCGGCTCACCCGCGGCAGGCTCACCCCGGCGCCGTTGAAGGCGTAGAGCATGAGCCCGGAGCAGTCGAAGCCGATGCGGTTGCCCGGGTCGCCCGCCGGGCCGGGGATGCCGGTGCTGGGCCCACGGCCGGTGCCGCCGCCCCACACGTACTGGACGCCGAGCTGCGACATCGCGCGGTCGATGACCCGCTGGATGCCGCCCCCGCCCGCCGCGCCTGCGGCCTTCACCCGGCCGGCGGCTGCCGCCGCGGCGGCGCGGTCGCGGGCCGCCTCCTCCGCGGCGAGCTTCGCCTGGTAGGCCAGGAACCGGTCGCGCTGGGCGCGCAGGGTCGCGTCGGCGTTCGTGGCGGCGTCGAGGCGGCCCTGCACCGCGGCGCGTTCGGCATCCACGGCGGCCAGGCGCGCGGCCTGGGCACGGGCGGCCTCCTGGGCGCGGGCGACCGCGCCGTCAGCGGCGGACTTCGCGGCCGCGGCGGCGCTCTCGCGGGCGCGCGCCTCGTCGAGCAGGGCCCGGGCCGTGGAGTCGGCGTTGGCCTTGGCGACGCGGGCCCGCTCCAGCTCCTCGGCGACGGCGAGCAGGTTGCGGGCGACGACGTCGTCGGCCTCCGCGCGGGCGACGAGGTCCTCCGGGCTCGCGGCCTGGGTGAGCAGCCCGAGCGGGCCGAGGTCGAGGCCCTGCAGGTAGCTCGAGACGACGATCTCGTCCACCCGCGCGCGGGCCGCATCGATGGCCGCGGTGGCGGCCTCGGTCTCCTGACGGGCCTGGGTGGCGCGCGCGGCGGCGGCGTCGGCCGCGGCCCGCGCGCCCTGGAACTCGACGAGGGCGGCCTCCGCGTCCTCGCGCTGGGCGGCGAGCTCGGCCTGGATGTCGTCGGTGCGGCTGTCGATATCGGCGAGCTGCGCCGTGAGGCGGCCGACCTCGTCGGCGCGCTGGGCGATGGTGTCGTGGCTGCGGCGAAGGTCGTCGTCGCTGGGGTTGGGCGGCGGGTCGGGGGGTTGGGCGAGGGCGGTGGCCGGCAGCACGCCGGACAGCAGTACGGACAGCACGACGGAGAGCGCGCCCACGACGACGGCGCGTGACCTTCCCACGGTGGACCCCCTCGCACGTGATCACCCGGCGCCCGCAGACTTCCACCGATCGCCCGTCGATCACGCAGTGACACACCGGGAACCCTCCCGGCGGGTGGCCCGGCTTCCCCCGGTCGGGTCCGCCGGTCGCGGGGTGCGCGAAATACAGTACGGGCGTACTGTTAACTGTGGTGACACGACCAGGTCTCGCTCGCCCCCTGCCCGGAGGTGCGCGAGACTCGGGCCCGACGACGCGCCGCGACCACCACCGCCAGGAGGAGCCACCGTGACCAGCACCGACAGCTTCGGAGCACGAGCAACCATCCAGGCGGGCGGCGCAGAGCACGAGATCTACCGGCTCTCCGCCGTCGAGGGGGCCGAGCGCCTGCCGTTCAGCCTCAAGGTCCTGTTGGAGAACCTCCTGCGCACCGAGGACGGCGCGAACGTCACGGCCGACCACGTCCGCGCCCTCGCGAACTGGGATCCGGCCGCCGAGCCGGACACCGAGATCCAGTTCACCCCGGCCCGGGTGATCATGCAGGACTTCACGGGCGTCCCCTGCGTCGTGGACCTCGCCACGATGCGCGAGGCCGTCACCGAGCTCGGCGGCGATCCGGCCAAGGTCAACCCGCTCGCCCCCGCCGAGCTGGTCATCGACCACTCCGTGATCATCGACGTGTTCGGCCGCCCGGACGCCTTCGAGCGCAACGTGGACTTCGAGTACGGGCGCAACCGCGAGCGGTACCAGTTCCTGCGCTGGGGCCAGGGCGCCTTCAGCGAGTTCAAGGTCGTGCCGCCGGGCACCGGCATCGTGCACCAGGTCAACATCGAGCACCTCGCCCGCGTCGTGATGACGCGGAGCGTGCCTGCCGGCACCGGAGGCCGTGTCAGCCAGGCCTACCCGGACACCCTCGTCGGCACGGACTCGCACACCACGATGGTCAACGGCCTCGGCGTGCTCGGCTGGGGCGTCGGCGGCATCGAGGCCGAGGCGGCGATGCTCGGCCAGCCCGTCTCGATGCTCATCCCGAAGGTGGTGGGCTTCAAGCTCACCGGCGAGATCCCGCCGGGTGCGACCGCCACCGACGTCGTGCTGACGATCACCGAGATGCTGCGCCGTCAGGGCGTGGTCGGAAAGTTCGTCGAGTTCTACGGCGACGGCGTCGGCGCCGTCCCGCTGGCCAACCGCGCCACCATCGGCAACATGAGCCCGGAGTTCGGCTCCACCGCGGCGATCTTCCCGATCGACGACGAGACGATCCGCTACCTCACGCTCACCGGCCGCCCCGACGAGCAGATCGCCCTGGTCGAGGCCTATGCGAAGGAACAGGGCCTCTGGCACGACCCGGCGCACGAGCCCGTCTACTCCGAGACGCTCGAGCTGGACCTCTCCACGGTCGTGCCCTCGATCGCCGGCCCGAAGCGCCCCCAGGACCGCATCCCGCTCTCCTCCGCGAAGTCCTCGTTCCGCGGGTCCGTGCGCGACTACACCGACGACGCCGTCGCCGAGCCGCTCACGGGGGTGGACGAGGCAGGCGACGAGTCCTTCCCGGCCAGCGACTCCCCCGCGTTCGCCCCCTCCGCCGAGGAGCACGAGGCGGCGAAGCCCGCGGTGCACTCCGCCGCGAACGGTGGCGAGGGCCGCCCGTCCAAGCCCACCCACGTCCTCTCCGAGGGCCGCGGCGAGTTCGTGCTGGACCACGGGGCCGTCGTGATCGCGTCGATCACGTCGTGCACGAACACCTCGAACCCGTCGGTGATGCTCGGCGCGGCCCTGCTCGCGAAGAACGCCGTGGACAGGGGCCTGTCGGTCAAGCCTTGGGTGAAGACCTCGATGGCCCCCGGCTCCCAGGTCGTCACGGACTACTACGAGAAGGCCGGGCTCTGGCCGTACCTGGAGAAGCTGGGCTACCACCTCGTCGGCTACGGCTGCACCACCTGCATCGGCAACTCCGGGCCGCTGCCCGAGGAGATCTCCGCGGCGGTGAACGAGGCCGATCTGAGCGTCGTGTCCGTGCTCTCGGGCAACCGCAACTTCGAGGGGCGCATCAACCCCGACGTGAAGATGAACTACCTGGCGAGCCCGCCGCTGTGCATCGCGTACGCGCTGGCCGGGACGATGGACTTCGACTTCGAGACCCAGCCGCTGGGCCAGGACCCGTCCGGGTCGGACGTCTACCTGCGCGACATCTGGCCGTCCTCGGCGGACGTGCAGGCCGTCGTCGACACCATCTCCGGGGACATGTTCACCAAGAACTACGCGGACGTGTTCCGCGGCGACGAGCGGTGGCGCTCGCTGCCCACCCCGGAGGGCGACACCTTCGAGTGGGACCCGGACTCGACCTACGTCCGCAAGCCCCCGTACTTCGAGGGCATGCAGACCGAGCCGTCGCCGGTCGAGGACATCTCCGGTGCCCGCGTGCTCGCCCTGCTCGGCGACTCGGTCACGACGGACCACATCTCCCCCGCGGGCTCCATCAAGGCCGACACCCCGGCCGGGCGCTACCTCACCGAGCACGGGGTGGAGCGCAAGGACTTCAACTCCTACGGCTCGCGGCGCGGCAACCACGAGGTGATGATCCGCGGCACGTTCGCCAACATCCGGTTGCGCAACCTGCTGCTGGACGGCGTCTCCGGCGGCTACACCCGCGACTTCACCCAGGAGGGCGGGCCGCAGGCGTTCATCTACGACGCCGCGCAGAACTACGCGGAGGCAGGCACCCCGCTGGTGGTCCTCGGCGGCAAGGAGTACGGCTCCGGGTCGTCACGGGACTGGGCGGCCAAGGGCACCGCGCTGCTGGGTGTCAAGGCCGTCATCGTGGAGAGCTACGAGCGCATCCACCGCTCCAACCTCATCGGAATGGGCGTGCTGCCGCTGCAGTTCCCGGCCGGGGAGTCGGCCGCGTCGCTGGGCCTGGACGGCACGGAGACCTTCGACGTCTCCGGGGTCACGGCGCTCAACGACGGCTCCACCCCGCGCACCGTGAAGGTGGTGGCCACCAAGGAGGGCGGCGAGACCGTCGAGTTCGACGCGACCGTGCGCATCGACACTCCCGGCGAGGCGGACTACTACCGCAACGGCGGGATCATGCAGTACGTGCTGCGCGGGATGCTGCGCGGCTGACGCGGCCGGGCCCGCATGCGTGGGGCCCCGTCCGGATCGTGCGGACGGGGCCCTCGGCGTGCTGGCGTCGCGGAGCGCCGGCGGGCGGACCGATCCGGTTCGCCGACCTGCCCCGAGGACACCGACCGGAGGCCCGGAACCGCGTCACCGGGCCGGATGCGCGGGGTCGATCCAGGCGACGTGCTCGGGCTCGGCGACGCCCTCGACGTCCAGGTTGACCACCACCGGATCCTGGCCGCTACGGGTCAGCACGCACTCCAGCGGCTCGTCGTCGAGTGCGTTGATCTCCTGGTGCGGCACCCAGGGGGGGACGAAGATGAATCCGCCCGGGCCCGCCTCCGCGGTGAACTCCAGGCGTTCGCCCCACCGCATCCGGGCCCGGCCACGCACCACGTAGATCACGCTCTCCAGCTCACCGTGGTGGTGCGCGCCCGTGCGGGCACCGGGATGGATCGTGACCGTGCCCGCCCACAGCTTCACCGCGCCGGTGCGCCCGTGGGTGATCGCCGCGGCGCGATGCATCCCCGGTGTCTGCGGTGTGTTCGGGTCCAGCGCATCCGGCGGGACCACACGGACCCCGTCGTCACGCCAGCGGGCGGGGCCCGCCCCGGTGGAGCCGTCGTCGGTCACCGTCCGAGGCTAACGCGGCGACGCACGTCGTCGGGGTCCCGTCGCGGGGCCGGGGTGGTCGCGGCGATCCCGCGGGGCGGGGACGCCGGCGGGGCCTGCACCGGCACGTTCGGGACGAACAGCGCCCCGGGCGCCGTCGTCGCACGGCCCGTCGGGACCGGGTGCTGCGGGAGCGCCGTGACCACGGGGAAGCCCCGCACGAGGGTGACCGGCTCGTGGACGGCGACGGGCCGTGCGACGGCGCGCGCGACCGGCAAGCGCCGCACCGGTGGCGCGACGGCGACCGCCGGCCGCACCGCCACCCCGCCCGGCCCGGCGCGCCGAGCCGGGGCCGGAGCCGGGGGGTTCCGGGCATCGGCCGGGATCCGGCGCAGCGGCCCCGTCTCGGCCGCCGACGGCACCACCTCGGGGGCGGGCACCGACCGGACCCGGGCGGCGATCGCCCGCCCGGTGCGCCGCGCGATCCGGTGGCTCGGCCGCTCGACCAGCCGGTAGAAGACCTCGGCGAGCGGCAGCGTCACGAGCAGCGTGCCGGTCAGGACCAGCAGCAGGGACGGCCGCGCCCCGAGCAGGATCGTCACCGTGGCGACGACGGGCAGGTGCACGAGGTAGAGGCTGAACGAGCGGCTCCCGAGCCACTGCACGACCGGCGTCGTCAGGGGTTCCTCGGCGCCGCGCCAGAGCCAGGCCACGGCGACCGCGAGCCCGGCACCGAGACCCTGCAGGGCGCGCGCTGCGATCTCCGCGGGGCCGACGACGCCCGCGGGTAGCGGGGCGGCGTGGACGAGCCAGTACGCGAGCAGCGACGTCGCGCACGCGGCGAGCAGCGACGCCCACCACAGCGGCGCCCGGCGGGAGCCGTCGACGGCGGCGGCCCATCGCCGCAGTCGGCGGTGCTCGATCGCCATCAGGGTCCCGAGGACGAACAGCGGCAGCGACGCGAGCGCGAGGTTCCCGGTCGCCGCGCCGGCGACCAGCGCGACGGCGACGGCGGTGATGACGGCGACGACGACGAGCGTGGCGGGCCACCAGCGACGGAGGCGGCGCAGTGCCACGATCACCAGCGGCAGGAGCACGCAGTACACGACCTCCCACTGCAGCGACCACAGCACGTGGAGGGCCTGGCCGGGCGCCCACACGAGCAGCGCGTCCTGCAGGACCGCGGGTGGTGCGGGCTGAGGGGCGTGGGCGACGATCCACCAGCTCGACCCCGGTGGCCACACCCGCGGCACGACGGCGGCCCAGCCCACGGCGAGTGCGACCGCGACCCAGACCGGCAGGTAGAGGCGCACGAGCCGGCGTGGGTAGTAGTCCCACGGGTTGAGCCGCCCGGTGTCGGCCGCGGGGAGCGCGAGCACGAGGCCGCTCAGCACGAAGAACACGAGGACGGCCTCGGGCCCGGCCCAGAACAGGTGCAGCGGGCTGAACGTCGCCCACCGCACGGCGTCGCCGACCGGGGCGCCGGGGTCGGCGTAGGGCGCGGCGAGCGCCGTCTGGGTGAGGAAGACGTGGTAGATCACCACGACGAGTGCCGCGATCCCGCGCAGCCCGTCCAGGGCGGCGATGCGGGAACGGGCGACGGGCCGCCGGTGGCGCCCGGCAACGCGGGGGGCCCGGGCGCCGGGTTCCGGGATCGGGATCGGGACGGTGCCGTCGGCGTCAGGGCGGCAGGCGGCCGGCATCACGCGTAAGCCTCTCCGGATCCGGAGCACGGGACCGGCACCGCCGGGGAGCGAGGCGCGCGGGGGAGCGACGCGGCACCGCCGGTGGCCGGGTCTCGCACAGGGCTGGACGATGTAACTCGTTGCGCCCGAAAGGCTAACCACGGTCCGCCCGACGGGGCCGCCGATCTCCCCGATCGTGAGTCGGTTGTACGAATCGCTGCGACGAACGGCCGATCGGTACGGGGGACACTCACATGAGTGCCAACGACGCCACCCGATCGTGGTGACGGGGACCGGCCGTCGCGTCGCGCCGGGTGGGCTCAGCCGGTAGGGGCGAGCGGGGGCGGGCCCGCGGGACCGCCGGCCGTCGCCGGTGTCGTGCCGATCGCCGGGACACCGAGGGAGCCGAGGATCTCCGCGACCCGAACCGCCGTCGTCGACAGCAGTGTCGAGGTGATCCCGTGGCTGTGCTCGGTGGCACCCTGCACGTAGATGCCCGCGATGACGTCGGGGGCGGTCTCCACCCGGTAGTCGCGGCGGATGCGTGCGCAACCGGCGTCGTCGCGGACGACCGCGTCGGCGAGCGGGCCGGCGAACAGGTTCAGCGGGTCGGTCGGGCGGTACCCGGTGGCGTAGACCACGACGTCGGCGGCGAGCACCTCGTGGCGTGCGTCGATCAGCGACTCGACGCAGAGCTCCACCCGGTCCGGCAGCTCCACCACGTCGCCGACCCGCGCGACGTTGAGGAACCGCAGACGCGGCGCGCCCGCGACCTTCTCGTGGTAGTGGCGCCGGTAGAGCCCGTCGATGAGCTCCGGGTCGACGACGGAGTAGTTGGTGTTGGCGTGGTAGCCGAGCAGCATCTCCTTCACCGGCTCAGGTGCGTGGAAGTAGTCGTCCACGGC
This sequence comes from Pseudonocardia sp., assembly GCA_050248815.1. Classification (GTDB taxonomy): domain Bacteria; phylum Actinomycetota; class Actinomycetes; order Mycobacteriales; family Pseudonocardiaceae; genus Pseudonocardia. The sequence continues at coordinate 83,206 of JBFWRR010000002.1, read as the reverse complement.
CGCCGGATCGAAGATCCGGTTGGCGAAGGAGCTGTCGTCGGCGGGGCTGTAGCCGTAGCGGCCGAACACCGAGCAGATCTCGGCGCCGGGAAACGTCCGGTGCAGGTAGTCGACGGCCTCTGCGGCGCTCTGCCCTGCCCCGACCACCACGAACCGGGTGGGATCGGTGCCGTCGAGCTCGGGAACGCGCAGCAGCAGGTCGCGGTTGTGCCAGATCCGCGGTCCGGCCTGCACACCCGGAGGCAGGTGCGCCGTGAGGCCCGTGGCGAGCACGACGTTGCGGGTGTGGCGGCGCCACGTGATGCCGCAGCGGCGACCGACGATCTCCAGCAGGTCGACAGGGCCCGCGGCGTCGGAGCGCACCGGGTGGATCCCGAGGATCTCGGTGCCGTAGTCCACCGCCGCGCCGCACCGGCCTGCCGCCCACTCCAGGTAGTCGTGGAACTCCAGGCGGGTGGGGTACACGCTGCCGTAGTTGATGAAGTCGACCAGGCGGCCCCGCTCGTGCAGGTACGCGAGGAACGTGAAGGGGCTCGTGGGGTCACGTAACGTCACGAGATCCTTGAGGAAGGAGATGCGCATCGTGGCGTCGTCGAGGAGCATGCCGCGGTGCCAGCCGAAGCGCTCCTGACGTTCGACGAACGCCGCGCTCAGCGGGTTACCGCGTTCGGCGAGGGCGATCGCGAGCGCGAGGTTGGACGGTCCGAACCCGACACCGACCAGGTCGAGCACCTTCCGGTCGGGCGGCACGTGGGTGGGAATCGAGGGAGCCATCATCGTCCTCTCTCCGGGAAACCGGCCAGCCTGACCTAAGCTAAGGGAAGGCTAGATCGAAGGTCCGTTCGGACCATTCCTCCAAGAGGCTGACCGGGCGACGACGGATCTCACTCGGACGTGGACTGGCGGAACCGGCGCTTTACCGTCCATTTGCAAGAGGGTTTGCTTACCTAATTCAAGTGTGGCTAACTTTCCCCGTGCAGCCGACACCTCCCGTCCTCGAGGGGACCGGCCTCGACCTGGGCTACCACGGCGACACGGTCGTCCACGAGGCGTCGGTCGCGCTGCACACCGGCCGGATAACGGCGCTGGTCGGCCCGAACGGGAGCGGCAAGTCCACCCTCCTGCGCGCGCTCGGGCGCCTGCAGCGGCCGCAGGCGGGCAGTCTGCACGTCGGCGACGGCACCCGCAGCCGCGACGTCACGACCCTCACCAGCCGCGAGTTCGCCCGGCGCGTCACCCTGCTGACGCAGAGCCGCCCGACACCCGCAGGCCTGTCCGTGCGCGACGTCGTCGGCTTCGGCCGACACCCGCACCGGCGGCGGTGGAGCGCGGGCGACCCCGACGGGCCCGCCGCCGTCGCGCGCGCGATGGCGACCACCAGCGTGGCCGCGCTCGCCGAGCGCCCAGTCGACGAGCTGTCCGGCGGCCAGCTGCAACGGGTCTGGCTCGCCTGCTGCCTGGCCCAGGAGACCGGCGTCCTGCTGCTGGACGAGCCGACCACCTTCCTCGACCTGCGCTTCCAGGTCGAGCTGCTCGATCTCGTCCGCGACCTCGCCGACTCCGGCGAGGTCGCGATCGGCGTCGTCCTGCACGACCTCGACCAGGCGGCCGCCGTCGCCGACGAGCTCGTGCTGCTGGCCGAGGGCCGCATCCGTGCCACCGGGTGCCCCGAGGACGTCCTGGACCCGGATCTGCTCACCGAGATCTACGGCATCCGTGTCGAGGTCGACCGCGACCCCCTCACGGGTGGGATCCGTACCCGCCCCGTCGGCCGCCACGTCCCTCGTGCACCGGCCACCGAATCCCGGAGGAACCCATGAGACCCCTCGGACATCGGATCGCCCGACGGCTCGTACCTGCGGTGCTCGCCGGGTTCGTCGCCGGACTGCTCGCCGCCTGCGGCACCACCGAGCCGCCTGCCGACACACCCCCCACGCCCACCGCGGGCGGCCCGGTGAGCGTCACCGACATGCGCGGAAAGCAGATCGACCTGCCCGCACCCGCCTCCCGGATCGTCGCGCTGGAGTGGAACGTCGCCGAGCACGCCGTCTCGCTCGGCGTCATGCCCGTCGGGGTCGCGGACATCTCCGGTTACGGCAAATGGGTGAAGGCCGAACCGCTCGACGCGTCCGTGACGGACGTGGGGGTGCGCGGGGAGCCCAGCGTGGACTCCATCGCGGCGCTGCGGCCCGACCTGATCCTCGCCACGGACGAGCTGCCGGACTCCGCGATCCAGCAGATGGAGAGGCTCGCCCCGGTCGCGTTCGTCCCGGGCGGCGCCAACGGCGACGGCTACGGGCAGATGGAGCGCAACCTCGCCTTCGTCGCGACCGTGACCGGCACCCGGGCGAAGGCCACCGAGCTGATGGCTGCGCTGGACGCGACCATCGCGCAGGGCAAGACCGCCCTCGCCGACCGCAGCGGGTCCTCGTTCATGTTCGCCGACGGGTGGGTGGAGGGCGGTCAGGTCTCGATCCGGCCCTACGGGAAGGGGTCGCTGATCTCCGACGTCACCGAGCGGCTCGGGATGGTGAACGCCTGGACCGAGCCGGGCGACCCGGTGTACGGCCTCGGCCAGACCGACGTCGAGGGGCTGACCCGGGTCGGCGACCCGGCCTTCCTCTACATCGCCAACGACGGCGACGGCGGCGATCCGTTCGCCACCACGCTCGCCACGAACGCCGTGTGGACGTCGCTGCCGTTCGTCAAGGAGGGCGACACGCACCGCCTCCCGGACGGGATCTGGATGTTCGGCGGACCGACCTCGATGCAGCAGTACGTGAACGCGGTCGTCGGGGCCCTCGCGTGACGGCTCGCGCGTGACCCGCGCCGCGGACCCGTCGACGGGTGCCGCGCCCGCTCCGGTGACGGGCCGCGCGGAGCTCGGAGGGCCCGCCGGGCTCGCGGCGGTGGGACTCCTGCTGATCGTCCTGCTCGCCGCCGTGCACGTCACGCAGGGCACCGCCGACCTCGGCGTCGCCGACCTCGTCGGCGTGCTCCTCGGCGAGGGCACCGACGAGCAGGCGGCGGTCGTGGTCGCCTCCCGCGTTCCCCGGCTGCTGGCCGCGGTGCTCGCCGGGGTGGCGCTCGGGGTGGCGGGCGCGGCGCTGCAGTCGCTGGCCCGCAACCCGCTCGCCTCCCCCGACACCCTCGGCGTGGACGCGGGCGCCTACGCGGCGATCGTCGTCACCGCGGTCGTCGGGTGGACGTTGCCGGTGCCGCTGGCAGGCGGTGTCGCGTTCGTGGGCGGGCTCGCCGCCGCCGCGCTGGTGCTGGGCCTGTCCTCGGGTGCGGGCTCCGGACCGACCCGGCTCGTGCTCGCGGGTTCGGCGATCGCGCTGGCCCTGGGTTCGGTGACGGTCACCCTGCAGCTGCTGTTCCGCTACGAGACCGTGGGCGCCTTCGTGTGGGCCAACGGCTCGCTCGGGCTGGCTTCCGCCGCGCCGCTCGCCTGGACCGGCCCGGTCGTGATCGCCGCAGTGGCCGGGCTGCTGGCCCTGTCGCAACGCCTCGACATCCACGGCCTCGGCGACGACGCCGCGGCCGCGCTGGGCGTGCATCCGGGCCGCACGCGCCTCGCCGTGGTGGTGCTGGCGGTGCTGCTCTCGGCGGCCACGGTGACCGTCACCGGGCCGATCGGGTTCGTCGGGCTCGCCGCGCCCGCGCTGGTGCGGCTGCTGGTGCCGTACGTGCCGGGGCTCGCGCGGCACCGCGCGTTGCTGCCGGTGTGTGCGATCGCGGGCGTCCTCGTCGTGCTCGGCGCCGACGTGATCGCCCGGCTCACTCTCGGCCCGCAGCTGGGCGGTGTCGAGATCCCCGCCGGTGTGGTGACCTCGCTCGCGGGCGCGCTCGTCCTGGTCGCCCTCGCGACCCGGTTCACCGCCGCAGGCCGCGTCCGGGCCGCCCCGGCGGCCCGGTCGGGGCGGCTGCGCTCGCGGGCCGGGTTCGGGGTGGTGCTCGGCGTGATCGCGCTGTGCCTCGTGGCCGCCACCGTGGCGGGGGTGCTGCTCGGTGACGCGGTGCTCCTGCTCGGCGACATCGCGAACGGGCTGACGGGCCAGGCGGGTCCGATCGTGTCGTTCGTGCTGGAGACCCGCACCCCGCGCGTGCTCGCCGCGCTCGCCGCGGGCGCCGCGCTCGCCGTCGCGGGGGCGACGCTGCAGGCCGGGTGCCGCAACCCGCTCGCCGAGCCGGGCATCATCGGCGTCACCGGCGGGGCCGGGCTGGGCGCCGTCGCCGTGATCACCTTCGCGCCGCGGGCGGGTACCGCGGTGCTGGTCTGCGCGGCCCTCGGCGGGGCGGCGGTCGCGTCGCTGGTGGTCTTCGGCCTGGCGGCGCGCCGCGGGCTGGACTCCGACCGGCTCGTCCTCATCGGCGTGGGTGTCTCGGCCGCCGCGACGGCCGCCACGACGTTCCTCATCGTGCTCACCGATCCCTGGAACGTCGCGAAGGCGCTGACGTGGCTCTCCGGCTCGACGTACGGGCGCACGCTCGCGGAGGTCGCGCCGGTCGCCGCGGCGCTGCTGCTCACCGCGCCGCTGCTGTGGGCCGCCCGGCCCGAGCTGGACATGCTCGCCGTGGACGACGACACGCCCCGCGTCGTCGGCATCCGCACGGAGCGGGCGCGTGCGCTCCTGCTCGGCGCGGCCTGCCTGCTCACCGCGACGGCGGTCGCGGCGGTGGGGGTCATCGCGTTCGTCGGGCTCGTCGCGCCGCATGCGGCCCGCGCGCTCGTCGGTGCCCGCCACTCCCGCGTCCTGCCGGTGTCCGCGCTGCTCGGGGCGCTGCTCGTGTCGGTGGCCGACACGATCGGCCGGACGGTGATCGCGCCGGCGCAGCTGCCCGCGGGCCTGCTCGCCGCGGTGCTCGGCACGCCGTACTTCGTGTGGCTGCTGTGGCGCTCGCGATCCGGTGTACCGGGGTGAGCGGCACCGGCCCGGCACCCCGACCGTCACACCGGCCGTCACACACCGGCAACCAGATCCGGCCCCCGCTCGCCCACAATGGGCGGATCGTCGGCCGCACCGGCCGTCGAGCGCTCGTGGAAGGAGCATCCGGGTGGCCGAGCCGGTCGGCTTCGACGGGATCGACGGCACGCCACCCGCCGGCCTGTCCCCCACCGACGCCCAGCTGTGGCGCGATGCCGTCGGCGTGCTCGACCGCAACTGGGAGCGCGGCTGGACGGTGCCGTCCCGGCGGCTCTACCCCCACCAGTGGAGCTGGGACTCGGCGTTCATCGCCGTCGGCTGGGCCCGGGTCGCCCCCGAGCGGGGGCGCCGCGAGCTGGAGACGCTCCTCGGTGCGCAGTGGACGGACGGCCGGGTGCCCCAGATCGTGTTCAACCCCGCCACCCCGCGGGACGCCTACTTCCCCGGTCCGGACTTCTGGCGCTCCGCGGACGTCCCCGAGGCGCCACGGCAGGAGACGTCGGGGATCGTGCAGCCGCCGGTGCACGCCGCTGCCGCGTGGCTGGTCCACCAGGCCGACCCGGTAGCGGGCCGGCCGTTCCTGCGGCGCATCTACCCGAAGCTCGTCGCCCAGCACGAGTACCTGGCCCGCCACCGCACGAACGCCGAGGGTCTCGCCGTGATCGTGCACCCGTGGGAGTCGGGGCTGGACAACTCGCCGTCCTGGGATGCGGAGCTCGCCGGGGTGCCGGTGGGACGGGGCGGACCGCAGACCGTCCCCGGACGGCGCCGCGACCTGGACCACGCCGAGCCCGGCGAGCGCCCGACGGACCTGGACTACGCCCGCTACATCGCCCTGGTCGAGCACTACCGCGACCACGGCTACCGGGACGCCGACGCGCTGCCGTCGCACCGCTTCGTCGTCGCGGACCCGCTGTTCAACGCGCTGCTGGCCTGGTCGGAGGAGGCGCTCGCGCGGATCGCCCGGGTGGTGGGCCGCCGCGCCCGACCGCACCGGCGCCGCGCCCACGCGGTGCGCGACGCGATGCTCGCCCACCTCTACGACCCCGGCGAGGCGATCTTCGTCGCCCGCGGCCGGGACGGGACCCCCGGCGCCGCCCACTCGATCGGCGGAATCGTGCCGATCCTGCTGGACCTGCCCGAGAACGTCGTGGACACCCTGCTGCGCCATGCGGGCGGGCCGCGCTTCGCGCTGTCGGACCGGATGCCGCTGCCCAGCTACGACCGCACGCACCCGGGGTTCGACTCCACCCGCTACTGGCGGGGCCCCGCGTGGATCAACACGAGCTGGCTGGTGCTGCGCGGCCTCGAACGCCACGGCCGCCGCGACGAGGCGGCGATGCTGCGCTCCGCGCTCACCACCGCGGTGCGCACCGGCGGCTTCCGCGAGTACTTCGATCCCGTGGCCCGCACCGGTCACGGCTGCCAGGACTTCAGCTGGACGGCCGCGCTCGTGCTGGACGTGCTGGCGCGCGGGCTCCTGAAACCCACCCGCAGGCGGCGGCTCACCCCGGTCTGAGGCGCGGGTCCGGGCCCGGTCGGACGGGCTTGCCTCGCATCGGGACAAGCCGCGCGACGCGGCGGTGACGTGCGGATACGGTCAAGGAATGGATCATGATCTGCACGCGGCGTTCGTGTCGGCCGGGCCCGGTGCGCACAGCCGGGCCGCCTTCCTGGAGGCCGCGGACCGGCTCCCCGGGTTCGCCGCCGTCCGCTCCGCGCTGCGGGCGGCGGCGCCGCTGCACGCGGGTCAGGTGCTGCTCGACGCGGGGTGCGGACTGGGTCTGGAGACCGTGCGGCTGGCCACCGACCACCCCGGCGCGACGGTCGTCGGGCTGGACCGCGACGCGGCGCTGCTCACCGCGGCCCGCGAGCGCGCGGCGGGCGGGCCGGGCAACCTCTGCTGGGTCCTCGGGGACGTGACGGGCCCGGGTCTGGCACCGGGCTCGGTCGACGTCGTGCGCACCGAGCGGGTGCTCATCTACGTCGAGCCGCTGCGGGACGCGGTCGCTGCGCTGGCCCGGCTGCTGCGGCGCGGCGGCGTCCTCGCCACCTACGAGCTGGACTACGGCGGCACCCTGCTCGCCCCCGGCGCGCTGCCGCACACGTCGGTACGGACGCTCACGGCGTGCCTGGCCGACGCGCTCCCGCAGCCCTGGGCCGGCAGGCAGTTGCCGGCCGTCGCCGCGGCGTGCGGGATGGACGTCGTCGCGGCCCGCCCGTACGCCTTCGAGACCGGCCACACCGTGTGGGCCCGGATCGTCGGCGACACCCTGCGCGCGGCCGCGGCCGACGGACGGCTCGACGAGCCCGGCCTCGACGCGTGGCTCGCCGAGCTGGACGACCCGGACTTCCCTGGCTTCCGCGCGGCGTTCACCGGTGTGCTGACGGTCGCGCGGCGGCCGTGAGGATCAGACCGTGACGATCAGACCGTGACGATCAGACCGTG
>JBFWRR010000002.1:68506-75729 GCA_050248815.1 Pseudonocardia sp. | reverse complement strand
CGTGGCTCGCCGAGCTGGACGACCCGGACTTCCCTGGCTTCCGCGCGGCGTTCACCGGTGTGCTGACGGTCGCGCGGCGGCCGTGAGGATCAGACCGTGACGATCAGACCGTGACGATCAGACCGTGGTGGCCAGCGCCAGCCCGAACCGTTCGTCCGGGTCGGTCCACCAGCGGGTGAGCTCGAACCCCGTCCCGCCGAGCAGCTCCCGCACGCCCCCGGGGCGGAACTTCGCCGAGATCTCGGTGCGCAGCTGCTCCCCCTGCGCGAACCGGACGACGAGGTCGATCGCGGGCAGGTGCACCGTCATCGCCCGGGTGGCTCGCAGCCGCATCTCGATCCACTCGTGGCGCGGGTCCCACAGCGCGACGTGCGCGAACGCGTCGACGTCGAAGTCCGCACCGAGCTCGCGGTTGAGCACGCGCAGCACGTTGCGGTTGAACTCGGCGGTGACGCCCGCCGCGTCGTCGTAGGCCGGCACCACGACCTCCTCGGGCACGACCAACCCGACGCCGAGCAGCAGGTGCTCCCCGGGCTCCAGGACGGCGCGCAGCGCGGACAGGAAGGCGCGCTGCTCGGCCGGAACGAGGTTGCCGATCGTGCCGCCGAGGAAGGCGACCATCCGCTGCGGGCCACCGGATCCGGTGCCGGGCAGCCGGTCGAGGTGGCGGGTGAAGTCGCCGACGACGCCGTGCAGCGCGAGGCCGGGATAGTCCGGGGCGAGCGCGTCCATGGCCAGGCGCAGCGCGGACTCGCTCACGTCCTGCGGCACGTAGGTGCGCAGCGTGCCGGTGCGGGTGAACGCGTCGAGCAGCAGCCGGGTCTTCGTCGACGAGCCGGAGCCCAGCTCCACGAGGGTGTGCGCGCCCGTCGCCCGGGCGATCTCGTCCACGGCGGCGGCGAGCAGCGCCGCCTCGGTGCGGGTCGGGTAGTACTCGGGCAGCTGGGTGATCCGTTCGAACAGGGCGCTGCCGTGCGCGTCGTAGAACCACTTCGGCGGCAGGTTCTTCGGCGTCGCGCGCAGACCCTCGCGGGCGTCCTCGCGCAGCGCCCGCTCGGCGTCGGCCTCGGTCAGATGGACGTCGAGCTGGACGGTGTGGCGCATCGGTCTCCTCGGGATCGCTTCGGACTCGGGTGCTGCGGCGGGGTCCCCGCCGCCAGTGCGGTGGTCCGGCACGTGCCGGGACGGGCGACGACGAGATGCCGGTCGTGCACCGCCGTCCAGCCGGGCCGCTCGTCGAGTGGTTCGGAGGCGGCGAGCACGGCCTCCGCCGTGACATGGACGGACAGCGCGTGCGTCCACGCCGTGGCCCAGACGCCCGTGCCGTCGGTGAGCAGGAGGTTCAGCCGCGAGCCGGGTGCCGCGTCCGCCACCGCGAGGACCGTCTCGGCCAGCACCGCCGCGGGATCCTCCCCGCGGCGCAGCCGGTGGCGGACCAGCGCCCACAGCAGGACGGCGTCCGTCGGAGCGTCCAGGGTGAGCAGGTCCGCGGTGGGCAGCCCGGCCGCGAGCGCCACCACCGAGTCGGGCCAGCCACGCACGACGCCGTTGTGGCTGAACAGCCAGCGTCCGTCCGCGAACGGGGCGCACGCACCGGCGTGCACCGGCATCCCGACGGTGGCGGACCGGACGGCCGCGAGCACCGCCGCGCTGCGCGTCGCACCTGCGATCCCGGCGAACGCGGTGTCCGACCAGATCGGGCGCTCCGACCGGTACCGCACCGGTTCCGGCGGCGTGCCCGCCTCCCCGGGGTACCAGCCGACGCCGAACCCGTCCGCGTTGACGGTGCCGCCCCCGCGCATGTCGCGGGGGGCGTAGGACTGGTGCAGGAGGCCGTGCGGCGGCTCGGTCACGAGCGCCGACAGCGTCACCGGGGGCCCGAGGTAGGCGAGGTGGCGGCACACGCGCTAGGCGCCGTCCTCGCGGGACGCGTCGCGCGCACATCGGAACCCGGCGAAGATCTGGCGGCGGACCGGCAGGTCCCAGTTGCGGAACGTGCCGCGGATCGCCGCCGGGTCGGTGCCGAACGAACCCCCGCGCAACACCCGGTAGTCGCCGCCGAAGAACACCTGCGAGTACTCGGGATAGGGGAACACCTCGAAGCCCGGGTAGGGCTCCCAGCCCGACGACGTCCACTCCCAGACGTCGCCGATCAGCTGGTGCACCCCCAACGGCGACGCCCCGGCCGGGTAGGCCCCGACCACAGCGGGCCGCAGATGGCGCTGCCCGAGGTTGGCGTGGGCCGGGGTGGGGTCCTCGTCGCCCCACGGGAAGCGCCGCGAACGGCCGGTGGCGGGGTCGAAGCGGGCGGCCTTCTCCCACTCGGCCTCGGTGGGCAGCCGCTTGCCGGCCCAGCGCGCGAACGCCTCGGCCTCGTGGAAGCACACGTGCACCACGGGCTCGGCGTCCGGCACCGGTTCGTGCACGCCGAAGCGGCGCCGCCACCACCTGCCGTGCGCACGCTCCCAGAACTGCGGCGCGACGAGCCCGGCCGCGCTGCGGTGCGTCCAGCCGGCCTCGCTCCACCAGCACGGGTCCGCGTAGCCACCCGCGTCGACGAACTCGGCGTACTCGCCGTTCGTGACCGGATGCGTGTCGATCCAGAACGCCGCCACCTCGACGGGGTGTGCGGGGCGCTCGTTGTCCAGCGCCCACGGTTCCGTGGAGGTACCCATCGTGAACGGCCCGGCCGGGACGAGCACCTCGCGGGCGCCGACCGGAGCTCCCGGCGGTGGTGCGGGGGCGTGCAGCACGGGCGATCCCGCGCGAAGCTGGTGGGTGGCGAGCATCGTCTCGTCGTGCTGCTGCTCGTGCTGGACGATCATGCCGAACGCGAAGCCGTGCTCGACGAGCCGCCGCCCGCGCAGGGGGTTCGCGTGCAGGGTGTCGAGCGCCTTGTCGCGCACCTCGGCGACGTATGCGCGCGCCTCGGGCGGGGTGAGCAGCGGCAGGTCGACGCGGCTCGCGCGGCTGTGGCGGAACGCGTCGTAGAGCCCGTCGATCTCGGGGCGCAGGGGCTCGCGACCGCCGACGTCGCGCACCAGCCAGAGCTCCTCCTGGCTGCCGACGTGGGCGAGGTCCCACACGAGCGGGGACATCAACGGCGAGTGCTGGACGACGAGATCGGCTTCGTCGCAGGCGTCGGTGAGGGCGGTGCTGCGGGCGCGCGCCGCGGTGAGCAGGTCCGCGATGCGCGTGCGCAGCGGCTCGGGATCGGACGTCGCGAGATCCTCCGGCGTGGTGGTCACGCAGTTCTCCCCTCGCTCTCGGTGGACCGGACGGGCGGACGCGGCGCCGGGGGATCCGGGTCGTCGGCCGGGCACCGGCCACGCAGGACGTAGCGCTCGATGTGCTCGCCGAGCTGGTCCACGACCCAGGGCGGCGCACCGACGGCAGGCATGCGCGAGCAGGCGAGATCGAACAGTCGGGTGGCCGCACGGGCCAGCACACGGTCGGCGAGTCCGTGGCGGGCACCGGACTCCCAGCGGCCCGCCGTGGGCTCGCACAGCTCCAGCACCCGGTCCGTCACGACCGGCTCCGCCACCAGCGCAGCGACGACCGCGACGGGCAGCGCCCAGCCACGGCCCGGCTGCGCGTCGATGTAGCGGACCTCGAGGTGGCCGTGCGCACGCACCGGTGGAAAGAGCGTCGTGACGTGGTAGCGGAGGTCGTCGGTGGTGGGTGGCGCGGTCAGTGCCCCCGCCACCCAGTCCGCGAACGTGACCCCGGGTGGCGCGGACCAGGTGCCCTCGGGCCTGCGCAGGCACAGCAGCGGCGTGTCGAGGACCCGCCGAGCCCAGCCCTGCGCCGGCTCCGCGAGGTCCGCGGCCCGCGGCGGAACAGTGCGGACGGGGTCCAGGGCGAGCCAGGCGGCCATCCGCGAGGATTTCCATCCCGTGCGGCGACCGTGCAGCCGTGGCGAGTTGGCGAAGGCGGCCATGAGGACGGGCCCCAGGGCGTGCAGTGCCGTCCAGCGCCTGCCCAGCGCGTCCCCCTCCCCCGGGTCCAGGCAGACCTGCACGGCGGCGGTGGCGCACATCCCGCTGCGCCCGTACGGGCCGATGCGGTCGAAGGCCTGCTCCATGGCCCGGTAGCGCGGGAGGTCCAGGATGCGGTGCGGCGGTCGGGCGCCGTCCGCGGCCCGCGGCAGCGCGACGAGGCCGTGTGCGGCGAGGCGTTCGTGGAGGGCCCGGGAGTCCGTGTCGAGCGCTGTGGTGAGAGCGCCGATGTCCGGGAGGGGAGGGCTCGCGATCTCGACCTGACCGCCGGGTTCGACGGTGACGGCGGAGCCTGCGGGAAGCGTCGTGGCGGGCGAACGGGGATCGAGGCAGGAGGGGGTGTGCGGACCGAGGGCCGCGACGAGCGTGGGGAGGTCGACGGGGGCGTGCGCGTCCCCGACGGGGTGCAGGAGCCATTCGAGCTCCGCGCCCACCAGCCGCGGAGGACCGTGCTTGAAGCAGACCGACGCGACGTAGGCCTCGGCCTCGGCGCGACTGCGAAGAACCGCCTGTGCGCCGCTGTCGGGGCCCGTGGGGACCCTCGCGCCGCCGTGCACAGCCTGCACGTCCGGAGTCACGTGGCGCCACGCTACCCGCGCATCCGCCGGGCCGCACAGTTTCGATTTCTGACGGAACGGGAACAGCGGGCTCACCGTCGCGCGACCGCTTCGCGGAAGGAGCCCGGGTTGAGCGTGCTGCGCCGCAAGTCCGTCGAACAGTCCATTCGCGACACCGAGGATCCGGAACACCGGCTGCGCAAGGACCTCTCGGCGCTTGATCTCACGGTGTTCGGCGTCGGCGTCATCATCGGCACCGGGATCTTCGTCCTGACCGGGGTGGCCGCCCACGAGACGGCCGGACCGGCCGTTGCGATCTCGTTCGTGGTCGCTGCGGTCGCCTGTGGGCTCGCCGCGATGTGCTATGCGGAACTCGCCTCCACCGTGCCGGTGGCGGGCAGCGCCTACACCTTCTCCTACGCCACGCTCGGCGAACTGGTGGCCTGGATCATCGGGTGGGACCTGATCCTCGAGTTCGTCATCGGCGCCGCGACGGTGGCCGTGGGCTGGTCGCAGTACCTCGCGGTGCTGCTGGAGAACCTCGGGCTGAGCCTGCCCGCCGCCGTCTCGGGCGACGAGGGTTCGCTGTTCAACCTGCCGGCCGTCCTCGTCGTGCTCGTGACGACGTTCGTGCTCGTCATCGGGATCAAGTTCTCGGCGCGGTTCAACGCGGTGATCGTCGCGATCAAGATCGCGGTCGTGCTGCTGGTGATCGTCGCCGGCCTGTTCTTCGTCCAGGCGGCCAACTACTCGCCGTTCGTCCCACCCGCGCAGCCGGCGACCGGCGAGAGCAGCGGCGAGCAGACGCTCATCTCGGCGCTCTTCGGGGCCGAACCGGCCAACTTCGGCGTCAGCGGGATCGTCGCCGCGGCCGCGCTGGTGTTCTTCGCCTACATCGGCTTCGACATCGTCGCGACCACGGCGGAGGAGACACGCAACCCGCAGCGCGACGTCCCCCGCGGGATCATGGGCTCGCTCGCGATCTGCGCCACGCTCTACGTCCTGGTCTCCCTGGTCGTCGTCGGGATGCAGCCCTACGACCGGCTCGACACGGAGGCCCCGCTCGCGTCGGCGTTCCAGTCCGTCGGGGCGCCGATCTTCGCCAGCCTGATCACGGTCGGCGCGCTGGCCGGGCTCACCACCGTGATGATGATCCTCATGCTGGGGCAGGCGCGGGTGGCGTTCGCGATGAGCCGCGACGGGCTGCTGCCGCGCAGCCTCGCGAAGGTGCACCCACGGTTCGGCACGCCCTACCGCATCACGATCGGCGTCGGGGTCGTCGTGGCCCTGCTCGCGGGGCTGCTGCCGCTGGACGCGCTCGCCGAGCTGGTGAACATCGGCACGCTGTTCGCGTTCGCGCTCGTCGCCATCGCTGTGATCATCCTGCGGCGGACGGCCCCGGACCTGCCGCGGGCGTTCCGCACGCCGTTCGTGCCGGTGCTGCCGATCCTCGCGGTGCTCGCGTGCGTGACGCTGATGCTGTTCCTCGCCGTCGACACCTGGCTGCGGTTCCTGGTCTGGATGGCGATCGGTCTGGTCGTCTACTTCGCCTACGGACGTCGCCACAGCCGATTGAACCCGGCTTCCCAAGCCGTACGTACGTCTCGCTGAACTATCCTGCGCGGATGCCGCGCGTCAGCACCGACCGGCTCGCCGCCCGTCGCCAGCAGATCCTGGACGGCGCACGCGCATGCATCACCCGCCACGGCTACGAGGGTGCGACCGTGCGCAGGCTCGAGGAGGCCACCGGCCTGTCGCGGGGAGCGATCTTCCACCACTTCCGGGACAAGGAGGCCCTGTTCCTCGCCCTCGCCGAGCAGGACTCGCAGCGGATGGCCGACATCGTCACCGAGCAGGGCCTCGTCCAGGTGATGCGGTTGCTGATCAGCGCACCGGAGACGCAGGACTGGGCGGGCACCTTCCTGGAGGTGGCTCGCCGGGGACGCACCGAACCCGGCTTCCGCGAGCACTGGGCCGTCCACGCGGAGGCGCTCACCGCCGCGACGCGGTCGCGGCTCGAGCGCCAGGCCGCGGCGGGGATCCTGCGCGACGACGTCCCGGTGCCCGTGCTCGCCCGCTACCTGGAGCTGGTGCTCGAGGGCCTGGCGTCGTATCTGGCCACCGGGCGCCCGACGGAGGGCCTGGCCGCCGTCCTCGACGTGGTGGAGCACGCCGTGCGCCGGTGAGCTGCGGGCGCGGGCCGCCGGTGAGGCGGTCCTCGCGCACACCGCCGGGCGCTCACACAGACGCCGCCGGTGAGACACGGGTGAGGCCTGGCCTCCGTGCGCCGCCGAGGCGCGGGCCGCCGCCCGGCCCTCGCACCCACCGCCCGGCGCTCGCACCCACCGCCCGGCGCTCGCACACGCCGCCCGGCCCTCGCACCCACCGCCCGGCGCTCACACACGCCGCCCGCGGTGTGTGCCACAACCCGAAGGTGTGTGCCACCACCCCTCGCGCGCAGACCGCCCGAGCGGCACCCGCAGATCCGGGCAGATCCGGGGCCGGCCTCGCAGGCTTCCGACACGCCTCGCAGACGCTGCGGCCCCTGCGAGGCGCGCACGGCCTCTGCGAGGACAGCCACAGCCCCTGCGAAGTGCACACAGGCTCGGCGAGGACGGCTCACGGCCCCTGCGAGGACGGGCGCAGCACCCTGCGAGGAAGCCGGACG
>JBFWRR010000002.1:0-68406 GCA_050248815.1 Pseudonocardia sp. | reverse complement strand
GCCCCTGCGAGGCGCGCACGGCCTCTGCGAGGACAGCCACAGCCCCTGCGAAGTGCACACAGGCTCGGCGAGGACGGCTCACGGCCCCTGCGAGGACGGGCGCAGCACCCTGCGAGGAAGCCGGACGGTCCTGCCAGAAAGCCGCGCCCCGCCCCCGGGAAGCACACGGACCCGCATGTCCGAGTCGGCGCTGATGCCCTGATGCCGCAGCAAGGCTCACCCGCCGACGGCGCCGGGCTGACCGCGCCGATCGCGGACTCAGCCGACCGCGTGCGGCTCCCGGTGCACGGCGGTGCAGCCCTCGATCCCGCACCCGATCGCGTCCGCAGCTCCGGCGTCGGTGGCCTCGCCCGCGAACTGCGTCCAGTACAGGGTGGCGTAGCGCCCGCCCGCGGCGAGCAGCTCGTCGTGGGTCCCGCGCTCGACGATCCGCCCGTCCTCGACGACGGCGATCTCGTCCGCCGCGCGCACGGTCGAGAGCCGGTGGGCGATGACGATCGCCGTCCGGCCGTCCAGGGCCTCGACCAGCGCGGCCTGCACCGCCGCCTCGGACTCGGAGTCCAGGTGCGCGGTGGCCTCGTCGAGGATCACCACCCGCGGTTTCGCGAGCAGGAGCCGTGCGATCGTGAGGCGCTGACGCTCGCCGCCGGAGAGCCGGTAGCCCCGCTCCCCCACGACGGTGTCCAGGCCGTCCGGGAGGTCGTCGAGCAGGTCGCCCAGCCGCGCCCGCACCATCGCGTCCACGAGCTCGCCGTCCGTGGCGTCCGGCGCGGCGTAGCGGAGGTTGGCGCCGATGGTGTCGTGGAAGAGGTGCCCGTCCTGCGTCACGACCCCGACGGCGCCGCGGACGGCCGCGAACGTCAGATCGCGCACGTCGATCCCCGAGAGCTCGACGCTGCCCGCGTCCACCTCGTAGAGGCGCGGCACGAGGGTGGCGATGGTGGACTTGCCCGCCCCCGAGGAACCGACGAGCGCGAGCAGCTTGCCGCCGCCGACCTCGAGGTTCACCCCGTGCAGCACCTCGTCGTTGGCGCGGCGGTCCAGCACGGCGACGTCCTCCAGGGAGGCGAGCGAGACCCGTTCGGCGCTGGGATAGGCGAACCGCACGTCGCGCAGCGCGACCGACACCGGCCCGTCCGGAAGGGCCCGCGCCCCGGGCCGCTCGGTGATCATGGGCTGCAGGTCGAGGACCTCGAAGACCCGTTCGAACGACACCAGCGCACCCATGACGTCCACACGTGCGTTGGCCAACGCCGTCATCGGGGTGTAGAGGCGCGTGAGCAGCAGCGCGAGGGTGACGACCGTGCCGGGCGCGATCGCGCCGGTGACGGCGAGGTAGCCGCCCAGCCCGTACACCAGGGCCTGGGCCAGCGCCGAGACCAGCGAGAGCGCGGTGACGAACACCCGCGACACCATCGCCGTGCGCACCCCGATGTCGCGGACGCGCTGCGCACGCTCGCCGAACTCCTCGGCCTCCTCCTCCGGTCGGCCGAAGAGCTTCACGAGCGTGGCGCCCGGCGCGGAGAACCGCTCGGTCATCTGGGTGCTCATGCCGGCGTTGAGGTCCGCGGTCTCGCGCCGCAGGTCGGCGATGGTGCGCCCCATCCGCCGGGCGGGCAGGACGAACACGGGCAGGAGCAGCAGCGCGAGCAGCGTGACCTGCCACGCCAAGGTGATCATCACCGCCAGTGCCAGCGTGAGCTGGATGACGTTGGACAGCATGGCCGCGAGCGTGGTGGTGACGGCCGACTGGGCGCCGACGACATCGGAGTTGAGGCGGCTCACCAGCGCGCCGGTGCGGGTGCGGGTGAAGAACGCGACGGGCATGCGCTGGACGTGCTCGAACACGGCGCGGCGCAGGTCCACGATGAGCCCCTCCCCGATCCGGGAGGAGAACCAGCGCGACACGAGGCCGACGACGGCCTCGAGGACCGCCAGCGCGGCGATGCCAGCGGCCAGCCCGATCACGACGGCCGCTGCCACGTCCACCTGCCCGCCCGCGACGATCTCGTTGACCACCCTCCCGGCGAGGATCGGGGTGGCGACACCGATCCCGGCCGACAGCACGGTGAGCACCAGGAACGCCGCGAGCCAACCGCGGTATGGGCGCACGTAGCCCCAGATCCGCGGGATCGTGCCCCTCTTGACCTTCCGCGGCGTGTCCGCTCCCCGCGCGACGCTGCGCAGCATCCCCCAGGCCCGATCCATCCAGCCTCCCGCTTACACCGTTACACCGAACCGGTGCAACGCCGTCACCACCCGACATAGTCCCTGGCGGGTGGTGACGGCGCCCGGCCGGGCGTGGGAGGTACGGCGATCGGGCGGCTGCCGCCCCGCACTCCCCGATGAGCCATTCCCCGATGAGAACCGTCATCGAGGCGCAGGTGTCCGGGTCGGCGATCAGGATCCGCACGCCGGCCGGCGCTCCAGGTCGACGAGCGCCCGGCGCAGTGGCCGTGGTGCGCGGCGGGCGCAGGCACGCAACGCCTGTCCAGGCCGTCCTGCCGCTCGCAGGCCAGGACGTGGACAGCCGCCCCGCCCCGTGGCAGCCGCGAGCGTGGCTTGCTCGAGGGTGCCGCGCACGACGGGGAACGCGACGAGTTCGGCACGGGTGGCCCTGGTGACGCGGTGGGCCCCGCGCGTGCGGTGCTCGACAAGGCCCTCCCCCACGAGGGGGTTCAGCGCCTCGGGCACCGGGATCACGCCGACCCCGAAGACGGCGGCGACGTCCTCGACCGGGATGGTGAGCCCCGGCGGGGGGCCGCCGCGAGCGCGCGGACGTACGCGGGTTCCGTCACTCGACGGACGCTACGTCCCGTGTATCACCGGCAGGTGACGGTCGGCACGCTCGGCCACTCGCCGAGCGATCACTACCGTCCGCCACCGGATGCCGCGCGGGCACCTGCGGGAGTGAGACGTTCCGGGCGACACCCGGTGGTGTGTGGGACGAGCTACTTCTTCTTGGTTCGCGTGGCTCCACCGCGCCCGCGCAGCGTCACGCCCGTCTCGCTGAGCACACGGTGGACGAACCCGTAGGAGCGCCCGGTCTGCTCGGCGAGCGCGCGGATGCTCGCGCCCTTCTCGTACTTCTTACGCAGGTCGGTGGCCAGCTTGTCGCGCTGCGGCCCGGTGATCCGGGCACCCTTCTTGAGGTCTGCCATACGGACGCACCCCTCCTTTGGACCCCTTCGCGGTCACCCGCGACCGATGCAGTGTTGCTCCTCGGCCCGGCAATGATCGACCACGGATCACATCGGAGAACAGGAGATCCACTCGGTGATCGGTGAACGGTTGCCCCGAACGGATCACGCGTTCGGGTGATCGGTCGGCTGCGGCTGGACACCCGGAAGTGGACCTTGAACGGGCTCCGCCGTGCGCCGGGCGGTTACGCCAACTGGACCAGTTCCAGGTAGTCCGCCGACCAGTGGTCCTCGGTGCCGTCCGGGAGGACGATGACCTTGTCCGGCTGGAGCGCCTCCACCGCGCCCGGATCGTGCGTGACCAGCACGACGGCGCCCGTGAACCGGCGCAGCGCGTCCAGCACCTGCTCGCGGCTCGCGGGGTCCAGGTTGTTCGTCGGCTCGTCGAGCAGCAGCACGTTCGCCGAGCTGGACACCAGCCCGGCGAGGGCCAGCCGCGTCTTCTCCCCGCCGGAGAGCGTCCCCGCCACCTGATCCAGCTGCTCGCCCGAGAACATGAACGACCCGAGGAGCGTGCGCAGCTGCTGCTCGGGCGTGTCCGGCGAGGCGTGCCGCACGTTCGCCCAGACGCTCGCGTCCAGGTCCAGCGTGTCGTGCTCCTGCGCGTAGTAGCCGATCCGCAGGCCGTGGCCGGGCACCACCTCCCCGGCGTCCGGGGTCTCGGTACCCGCGAGCAGCCGCAGCAGCGTGGTCTTCCCCGCGCCGTTCAGACCGAGGACGACGACCTTCGCGCCGCGGTCCACGGCCAGGTCCACACCGGTGAACACCTCCAGCGAACCGAACGCCTTCGTGAGGCCCTCCGCGGTGAGCGGGGTACGCCCGCACGGCGCGGGATCGGGGAAGCGGATGCGGGCGACCCGGTCGTTGCGGCGGGTGGGCTCCAGCCCGGCGAGCAGCTCGTCCGCGCGCCGGGCCATGTTCTTCGCGGCGACGGCCTTGGTGGCCTTGGCACCCATCTTCAGCGCCTGCGTGTGCAGCGCGGCCGCCTTCTTCTCCGCGTTCGCCCGCTCCCGACGGCGGCGCTTCTCGTCCGTGGCGCGCGCATCGAGGTAGCGCTTCCAGTCCATGTTGTAGACGTCGACCTCGCCGCGGGTGGCGTCCAGGAACCACACCTTGTTGACCACGGCGGCGAGCAGCTCGGTGTCGTGGCTGATGACGACGAGCCCGCCGTCGTGGGCCTGGAGGAACGACCGCAGCCACGTGATCGAGTCCGCGTCCAGGTGGTTGGTCGGCTCGTCCAGCAGCAGGGTGGTGGCGCTCGGCGCGCCGCCGCCCCCGCCGTCGGACGCGGCGAAGAGGATGCGGGCGAGCTCCACGCGACGGCGCTGGCCGCCCGAGAGCGTGGACATGGACTGGGCGAGAACCCGTTCCGGCAGGCCGAGGTGCGCGCAGATGCGGGCCGCCTCGCTCTCGGCCGCGTAGCCGCCGAGGGCGGCGAACCGCTCCTCGATGCGCCCGTACTCGCGCACCGCGCGCTCGTTCTGCGCCCCGTCCACCAGCTCGGCCATCGCGGACTGGGCCTTCTCCATCTTCCGCAGCATCTCGTCGAGGCCGCGGGCGGACAGCACCCGGTCCTTCGCGGTGACCGCGAGGTCGCCCTCGCGGGGATCCTGCGGCAGGTAGCCGACGGCGGAGTTCGCGGACACCATGCCCGCATACGGCTCGCCCTCCCCCGCCAGCACCCGCATCGTCGTCGTCTTGCCCGCGCCGTTGCGGCCCACGAGGCCGATCCGGTCGCCCGGCTGGACGCGCAGCGTGGCCCCGGACAGCAGGATCCGGGACCCGGCACGCAGCTCCAGGTCGGTCGCGGTGATCACGAGAAGGCGCTCCAGACGGGGTCGGCGGGGCCGGCGCGGTGAACCCGACCGGCCGCTGCCCGGGTTCCAGGTTACCGGCGTGCGCGAACGGGTTCGGAAAGTAGGGTTCGCGCAATGAGCGACATCACGGCCGTCACCGTCGACCAGCCGTACGACCTGTCCGGGCGAGTGGCCCTCGTCACCGGCGCGAGCCGGGGCATCGGCCACGCGATCGCCGCAGAGCTCCTGCGGCGCGGCGCCGCGGTGACGATCACCGCCCGCAAGCCGGACGAGCTCGCCGCAGCCGCGGACGAGCTGGTCGAGGGCCCGGCGGGCGGCGACAAGGGCAGGGTGCTGGCCGTCGCTGGCAACGCGGGCTCGGCGCAGGCCCGCGAGGAGGCCGTCACCAGGACGGTCGAGTCCTTCGGCTCGCTCGCCATCCTCGTCAACAACACCGGCATCAACCCCCAGTACGGGCCGCTCGTCGACGCGGACCTCGAGGCCGTGCGCAAGATCTTCGACATCAACGTGGTAGCCGCCCTCGGCTTCGTGCAGCTCGTCCATCGGGCGTGGATGGGCGAGCACGGCGGCTCGATCGTCAACCTCGCGTCGGTCGCGGGCCTGCGTTCCACCGGCGTGATCGGTGCCTACGGCGCGTCCAAGGCCGCCCTGATCCGGCTCACCGAGGAGCTGGCCTGGCAGCTCGGCCCGGGGATCCGGGTGAACGCCGTCGCCCCGGCCGTCGTGAAGACGAGGTTCGCCACCGCCCTCTACGCCCGCGGCGAGCAGGAGGTCGCGGCCGCCTACCCGATGAAGCGCCTCGGGACGCCGGAGGACGTCGCCCGCGCGGTCGCCTTCCTAGCCTCCGACGCGGCCGCCTGGATCACCGGGGAGACGGTGCGGATCGACGGCGGGATGCTCGCCACCGGTGGGCTGGGCTGATGTGGGTCCCACGTCGCCCGCACCGGACGAGAAGGGACCAAGGTCCCGGGACGGGGTCTGCCGAACGGAGCACCCGATCGTCCACATCAGCTCTGTCCCGGGCGGTCAGGACCGCCTAACGTCGGGAGGCGTGATCGTCGGGGGTGGGGACGACGCACGGCGAGCGGTGCCCGGCGCGAAGATCGCCGTGCCGCGCGTCCCGCAACCGTTCCTGCCGCGCCCGCGCCTGCTCGCCCGCCTGGACGCGCGGGTGGAGGGCCAGCTCAGCGTCGTCTGCGCTCCCGCCGGCTACGGCAAGACGCTCACGCTCGCCGACTGGGCCCGCAGGCGCCCGGAATGCGTCGCCTGGGTGTCGCTCGACGAGACCGACAACGATCCCGGCTCGTTCTGGGCGGCGGTGCTCGCCTCGCTCGCCCGCTGTCCGGCCGTGCCCGAACGGGCCGGGCCGGCCGGACTGACCGGCCCGCTGGACTCCGCGACCGGTGACGGGTCGGTGACCGCCGTCGTCGCGGCACTCGTGAACGCCCTGGCCGAGGCGGACCGGCCCGTGGCTCTCGTGCTCGACGACGTCCACGAGATCATCTCCCCGGAGTCCCTGCGAGGGCTCGCCGCCCTCGTCCGGCACCGCCCGCCGCAGCTGCACGTGCTGCTGTCCGGGCGGACCGATCCGCCGCTGCACCTCGCCCGGCTGCGACTTTCCGGTGAGCTGCACGAGGTGCGAGCCCGCGACCTGCGGTTCTCCGTCGCGGAGGCCGCGCTCGTGCTCGCCCAGGCCGACGTGGACGTGCGCCCGGACCAGGTGCGCCTGCTCGTCGACCAGACCGAGGGATGGCCCGCGGGGGTGCGCCTGGCCGCGATGTCGTTGCGCACCCACGACGACGCGGACCGCTTCCTCGTGGACTTCGCCGCGAACGACCGCGCCGTCGCCGAGTACCTGGTCTGCGAGATCCTCGACCGCCTCCCCGCCGACGTCTGCGACTTCCTGCGCGACGTGAGCGTCTGCGACCAGCTCACCGGCGAGCTCGCGGCCACGCTCGCAGGGCGGGCGGACGCCCCCGACATGCTCGACGCGCTGGAGGCGCAGACGTCGCTGGTGCTGAGCGTCGGCGACACCCGCACCTCCCACCGGGTGCACCCGCTCCTGCGCGCCCACCTGCGTGCCGACCTCAGGCGTCGCCATCCGGACCGGCTCGCGGCCCTGCACGCGCGCGCCGCGGGCTGGTACCTGACCGCCGGGCGGCACACGCTCGCGCTCGCACACGCCGCCGAGGCCGGCGACCCCGCCCTGCACCTGCGGGTGCTGGCCGAGCAGGCGGTGGCCATCGTCGGGCGGGGACAGCATGCGCTGCTGCGGCGGCATCTGGACCGAGCGGGCCCGCCGGAGGATCCGCGCGTCACGCTGCTCTCGGCGCTGCTGGCGGTCGAGGACGGTTACGCGGAGGCCGTCGCGATCGAACCGGCGCGCGCCCGCAGGCTGCCGGTGGACGGCTCGCCGGAGGTCGCGATCCTGCGGGCGGTCATACGCTCGCGGCGGGCCGCGACAGCGGGTGGACCGCACGCACTGCTGCGGGTGGCCGCGGAGTTCGCTGCGGTCGCCGCCGCGGGCACCGACGCCGCCGGGCGGGCCGCGGCGGCGGTCCCGGCGCTCCTGCTCGATCTCGCGGTCGCGCTGGGCGAGCGCGGCGACACGGGACGGGCCGGTTCGGTCGCCCGCGACGCGCTGCAGCAGGCTCAGCAGGCCGGGCACGGTCTGACCGCCGCCCGCGGGCGGCTCCTGCTCGCCGACCTGGCCTGCGCGGCGGGGGACCTCCGCGAGTCGGCCCTGCTCGCCGAGCGGGCCGGGCACGCGCTCGCCGCCACCGGCCACGAGCCGGCCGCCGAGCTCGTCCACGCACGCGCCCTGCAGGGTCTCGCCGCGCTCCTCGGCGGGGCGCCCGCGGATGCCCTGGAGCTGGTCGCACCCGCGGCCCGCCTCGTCGAGCCCACCGGCGCCGGGGACGAGCTCCGGGCCGTGCTTCCGATGGCCCCACTGCTGCTCGCGGTGCGCGGGACGGCGGCGCTCGACCTCGGGCGCGAGAGCGCGGCCCTGGGGGACCTGCACAGCGCCGGTGCCCTCGCGGCCCGACCGCACCATCCCGCCACGCCGGCGTCGCTGGCCGCCGTGGCGGTCCTGGTCCACGCCGGTGCCGCCGCGACGGGGCGCCACCAGCTGGCCCGGACTCTGCTCACGTGGGCGCGCGACGCCGTGGGCGGCACAGGAGAGATCCTCCTGCTGCAGGCCCGCCGGCAGGTGCACCGCGGTCGGCACGCGGCAGCGGCCGAGCTGCTCGACGGGCTGCGCGGCGGGCTGGCCGACGGGAGCGTGCCTGCGCTCTGCCCCTGGACGGCCACGGAGGTCGAGGTGCTCGCCTGCCACCTCGCCCTGCTCGCCGACCGGCGCACCGCTGCCCGTCAGGCGCTGGAGCGCGCCCTGGAGCTGGTCGCCGTGACCGACCTCCTGCGCCCGCTGGCCGTCGCCCCACCGGAGGTCGTCGACCTGCTGATCCGCGGGCTGGGCGGCTACGGGGCCCGCGAACCGGTGGCGGTGCGGGCGCTGGAGGTGCACGCGGCACTGCCCCGCGAGCATGCTCCCGTGCGCCTCACCGATCGCGAGCGCGCCGTGCTGCGGCTGCTGCCCACCCAGCGGTCGATCCACGAGATCGCCGAGGACCTCACGGTCTCGGAGAGCACCGTGAAGACCCACGTCCGCGCCATCTACGGCAAGCTCGGCGTCAACTCCCGCCGCGACGCCGTCGCCGTCGCGCACCGGCGCGGCGTGATCGAGCGGTACGCCCAGCCCGGCTGAGGGAGCCGGCGCGGATCGACGGCGTCCGGGTGTCGTCGCCTCCCGGCGGAGCATCGTCACAGCACCGTCGTTCGACGGTGCGGTCGATCGGCCGGTGGGCCTGCGACCGGAGGACCGGGACCCGACGACACGGCGCGCCGCAGGAACGCCACGACGTCCGGGACGGGCGGATCGCGTCCGCGATGTCGAGCAACAGCCCGAGTTCCGTCGCTGAGGTCATGGTGGCCACAGCGTCGGTCGCCGGCGAGGCACCGGCGGCCGAACGGCGTGGGAGCCGGGGAGACGCCGAACGGTGGTTGAGCTGCGCCGACGAACATTGAATCGAACAACAGTTCGACTACGCTGCGTGGTGTGTCCCCCGCCCCGCTGGCCCGCGCCCGGCAGCTCGCCGCGGCGTTGCTGGCCGAGCTGGCCACGGCCGGTGGGCCCGGCGGAGGCAATGAGGAGCTGCTCGGGCTGCTCAGGGTGTGCGAGGGTGTCACGCGCGGCGTGGAACGGACCTCGATCGGCGTGCTCGCGGATCTGCAGCGCCGTGGGGTGTTCACCGAACGCGGCTACCGCTCGGCGGTGACGGCGATGACGGCGGTGACGGCGCTGGCGGATCTGCTCGGCTGGGACCGCGCCGATGCGCGCCGCCGGCTGGTGGTGGCCGAGCAGGCGTGTGCCCGCGTGGGGCTGGACGGGAGCGTGTTGCCCGCCCGGCTGGCCGCGACCGCGGGGGTGTTCGCCGCCGGGGACTGTTCGGCGCGGCAGGTCGAGACGGTCGTCCGGGTGCTGGATTCTGCGGCGGCGCGGCGGCTGTCGCCGCAGGTGTGGGCGGCGGCGGAGGCCGAGCTCGCCGCCAAGGCCGGGGCCTACTCGCCCGGCGGATCTGCAGGTGTGGGGTACCGCGCTGGTCGAGGCGCTGGACGCCGACGGTGCCGAACCGTTGATCCCGGCCGGCCCCGGCCGGGATCAACGAGCTGTTCCTGACCCGACACCCCTGCGGGGCCGGTGGCCGGATCAAGGGCAGGTTCGACGACCCGGCCATGTTCGACGCGATCGCCCGCGTGGTGGACACCGGTGCCCGCCCCACCGATGCGGCCGACGCGGAGCAGCGCCCGGTGGGCAGCGGCAGGCCGAAGCCCTCGCCGACGCGTGTGGGTATGTGCTCGACCACGGCGCGCTGCCGGCCACCGGTGAGGAACGGCCCCATCCGAGCGTGGTGGTGCGGCTCGAAGACAGGCCGGCGCAGCCCGCTACGGATCTGGAGACTTCGAGCAGGCTCGCACCTCTCGCTTCCCGGCGACGGGGGGGCTGGGAGAACGGGGAATGCTCGCGATGGCCGTGTCGGCTACCGCGGCCTGCGTGTGTCGAGCGTCGAACGTGGCCGGGCGGGCGTGCCGGCGCCAGTTGGTTCGCCGCCCGCGGTCACGGGCGAGAGGGCTGGCCGCGTCGGGCTCGCCCGGTCGCCCTCCGGAGCCGGCTCCTGCAACCCGCGCACCTCGTGCATCGACACGACCCGCAGGCCCAGGGCCTGGATCTGGGCGAGCACACCGTGCAGCTGGGCGTCGTCGGCCACGGTGCCGACGATGATCGTCTCGGGAGCGGCCTCCTCGACGGACATGTCGGGGAATGCCGCGCGGGTGTGATCGCTCGGTTGACCTGCCACGCGGAACTCGATGCGGCGCGCTGCCGTCATCGGCGACCTCCCTCCGGACGAGAAAGCGCCGGCCTGGGTGGCGGACCGCAGGCTCGGGACCCCGACATGGTCGCCGACCCGCGGGGACACCGCGTCGTCCGACCGGGATGAGGCGCGGTCTCCGCGACGCGGGGGCCACCTCCGACACGAGGACCGGCGGGTGATCTCCCCCGGTACGGGCGAGGCGCCACGACCGTGCGGCGACCATGATCGTCAACGCCGCCGCCCGACGAACCGGCGCCGGGACCGCCGAGAAGGAGGCACCATGTCCGTCGCCGCCGGGACGCACGCGAGCCGCGGGATGCAGATCATCTCGGTCGTCCTCGGGGTTCTCACCGTGTTCTACGGCCTGCTCGTGCTGAGCCTGCGGCCGGTCGCGCTGGCCTCCATCGCGGTACTCGCCGCGCTGGCGCTGTTCGCCGCGGGCGTCGGTCAGATCGTGCTCGCGCAGGGCGTGCCCGGCGGCTGGAAGTGGCTCGGCTACGCCGCCGGCCTGGCGGTGATCATCGCCGGCATCCTCGCTCTCGTCTGGCCCGGAGCCACGCTGTTCGTCCTCGCGATCCTGCTGGCCTGGTCCTTCGTGATCCACGGGCTGGTCCGGATCATCGGCTCGCTGGTGACCCGTCGGGACATGTGGTGGTTCGCGCTGATCGTCGGCATCCTCGAGGTGCTCATCGGCGTGTGGGCGATCGGTTCTCCGGGACGCGAGGTCCTGCTGCTGGTCAACCTCGCCGGGATCTTCCTGATCTTCGCCGGGGTCGACGCCGTCGTCACCGCGTTCTCGCGCCCCGCGGCGGGTGAGCGCTGACCGTCCGGTCCGGGCCCGCGGCTACGGTGGCCCCCGATCACCGCCTGCCGATGGGGGTTCCCCGAATGACCGACGTGAGCACCCGGGACGCGCCCGGGGAACAGGTGACGCCGGCGTCCTCGACGGGCGACCGGATCCGCGCCGCCGCGGTGGTGCTGCGCCGGGGCGCCGCGGGGCAGCTGCGGTTCACGCTGCCCGGCGCCTGGGGCGCGGTCCTCGCGGTGTGCCTGTCGCTCACCCCGTCCCTGCTCCCCCGGGACGGGATCATCCAGGGCGTCGTGGCCGGGCTCTCGGGCTGGATCGGCTACGGCGCGGGTGTGCTCGCCGCGGCGATCTGGCGGGCCTTCGCCGACCGCGGGCCGCGCGAGCCCCGGCCGGATGCCTGGCGAGCCTTCCTGATCGCGGGCGGACTCGCGCTGCTGGTCTTCGCCGTGCTCGGCAGGTACTGGCAGACGGCCGGGCGGGCGCTTCTGGGCCTGCCGCCCGAACCGCCGGCCGCCGCTTTGGTCTCGGCGCCGGTCGCCGTCGTCGTGTTCGCCGTGCTGCTGCTCATCGGTCGCGGGGTCGGGCGCGCGGGTCGCGCCCTCGGGGAGTTCCTGGGCAGGCGCATGGGCCGTGCCGCCGCCCGCACGCTCGGCTGGGTCCTCGTCGCACTCGCCGTCTTCGGCCTGCTCGACGGCGTGCTGCTGGACGGCCTGCTGAACGCCGCGGACCGGACGTTCGCCGCGGGCGAGGCGCTGCTGCCCGAGGACGGCGACCCGCCGCAGAGCCCGCTGCGCTCCGGCGGGCCCGGCTCGCTCGCCGCCTGGGACACGCTCGGCCGCCAGGGCCGCGCGTTCGTCACCGACGGCCCGACGGCCGCCGAGATCGCCGCACTGCGCGGCCGTCCCGCGCTCGAACCCATCCGGATCTATTCCGGCCTGGCCACCGCACCCACCACCGAGGAACGCGCCCGCGCCGCCGTCGCCGACCTCGAACGGGCCGGCGGCTTCCAGCGCGCGAACCTCCTCGTGGCCACCACCACCGGCACGGGCTGGCTGGAACCCGGCTCGATGGCCGCCTACGAGACCCTCGCCGACGGCGACTCCGCGATCGTCTCGATGCAGTACTCCTACCTGCCCTCCGGCTTCTCCTTCCTCGTCGACCAGGTGCGGGCCCGCGATGCGGGGCGCGAGCTCTTCGACGCCGTCTACGAGCGGTGGACCGCGCTACCGGAGGGGCAGCGGCCGCGCCTGTACGTGTTCGGGGAGAGCCTCGGTGCCTTCGGCATGGAGGGGGCGTTCAGCGGCGAGGCCGACCTGCGCAACCGCACCTCGGGGGCGCTGTTCGTCGGCGCTCCGGCGTTCGCCACCCTGCACCAGCGGTTCACCGAGGACCGCGAACCGGGCAGCCTCGCCATCGAGCCGGTCTACCGGGAGGGGCGCACGGTCCGGTTCGCCACCGAGATCGCCACCGGGGCCCCGCCGCGCGACGTCGCCTGGACCGGTACCCGGGTGCTCTACCTGCAGCACCCGTCGGACCCGATCACGTTCTGGAGCCCGTCGCTGCTGTTCTCGCGGCCGGACTGGCTCGCCGAGCCTGCGGGCCGCGACGTCCTCGACGCGATGGTGTGGATACCGGTCGTCACGTTCTGGCAGGTCACGCTGGACATGCCGCCCGCCGTCGGAGTGCCGGAGGGGCACGGGCACCGCTACACGGGCGAGGTGGTCGACGCGTGGGCCACGCTGCTGTCGCCCGAGGGCCTCACCCCGCAGAGCGCGGCCGCGATCCTGGAGGCCTCGCGGCAGTTCGGCAGGCCCGCGTCCTGATCGCCACGCGCGCTACTGGCCCTTCTCGACGGCGGCCGGGGGCTGATGCTGGTCGTCCGGGGAGGGCCGCTCGGGGCAGTGCTGGCCGTCCCGCTCGTGCGGCGCGTCGACGTCGATCCCCGCGCCACGGGCGCCGACGCCGTCCTGCGCTCCTCCGCTCCCTTCCGAGGCGCGGCGGAACGGACGGCGGGAGGAATGCAGCATCGCGTCCAGCCGGCCGGCCTCCACCACCCGCACGTCGACCTCAACCCCGACGAGCATCGCGAAGCTGCCCATCCACATCCAGCCCATGAAGAGCACGAGGGTGCCGAACGCGCCGTACCCGCCGTGGTCGGTCGCGAAGGTCGTCACGTACAGCGAGAACGCGCCCGAGGCCGTCATCCAGATCGCGACCGCCACCACCCCACCGAGGCTGAACCAGGTCCCGCGGTTGCGGACGTGGCGCATCGAGCGCGGCAACCCCCGCTGCAGCAGCGAGAAGAACACGTTGAGCACGACGAACAGCAGCGGCCAGCGCAGGTACGTCCACAACGCCCCGGTGACCGGGGGCAGGCCGAGGACGCGCTCGACCGCCGCGATCAGCGGGCCCCCGACCACCAGCATGAACGTGATCAGCGACAGCAGCGCGAGCAGCAGGATCGTGAGCGGCAACCGGGCGAGCTTGGCCATCCACGGCGCGCGGTCGTCGGGGACGTCGCGGATCACGGCGGTGGCCCGCTGGAACGCCGCCACGTAGCCCGACACCGCCCAGATGCTCACGACCAGGCCGATGAACGCGGCCGTGCCCGCGCCGGATGCGCTGTCGATCGCATCGATCAGGACCGGACCGACGCCCTCCAGCGGCTCCGGGAGCACCGTGGTCGCCATCCGCAGGATCACCTGCTGGACGCCCTCAGAGCGCGCGAAGAGCCCGACGAGCGCCAGGAGCACGGCCGCCCCGGGCACGATCGCGAGCAGCCCGAAGTAGGTGAGCGCGGCCGCCCGGTCCACGAGCTGGTCCTCGACGAGCACCCGGGTCAGCGTGCGGACGAGCTGCCGCATCCGCTCGCGCCTCACGGTGTCCCGCCCGGCGGCGCCGACGCGAAGAGATCGAGGCCGAGCGCCCGCGACAGGTACGCCGCGGCGCGCTGCCCGCGCACGCTGTTGCCCGCGGCGTCCAGCGGCGGCGCGAACGTACCGATCGCTCCCTTACCAGGGGCGACGGCGACGATCCCGCCGCCGATGCCGCTCTTGCCGGGCAACCCGATGTCGTAGAGCCAGTCCCCGGACGTCTCGTAGAGCCCGGCGGTGGTCATCACGGCGAGCACGGCCCGGCACACCGTGAGATCGGCCACCCGCTCGCCCGTGACGGGCTGCACCCCGGCGTCGGCGAGGGTGGCGCCCATCAGCGCGAGGTCCGTCGCGGTCACGGCGAGGCAGCTCTGGCGGGTGTAGAGGTCGATGATCTCGTCCGGGTCGTCGGTGATGGTCCCGACGGCGCGCAGCAGACGGGCGAGGCCCCGGTTGCGGTGGTTGGTGCGCATCGCGCACCGGTACGTCGGCTCGTCCAGCTCGAGCTCGCGGCCCGCGAACCGGGAGAGCCCCGCCCGCAGGTTCTCCCAGCGCTCGGCGAGCGATGCGCCGGGCACCAGCGCGCACGTCACGATCGCCCCCGCGTTGACCATCGGGTTCGTCCGCCCGCCGGGGCCGCGTTCCACGGCGGTGAACGAGTCGAACGGCAAGCCCGTGGCGTTGACGCCCGTCCGGCGACGTACCTCGTCCAGCCCGACGGCGGTGCACGCGAGCGCGAACGTGAACGGCTTCGCGACGCTCATCATCGCGAACGGGACGTCGGCGTCACCCACGGTGAGGACCCGGCCGGTGACCGCCGCGAGGGCGATGCCGAACAGCTCCGGGTGGACGGTCGCGAGCGTCGGGTAGACGGTGCTCACCGCGCCGTCGTCCAGGACACGGAAGCGGGCGTGCGTGTCGGCCAGCAGCTCCCGCACCCGTTCGGGATCGGGCAGGGTGCCCGTCGACACGTGACGCTCGGCGGGGGGCACCGCACCGTCGTGTCCTCTTCCCGACCCCGGGAGGGTCGACCCGGGCGGACGATCCCCGGCGTCAGGGCTCACGGACGGTCACCTCCACGGCGAGCGCGCGCCGCGCCGCCTCGTCCAGCACGGCCCGGCGCGGCTCGGGAACGTCCAGCACCCGCGGCTCCGCGCGGGCGAGCAGCGGCGCGAGCCTGCGGTCCGCCCGCAGGGCGTCCAGCGCCGCGGTGTCCCCGCCGAGCACGACGGCGTCCAGCCGCTGCGGCACCAGCACGCGGGCGACCGTGTCCGCCGCGGCGTCGAGGGCCACCCGCGCCTGGTTCTCCCGCCGGCGCGCGAACCGGCCCGACGACGAGCCGCCCTTGCGGTTGCGACCGTGGACGGGCCGCGTCCCGGTCGCCGAGACCTCGACGACCCCGCCCCGGGCCACCCCGACGCTGAAGCCGCCGAGCCGCACCAGGACCAGCCCGATCCGCCGGTCCGCCGCGAGGTGGGCGAGCAGGCCCTCCAGGCCGTCCGCACCGGCGGGCAGCCCCCCGAACGGCACGGCGAGCGTCGCCGTCGCACCGTCCGCCGCCTCGACGACGACCCGGTCCGGCGCGGTGCGCGTCGCCGCCGGGCCGTCGTGGCGCTCGGTGAACCGCTCGACCCAGCCCGCCAGCCGCTGCGGCGCCACCTCGACGACCCGTCCGCCGCCCGCCGCCGTGCGTGCCCGCACTAGCCGGGCCCGATGACGTAGTCGCCGCTGTGGCGGCGCACGAGCACGCGGTCGCCCTGACGCACGATGTACTCGGGCCCGGACGCGAGCGCGACGCTGCGGGTGACCGCGCCGGGCCAGGACGGCGTGGCCGGTCCGGACGGCGGCGTCGTGTCGGACGCCTGGAACAGCCCGACCATGCCGCCGCGGCCGAGCAGGGCCTGCGGGTGGGAAGGGCCGAAGCCCGCCCCCGCCTGCTGGACCCGCGCGGCCGTCCGGTCAGCCATGCGCCCAGCCTAGGACCGGGCGCGCCGCGTCAGCCCGCTGCGGTCTCCCACAGGCCCATGACGTTGCCCTCCGGGTCGCGGAAGTAGGCGACGAACCCCATCTGCCCGACCGGCATGCGGGCGACCACCGTCGCGCCGCCCAGCTCCTCGATCCGGGCGAGTGCCGGGTCGATCGCCTCGACGTCGACGACGAGCACCGGGCCGCGCAGCGGACCCTCCTCGCGCCGGAACATGCCCCCGTTGATGAAGCCCGGTTCCTTCGGCATCCCCTCGGTGCCGGTCGGGCCGGTCATGACCATCGTGTAGTCCATCTCCGCCATCACCGCGACCTCCCAGCCGAGCGCGTCGCGGTAGAACTCGCGCGCCCGGTCGCCGTCGTCGAAGGGGATCTCGAAGTGCACCACGCGCCCGCCCACCGCAGCCTCCTGCCTCGTCGGTCCGGCGTCCCGTCCTAGTCGCCCGGCTGCGGCGGGTCAAGGGTAGAAACGGGGCCGTGGTCGACGTGCTGGTCGTGGGCGGCGGGCCCGCCGGGCGGGCGCTCGCCGCCGCCGTGGCGGCCCGTGGCCTGCGCGCGACGCTGGTCGATCCCCGGCCCGACCGTCCGTGGCGGGCGATCTACGGGACGTGGGCCGCGGACCTGCCCGCCGATCTCCCGGCGCAGGCGGTGGCCGCCCGCGCCCGGGGTCGCGCGATCACGGCCACCACACACGTCCTGGGCTGGGACTACGCCGTCCTGGACGTCGCCGCGTTCCGTGCGCACCTGGACGCGGGAATGGCGGCGGGGGGTGTCGAACTCGTCGCGGGACGGGTGACGGGGGCCACCGACGACACCGTGACACTCGACGACGGCACCGTCCTGCGCGCCGCGGTCGTCGTGGACGCGGGCGGCCGGTGGCGGCCGCTCGCGGGGCTCACCGGGCGCCCTGGCCGGCTGCCCGCCGAACAGACGGCCTTCGGTCTCGTGCTGGCCGAGGACGTGGCTGCGGCGCTGGTGGCACCGGGCGAGGCGCTGTTCATGGACTGGCGCCCCGACCACGGCGAGGGCGGCTGGCCCACCTTCCTCTACGGCATCCCCGTCGGCGACGGACGGGTGCTCCTTGAGGAGACGTCGCTGGCCCGCCGCCCGGGGCTCCCGTTACCGGTACTGCGGCGCAGGCTCCTGGCCCGCCTGGCGCGCCACGACATCCACCCCTCCGAGCACGCCGCCGCGGACCGGGTGCACTTCCCCCTCGACCAGCCCCCGCACCCCGGGACGGCGTTCGGGGCGGCCGCCCCGCTGGTGCACCCCGCCACGGGGTTCAGCATCGCCGACGCGCTGCGCCTGGCACCTTCCGTCGCGGACGCGCTGGCCGCGCACCTGCCCGCCGCCCCCGACGCGGCGCGCGCGGCCGTCCGGCACGTCGTATGGCCACCGGTCGCGCGTGCCGTCCACCGGCTGCGCACGATCGGGTTGGAGTCGATGCTGCGGATGCCGCCGCAGGAGGTCGCGGGCTTTTTCGCGGTGTTCTTCGAGCTGCCCGAGCACCACCGGTGGGCCTATCTCACAGGACGCACGGATCTGGCCGGGCACGCGGCCGCGATGGCCGCGCTCTACACGCGCAGCGGCTGGCGCCTTCGCGCACGGCTCGTGGGGCCTGCGCTGCTCCCCGCGCTCGGCCGCAACGCCGAGGACCCGGCCTGATCGCCCCGCCCGCCGCTGCGGCGCCGCCGTCAGTAGCCCGGCGCGCGCACCCCGTCCGTCTTCTCCGGGTCCTCCACGCGCAGATGCAGGGTCTCGATCCCCGGCGTCCGCACGTGGACGCGCACCGTGAGGGTGCCCGGGCCGGGGGCGAACCGGCCCGTCCAGCTCTCCCAGCCGCAGTACACCGAGCGGCCCGAGCAGTCCACGTCCAGGACCACGGTGTCCGACACCAGCGGGGTGTTGCCCGAGGATGCGAACACGGCGATCTCGACCGGTCCCGGCGCGTCCCCGTCCACCTGCGGATCGAGGAGCAGCGAGTGCTCCGCGCCGGGATGCTCGACGGCGACCCGGAACTCCTGCACCCCGACGCCGCCCGGCGCGTCGATCTCGTACAGCGTCTTCTCCGCGACCCCCGAGTCGATCAGGTACGCCAGCGAGCCGAACGCGGCCCCGAACACCACGAACCCGGCCGGGATCTTCCAGCTCACCTCGCGCAGGCCGCGCGGGCCCTGCGCCTGCGCCCAGACCACGACGCCCGCGAAGAACACCCCGCAGGCCACACCGGTGAGGAACAGCCAGTCGCTGGTGGTCACGGGTGGGCCTCGGTGCGCGCCCGCCCCGCGTTACGGGCGGCCGGTCAGACGCGGAAGCCGAGGGCGCGCAGCTGCTCGCGGCCGTCCTCGGTGATCTTCTCCGGCCCCCACGGCGGCATCCACACCCAGTTGATCCGCACGTCGTCGACGAGCCCGCCGTCCGGACCACCGCACAGGGCGGCCCGCGTCTGGTCCTCGATGACGTCGGTGAGCGGGCAGGCCGCCGAGGTGAGTGTCATGTCGATCGTGGCGACGCCGCTCTCGGCCTGGATGCCGTACACCAGGCCGAGATCGACCACGTTGATGCCCAGCTCCGGGTCGACGACGTCGCGCATCGCCTCCTCCAGGTCGTCGACCGACGGCTCACCCTCCCGTTGCCCCGGCGGCTCCGGCATCCCCGCGGCGCCGCGGACGAGGTTCTCCAGGTGCGAGTTGTCCCAGTCGGATCCGCTCATCGCGCCACTCCGTTCCCCTCGTGGCCGTGCTCGCGACCGTTCAGGCTGCCGTTCTCACTGCCGTTCTCACTGCCGTTCTCACTGCCCTTCTCACTGCCCTTCTCACTGCCGCGGGCCACCGCGTCCTTGAAGGCCATCCAGCTGATCAGGGCGCACTTCACGCGCGCCGGGTACTTGGCCACTCCGGCGAACGCGATCCCGTCCCCGAGCACGTCCTCGTCCGGCTCGACCTTGCCGCGCCCTTGCGCCATCTCCTGGAAGGCCTCCAGGATCCGCAGCGACTCCTCGACCGAGCGGCCCTGCACGAGATCGACCAGCACCGACGCGGCGGCCTGACTGATCGAGCAACCGAGCGCCTCGTGGCTCACCTCGGCGACCCGCGCGGTGCCGTCCGAGGCGTCCAGCCGGACCCGGAGCCGGATCTCGTCGCCGCAGGTGGGGTTGATCTGGAACGACTCGGCGTCGTACGGCTCGCGCAGGCCCGCCCCGTGGGGCGAGCGGTAGTGGTCCAGGATGATCTCCTGGTACATCTGCTGAAGCTGCATCACGCTCAGCTCCCGTCCACACCGAAGAAGGCGCGGGCCGCGTGCACGGCCGCGACCAGCGCGTCCACCTCGGCCATCGTGTTGTAGACGTGGAACGACGCCCGCACCGTGGCGGCCACGCCGAACCGGCGGTGCAGGGGCCACGCGCAGTGGTGCCCCACCCGCACGGCCACGCCCTGGTCGTCGAGTACCTGGCCGACGTCGTGGGCGTGGATGCCGTCCACCACGAACGACACCGCTCCCCCGCGGTCCTCGCCCGCGGGCGGCCCGACGATCCGCACGCCGGGCACCGCCTCCAGCTGCTCGATGGCGTACGCGGTGAGCGCCGCCTCGTGTGCGTGGACGGTGTCCATGCCGATCTCGTTCAGATAGTCCACCGCGGCCGCGAGCCCGACGGCCTGCGACGTCATCGGCACGCCCGCCTCGAACCGCTGCGGCGGCGGGGCGTACGTGGAGCCCTCCATCCGCACCAGCTCGATCATCGAGCCGCCGGTGAGGAACGGCGGCATCGCTGCGAGCAGCTCACTGCGCCCGTACAGGATCCCGATGCCGGATGGCCCCAGCATCTTGTGGCCGGAGAACACCGCGAAGTCCACGCCGAGTGCGGTGAGGTTCACCGGCATGTGCGGCACCGACTGGCAGGCGTCGAGCAGCGTGAGCGCACCGACCGACTTCGCGCGGCGGACGATCTCCGCCACCGGCGTGATCGTGCCCAGCACGTTGGACTGGTGCGCGAACGCCACGATCCTCGTCCGCTGCGAGAGCTCCAGCGCGTCCAGGTCCAGCCGGCCCTCGTCCGTCACCGGGTACCAGCGCAACGTCGCACCGGTGCGCCGGCACAGCTCCTGCCACGGCACGAGGTTCGCGTGGTGCTCCAGCTCGGTGACGACGATCTCGTCGCCCGGTCCGAGCGCGAACCGCTCGGACTCCGGCCCGAGGCCGGTGCGGATGCTCGCGTTGCCGAAGGCGTAGGCCACCAGGTTGACCCCCTCGGTGGCGTTCTTCGTGAACACCACCTCGCCCGGGTCCGCGCCCACGAAGGCGGCGATCCGCGACCGTGCCGACTCGTAGGCGTCCGTGGCCTCCTCGGCGAGCTGGTGCGCGCCGCGGTGCACCGCGGCGTTGTGCCGCTCCAGGAACTCCCGCTCGGCGTCGAGGACCTGGCGGGGCCGCTGCGAGGTGGCCCCGGAGTCCAGGTAGACCAGCGGACGCCCGTCGCGCACCGTGCGCGACAGGATCGGGAAGTCGGCCCGGATCGCGCCGACGTCCAGAGCCTCGACGGTCGACACGGTGGCGGTCATGCCGTGACCTTCTCCCCGGCTCCCTCGACCGTGCCCGCCGTGGCGGCGAACCGCTCGTAGCCGCTGCGCTCCAGCTCCTCGGCGAGCTCCGGGCCGCCCGACTCGACGATCCGCCCGCCCGCGAACACGTGCACGACGTCGGGGGTGATGTGCTGCAGGATCCGGGTGTAGTGGGTGATGAGCAGCACACCCACGTCGCCGGACGCGCGGTAGCGGTTCACGCCCTCGCTGACGACGCGCAGCGCGTCCACGTCCAGGCCGGAGTCCGTCTCGTCCAGGATGGCGATCCGCGGCTGGAGCAGGGCGAGCTG
Source organism: Pseudonocardia sp. (assembly GCA_050248815.1). Classification (GTDB taxonomy): domain Bacteria; phylum Actinomycetota; class Actinomycetes; order Mycobacteriales; family Pseudonocardiaceae; genus Pseudonocardia. The sequence goes on along the minus strand of JBFWRR010000002.1, from coordinate 47,423 downwards.
CAGCACCTCGTGGCGCTTCTTCTCCCCGCCCGAGAAGCCCTCGTTGACGTTGCGCTCGGCGAAGTCCGAGCCGATGCCCAGGTCGTCCATCGCCTGCTTGACCTCCTTGACCCAGAGCCGCAGCTTCGGGGCCTCGCCGCGGACCGCGGTGGCGGCCGAGCGCAGGAAGTTGGCGGTGGACACGCCGGGGACCTCGACCGGGTACTGCATCGCGAGGAACAGGCCGGCGCGGGCGCGCTCGTCGACGGACATCTCCAGGACGTCCTCGCCGTCGAGTGTGACGCTGCCGGAGGTGACCTCGTACTTCGGGTGGCCTGCGACGGCGTAGGCGAGTGTCGACTTGCCGGACCCGTTCGGACCCATGATCGCGTGCGTCTCACCGGGCCGGATGGTGAGGTCGACGCCCTTCAGGATCGGCTTGGGACCACCCTCGGCCGCGACCGAGACGTGCAGGTCCTTGATCTCCAAGGTGGACATGGTGTGGTGGGTGCCTTCTTCGCTGAGGTCAGTACGGATGTCGGGGGGCAGGGTCAGGAACCGGTGCGGGCCAGCTCGTCCTCGATCGCCGCCTCCAGGCGCTCGCGCAGCTCCGGCAGGGTGATCTTGGAGAGGATCTCGCCGAAGAACCCGCGAACCACCAGGCGGCGCGCGACGTCCTCGGGGATGCCACGGCTCTGCAGATAGAACAGCTGCTCGTCGTCGAACCTTCCCGTGGCGCTCGCGTGCCCGGCACCGGCGATCTCGCCGGTCTCGATCTCGAGGTTCGGCACCGAGTCCGCGCGGGCGTGCTCGGTGAGCACGAGGTTGCGGTTGAGCTCGAAGGTGCTGGTGTTCTCCGCGGCGGCGCGGATGAGCACGTCGCCGATCCAGACGGTGTGTGCGTCCGGCCGGCCGGCCAGGCCCTGCAGGGCGTTCTTGTAGACGACGTTCGACCGGCAGTTCGGGACCGAGTGGTCGACCAGCAGCCGCTGCTCCAGGTGCTGGCCCGCGTCGGCGTAACCCAGGCCGAGCAGCTCGGCGTCCCCGCCGGGGCCGCGGTAGTTCACGACCGGGCTGATCCGCACGAGGTCGCCGCCGAGGGCCACCGACACCTGCCGGAGCACGGCATCGCGACCCATGCTGACGTGCTGGGAACCGACGTGCACCGCGTCGTCGGCCCACTCGTCGGTGACGACGAGGTGCAGCTGCGCGCCGTCGCCCAGGACGATCTCGAGGTTGTCCGCGAGCGCTCCCGACCCCCGCTGCTCGACCACGACCGTGGCCTGCGTGTGCGGGTTGAGGCGCAGCTGCAGGTGCGCGGCGGCGACCGCGCCCTCCCCCGGGCCCGTGACGTCGATCGTCACCGGCTCCGGGGTGCCGTCCAGCGTGACGAGGGTGGCGTCCGCGAACGCGCTCCACGCCGCGGCGGCCACGCGGTCCGCGGGCGTGCCGCCCTCGCCGATGCGGGCGTCGTCCCGCCCGACCCGCTCGACGGTGGCTCCGGCTCCGGCGGTGATCTCCACCCGGGCCGCGCCGTCGAACGACGCGCTGCCGTCGTGCAGCCCGCGCAGGCGCTTCATCGGGGTGAACCGCCACTGCTCCTCGCGGCCGCCGGGGACCTCGAAGGCCTCGACGTCGTAGGAGGTGAAACGCTCGCCCGCGGAGGCGATGGGCACGATGCCCTGTCCTTGCTTCGCGCCCGCCAGCTCGGGCGCGAGCCCTGCGATGTCGGTCATCCGACCGAACCCTCCATCTGCAGCTCGATGAGCCGGTTCAGCTCCAGCGCGTACTCCATGGGCAGCTCGCGCGCGATCGGCTCGACGAACCCGCGCACGACCATCGCCATGGCCTCGTCCTCGGTGAGACCGCGGCTCATCAGGTAGAAGAGCTGGTCATCGCTCACCTTCGAGACCGTGGCCTCGTGGCCCATCTGCACGTCGTCGGTGCGGACGTCCACGTAGGGGTAGGTGTCGGAGCGGCTGATCGTGTCGACCAGCAGGGCGTCGCACTTCACCGTCGAGCGGCTGTGGTGGGCCCGCGGGTTGACCCGCACCAGGCCCCGGTAGGACGTGCGGCCGCCGCCGCGCGCCACCGACTTCGAGATGATCGTCGAGGACGTGTGCGGCGCGAGGTGGGTCATCTTCGCGCCGGCGTCCTGGTGCTGGCCCTCGCCCGCGAACGCGATCGAGAGCACCTCGCCCTTCGCGTGCTCGCCCATGAGCAGCACGGCCGGGTACTTCATCGTGACCTTGGAACCGAGGTTGCCGTCGACCCACTCCATGGTGGCGCCCGCCTCGGCCTTGGCCCGCTTGGTGACCAGGTTGTAGACGTTGTTCGACCAGTTCTGGATGGTCGTGTAGCGGCAGCGGCCGCCCTTCTTCACGATGATCTCGACCACCGCGGAGTGCAGCGAGTCCGACGAGTAGATCGGCGCGGTGCAGCCCTCGACGTAGTGCACGTACGCACCCTCGTCGACGATGATCAGCGTGCGCTCGAACTGGCCCATGTTCTCGGTGTTGATCCGGAAGTAGGCCTGCAGCGGGATGTCGACGTGCACGCCCGGGGGCACGTAGATGAACGACCCGCCCGACCACACGGCCGAGTTCAGCGCGGAGAACTTGTTGTCCCCGCTCGGGATCACGGAGCCGAAGTACTCCTTGAACAGCTCCGGATGCTCGCGCAGGCCCGTGTCGGTGTCCAGGAAGATGACGCCCTGCTCCTCCAGGTCCTCACGGATCTGGTGGTAGACGACCTCGGACTCGTACTGGGCGGCGACACCGGCCACCAGACGGGCCTTCTCGGCCTCGGGGATGCCCAGCTTGTCGTAGGTGTTCTTGATGTCCGCCGGCAGGTCCTCCCAGCTCTGGGCCTGCTTCTCGGTCGACCGCACGAAGTACTTGATGTTGTCGAAGTCGATCCCCGACAGGTCCGAGCCCCAGCGCGGCATGGGCTTGCGCTCGAAGAGGTCCAGCGCCTTGAGCCGGAAGTCCAGCATCCACTGGGGCTCGTTCTTCAGGGCGGAGATGTCGGCGACGACGTCGGCCGAGAGGCCCCGCCGGGCGGAGGCGCCGGCGACGTCCGGGTCGGCCCAGCCGAAGTCGTAGCGGCCGAGCGTCGCGAGCGTCTCCTCCTGGGTGAGTCGAGTCTCCTCAGGAGCGGTGGTCATTCGGGCTGCCTCCCTCTCGGGACTGTGGTGGTTGCGTTCTCGTGCCGCAGGACCTCGGGATCGTCCAGCGGGACGTGTGTGGTGCACGCGGCGTCGCCGCGCGCGATGGTGGCCAGGCGCTGCACGTGGGTGCCCAGCACCTCGGCGAACGCCTGCGTCTCCGCCTCGCACAGGGCGGGGAACGCGGCCGCGACGTGCGCGACCGGGCAGTGGTGCTGGCACAGCTGCACCCCCCGGTGGGCGCCGTGCCCGGTCTCGCGGGCCTGCGCCGCGTAGCCGCTCGCGGTCAGCGCGCCCGCCAGCACGTCCACGCGCTCGTCCGGGGTGGCCGCGGCGGCGATCCGCTCCGCGTGCCCGGCCAGGAGCTCGGCCACACGGTCGCGGGCGAACCCGCGGATCGCGCCGTCCCCGCCGTGCTCGGCGAGGTAGCGCAGCGCCGCGACGGCGAGCTCGTCGTAGCCGTGACCGAACTGCGCCCGACCCGAGTCGGTGAGCACGTAGGCCCGCGCCGGACGACCCCGCCCGCGCTTGCCGCGGCGCGGCGCGGGGACGGCGGAGACCTCGGCCTCCCCGTCCGCGATGAGTGCGTCCAGGTGCCGGCGCACGGCGGCGGCGGACAGCTCCAGCTCGGCGGCGACCGCGGCCGCGGTGACGGGCCCCTGCTCCATCAGCAGGCGGGCGACCGCCCGCCGGGTGCGGCCCTCGCCGGAGACGTGCGCGTCCGTCCCCCCGGCCGTGGCAGGGGCCACGACGGTGGGCACGGTGCGCTCGGCGATGCGCGGTCCGGCGGTTTTCACAACACCAGTGTTGCGTATATGACCCCGTGCGGCAAAACCCACCCCCTCCTCGGGGTGACGACGCTCACTCCCCGGTGCATCCGGGCGCATCCCGGGCCGTCGAGGCGGCCGGCGGCGGGCGCCGGGCGGCCGGGACTACCCTCGGCCCGCATGGCGCCGCCGGATCTCCGCGCGCCGGTCGTGCCCGTCGCGCCGGTGCCACCCGCCCGATCGGGCGAGGACCGGGACGTCACCGCCGTCCGGGAGCCGGGCACGTCCGGGCACCGCGACGCCGACCGGGCCGCGCGCACCACCTCGCGGCTGCGGTTCGTCCGCCGGTTCGGCCTCGCCGCCAGCCTGCTCATGGCGCTGGGCTCGCTCGGTGCCGGTGCCCTGCCGGTGCCGAACCCGCTCTTCGGGATCCGCGTCATCGGCCTGCTCGCCCGCAACGCCACGCTCGCGATCGCGCTCGTCTACGCCGGCGTGGCCATGCTCGTGCTGGCGTGGCTGTGGCTGGGCCGCATCGTCCGCAGGGACGGGCTCCCGGTCGCTGCGCTCGTGCGCACCGCCGTCACCTGGGCCGTGCCGCTCGCGCTCTCGGTACCGATGTTCAGCCGCGACGTCTACGGCTACCTCGCGCAGAGCGAGATCGCCGCCCGCGGTCTGGACCCCTACACGCTCGGCGCCGCGCAGGGACTCGGCGTGGACGACCCGCTCACCCGCAACATCCCCACCCTCTGGCGCACCACCCCGTCGCCCTACGGGCCGGGGTTCCTCGTGCTCGGCCAGGGGGTGCTGCGCCTGGCCGGGACGGACGTCGCGCTGGGCGTCGTCGTCTGGCGGGTGCTGTGCCTCGCGAGCCTGGTGGTGGTGGCATGGGCGGTGGTGCGGCTGGCCCGTCGCGCCGGTGTCGATCCCGCGCTCGCCCTGTGGCTCGGGGTCGCGAACCCGCTCGTGATGCTGCATCTGGTCAGTGGCCTGCACAACGAGGCGGTCGTGCTGGCGCTCGTCCTCGCGGGCCTGGAGCTCACCCTCGCGCACCGGTGGCTCGCCGCCGCCGTGCTGATCTCGGTGGCGGCGGCGCTCAAGCTGCCCGCGCTGCTCGCGCTCGGGTTCGTCGGCGTGCACCTCGCGCGCGAGCGGGGGGCACGGCGGCACCCCGTCACGGCGGTCCTCGCGACCGCGGGGGTGCTCGGGGTGGTCGCGGGCACCGTCCTGACCGTGGTGTCGCTGGGCAGCGGGCTGGGTTTCGGCTGGATCCGCACGCTCACGGTGCCCAACGCCGTCGTCAACTGGATGTCGATGAGCACGTGGACGGGGCAGCTGGGCGGCCGTCTCGGGATCCTCGCCGGGCTCGGCGACCACACCCGCAGCGTGCTCACGCTCACCCGCAGCATCGGCGGGCTGGTCAGCGCCGTGCTCTGCGTGCTCCTGCTGCTCGCGGTGCTGCGCGGGCGCCTGGACACCGTCACCGGCACCGGGCTGGGGTTCGCCGCGGTGATCCTGTTCGGGCCCGTCGTGCACCCGTGGTACCTGCTGTGGATCGTGGTGCCGCTGGCCGCCTGCGCGCTGCGGCACCGCCACCGCCAGGCGATGGTCCTCGTCGTCGCGCTCGCGGCGCTGCTCACCCCGCCCACCGGCTCGGGGTTCGACCTGCGGCCCTACCAGCTGCCGATCGCCCTCCTCGGCGGTATCGCGATCCTCGCCGCGGTCCTGCTCGTCTCGTGCCGTCGCCGCCGGACGGGCCGACGGGGGCAGACGAGCGTCGCGGCGGCCCTCCCCTAGCCTGGCGGCGTGACGACCGTCCGCACGGACGAGATCGGGGCCCACCTGCGGCCCGAGAGCGCGGGCGACCGGCTCGCCCGCACCATCCGGCGCTTCGGGCTGACCGGCTCGCTGCTCATGGCCTTCGGTGCGCTCGGCGCGGGTGCGCTGCCGGTGCCGAACCCGCTGTTCGGCATCCGGGTGCTCGGCCTGCCGATCCGCAACGTCTCGGCGGCGCTGACGATCACCTATCTGGGCATGGGGATGGTCGTCGTCGCCTGGCTGTGGCTGGGGCAGCGGCTGTGGGCCCACCAGCGCGACGGCACCGAACGCATCGGTGGGCGGGCCGTCGGCCGGGCCGCGGCGCTGTGGGCCGTGCCGCTCGCGATCGCCCCACCCCTGTTCTCCACCGACGTCTACACCTACCTCGGGCAGGAGGCCATCTCGCTGCGCGGGCTCGACCCGTACCGGCTCGGGCCGGCGGGGGCGCTCGGCGTGGACGACCCGCTCGTGCGCTCGATCCCCACGATCTGGCAGCACACCCCGGCGCCCTACGGCCCGCTGTTCCTGTGGGTCGGCAAGCTGATGGTCCCGTTCGCGGAGGACCGGCTGCTGCTCGGGGTCGTCGCCCACCGGGTGCTCGCGCTCGCCGGGCTGGCCCTGATCGTCTGGGCCCTCATCCGGCTCGGGCGCCGGTTCGGTGCCGATCCCGCGGTGGTGCTCTGGCTCGGCGTGGCCAACCCGATGGTGCTGTTCCACCTGGTCAGCGGCGTGCACAACGAGGCGCTCATGCTCGGGTTGCTGCTCGCGGGCCTGGAGATCGGGTTCGGCCGATCCTGGGTCGGCGGGGCGGTGCTGATCAGCGCCGCGGCGATGGTGAAGCTGCCCGCCCTGCTCGCCCTGGGCTTCCTCGGCGTGCACCTCGCCCGCCGATGGGGCGCCGGGAACGACACCGGTGCGCGGCCCTGGACCCAGGTGCGGCTGGTCGCGGCCGCCGCCGTCCCGCTGGGGGCGATCGCCGCGGCCGTGGCGGCCGTGATCGGGTGGGCATCCGGACTGGGGTTCGGCTGGCTCGACACCCTGGACGGGCCGAACGCCTACCGCAGCCTGCTGTCGATCACCACGGACCTCGGCCGGATCAGCGGCGGCATGGGCACTCTCGCGGGGACGGGCATCCACACCGACACCGTCCTCACCCTGACCCGCGGCATCGGCGGGCTCATCGCGGCCGTCCTGGTGGTGCGCTATCTGCTGCTCGCCCTCGCCGGGCGGGTCGACCCCCTCGCCGGACTCGGGGCCGCGTACGGCGCGACCGTGCTGCTCCTGCCGGTCGTCCACCCCTGGTACCTGCTCTGGGCGATCCTGCCGCTGGCCGCCACCCCGCAGCTCCCGCGCTGGCGCGCCGTCATGGTGGCGGCGTCGGCCGTCGCCGCGGTGCTCGTGCCCCCGACGGGAGCGGACTTCAACTTCCGGCCCTACCAGCTGCCCATGTCGATCGTGGCCGCGTTCGTGCTGCTCGTCGCCACGGTGCTGGTCGCGCGGTGGTGGGCAGGGTCGACCCGAACAGAGCGCACGGGAACCGGATGAGCGTGCGGGTCCGCGGCGTCGAGATCCTCGGCGCCGTGACGGGTACGTACCCACCCAACGACACCGCGGGCCGCTGGGCCGTCCACGGCACCGACCTGGGGATCCTCTGGGACGACGGCGCGGGCGGGGTGCTCTGCGCGTTCGGCGACACGTACGGGGTCGGATGGTGCCCGCCCGGGACGGGCCCGCGCACCGCGGACTGGCGGTTCAACACCCTCGCCCGCAGCACCTGCGCCGATCTCTCCCGGGGGCTGCTGCTCGACGAGATGGTCACCGACGTCGACGGGCACGCCGCCGAGATCGTGCCCCGGACCGGGCGGCGCAGCGAGCGCACCGTGATCCCCACGGCCGGGATCGCCGTCGAGGGCCGCCAGTACCTGCACTACATGTCCGTGCGCCGCTGGTTCTGGCCCGGGCGCTGGCGCAGCAACCACGGCGGCATCGCGGTCTCCGACGACGGCGGGCGCACCTGGAGGCGCGACCTCGCCGCCCGCTGGCCCAACCGCCCGTTCGGGCGGCGCACCATGCAGATGGGCGCGTTCGCCCGCTCCCCGCGCTGGGTCTGGTTCCTGCACACCCGCAACGGCCGTCGCGGGCCCGTGTTCTGCGCCCGCGTCGACCCGGCCGAGGTCGCCGATCCCGCGGCCTACCGGCACTGGACCGGCAGCTCGTGGTCACCGCGCGTGGGCAAGGCGCGTCCGGTCGCCGCCGGGCCCGCCGGGGAGATCTCGGTGGCGTTCCACACGGGGCTGGGGTGCTGGCTCCTGGTCCACCTCGCGGGCGGGCGGATCGTGCTGCGCACCGCCGCACACCCCACCGGGCCGTGGACGGAGGGCGAGACCCTCGTCGACGGGGCGCACCACCCCGGGTTGTACGGCGGCTACCTGCACCCGTGGCATCTCGACGGGGACACGGTCTACCTGACGATGTCGTCCTGGGGGCCGTATGCGGTGTACCTCGTCAAGGTCGTCCTCGACCGGACGTAGAATCGCGCTCGTGAGCCTGTCCGCGCCTGCCGTGTCGGTGCGCGGCCTGGTCAAGCGCTACGGCTCGGGCGCAGGCGCGGTCACCGCGGTGGACGGGCTCGACCTGGAGCTGCCCGCCGCGTCGGTGCTCGCGCTGCTCGGTCCCAACGGTGCGGGCAAGACCACCACCGTCGAGATCTGCGAGGGCTTCGTCGACCGGGACGCGGGCGACGTGCGCGTGCTGGGCCTCGATCCCACCGGGGCCCCCGAGGCCCTCCGTGCCCGCATGGGCGTCATGCCCCAGGGCGGCGGGGCGTACCCGGGGGTGAAGGCGGTCGAGATGCTGCGGGTCGTCGCGGCCTGCTCGGCGCACCCGCTCGACATCTCCTGGCTGGTGGACGTGCTGGGCCTCGGTTCCTGCGCGAACACCCCGTACAAACGGCTCTCCGGCGGCCAGCAGCAACGGCTGGCCCTCGCGTGCGCGATCGTCGGACGGCCCGAGCTCGTCTTCCTCGACGAGCCCACGGCCGGGATGGATCCGCAGGGCCGCCGGCTGGTGTGGGAACTCGTCGCCGCGCTGCGCCGCGACGGCGTCTCGGTGCTGCTCACCACACACCTCATGGACGAGGCCGAGGCGCTCGCGGACCACGTCGTGATCGTGGACGCGGGCCGCGTCGTCGCCGCGGGCAGCCCCGCCGAGCTGTGCCGCGGGGGCCATGAGCAGGAGCTGCGGTTCCGGGCCCGGCCCGGCATGGACGTCGCCGACCTGGCCGCCGCCCTGCCGTCGGGCTACTCGGCTGCCGAGCCGGTCGCGGGGCGGTACCTCGTCCAGGGGCGGATCTCCCCGCCGGTGCTCGCCGCCGTCACCGCCTGGTGCGCCGGTCAGGGAGCGCTCGCCGACGACGTGCAGGTCACCCGCCGCAGCCTCGAGGACGTCTTCCTGGAACTCACCGGACGGGAGCTGCGGTCGTGACCACCCCTCTCCCGCCCTTCCCGCCGGGGACCTTCGCGCCCCGCCCCGGTGCCGGATCGCGCCCGGCGATGCTGGCCGCGCAGGCGGGCACCGAGCTGCGGCTGGCCCTGCGCCACGGCGAGCAGGTGCTGCTCACGCTGCTCATCCCGGCCGTTCTGCTGGTCGGGCTCACGCTGGTGGACGTCGTGGCCCTGCCCGAACCCAGGGTCGCCCACGTGGTGCCGTCGGTGCTGGCGCTCGCCGTGATGTCCACGGCGTTCACCGGGCAGGCGATCGCGTTGGGGTTCGACCGCCGCTACGGCGTCGTGCGCCGCCTCGCCGCCACCGCCCTGCCGCGCTGGCTGCTCGTCGCGGGCCGGCTCGTCGCGGTGCTCGGCGTGGTCGTCGTGCAGATGGTCGTGCTCGGCGGGCTCGCGCTGGCGCTGGGCTGGCGGCCGCCGGTGGCGGGCCTCGGCTGGGCGTCGCTGCTCGTGCTGCTCGGCTGCGCCGCGTTCGGGGCGGCCGGGCTGCTGCTCGGGGGCACGCTGCGCGCCGAGATCGTCCTCGCCGTCGCGAACCTCGTGTGGTTCGTGCTGCTGCTCGCGGGCGGCATCGTGGTGCCGCTGGAACAGCTGCCGGGCCCGCTCGCGGCCGTCGCGGCCGTGCTGCCGTCGGGCGCCCTGGCCGAGGGTCTGCGGACCGCCCTCGTCAGCGGGACGCCCCCCGGGTGGGGACCGCTGGCGGTGCTCGTGGCCTGGGCGGTGGGGGCCGGCGCCGTCGCCGCGCGGACGGTCCGCCTGCGCTGACCCGCGAGTTGCGCATCCCGCGGCCGCGAGTTGCGCATCTCATCAGGCCGTGTGGCCCGTTCCGTCCGGCGAGACCGCGAACTCGGCCTGATGGAATGCGGAACTCGCGGGCACGGCGGGGGCCGGGTGCGCCCCCGTCTACGATCGGGACGTGCTGCCGATCCTCGCCGGCAAGGTCTCGCCGTCCCTGATGCGGCGCCTCGCGATCGCGGCGGTCGTCGCGCAGGCCGGGATCTCGGTCACCGGCTCCGTCGTGCGTGTCACGGGCTCGGGTCTCGGCTGTCCGACCTGGCCACAGTGCTTCCCCGGCAGCATGGTGCCGGTCGCCCACCCGGAGATCGCCGCGCTGACGCAGTGGGTCGAGTTCGGCAACCGCCTGCTGACGTTCGTGGTGGTCGTCGTCGCGGGCGCCTGCCTGCTCGCCGCCCTCGCCGTGCGCCCCCGCCGGGCCCGGCTGGTGCGGCTGGCGGCCGTCCAGCCGGTCGGCGTGGTGACCCAGGCCCTGATCGGCGGGCTCACCGTCCTCACCGGCCTGGCCTGGTGGACCGTCGCGGTCCACTTCCTCGTCTCGATGGTGCTGGTGTGGCTCGCCGTCCAGCTGGTCGGCGCCGCCTCCGACGGGGACGGCCCGCCCCGGGCGGCCGTACCCCGCCCCGTCCGGGCGCTGGTCGCGACGAGCACCGTCGTGCTCGCGGCCCTGCTCGTCGCCGGCACGCTCGTGACCGCGGCCGGGCCGCACGCGGGCGATTCCGACACCCCCCGCCTGGCACTGGGGGTGCCGGCCACCGCGCAGCTGCACGCCGACCTCCTGTTCGGCTACCTCGGGATGCTCGTCGCGCTCGGCTTCGCGCTGCGGGTCCTCCCCCCGCCCGCGCGGGTATGGCGTCGCTACCTGGTCCTCGTCGGCGTCGTCCTCGCGCAGGGCGTCCTCGGCGGGGCGCAGTACGCGCTCGGCGTCCCCGAGGTGCTCGTCGCGCTGCACGTCCTGGGTGCGGCCGTCGTGACCATCGCGGCCGCGGCGCTGTGGTCGGGCCTCACCGAACGCAGGACCGCCCCCGTGGCCCCCGCCGCGGGGGAACCCGCGCTCGCCCGCTGACCCGACCGTCCCGCCCAGGGGGACGGTCCCGGCCACCCCGGGCGTCGCGGCGTAGGCTCGCCGCCGCGGACGCTGGACGGGAGGAGACGCGATGCGCGCTGTGGTGGTGGAGCGGCACGGCGGACCGGAGGTCCTCACCCCCACGGAACTGCCCGATCCGGAGCCGGGCCCGGGCGAGGTGCTCGTGGAGGTGGCCGCGGCAGGCGTCAACTACATCGACACCTACCAACGCGAAGGCATCTACCCGACCAAGGTGCCGTTCGTCCTCGGGCTGGAGGGGGCCGGACGGGTGCGGGCCGTCGGGCCGGAGGTCGAGGGCGTGTCGCCGGGCGACCGGCTCGCCTGGTGCGAGGTCACCGGCAGCTACGCGGAGCTCGTCGCCGTGCCCGCGAGCCAGGCCGTCCCCGTGCCCGACGCGGTCTCCGACGAGCATGCGGTCGGCGCGCTCCTGCAGGGGATGACGGCACACTTCCTGGTCAACGACGCCTTCCCGGTCTCCCCCGGCGAGGACGTGCTCATCCACGCCGCGGCGGGCGGGGTAGGGCTGATGCTCACGCAGATGGCGGCGGCCAAGGGCGCCCGCGTCATCGCGACCGTGTCGACCGCGGCCAAGGAGGAGCTGGCCCGCGGGGCCGGCGCGGCGGAGGTGATCCGGTACACGGAGGTGGACGACCTCGCCGCCGCCGTCCGCGACCTGACGGGCGGGGTCGGCGTCGCCGCGGCCTACGACAGCGTCGGGCGCACCACCTTCGACGCGAGCCTCGCGAGCCTGCGCAAGCGGGGCATGCTCGTGCTGTTCGGCGCCGCCAGCGGCCCCGTCCCGCCGGTCGACCCGCAGCGCCTCAACGCCGGCGGCTCGCTGTACCTGACCCGCCCGAAGCTGTTCGACTACGTCGACAGCCGCGAGTCGCTGACGGCCCGCGCCGCGGCTGTCTACGCGGCCGTCGCCGACGGCACGCTGGACGTCCGCATCGGGCACCGCTACCCGCTCGACAAGGCCCGCGAGGCCCACGAGGACCTGCAGGGCCGCCAGACGACCGGGAAGCTGCTGCTCATCCCCTGACCGCTCGGACTGTCGCTACCCGCCCGGGTCAGCCCCCGTCGTCCGACGAGTCGGAGTTCTCGGAGTCCCCGCCTCCGCCGGAACTGTTCGAGCCCGAGCCGCCGGAACCGCCGGACCCGTTGCCGCCCGAACTCGAACTGCTCTTCTTCGAGCTGCTCGAACGGGTGCTGCCCTGGTCATCGGACGAGTCGTCGTTTCCCGTCGTCACCGGGGGTTCGCTGGTGGCCGGGGGTTCGGAGGTCGCCGGAGGTTCGGAGGTCGCCGGAGGTTCGGTCGTCGCCGGGGGTTCGGTGGTGGCGGGCGGCTCGGTCGTCGGGGCCGGTTGCGGGCATCCCGGATCGGTGAGCATCAGTCCCGGGACCGACGGGCACGGCAGATTCTCCTGGCCCGGTGGGACCACCGGCGGGGCGACGCCGCCCGCGCCCGGGACCGTCGATCCACCGGGAGCCGTGGTGTCGCCCGGGCCGATCGTGGTCAACTCGCCCGTGCCCGCCTGCCCGGTGCGCAGCGCCGTGCCGTTCGGGCCGACGGTGCCGGTCGTGCATTCCGGCGCCGTGCTGTCCACCGGGCACTCCGGCGGGGTGGCCTTCTCCACCGGTTCGCACATCCGCGCGCCCGCCGACCAGGCGAAGTCCGTGTCGCAGGGCGGGGTGCAGTCGGTAGCGGCATCGGGCAGGGCGCACGGGTCCGCGGCACACCCGCTACCGGTGAAGGCGGTGTCGGACGGGCACTCGGGCTCAGCACAGTGGTCGTCCTGCCAGGCTTGGCCCTCGGGGCACTGGGGCCGTTGGCAGTCCTGACCGACCGAATACTCCCCGTCCGGGCACCGCGGGGGCTCGCAGCGGTGCCCGTCGTAGTTCGTGTCCTCGGGACATTGCGGCGGCTCGCAGCGCTCGTGCGCACGCCCGTCGTCCCGGTCGCAGTCGACGGGCCGGCAATGACCGCCGCGCAACTGCTCCCCGTCGTCGCACTGGATGGGGCGACAGGCGTCGCCGTCGAAGTAGTAGCCGTCACGGCAGTCGATGTCGCGGCACCGGTCGCCGTCCCAGTACTCGCCGGCTTCGCAGCGCGTGACGACCACGACGACATCCACGTCGACGAACCCGTCCCACTTCTTGCCTTCGTAGGCGGGCTTGGCGGTGAGCAGCTTGCGCGGGGTGAGCGGGTTGCCGCACTTGCAGCGCACGCGCACGACGCCCGACCGGTCCACCAGCACCGACGAGCCCGCCTGCAGCACGGACTGCACCGAGGTCGGAGCGCCCTTCGTGTACTGGAAGTTCGTGACGCGCAGATCCGCACCCAGGCGCTGCGGGGTGAGCTCGGCGACGTAGGCGCGGACCTGGTCGGGCTGGACCTGCGTGCCGCCGCTCCACTGCAGCGTCGGGTCCGAGTTGAGCGCCGCGGTCCACGCCTCGGCGAGCGCAGGGTCGGCCTCCAGGCTCGTCACCAGCGCGGCGGGATCGCAGTCCACGGTCTCGACGGTGACGCCCGTCTTGGACGCCTCGGTGGGGCCGTTCACCGGCCCCTTCGAGCCGGCTGCCAGGACGAACGGGTTCTGCCCGGGGTCGTCCACCGCCTCCAGGTAGAGCTTCTCGTCGGCGTTGGCGAGGCTCGGGAAGCCGAGCAGGCCGATCGCGGTGAGCAACCCGGCGGCCAGCACGGCGACGACCGCCGAGAGCAGAACGAAGGTCGTGCCCCTGCCCCTGCTCATCGGGCACCCCCAGCCGCCGACCCGCCACCACGGTGCGTGTCCCCCGACCCATCTGCCCCGTGCGGACGCAGCGTATCCGTGCCCGGACCGCGTTCGGTTGGGCCGAACACCGCAACCTCCCCGGCGAGAGCCCCCGCACTGCGACGTCCGGGGGAACCCCGGCTACCGGTTCCCACGCGGCGCGACGCAGACACCGTCGCCGTCCGGGTCGATGCAGGGGTCGGCGCGGTCGCACACACCGTCCGCATCCCGGTCCGTGCAGGGCGGGGTGGTCGCGGTCGGGTCCGGCTCGTGCACGGTGCTCGGAGCCGCCGTGCGCGTCGGCGGCGGCGTCTTCGGAACGGTCTTCATCGGCGGAGTCGTGGGATCGGGTTCGGGGTCGGCCGCGCTGCTCGGTGGGCTGCTCGGTGGGCTGCTGGGCGGGTTGCTCGGCGCGGCCTTCTTCGCCGGCGCCGGATCACCGACCGGCTCCGTGCCGCCGGCCGTTTCCGGCTCGGAGGACGGCCCGGCCGGATCCGACGCGGCGGGTTCCGAGGGGACCGTTCCGACCGGTGTCGTCCCCGGTGGCGTCCCCGGTGGCGTCCCCGGTGGCGAGGAGGTACCGGCGGTCGCGGATGGTGGCGGTGACGTCGACGGCGGCGGTGACGTCGACGGCGGCGTGATGCCGGGATCGGGCGGCGTGACGGTCGTCGACGGATCGGCGCCGCCCGCCCCACCGGGCGGCGGCGTCGAGGGCGCAGGCAGCCCGGGATCGGCCGAGGGAGCGGGATCGTTCCCGCCGTCGCCACTCGGGTCGGGCACGGTCGGTGGCCCCTGCCCGTCCGGGGCCGGAGCACCGCCGGTCGCACCGTCCGGGTTGCCACCCGCAGCACCGCCCGCCGCACCGTCCGGGCTGCCGTCCGGATTGCCGCCGGTCGCACCGCCCGGGTCGTTGCCCGCAGCACCGCCCGGGCCCACGAGTGCCGGCAGCGGCAGGGGTGGCTGGTCCGCGGCGGGACCGGGGCCGCCCTCGCCCTCCTCGCCGCCAGCGCCGTTCGCGGGATCACCGGGATCACCGGGATCACCGCCCCCGGGCTCGTCTCCCGGCGGCCGGTCCCCGTCCGCCGATCCCTCGGGTGGCGGTGCCTCGTCCTGGCACTGCCCGTCCTGCGGGTATCGGCCCTCGGGGCAGCGCAGCGGCTTGCAGAATCCGTCCTGCGCGTACTCGTCACCCTCACACCGCAGGGGTACGCAACCGTCACCGTCGAAGTACTCGTCCCCGGCACAGCGCGGAGGGGCCCGGCAGGCCCCGTCCCGGAAGTAGGCGCCGTCGTCGCAGCGCGGAACGGTGCGGCAACGGCCGTCGGCGTAGTACTCGCCCTCGTCGCAGCGCGGCGCGCCGTCCTCCACGATCACGACCTGGACCTTCGTAAAGCCCGGCCACGGCGCGCCCTCGTACCGCGGCGCGGAGACGAGGGTCTTCTTGGGGGTGAGGGGGTTGCCGCACGTGCAGCGCACGCGCGCCACGCCGCTCTGGTCGACGAGGACGGCGGTGCCCTTCTGCAGGACGGACTGCACCGAGGTGGGGGCGCCGCTCGTGTAGCGGTAGTTGGTGACGCGCAGATCCTCGGGGAGGGTGCGCGGCACGAGCTCGCGGATGAAGTCCGGGATCTGCTCGACGGTCACGGTCGTGCCGCCGCTCCAGCGCAGGGTTGGGTCGGAGTTGAGGGCCGCCGTCCATGAGGCGGCCTTCGCGGGGTCGGCCTGCAGTTGGGCGATGAGGTCCTCGGGGTCGCAGACGTCGCTCTGGAGATCGACGCCGGGTTCGCCGTCGCCCACGGGTGCCTTGGGCTGCACCTGCGCGGCCAGCGGCGGGGCGAACGGCGAGTCCCCGGGCACGCCCGCCTGTTCGAGGACGAGGGTCTCCCCCGCCGAGGAGGGCTTGCGCAGCGTGACGACACCGAAGGCGACGGCGAGCCCACCGACGAGGACGAGGACCACGAGCGCTGCGAGCGCCGTGAGCCCGGCGCGGTTCCAGCGGGTGCCGGTCACGTCGCCCCCCTCCGGTCGCGCTGCGTCCCCGTCTAGTGCTACGGGTTCGCCCGGTCGGGTGTTACAGCGTCACGGTGCCGACGGCTCGCTGCGGACCCGCCTCCGCTCCTCGCTCGCCAGAGCTCGCTGCGATGCTCACCCAGTCCTCGCTCACGGTGCCGACGGCTCGCTGCGGACCCGCCTCCGCTCCTCGCTCGCCAGAGCTCGCTGCGATGCTCACCCGGTCCTCGCTCACGGTGCCGACAGCTCGCTGCGGACCCGCCTCCGGTCCTCGCTCACGGCACACCCAGCAGCCGCAGTCCGGCCGTCACGGCCGCGGCGATCAGCACCACGAGCACGAACGGGACGCGTCGCCAGGCCGCGAGGCCTCCGGCGGCGACGCCCGCGGCGCGGGCCCACCCCGCGAACCCGTCACCGTCGGTGAGTGCGGCGGTGGCGACGAGCGCGACGAGCAGTCCGGTGGCGGCGAGGTCGAGCAGCCGTTCGACGCGCGCAGGCACGTCGACGCGCCCGCGCAGCAGCAGCCCGGTCAGCCGGATGAGGTAGGTGCCTGCGGCCAGCGCCAGGATCGCACCCCAGCTCACGACCGCTCCCGGCCGGCGACGGCGAGCCCGAGCAGGCCCAGCAGCACCGGCAGCCCGGCGGGCAGGAACGGGGTGGCGAGCAGTGCCACCGCCGCGCCGGTGAGCCCGACGCGGCGGGCGTCGGCCCGGTGCAACCCCGGGAGCAGCAACGCGAGCAATGCCGCGGGGAAGGCGGCATCGAGCCCGAGGACGTCGGTGTCGGGGACGGCGGACCCGGCGAGGACGCCCGCAACGGTGCCGAGGTTCCAGAAGAGGACGAGCAGGATCCCGCAGGTCCAGTAGGCGGCGCGGGCGCGGGCGAGGCCGAACCCGGTGCGGGCGCGGGCGAAGGCGACGACCTCGTCGATGAGCAGGTGCGCGCCGAGCAGCCGGGCGGCGGGCCGGTCGCCGAGGACCGGGGCGACGGCCAGGCCGTAGGGCAGGTGGCGCGCGTTGATGAGCAGGCCGCCTGCGACCGCGGCGACCACACCACCACCCGCCGCGGTGACGGCGACGACCAGGAACTGCGAGCCGCCGGCGAGGACCAGCAGCGACAGGCCGACGCTCATCGCCATCGAGAGGCCCGCCGCCGCGGCGAGCGCCCCGAACGAGGCGCCGACGAGCCCCACCGCGGCAGCGACGGCGAGGGCGTCTCGCAGGTCGTCCGGGTGCACCGTTCGGTAGAGCGAACGCATGTCCTCTACACTGAACACACGCCGTCTGTTCGTCAAGTCGAATGAGGAGTCCGATGCAGCGAACGGCCCCGCTCGCCACCATCTCCGCCGCCCTGCGCCGCGAGCGCGAGCGCCACGGCTTCTCGCTCACCGAACTGGCCCGGCGCGCGGGCATCGCGAAATCGACGCTCTCCCAGTTGGAGTCGGGCACCGGCAACCCCAGCATCGAGACGCTCTGGGCGCTCGCCGTCGTCCTCGAGGTGCCGTTCTCCCGGCTCGTGGACCCGCCCGCG
Organism: Pseudonocardia sp.; assembly: GCA_050248815.1. Classification (GTDB taxonomy): domain Bacteria; phylum Actinomycetota; class Actinomycetes; order Mycobacteriales; family Pseudonocardiaceae; genus Pseudonocardia. Next base: position 29,997 of record JBFWRR010000002.1, on the reverse strand, counting down.
CCCGCCATGCGCATCGTCCGCGCCGGCGAAGGGCCCACCATCCCCAGCGACCGCGCGCACTACGCGGGCACCCTGCTCGCCGCGTGCCCGTCCGGCGCGCGACGCGACCTCCACGTGGTCACCGGCGAACCCGGCGCACCCCGCGAGGCGCACGCCCACATCCGGGGCACGGTCGAGCACCTGGTCGTCGTCTCCGGGCGGTGGCGCTGCGGGCCCGCGGACGCACCGGTGGAGCTCGGCCAGGGCGACTACGCCTGCTTCCCCGGCGACGTCGCCCACGTCTACGACGCGCTCGAACCCGCCAGCACGGCCGTGCTGGTCATGGAGTACGTCTGACGCCTCACCGCCCGGTGGCCCGCCGCCACCACGTCCCGACCTGAGAGAGGACCGACCGCTGCGGCGCCGGATCGTCGTCCACCGCGGGCTCGGTGACGAGGACCTGCCGTTGCTCGGCGTGGATCGAGGCGGCGTGGGTGAGCCCGGCCAGCCGGCCGGGGCGCGCGACCCGCAGGCCGGTCACGACGACGACGGGCTCGGTGCTCGCCGCCGCGGCCCGCCACAACTGTTCGGCGTCGTCCTCCGGCCACACCTCGACCGCGCCCGCCCGGCCCGCCGCCAGCGGGTCCGCATCGGCTGTGGCGAGCTCGCCCCACGGTCCCGGTCCCGGCCCCGTCGCCTCCGCCTGCGCCGGCTGCGTCGGGCCGAGGTCCCACACAGGACGAAGTCGTCGCTCGTACTCCGCGCCTGCCCATCGCCGGTAGTGCGCTCGCAGGTCGGCCAGCTCGGGCGGGCGGGCGCAGCCGTACCAGCCGACGAAGCCGTAGAGCTCCCGGGCGCCGTCGGTGTGCATCGACGCGCTCAGCTCGGCGGCCCGGCAGGCCACCCCGACCAGCCGCATGCCATCCGCGCACGCCAGGAGGAAGCGCGGCCCGTGGCGCAGATCCCGGCCACCCTGGACGGCGGCGTGGACGGCCGCGGAGCGCCACCCGGGCTGCGGCTCTGCGGAGGCGGGCCCGGGGACGGCCCGCCACCAGTCGTCCCGGGCCGGAGTCCGGGCATAGACCAGCGGCGCCCAGCACGCGTCCGGCGGGAGTTCAGCCACTGCCGCCTCCGTTCACCCGCCGCCCCTGCTGGAAGATCGGCACGTCCGTGTCGATCGACGGGGTGAGGATCGAGGTCCAGTACTCCGCCGTGTCCCCGGCGTGCGCGGCCGCGCTCCTCTGCCGCTCGGCGTCGACGAGCGCGTCGCGCAGCTCCCGGCGCCGTCGCCCGCCGAACAGGCGACCGTCCAGTGCGGACAGCTCGGCCCGGTCCGAGGAGATCGCGGCGTCCAGCTCGGCCAGTGCCGCCTCCTGCTGGTAGCGCTCGACGACGTAGCGGTGCCGGACGGTGAACAGGATCGGCTGGTGCAGGCGTTGGGTGTCGACGCGGCTCGGGTCGACCCGGCCCTGCGCGGCACCGAACCAGCCCACCTGCACGGGGCAGACCATCGTGGTGAGTCCCGACCGGCGCAGGACGGGCAGCAGGTCGATCACCGACTCGACGACCTCGCCCATCCGCCGCTCGTGCGGCACGCCCTCGTCGTTGGCGGCGTTCACGATCCGGTCCGCCTTGGTGATCAGCACCACGACCGAGGGCAGCGGCAGGCGCTGCTGCACCCGCGCCTCGACGGCGCTGCGGACGAACGTCGACATCCGCTCCACCCCCAGCTCGGCCCGCAGCCGCGGGGACGCCGCGGCCGGGTCGCCCGCGAGCTTCGCGCCGTCGAGCACGAGGTGGATGGAATCGGAGACGAGCAGCCGCTCCTGCAGCCGGACGACGTCCGCGTGCTGGTCGGAGCGCGAGAACAGGGCGCCGCCGCGGAAGTCGGACCAGCTGAGCACGGCCGCCGTGTACTCACCGTGCTGCACGACGAACTCGTGGAAGCGGGGGTTCTCATCGGTGGCCTCGGGCACCTCCCCCTCCTCGGCGAGCGCGCGCCAGCCCTCCAGCAGCTCCAGCTCGCTGTCCCGGTCGCGGTCGTAGATCCCGTAGGCGTCGACCCCGCGGGCGAGCTCGGTGAACATCGCGTAGAGGTAGGTGGTCTTGCCCGAACCCGGGGCGCCGATCATGGTCACGGTGATCGGGTTCACGAGGCGACTCCGCTCGCGATCTCCAATGGTCCCGGCCAGTGGCGGGGAGCCCGCGACCCCGCGGGCCACAGCTCGGCCAGGGCGGCCTCCACGGCCGGGTCGGGGAGCCCGTGGCGAAGGCACCAGAGCAGTGGCAGTGCGCAGGTCCCCGGCGCGTCGACGGAGACGGGCACGGTCAGCCCCGCGATCCGCCGCCGGAACGCCGCCTGGATCGGGTCGAACAGCACCGTGACGCTGCGCAGGTCGACGGCCGCCGGGAGGCGGTCGACGTGCGTGACGGCCAGCACGATCGGGAGCCGGACCGGGTGCGCGGCGGCTTCGAGTGCGTGCATCCGCCTGCGGAACTCGACGGCGAGCCGCGCGACCCGCACGGGCGCAGCCGTCTGGGCGAGCGTCGTGCCGTCCACCACGAGGACGAGGGCGTCGGCGGCGGCGAGCACGGCGGTCATCCGGTCGTCCGGGACCGGGCGGTCGAGCAGCCGCCCGTCGTGGTCGGTGCAGTCGATCCGGGCCCCGTTCGGAAGGGCGGCCCGGACGGTCGGGACGCCGCGGGTACGCAGGGGCGTCCGGCTCCGTGCGACGGCCCGCCGGGCCCGGGCCAGCCGCTGGCGGTCGCGCACCGCGACCCGCAGCCCGAGCCGCGCCGACAGCTCGGCGAGGCCGACGGCGATCATCGTGGTCTTCCCGGCACCGGAGCGGCCGAGGAACACGACCCTCATCCGTCGTCCCGGACGTAGACGACACGGGCCGGGTACTCGTCCGCCCCGAGGCGGAGGTAGACGCGCAGGCAGGCGAGGATCTGGCCCGCCGGGCGCCCCGGGACGGAGCAGGCGACGTTGTTGCGCCCGATCCAGCGCTCCTGCGCGGAGTAGTCGCCCGGCGGGACGACCCGGACCTCGACGTCGGCGCCCCGGGCCCGCAGGTCGGCCGCGGCGCCGGAGAGGATCGCCCGCGAGCGGCGTCCGAGCGCGCCCCACCAGCTGTCGGGGTGCGCGGGCGGGACGTGTACCACCGAGCACAACGCCTCGTCGACCATCGACAGCTCGCGCAGCGCCGCACGGCTCCCCGCCTCGGCACCGGCGAGGTAGGTGAGCCGCCGCAGAAGGTCGCGATGCAGGTCGGCGAGGTGGGCCGGCTCGACGAGGGCAGCGACGTCGCGGCTCTGGCGGCTCTCCAGCGCGTGGTGCAGCGCGGGGTCGAGCCCGGCCAGGGTGAGCACCGTGCCGGCGAGCCTGCCGAGCTCCGTCCACGGCCCGGGCAGCGCCGGGACGTCCGGGGGCCCGGACGCGTCCTTGCTCTCCCGCAGCCCCGCGACCCCGAACGCGGGCTCCACCAGCACCGCGTCCTGCCCCGCCACCTCCTGCCACCTCGGCGGGCGCTCACCCGTGGCGAGCGGGCGGGCGCGGGCCCGCCACCGCTCGGCGAGCTCGGGCGGCAGGCGCAGCAACGCCAGCCACAGCCGCCGCCAGCTCTCCCCCGCATCCCGGTGCAGGACCGCGGTCGCGCCGATCCAGACGGCCACCTCCGGATCTGCGGTGAACGCGGTGGCCAGCTCGTGCACGGGATGGACCGGCGCCGTGGCCGGGAGGGCCGCGGGCGCCGCGGGCCCGGACACCAGCCCGGCGAGGACGTCGGCTGCCCGGCGGACGGCCGGATCGACCCCCGCCCCGTCCGTCGGGTCGGCCGGGTCGACCGGGTCGACAGCCGTCCGCAGTGCCGCGACCGCCCCGGCGACCGCCGCGCGGACGGTGGCCGCCGACGGGCCGCGCAGGGCGGCGCGCAGCAGCTCCTCCAGCTCGGCGGCCTCGGTCGGTGCTGCATCTACCGGAGGGTCTGCCGGGGGGTTCACCGGCGGGCTCACTGGTGGCCGGTGAAGGGGTCGTCGGCGGGCGAGTAGTCGGGTTCGCCGGAGGTCATCGGGATGCGCAGCGCCGTCCCCTCGTCCCCGAACACCTCCCGAAGGTCGCGGGCGATGCGATAGCCCGGCTCCCCCGCGACGACGTGGAGAACGCCGCGATCGTCCAGGACGGCGTGGTGGCGCCTGCCCACCGAGATCGACGGCGCCGCGACGACGTCGGGCGGACGCGTGGTCGACGGGTCCTGGTCCGGGGCCTGGCAGCTGAACGCCCATCCGCTCTCCCGCGGAGCGGGCAGGGGTCCGCTCACCCGTGCGCGGCGCCGCTCGCCGTTCACGTCGACGGACCGGTCGAACGCGTCGCCCGCCCGGAAGAGCGGCTCGCCGGTGCCGCCGTCGTCGAGGAAGCCGTCGATGGCCCGGTCCACCTCGACGGTCGCGGGCACCCGGTCGTACCGGCCGCCCTCGGGCGGGTCGCCGAGCCTGGCCCGCAGGTCGCCGCTCGTCGGGGACGGCCCGAGGTCGATCATCGGGGTGGCGCCACAGCACAGCCACGCCCAGACGTCGAGGCTCGCCGCCGCCTCCACCTGGACGTACAGCCGGGCCTCCTGCTCGGGCCGCAGCTCGAAGCCCTCCACGGGGTGTACCGCCAGGTACTCCTTCAGCCGCAGGTGTGCCCACTCGACGGTGGTCTCGTCGCCCTGGACCCGGTCCACCAGGAACGGGTTCTGGTAGGGCACCCAGTCCGAGCGCACCACGGGCTCGGGGTGCGTCTCGGTCATCGTCAGCTCGGCGTCCATCCCGAACAGCCGGGTCGCCCCCGCCGACCCCACGCCGCCGGGGGCCCGGACGACGAAGGCCGCGCGCATGCTGCGGAACAGGTTGTCGACGTCGACGGTGAGCCAGGTGGCGCCCTCGGCGAGCTGGGCCCGCACGTCGCGCTGGGCCCGGGTGTCGACCGTCGCCGCCCAGCACGCCCCGATCGACGCGGCATGCTTCGCGAACTCGTCGCCGTAGCCGACCACCGGCGGCACGCGGCGGACCTCACCGCCCGTGCCGCCGAACCGGCTGTCCAGCGCCCGGACCAGCTCGGAGCGGACCAGCGGCAGGAGCGAACCGCGGCCGGTGAGGACGACCTTGTGCAGGGCCTGCTCGGGCAGCCCGCGCCGGCGGGGCAGGTCGGACAGCCGCACCCGCGCGAGGTCGGCGGCGAAGTCCATCACGTGGCCGACCTCGTCGGCGACCAGCCTGACGAAGTCCTCCTGCCGCAGCGCGAACGCCGGAACGGCCGCGGCGGTCGCCTGACCGTGCAGGTCCAGGACGTCGTCGCGCAGCTCGCGCAGCCGCACCTCGTCGATGCCCACCACCGCCTTCGTGCCGAGGTCACGCTTGGCGGTCTCGGCGAGCGCCCACAGCTTGCCGAACAGCTGCTCGCGCTGCGCGGGCGTGCCGGCCCGGCCGGGGGTACTGTCGCGCCACTCGGTGGGGACCACGTGGCCGGCGGCCTTCGCCGCCTCCCGCAGGTTCGACAGCCCACCGAGCCCGACCTCGACCAGTCTCCCCGGCAGGTAGCGGGCCTCCCGGTCGACGAAACGGTCGCCGAGACGTTCCTGCACCGCGTCGCGGACGGCGGGAACCGTGGCCAGCACGTGGTCGGCGAGCAGGACCTTCAGCCAGCGGAACACCTGCAGGGTCAGGTGGTCACCGCCGCGCTGGCTCGCCCCGGTGGTGCCCAGCAGCGTCGGGCGCAGCCGGAAGTAGCGGCCGTAGTGCGGCGAGTCCGCGCCGGGCGCCGTGCGGTCGGTCTCGTCCTGCAACACCAGCTCGAGCAGGGCGACGTCCGTGGTGCCGCCGCCGACGTCGACGATGAGGACGTTCTGCCGCCACGCGGTCGGCCGACCCGCCTCGGTGCGGTTCGCACCGGGCACCGGGTCGCAGCGGGCGGTGAAGGCCTCCACCGCGAGATCGGTACGTCCACCGACCTCCCGCATGACGTAGAACATCGCGGCGGCCAGTGCCTCGTCGAAGCCGGTGTCGACCTTCAGGATGCCGGCCTCGCGCAGCATCTCGCGCAGCGCGTCCCGGACGGCGAGCGGTGCCATCGTCGGGTAGGTCACGACCACGTCGGTGAGCAGCCCCGCCGAGAGCTCCAGCTCCGAGCGGAACTGGGCGAGGTAGCGGTCGGTGCGCCGAACCAGGTCGGCGAGCGCACCGCTCATCAGCTCGTCGAAGCCGGGAGTGCCGGCCCCGGCGCCGACCCGCGGGCTGCTGCGCCCCAGCTGCTGCTTCAGGCCGCGGTAGCCGACCCTGGCCCCGGCCTCGTCCGGATGCTGCAGCCGGAAGCGCGGTTGCTCCTCGGCTCCCATGTCCCAGACCGTGCTCGGCAGCTCCTGGTGCGGGCCGTGCAGGTTCGCCTTGTAGTAGCGCAGCGAGTCCAGCGGCGGCAGCTGCAGTGCCTGGTCGTAGCAGCGGGCGAGCCGGGCGGTGAGGAAGCGCGTCATGGCCGCTCCGCGGTTCACGCGCAGGCGCTCCAGCTCGGCGATGACCCGGTCCAGCGGCTCGCCGGTTCCGGACGTACGCCGCAGGTGCTCCGCGGCACTCGTCGAAGCGCCGGTGCCCGCGGCGGTGCCGAGCCTGCCGAGCAGCTCGGCCAGCTCCGTGCGGAACTCCTTCCACTGCAGCACGAGCTCCTGCGGGCCGGGCGGGTCCGTGTCGAGCAGCGCGGCGAACTCGTCGGCGAGCCTGCGTCGCTGGGCGGGCGACAGGGACGGGAACTCCGAGCGACCCGCGTCCCAGACCGCGACGGTGGCGGTGGTCGTGCCCAGGTCGAACGCGGCGCGCCCGCGGTAACCCGCCGCGCCACGCTCGCGCCTGCCCGGGGCAGGCGCCGGGACAGGCTTCTGTTCCGGTGCCGGCGCCGGGTCGGGTGCGGGCTCCCTCGCGGCGGCGTCCCGGGTGAAGGAGGGATCCTGCGGCCACCGGAAGTGCGGACGGCCGCCGCGCGCGGTTCGGTCCGTCATCGCGATCCCTCCTCGTCGCCTGCCGTGCTCGCGGCGGACCGGACCCGCCCGACGAGCGCGACCAACTCGGCCGAGTTCTGCTGCGCCTTGGTCAGCGCGCCGTTCACCGCCTGCAGCTGGCGGGCGAGCGCCGTTGCCGCGGCGGCGAGCTGTCCGGCGAGGAGCTGGAGGCGCTCGTCGGTCACGGCGTCGGCCATCTCGCAGCGCAGGCGCAAGAGCTGACCGAGCCCCGTGTAGGACTCCCGGTCCCGGCGTGGCGAGTCGGGGTGCCAGGCCAAGGCCCGCGCGGGGTCCAGCGGGAACCGCCGCCCGTCCTCAGGTGCCTCGGGCGGGTTCTCGGCGGCAGCGCAGGCCGTGGCCGCGGTGACCTCGGGACGGGTGACGCGCTCGACGGCGAGCAGCAACGCCGGCCCGACGCGGACGTTCGCCAGCTCCCCGCGGACGGGCTCGGTCAGCACCGCCTGGAGCAGCTGCCGCTCGTCGGGCGTCACGAGGCCGCACTCGCGCAGGTGGGCCTCGACCCGCTGCTCGACGATCCGGCTGCTCGCCTCCGCGATCATCCGGCAAGCCTCCCGGTAGGGCGCACGGAACTCCGCCACGTCCACGGGCACGTGCTGCGCGTCGAGCAGGTCGCGCCACTCCTCGGGCAGGTCGGCGGGTGCCTCCGCCACCACCCGCCCGTCGATGACCGCGTCGAACAGCAGCTTCCACTCCGGCCAGTCGTAGACGACCCGCTCGGCCTCCCGGCGGACCCGCTCCGCAGGCGACTCCCCGCCACGCGGTGCCGCCTCGGGATCGGCGAGCCGCTGTGCGAGGGTCTTGCGGGTCTCCACCACCCGGCCCGCGATGGTGCCGAGGACCCGCTCGAACAGCCGACGGGCGTCGTCGTCGCCCTGGTGCACCTCGCCGAGCTCGGCGCGCAGCCGCTCCAGGCGTTCGACGGCCAGCCGCAGGTCCTCGGCCTGCTCGAGCAGCCGCCGCAGGGCCTGGTCGACTCCGACGTCCGCGGCGTGGCGGGCCATCCCGCGGCGTAGCCGGTCGAGCCCGCCGTCCACGGTGAACGCCGCGAGCGCCGCACCGAGCGCACCGGGGATCCGGCCGACCTTCCGCCAGCCCTCGATCCGGTCGCGGGCGGTGGCCACACCCTGTCCGGCCCGCAGCGTCGCCGCCGTGTCGCGCGCCGACCAGCCGAGCTCCAGCTCGTCGGCCAGCGCCATCGTCGCGTACGGCGAGACGAAGAAGACCCGCTCGTCACCACCGGGCGGGAGCAGCGCGCGGGCGGCGGCCACCAGCATCCGCAGCTCGGGCGACCGCTCCAGGACGGCCGCCTCCTCGGCAGCCACCCGCGGGTCGTCGAGCAGCACCCCGGGCACCTCGTGCGTCCGGTCGAACCGCCCCGCGACCACCAGGACCGCGTCGGCCCGCCTGCGCAGCCGATCCTCCAACTCGCGCGACTCGCTCACCGAGCCCGGCGTCGAGTCCAGGAACACCAGCGCGGTGTCGACCGCGTCGATCTCCCGGTCGCGCAGGTACCCGTCCCGGACGGGACGGCGGCCGCTGCGCGTGCCGGGGACGTCGACCAGCCGCACGCCCGCGCCGTGCAGGAGCCCGCGGCCCCAGAGGTCCACGGGCACCTCGACGTCGACGACGACGCGGCGCACCATCGCCTGCCGGCCGGCAGCCGGGCCGGTCGCGCCGTGGTCGACCAGGTCGGCGAACGCGTCCCGGTCCACGGTGCCATCGCGCTCCAGCTCCTCGACGGCACCGGGCACGATCCCGAGGGAGTCCATCGCCGTGCGGGCCGACAGCATCGCCCGCACCTCGTCGAGCAGATCGGCGCGGGCGTTGCCGCCCAACCGCAGCGCACCCGGATCCGCGAGCAGCTCCCCCAGGCGGTGCAGCCCCGCCCAGTCCGCCGGCAGCCCGCGCAGGGCGTCCGCGTCCCCGCCCGCGGAGTGCACGTGGCGCCCGGTCTCGGCGAGCAGGCGCCCGATGTACTCCGCGACCTCGTCGTTGCGCAGGTACTCCGCGCTCGCCGCGGTGATCCGCGCCACCTCCACCTCGACCGGCTGAAGCCGCAGCTCGGTGATGGTGCAGGTCACGGTCCGCAGGTCCACGGGAAGCAGCAGCGGGTTGCCGACCAGCGCCCCGACGAGCAGTGACTTCCCTGCCGACGACTCGGCGAACATGCCGAACCGGACCTCGCGGACGGCGTCGCGGGCCAGCGCCTCCGCCATCCGGAGAACGCCGGTGCGCTCGTCCAGCGCCTCGGCGTGGTCGAGGACGGACTCGACCTTCTCTCGCACGTCGGCGGCGAATCTCGCGATGTCGCCGAAGTCTCTGCCCGGAGCGTCCATCCTCGCCGGTTCCCCCTCAGGTGCCTCGGATCGGTACCCCGTCAGACGCTCTCGGTGACCAGGAGGTTCCACAAGCCCGTTCGGCGACCCGCCGATCACCCGAATGCCTGATCGCTCATCGGAGCGAGGCTCGCGGTCGGTCCGGCCCCGGGACGCTCCCCCGTGACGACCGACCAGGACGCGTTCGCCGTCCGGCGCGTGCGCTGCGGGAGGCCGCGGGCCATCACCCAGGAGTAGCCGGCCGCGCGGGCCGGGCCGAGCGGTGACCGGATCTCACCAGCCGCGCGCGGCGTAGCGCTGCTCCTCGGGCAGTTCGGAGACGTTGATGCCGACCATCGCCTCGCCGAGCCCGCGGGAGACCTTCGCGATGACGTCCGGGTCGTCGTGGAACGTCGTGGCCTTGACGATCGCCTCGGCGCGCCTCGCGGGATCGCCGGACTTGAAGATCCCGGAGCCCACGAACACGCCCTCGGCGCCGAGCTGCATCATCATCGCCGCGTCCGCCGGCGTGGCGATACCGCCCGCGGTGAACAGCACGACCGGCAGCTTCCCGGCCCGCGCGACCTCGGCGACCAGCTCCACGGGGGCACGCAGCTCCTTCGCCGCGGCGAACAGCTCGGCGGGGTCCAGGGTCGCCAGGCGGCGGATCTCCGCGCGGATCGCACGCATGTGCCGGGTGGCCTCGACGACGTTGCCGGTGCCCGCCTCGCCCTTCGAGCGGATCATCGCCGCCCCCTCGGCGATGCGCCGCAGCGCCTCGCCGAGGTTCGTGGCGCCGCACACGAACGGCACGGTGAACGCCCACTTGTCGACGTGGTGGGCCTCGTCGGCCGGGGTGAGCACCTCGGACTCGTCCACGTAGTCCACACCGAGGGACTGCAGCACCTGCGCCTCGACGAAGTGCCCGATGCGGGCCTTGGCCATCACCGGGATGGAGACGGCCCCGATGATGCCCTCGATCATGTCGGGATCGCTCATGCGGGCGACGCCGCCCTGGGCGCGGATGTCGGCGGGCACGCGCTCCAGGGCCATGACGGCCACCGCGCCCGCGTCCTCGGCGATCTTCGCCTGCTCGGGCGTCACGACGTCCATGATCACGCCGCCCTTGAGCATCTCGGCCATGCCGCGCTTCACGCGCGCGGTGCCCAGGTGGGGCGCAGCGGAGTCGGGGCGGGCGGCGTCGGACGGCACGGCGGTACCTCTCATCGGCGGATCGCGGGGTGCTGGGCTGGCCCAGCGCTCACCCCAGCGTACGTGAGCCTTCCGGAGCCCTCGACGATCCTCCCGCCACCGCGGCGACCCGGTAGCCGTAGCGCTCCGGCTCCGGTTCGGCGATGTCGAAATAGCGCGGTTCGGGCGCCGTACCGGCCAGCCGCAACCAGCGGACGAGCCGGCGCGAGCGCAGGGCCAGGGTGTCGCGGACCGCGTCGTTGTGCACACGGCGGGCGAGCACCACCAGCTGCTCGGCGTCGACGAGCTCCTCGTGGACGGCCCGGGGCAGCCGCGCGCGGTCGACGCCTGCGAGGGCGCGGGTCAGGGCGCTCTCGGCGTCCTCACGCTCGTCGATGCTCGCGGCGTGCCGGGACCGCGCGGTGGCCGCGGCCCGCAGCGCCGGGGCGGCGGCCGCGGCGAGGGCGGGCAGTGGCGCCGTGACGGCCGGGTCGGCCGGGCCCCGGTGCGGTGTGGGCGTCCCTGACGGTGACAGGGGTGACAGGGGTGACGGCGGCGCCGGCTGCACCCTCTCACGCAACATCTCACCCGCCGTCTCACCCGCCGTCTCACCCGCCGTCTCACCCGCCGTCTCACCGTCGGCGATCCGGACGGCGATCGCGGCACGCCGGCCCAGCGCGGCGTCCAGGGCCGCGCGGGCGGCGTCGAGGCGCACGTGCAGGCGGTCCAGCCGCCGGGCCCGTGACACACACCACGAGACGACCAGGGCGATCACGACGGCAGCGACCGCGAGCAACGTCCACGCGAGGGCGCTCATCCGGTCTCCCCCAGCACCCGTCGGGGATCGGCCGCCATCGCCGCGCGGTAGACCCGCACGACCGACGCCGCGACGACGGGCCAGTCGAAGCGGGCCACCCGCCTGCGTCCTGCCCGGGTGAGCCGAGCCCGCCGGGCCGGGTCGGCCAGCAGTGCCCTCAGGGCCGACGCCAGGGCCCCCGCGTCCCCGGTCGGGAACAGCACCCCCGCGGGCGGGTCGCCGAGCACGGCCCGGAACGCGTCCAGGTCGCTCGCCAGGACGGGAGCCCCCGCGGCCATCGCCTCGGTGAGAACCATCCCGAAGCTCTCCCCGCCGAGCTGTGGCGCGCAGAACACGTCGACCGAGCGCAGCGCGGCCGCCTTCGTGGCGTCGTCGACGGGGCCGAGCGCGTCCACCGGCAGGCCCTCGGCCGCCGCGAGCAGGCCGGGGACGTCCCCGCGACCGACGACGAGCAGCCGGGGCGCGTCCGCGCCCAGCCGGTGCAGTGCGTCCAGCAGTACGGGCATGCCCTTGCGTGGCTCGTCGAACCGCCCCACGAACCCCACGGCCGGGCCGGGCGGCCGGTCCGGGAGCGGGGTGCCCTGGGCGAACGCGGCGACGTCCACGCCGTTCGGGATCTCCACGGCGTCCCCGCCGAGGTGCTCGACCTGCACGCGCCGGGCCAGCGGCGACACCGCGATGCGGGCCGTGACCTTCTCCATCAACGGCCGGGCGATCCCGCGGAAGGCGGTGAGCACCCGCGACCGCTCGGTGGACGTGTGGAAGGTGACCACGATCGGCCCGTGGGCGACCATCAGCGCGAGCGCGGAGATGCTCACCGTCGTCGGCTCGTGGATGTGCAGGACGTCGAACTCGTGGTCGGCGAGCCAGCGGCGCACCCGCGCGTAGGAGAACGGGCCGAACGCCACCCGCGCGACCGACCCGTTGTAGGGCACGGAGAAGGCCCGGCCGGTGGGGGTGACGAACTCGGGCAGCGGGGTGTCCTCGTCGGCCGGCGCGAGCACCTCGACGGTGTGCCCGAGCCTGCGCAGGGCGCGCGCCAGGTCCACCACGTGGGCCTGCACGCCGCCGGGCACGTCCAGGGAGTAGGGGCACACGATCCCCACCCGCAGGCTCGCCCGCACCGACTGGGTCACGCCGCCACCGCCGCCCGGTCCGCGTTCCACAGCGGCTGGAGCATGTGCCAGTCCTGCGGGGCCTGCGCGATGAGCGCGGCGAACGCGTCCGCGACGGCCTGCGTCGCCGCCGGGACGTCCGCCCGCCCCGCGACCGGGACGGGCGCAGCCATCGGCAGCGCCCAGCCGTCCGGGGTGAACCGGGGGAACGCGGGGACGAGCAGCGCCCCGGTGAGCGCCGCCAGCCGGGCCGGGCCCGCGGGGAAACGGGTGGCCTCGCCGAAGAACGACACCTCGACACCGCCGCCCACGGTGAGGTCGCGGTCCGACACCAGGCACGCGACCCCGCCCCCGCGCAGGCGTGCGGTGAGCGCCCGGTGGGTGCCGACGGCGTCGTCCGCCGCCAGGACCTCGAATCCGAGCGACTCGCGGTAGGCGACGAACCGCCGGTACAGCGACTCGGGTCGCAGCCGCTCCGCGACCGTGGTGAGCACCGGTTCGTGGCCGCTACGGCGCAGCGTCTCGACCATCCAGACGCCCGCGAGGTCCCAGTTGCCGCTGTGCGGCAGCGCGAACACCACCCCGCGGCCCGCCGCGAGGGCGTCCAGGACGGGCCCCGCACCGGTGACGTGGGGGTCCATCCGCCGGTGCACCTGCGCGGAGTGCAGCGACGGCAGCCGGAAGGCCTCGCACCAGTAGCGCGCGTAGCTGCGCATCCCGGCCCGGGCCAGTGCCTCCAGTTCGTCGGGGCCCGCCGACGGGACGACGCGGGCGAGGTTGGCCCGCAGGCGGCGCACCCCCGGCCCGCCGCGGCGGGCGGCCAGTTCCCCCGCCCACTCGAAGGCCCCGCGGGCCAGGGGCTCGGGCAGCGCCCGGACCAGCCGCCAGCCGGCGCCGAACCCGGCGGACACCAGCGCCGCGCGTACCTCGTCCCGGTTCACGACGGGGATCCCGCCTTCGCGCTGCGGTACACCGCGACGATCCGCTGGCCCACCGTCCACACCGACGCCACCGCCAGCAGCCACAGCCCGACGTGCAGCGCGTACGGCACCCCGAGCCCGTGCAGGCCGGTGCCGGTGAGGGCGACGATGAGCCGCTCGGGGCGCTCCATGAGCCCGCCGTCAGCGGTGAGCCCGGCGCCCTCCGCGCGGGCCTTGACGTACGAGACCAACTGGCCCGCGACGAGGCAGATCAGCGCGGCGACCCCGAGCGCCCGCTCGTCGCCGACCTCCAGGCACCACCAGGTGAGCGCCGCGAACAGCACACCGTCCGCGATCCGGTCGCACACCGAGTCCAGCACCGCGCCGAACGGCGTGCCGTTCCCGCGGGCCCGCGCGACCGCCCCGTCGAGCATGTCGAACAGAACGAACACCGTCATCAGGAGCGCACCGAGGAACAGCTGGTTCCGGGGCAGGAACCAGACCGCGGGCACCACCGTGCCGACGGTGCCGACGACGGTGACGGCGTCCGGGGTGACGCCCCGGTCCACGAGCCACCGGCCGATCGGGTCGGTCACCCGGCCGACGTGGGCGCGCGCGAAGAGGTTGAGCATGGGCTCCTGCCGGGGCCGGCTTCGGACCCGGCCAAGCCTAGTCCGCTCGGGGCGCGCGGCGCCGTGACGCTCGCCGCGCGCCCGAAGGACACCGGATCGGTGCCGGACGTATCGCCGCTCGGGGCGTCGGACGGATCGCCGGCGCGTTCGCACATACGCGCCAGCGTTCGCACACACCGCGTGGTGCTGGCACACACCGCAGGCAATGTGTGCGGGCACCGCGGGATATGTGCGAGGGAGTCACGGGAAGTCCGAGCCGCGCACGCGCCCAGGGGGCTCGCACACACGTTCCAGCGTTCGACGCCGTGTCCGACGCTCACACACGTGCCGGCGCCTCCACGACTGCACCGCCGGGCCGATCCGCCCGATCCGCCGGCCGAGCCGGCGACTGAGTCACGGAACGCGATCGTGGCGAGGCCACGGGCCGAGGACCCGCCGCGCGGTCAGCGGGGCCAGGCGTTCGCCAGTAGCTCCCTGGTCTCCGACAGCAGCTGCGGAATCACCTTGGTCTGCCCGACGACCGTGATGAAGTTCGCGTCACCGCCCCATCGCGGCACGACGTGCTGGTGCAGGTGCGCGGCGAGCGACCCGCCTGCGACCGCTCCGAGGTTGAGGCCCACGTTGAAGGCGTGCGGCGCCGCCACCCGCTTCATCGCCCGGACCGCGTCGCGGGTGAACGCCATGATCTCGGCCGCCTCGGAGTCCGTGAGCTCTTCGAGGTCCGCGATGTGCCGGTAGGGCAGCACCAGCAGGTGCCCCGGGTTGTACGGGTGCAGGTTCAGCACCGCGTAGACCTCCCGGCCACGGGCGACGACCAGGCCATCGTCGTCGGAGAGCGACGGGATCCGGCAGAACGGGCAGGCCTCGTCGCCCTCCGCGGCCTCCTTGATGTACGCGAGGCGGTGGGGCGTCCAGAGGCGGCGGAACCCGTCCGGTGTGCCGACTCCGTCGCGCACCTCCATCTCCGACTCCACCGCCTCGCCCATGGCGGCGATCCTAGGGTGGGCTCAGCCGCCGAACGCCTCCGCCGTCGGGCTCGCGTTCTCGCGGCGCGAGATCCACTCGCGCACCAGCTCCACGGCCCGTGCCACGGGCACCCCGTTGGCCTGGGAGCCGTCGCGGAACCGGAAGCTCACCGCGCCCGCCTCGGCGTCGCGGGCACCCACGATCAGCAGGAACGGCACCTTCGCGAGGGTGTGGGTGCGGATCTTCTTCTGCATGCGGTCGTCACCCGCGTCCACCTCGATCCGCACACCGTGGGACCGCAGGGCCGCAGCGACCTCGTTCACGGCCGGGATCTGCTCGTCGGTGACCGGGATCGCCACGGCCTGCACGGGCGAGAGCCACGCCGGGAACGCCCCCGCGTAGTGCTCCAGCAGCACCCCGAAGAACCGCTCGATGGAGCCGAACAACGCCCGGTGGATCATCACCGGCCGCTGCCGGGAGCCGTCCGGCGCGGTGTACTCCAGCTCGAAGCGGTCCGGGAGCATGAGGTCGACCTGGATGGTCGACATCTGCCACGAGCGCCCGATCGCGTCCTTGGCCTGCACGGAGATCTTGGGCGCGTAGAACGCGGCGCCGCCCGGGTCCAGCACGAGGTCGAGCCCGCTGGCCTCGGCGGCCTTGCGGAGCTCCTCGGTGGCGCGTTCCCAGTCCTCGTCGCTGCCGATCGACTTCTCCGGGTCGCGGGTGGACAGCTCCAGGTAGAAGTCCTCGAGGCCGTAGTCGCGCAGCAGATCGAGCACGAACTGCAGGAGCGAGCGGATCTCGTCCTGCATCTGGTCGGGGGTGCAGTAGATGTGCGCGTCGTCCTGGGTGAAGCCGCGGGCCCGGGTGAGGCCGTGGACCACACCCGACTTCTCGTACCGGTACACGGTGCCGAACTCGAACAGCCGCAGCGGCAGCTCGCGGTAGGACCGCCCGCGCGACCGGTAGATCAGGTTGTGCATCGGGCAGTTCATCGGCTTGAGGTAGTAGTCCTGCCCCGGCTTGCGGACGGTGCCGTCCACGTTCAGCTCGGCGTCGAGGTGCATGGGCGGGTACATGCCCTCCGAGTACCAGCCGAGGTGCCCGGAGAGCTCGAACAGCTGCCCCTTGGTGATGTGCGGGGAGTTGACGAACTCGTAGCCGGCCTCCTCGTGGCGACGGCGCGAGTAGTCCTCCAGCTCCTTGCGGATCACCCCGCCCTTGGGGTGGAACACCGCGAGCCCCGAGCCGATCTCGTCGGGGAAGCTGAACAGGTCCAGCTCCGCGCCGAGGCGACGGTGGTCGCGGCGCTCGGCCTCGGCGAGGCGGTGCAGGTAGGCGTCGAGTTGCTCCTGGCTCTCCCAGGCGGTGCCGTAGATGCGCTGCAGCTGCGGGTTGCGCTCGTCGCCGCGCCAGTACGCGGCCGCGGTGCGCATGAGGCTGAACGCCGGGATGAACCGGGTGGTGGGCAGGTGCGGGCCCCGGCACAGGTCGCTCCACACGGTCTCGCCGGTGTGGGCGTGCACGTTGTCGTAGATGGTGAGCTCGCCCGAGGCGTCGATCTCGGGGGCGTCGGCGACGTCCTCCGCGTCGCCGCCCTTGAGGTCGATGAGCTCCAGCTTGTACGGCTCGTCGGCCAGCTCCTTGCGGGCGTCGTCGAGCGAGTCGAACCGGCGCCGGGAGAACCGCTGGCCCGACTTGATGATCTTCTTCATCGCCGACTCGAGCTTCTGCAGGTCGTCGGGGGTGAAGGGCTTGTCGACGTCGAAGTCGTAGTAGAAGCCGTCGGTGATCGGCGGGCCGATGCCGAGCTTGGCCTCCGGGTACAGCTGCTGTACGGCCTGCGCGAGGACGTGCGCTGCGGAGTGGCGGATGACCGCGCGGCCGTCCTCGCTGTCCGCGGCGACCGGCTCGACCTCGACGTCGACCTCGGGTACCCACGCGAGGTCGCGCAGCTGCCCGGCCGCGTCGCGCACCACGACGACGGTGGCCGGCCCACCGGTCGGCAGGCCCGCCTCGCGCACGGCGGCACCGGCAGCCGTCCCGGCCGGCACCAGGACAGGTGCGGACGAGGGACGGGATGCGGGCGCGGACACGGCGGACCTCCGGTGAAGTCGTGGGGCGAGAAGTTGTGGGAAGGACAACTCGATGCTAGAGGCCGGTGTCGAACGGGTTCCGGGCGGGAAGCTCACCCGTGCTCGCCGCCCGGGCCGACCGGCTCCCCGCCGAGCCGGAAGGTCGTCCCGCTGCTGCCCTGGACCCAGGCGTCGGGCAGGGCCGCGGCGAGCGCGTGCTGGGCCCGCCAGCCCGTGCAGTGCCCGGGGACGACCAGCGCCGGGGCGAGCTCGGTCAGCGCCGCCACCGTCGGCGGGATGACGGGCTCGAACGCCGGGCCACCGAGATGGAGCCCGCCGAGCAGCCCGTGCAGCCGCGGCACCCCGGTCAGGCGCATCGCGTGGCGGACGATGTTCACCGCTCCGGCGTGCCCGCACCCGGTCAGCACCACCAGGCCGCACCCGCGGACGTGCACGGCCAGCGCCTGGTCGTCGATCACCAGTGGGTCGTGCTGCCACCGCCCGTCGGCCCAGGCCTCGTGTGCGGGCGGCATCCCCCGCTCGAACTCGGTCGTCCGGTCGACCTCCCCGGTGAGCAACACGCAGCCGTCGACGAGCAGCGACGGCTCGCGTCGCTCGACCAGCGCGAAGCCCTCGCCGGCCAGGGCCCGGGGGCTGAGCGTGGGCAGCTCGTCCGGTTCCCGACCGGGCATGGCGAGCCGCCGGCGCGTCCAGGCGTAGGGATGCACGACCATCGGCATCCGGTGCGGCCCCAGCCGCCTCGCGAGCCCGATGAGGCCGCCCGCGTGATCGAAGTGGCCGTGGCTGAGCACGACGCCCTGGACCTGGGTCAGGTCCAGATCGAGCCGGTCGGCGTTGGTGATCATCGCGTCGGGCGACAGGCCGGTGTCGAACAGCACCGAGGTGGTGGTCGCCCCGCGGCGGACGGTGACGAGCGCGGCGAAGCCGTGCTCGGCGACCAGGCCGACCGCGGTCCGTCCGCCGTCGAACTGGGGCGCCGCCGCCGTCCCCACCGTGAACGGGGCCCGCCGCGCCCGGTCCTCGCCCGGCAGCAGGGCGTCGTAGACGTTGTCGACGAGGGTCGTGACCAGCAGCTCGTCGACCGGCTCCAGGACGATCGGGTCCACCGCGGCCCCCGTCGCCTCGCGCGGGAGTGCCCGGGCCGTCCCGGGGTCGGTCGCCGCATCGCACATGTCGGCCCCCTCACGTCGTGCCGTATCCGCGCCGAATCCGAATCGAGATCCGCCGTCGGACCC
The DNA here is from genome assembly GCA_050248815.1 of Pseudonocardia sp. GTDB lineage: Bacteria > Actinomycetota > Actinomycetes > Mycobacteriales > Pseudonocardiaceae > Pseudonocardia. Next base: position 11,682 of record JBFWRR010000002.1, on the reverse strand, counting down.
CATCGAACCCCGTCCGGGGCGCGCGGCCCACCGCTTCGGCGTGGTCGTCTGGCGCAACCGGGGCGGACGGGCCGACCGTCCTCACGAGAGCCGCGCGACCAGGACGAGCACCTGGGCCGTCACGGCGATCACCACGGCGACGACAGCCACCGGGACGAGGCGCTGCAGGACGTGCTGGACGCGCCACCAGCCTGCCCGCCAGCCGAGCGGCACGTCGGCGGCCAGCCCGGCGAGGGCCACCCGCCGATCCTGGGCGCGCGACGTCGACACCCGCCGGGCGGCCGCCAGCGCACGCAGCCCGGCCACCGTCCGGAAGCGGGGCTCGGGGCGCGAGTCGACCGCCCACGCGAGCACCCCGAGCGCGGCGGTCACGGTGACCGCCACTCCCAGCACCCCGAACCACACCGGGGGCGTCCCCGTCCGTGCGATCCCGATGAGCAGGCCCACGAACACGAGCACCCCCGCCGCCGCGGAGACCTGGGTGAGCGTCACCAGGGTGCGCCGCGCTCGGCGGCGGATCGCGGCTGCCCCCGGGTCGCCGACCAGCCCGGCCGCCGCAAGCCGGTCGCGGGCCTCGACCACCTCCGGATCGCCGGTGTGCGCGGCGAGGATCCGCCGGACCGCGCCGTCGCGGCCCGCGTGGTGCTGCACGCGGCGGTCGAGCAGCGGCGTGTCCGGCGACGGCGCGGCGTCGGGCGGGGGCGCGGGTCGCCGGCCAGCGCCGGAGGCGCCGGGACGGCTCCCGGAAGCCGCCGCACCGGCGCCGCGTGGCCGTACGCGGGCCCGAGGCCGGACTTCCAGAGCGCCGGACCGGACGAGCCGCGCCAGCGCCACCTCGACGACGCGCCGCGGCCCGCCCGCGAGGTAGGCCAGCTCGTCGACGCCGAGCTGCGCACCGGGGTGGGCGCGGCCGGGCGGGCGCAGCGACGCGAGCCAGGCCCGCGCCGCCACGGCGGCCCCGCCCGCCGCGAGCAGCAGGTGCGGTGCCAGGACCAACCACTCGGTCACCCCCACAACCGAAGGTGATACGCGACATGGATCAGTCCGGGAAGCCACCCATCCGCGTGACGTGTGCGAAGAGGCCTCCAGGTTCCCGGTCATCTGCTCGGCCTGCTCGGAACGGCCCAGGCGCGCCCGGCGCTGCGGGTCATGTCCTGCCAGGTGGCGCCGAACCGGTCGGACTCCCTCGAGTCCGCCATCGTCGGTTCGATCTTGGACAGCGTGTCCTGCTCAGCCTGGTCCGGGCCTTCGTAGAGGGCGAGCACCGCGTCCTGGTCGCTCCACCCGATGGTGACGACGCGCTCGGGCGCCGACGTGGTCGAGGCGTTCCTCGCGACCGTGACCGGGCGGGCTCAGGCCGGCCTGCTGTCGGCGAGCCCGCAGGCCGGCACCGACGTCGCGTGCACGCCGATGGACTCGGCGATCTCGCCGGCGCGGACGGCGATGTTCGACAGCAGCGTCGAGGACAGCCCGTGGGTGTGCTCGGTGGGTCCCTGCAGGTAGACGCCGGCCACGAGACCCGGCTCGGTCGCGACGCGGTAGTCCCGGCCGATCCGCAGCCTGCCGAGCTCGTCCCGGGCGAACCGGTCCGTGAGCGACTCGAGCAGGGTGCACGGATCCGCGGGCCGGTAGCCGGTGGCGTAGACGAGGACGTCGGCAGAGACGACCTCGCGCTGCCCGCCGAGCAGCGACTCGATCGCGACCTGCACGGTGTCGTCGGTGGCGACGGCGTCGACGACCCGGCTGACGTTGTGGAACCGCAGGCGCTCCCGCCCGCTGACCCGCTCGTGATAGTGCCGACGGTAGAGCGACTCGATGAGGTCGGTGTCGACCACGGAGTAGTTCGTGTTGGCGTGGTAGCCGAGGATCATGTCCTTGACCGCACGCGGTGCGCGGTAGAAGTCGTCGACGGCGGAGGGGTCGAACACCCGGTTGGCGAAGGACGAGTCGTCGGCGGGACTGTAGCCGTAGCGGGCGAACACCGCACGGACCTCGGCCTCGGCGAACCGGCGGTGCAGGTGGTCGACGGCCTCGGCTGCGCTCTGCCCGGCCCCGACGACGACGATCCGGCGGGGGTCGCGGACCTCCTCGACGCGGCGCAGCAGGTCGTGGGTGTGCCACACGCGGGGGCCGAGCTCCACGCCGGGCGGCAGGTGCGGGCGCAGGCCGGTGGCCAGCACGACGTTGCGGGTGCGCAGCACGTCACCGCGGCTGGTCCGCACGTCGAGCAGGCCAGGGTCGCCCGGCACCGGTTCGACGCCGACGACGGACGTGCCGTAGTCGACCCGGTCGGTGAAGCGGGCGGCGGCCCACTCCAGGTAGTCGTGGAACTCCAGGCGGGTCGGGTAGGGGCTGCCGTAGTTGATGAAGTCGACGAGCCGACCGCGGTCGTGCAGGTAGGACAGGAAGGCGAACGGGCTCGCCGGGTTGCGCAGGGTGACGAGGTCCTTGAGGTACGAGATCTGCATCGTCGCGTCCTCGAGGAGCATCCCGCGATGCCAGCCGAAGCGGTCCTGTCGCTCGACGAAGCGCACGCTCGATCTACGGCCGTGTTCCGTGAGCGCGACGGCGAGGGCGAGGTTCGACGGACCGAACCCCACCCCGACGAGGTCGAGCACGTCGGAGTCGGGACGATGCGCGTACGCGATGGGGAACGCCGGGCGGGCCACACCCTGGGGAGGAGTCACAGAAGACAAGCCTCACCTAATATTAGGCGAAGGTCAACACCCTGTTTCGACGCTCCGTACTCTCCTGGTCACGCGTCGAAGTCGACGGTGATCCGCTCGGAGACGGGAAGTGCCTGGCAGGTGAGGACGAACCCCGCCGCGACCTCGTCCTCCTCCAGCGCGAAATTCCGCCGCATCCGCACCTCTCCGTCGGTGACACGGGCCCGGCACGTCCCGCAGACCCCGCCCTTGCAGGCGAACGGGAGGTCGCCCCGGACGCGCTGGGCGCCGTCGAGGATCCGGTCCTCGCGCGCGATCACGACCGGCGTCGACCGGCCGTTGAGCACGACGGTCACGTCACTGGTCGCCCCCGACGGGGACGCGTCACGGTGGTGCACCTGCGGCGGCGGCTCGTCGACGTAGAACAGTTCGCGGTGCACCCGCCGGCGTGGCACGCCCAGCTCACCCAGCACGGTGACGGCGTCCTCGGTCATGCCCAGCGGCCCGCAGAGCCACCAGCCGTCCACGCCCGCCACGTCCACCAGGGACCCGAGCAGCACGCGCAGCTTCGCCGCGTCCAACCTGCCGTTCGCGACCTCCGCCTCCAGCGGCTCGCGGGACAGGACGTGGATCAGGTGCAGGCGGGGGCCGTGGGCGTCCTTGAGGTCGGCGAGCTCCTCGGTGAACATCACCGTGTCCGTTCGCCGGTTGCCGTAGAGCAGCGTGACGCGGGTGTCGGGGTGCGCGGCCAGGAGAGACGCGGCGATGGAGATCACCGGGGTGATCCCCGACCCGGCCGCGATCAGGGCGTGGTGCGTGCCCGCGGCCAGCTCCGGCGTGAACGACCCCGACGGCGGCGCGACCTCCACCACGTCCCCGGGGGCCAGCCGGTCCACCAGCCACTCCGAGAAGAGGCCGGTGTCGACCCGGCGCACCCCGATCCGGGGCCCCGCCCCCGCGGGCGCGCAGATCGAGTAGGACCGCCGCTCCTCGCGCCCGTCGCGGTCCAGGCGCAGCGTGAGGTACTGGCCGGGCCGGAACGCGAACCGCGCCCGCAGCGCCGGCGGCACCTCGAACGTGACGGCGACGGCGTCGTCGCAGAGCCTCGCGACGTCGGCGACGGTGAGCGGGTGGAAGCCGGTGGCGGCGGGGGCCTCCGGGAGGCTCGTCACAGGGCTCGTCACAGGGCTCGTCACAGTGTCTTCATCTCCTGGAACGGCTCGCTGCACCCGCGGCAGCGGCGCAGGGCGGTGCACGGCGTGGGGCCGAACCGCGACAGCTCGACCGTGTCCGGCGAGCCGCACTGCGGGCAGCGCGCCCCGCCGGGCGGGGCGAGCGTGAGCGGCACCGGGCCGGTGCGGTGCGGCGCCCGTCCGGGCGGGGCGATGCCGTGCGCGGCGAGCTTCGCGCGGCCGCCCTCGGTGATCCGGTCCGTGCTCCACGCCGGCGACAGGACGGTCCGCACCTCGACGCGCTCGTAGCCCGCGGCCCGCAGGTGTTCCGCCACGTCCGCGCGCATCACCTCGACGGCGGGGCAGCCCGAGTAGGTCGGGGTCAGCGTGACGACGACACCGTCGTGCTCCTCGACCGACCGGACGATGCCCAGGTCGACCAGGGTCAGCATCGGCAGCTCCGGGTCCACGACCTGCGCCACCACGTCCGCCGCACTCAGGGCGTCCGCGGTTCGCTGCGGACGCGCCTGCGCTCCTCGCTCGCCGGAGCTCGCTGCGATGCTCACCCGACCCTCGCTCACAGTGCCGACGGCGCCGCTCACCATGTCGCCCCCGGATGCCGGCGGGCCAGGCTCTGCATCGTCGCGAGCACGTGCCCGAGATGCTCGGTGTGCATGCCCTGGCGCCCGCCGCGGCCGCCGATGGTGCCCACCGGCGGGACCGACGGACGGCGCAGCGTCGCCCGGACGAGCACCTCGTCGAGCACGGCGTCGAACTCCGCGCGGGTGTCGGCGGGATCCACGGCGATCCCGGGCAGGGCGCGCTCCAGCTCACCGGTGCGGAACAGCTCCGCCACGTACGGCCACACCGCGTCCAGCCCGGCCTGCATCCGCCGGTGGGACTCGCCGGTGCCGTCGCCGAGGCGCAGCGTCCAGTACGCGGCGTGGTCGCGGTGGTAGGCGAGCTCCTTCACGCCCTTCTCCGCGACGGCCGCGAGCACCGGGTCACGGGAGTCCACGAGGCGGGTGAGCAGCGCGAGCCGCCAGGTCGAGAACACCAGCAGCCGGGCGATCGCGTGCCCGAAGTCCAGCCCGTCCGGGATCTCGGCGAGCGCCACGTTGCGGAACTCGTAGTCCTCGCGCTGGTAGGCGAGCGTGTCCTCATCCGAGCCGGTGAGGAACCCGGCGCGGGACAGCAGCAGGCGGGCCTGGCCGAGCAGGTCCAGCGCGATGTTGGCCAGCGCCACCTCCTCCTCCAGCTCCGGCGCGTTGCTCACCCACTCGGAGAGCCGCTGCGCGCAGACGAGCGCGTCGTCGCCGAGGGCGAGGCAGTACTCCGCGAGCGTCGCCGCGTCCGCACCGTCGGGGACGGGCGCGGTGACCTCGGCGGCCACCGCCTCGATGCCCGTGCCGAACGCCCAGCGCGGGTCGTCGTGGTCGACGGTGTCGGCGAGGGACTGGTAGGCGTTGGTGGCGTCGTGGTCTCCCTGGTCGACCGTCACAGGTGCGGCACCTCCTCCGGGATCGCGTAGAAGGTGGGGTGGCGGTAGACCTTGTCGCCGGACGGGGCGAAGAACGGATCCTTCTCCGCCGGGCTGGACGCGGTGATGTCGTCGGCCCGCACCACCCAGATCGACACGCCCTCGTTGCGGCGGGTGTAGAGATCACGCGCGTGGTGCAGCGCCATCTCGGCGTCCGGGGCGTGCAGGGAGCCCACGTGGACATGGTTGAGCCCGCGCTTGCCCCGCACGAACACCTCGTAGAGCGGCCAGGAGCCGCGGGCGGGCTCGTCGTGGCGCTCCTCGCTGCCGGCGGCTGCACCGGGGTCGTCGGGGATCATGCCGCCACGTCCTTTCGCTGCCCGTGCTTGGCCGCGTACGCCGCGGCGCCGTCGCGGACCCAGGCCCCGTTCTCGTGGGCGCGCCTGCGGTGCGCGAGCCGCTGCTCGTTGCAGGGTCCGGAGCCGGAGATCACGGCCTTGAACTCGGTCCAGTCCGGCTGTGAGTAGTCGTAGTGGCCGCGCTCGGCGTTCCAGCGGAGCCCGTCGTCGGGCAGGGTGACGCCCAGGGCCTGCGCCTGCGGGACCGTCATGTCGACGAAGCGCTGGCGCAGCTCGTCGTTGGTGTGCCGCTTGATCCCCCACGCCATGGACTGCCGGGTGTTCGGCGAGTCGCCGTCCGGCGGGCCGAACATCATCAGCGACGGCCACCAGAACCGGTTCGTCGACTCCTGCACCATCGCCCGTTGGGCCTTCGTGCCGTTGACCATCGCGATCAGCAGCTCGAAGCCCTGCCGCTGGTGGAACGACTCCTCCTTGCAGATCCGGATCATCGCCCGCGCGTAGGGACCGTACGAGCACCGGCACAGCGGCACCTGGTTGCAGATGGCCGCGCCGTCCACCAGCCAGCCGATGACGCCGACGTCGGCGTAGGACAGCGCCGGGTAGTTGAAGATCGATGAGTACTTCTGCCGGTTCGTGATCAGCTTGTCGGTGAGCTCCGCGCGGTCCACCCCGAGCGTCTCGGCGGCCGCGTAGAGATACAGGCCGTGGCCCGCCTCGTCCTGCACCTTCGCCAACAGGATCGCCTTGCGGCGCAGGCTGGGCGCCCGCAGGATCCAGTTCCCCTCGGGCTGCATCCCGATGATCTCGGAGTGCGCGTGCTGGGCGATCTGGCGGACCAGGGTCCTCCGGTACGGCTCCGGCATCCAGTCGCGCGGCTCGATGCGCTGGTCGGCCGCGATCGTCGCGTCGAACTGCTCCTGGAGTTCCCCGGTGGGCTCGGCCACGAGCCACCTCCTCTACCGAATGTTCGTTCGGTAACGATGGTGGCGGTTTCGGAGCCCGAGCGCAACCCGCCCAGCCCGCGCGAACGGCACGTACGGGAAATAGGTCTTCCCGTACGTGCCGTTCGTGGCGAGGGGCGGGGCGGGTCGGGGTGGTGGAGCAGCGCCCGGCCGGGCGGGTCAGCGGGCGGGCAGGATCCCGTCGAACGCTGCCCGTGCGACGGCATCGGGCAGGTTCGCGGTCCCCCGCCCCGGCCGGTACCACTCGACGACGGAGTTGACCAGCCCGGACAGCAGCCGCGCGGCCAGCCACGACTCGACGTCCGGGCGCAGGTCCCCCGCGACGACGGCGTCGCGGACCAGCGAGGCGATGTGCGCGTCGAAGGCGCGACGGCGCTCCAGAGCCCACCGCTCGGTCTCGGTGTTGCCCCGCACCCGCAGCAGGAGGGTGACGTAAGGCAGGTCGTCGACGAGCACCTGCACCTGCCCGCGCACGATGTGGCGCAACCGGTCCAGCGGGGGCCCCTGCTGGGCGCCCGGCTCGTCCAGGATCGCGAACAACCGGTCCAGCGCCCGCTCCAGGGCGGCGCGCAGCAGCGCCTCCTTGCCGGAGAAGTGGTGGTAGAACGACGACTTCGTGATGCCGGCCGCCTGCGAGAGGTGCTCCATCGACGTGGCGTCGTAGCCGCGGGTGATGAACTCGCCGACGGCGATCTCCAGCAACGATCCCCGTCCCCGCGACGGGCGCCTGCCGCGCCGGCCCGACGCTCCTGCCGAAGCGCCCTCCGGCTCGTCGACCAGCGGCTCCACGGTCATCACTTGCCCCGGAACTCGGGCCGGCGCTTCGCCAGGAACGCCTCGACGGCCTGTGCGTGGTCCTCCGTCGTGCCGAGCCGGGCCTGTGCGGCGGCCTCGGCGGCCAGGACGTCCGGCAGCGGCGACACCGCACCGTGCCGCACGAGCGCCTTGACCTCGGCGTACGCGAGGGTCGGCCCCGCGGCGAGCGTGCGCGCCAACTCCAGCGCGGCGGGCAGCACCTCGACGGCGGGGACGACGCGCCGGACGAGCCCCCAGTCCCTGGCCTCCTCCGCGGTGAACGTCTCGCCGAGCAGCAGGAGCTCCGTCGCCCGCGACACGCCGACGGCGTGGGCCAGGCTGGCCGAGAGCCCCGAGTCCGGGGCGAGACCGATGCCGGTGAACGCCGTGGCGAACTTCAGGCCCGCGGCGGCGATCCTCAGGTCGCAGGCGAGCGCGAACCCCAGCCCAGCGCCGACGCACGGGCCGTTGATCGCGGCGACCACCGGGTACGGCAGCGCGGCGAGACCCTCCACGATCGGGTTGTAGTGCTCGGCGACGGTGGCGAAGCAGCTGGCCGGGTCCGTGCGGAGCGCCTCGGCATGCTCGCCGAGATCCTGCCCGACGCAGAAGGCCTTCCCCGCCCCGGTGAGCACGAGCGCGCGGACGTCGGCGCCTGCGAGCCCCCGGACCTTCCCGACCAGTTCCGACTTGAGCTCGCGGCTGAGCGCGTTGTACCGGCCGGGGCGGTTGAGCGTGAGCACGGCGACGGCGGGATCGGCGCTGTCCCGCTCCAGCAGCACGGCGGGTCCGGCGTTCGCGGAGTCGGTCATCGGGCCATCCTAGGCGATCTACCGAACGATCGGTCGGCCATGTGTCACCCGATTGCGTCGAGATGCCGACGGAGCCCCCGGACGAGGACGACGAGCCTCGCGACCGCCCGGTCGACCGACTCGGGCGACCCCGGGCCGCCGAACGGCGCGGGCAGCGGCGCCGGCACGGGGCTCGGCGACGCCGGCCGCGGTGGCGGCACCGCCGCTCCCGGCCGGCCGAGGGAGCGCAGCTCGCGCAGAACGTCGCGGACCGCGGCCACGTCGGCCCTCAGCGCCACGGCGGCACCGGGCGCCCGCTCCCCCGCGTCCCGACCCGACCGGTCGGTGTCCGGGCCGTCGATCCCGCGGGCGGTCGCGAACCCCTCCAGCGCTACCTCGATCTCGTCGAGCTCCTGCCACAGCCCCGCGGGCGGGGTGAGCCCCGCAGGCGGCAGGTCGCCCGGCCCGGGCCGCGGGGCCGTCCGCTGCGCCGACCATCGCGCGACCCCGGCACCGAACGCCTCCGTGAGCAGCTCCAGCTCGGTGATCCGGAGGGCGGCGGGCGGCAGGGTCGGGACCGGGATGGCCGTGCGGACCTCCTCGCCCCACCCGACGACGTAGGCCGCCGACAGCTCGACGAGCTGTTTCACCAGCTCCTCGACCGACTTGTACGCCGCGCCGGCCAGCACCCCGCCCTCGACCCCGCCGAACGCGCCGACGACCAGGGCAGCCGCGCCCGCCCCCGCGACGGGCGGCACGAGCCGTTCTGACATCCGCCGCACCCGCCGGCCCACGCTGCACAGCAGCCGGCGATCCGGCGGCGCAGCCCGCCCGTCGACCTGGACGCGCGCCCGGGCGACGAACCGGGCCACCGCGGAGCGTGCGATGTCGACGTCGTACTGCGCCCGCACGGGGTCCCCGACGGCGGCGACGGCGTAACCGAGCAGCTCCGCCGTGGTGTCGACCAGTTCGTGGACGGGTGGCGGGCCCTCGTAGCCGAACGCGGTGAGCAGCGGCGCCAGCCGGTGGTCCACGAGTGCGGTGAGGGCCGGGAGACCACCCGGTCGAAGCTCGCCCGCGACGGCGCGCATGCGACCCCAGAGGTCGTCGTTGCCGGCGATCGCCTCCAGGACGTCCAGCGCATCCTGGAGCGCCTCGTACAGGAACCGCACCCGCGCGTCGTCGACGCCCGGCTGCCCGGCGGCGGCCAGCGCCTCGGCGAGGCGCAAGCGTCGCCCGAGCAGGTCGTCCAGCGTCGCCGTCACGGCGGGGACCCTAGGGCCCCGGCGCGCGCCCCTGTCCGCGGGCCGCCCACGATGCTACCGTCCGTTCCCGAACGAACGGTCGGTCCATACTCGGATCCCGGAGGGGTACACCGATGTCCCTGCTGCGCAGCTACGTCTCGGGCGGCTGGCACTCCGCGACGGAGGACGGGCGGCCGCTGCACGACGCCGTCACCGGGGAGGAGGTCGCCCGCCTCTCCTCGGCCGGGGTCGACCTCGCCGCCGCCCTGGAGCACGGCCGCCGGGTCGGCGGGCCCGCGCTGCGCGAGCTGACCTTCCACCAGCGCGCGGGCCTGCTCAAGGCGCTCGCCGGGCACCTGCGCGAGCACCGCGAGGAGCTCTACGCCCTCTCCGCCCGTACCGGCGCCACGCTGGGCGACTCGAAGTTCGACGTCGACGGCGGCATCGGCGTGCTGCTCGCCTATGCGAGCAAGGGCCGTCGCGAGCTGCCGAACGACACCGTGTACGTCGACGGCGCCGTCGAGCCGCTCTCCCGCGGCGGCACCTTCGTCGGCCAGCACGTGTGCACCTCGCTGCGGGGCGTGGCGGTGCAGGTGAACGCGTTCAACTTCCCCGTCTGGGGGCCGCTCGAGAAGCTCGCGCCCGCGTTCCTCGCCGGGATGCCGTCGCTGGTCAAGCCCGCGAGCCCGACGGCGTTCCTCACCGCGCGGCTGGTCGAGCTGATCATCGACTCGGGCCTGCTGCCCGAGGGGACGCTGCAGTTCGTCGCAGGCAGCGGCCGTGCGGTGGCCGATCTGTTCGACCACCTCACCGAGCAGGACACCGTCTCCTTCACCGGCTCGGCCGCGACGGCGGCGGCCCTGCGGACGCACCCGGTGATCGTGGCACGGGCCGTGCGGTTCACCGCCGAGGCGGACTCGCTCAATCTGTCGATCCTCGGACCCGACGCCGCGCCCGGCACACCCGAGTTCGATCTCTACGTGCGGGGTCTCGTCGCCGAGATGACGGTGAAGGCCGGGCAGAAGTGCACGGCGATCCGCCGGGCGTTCGCGCCGCAGCAGCACGTCGACGCCGTCGTCGAGGCGGTCTCGGAACGCCTCGCACGCACCACCGTCGGCAATCCCGCGAACCCCGACGTCCGGATGGGGGCGCTCGCGAGCCTGGACCAGCGCGAGGAGGTGCGCCGTAGCGTGCAGGCCCTCGCCGGCGCGGGGCGGATCGTGTTCGGGGACGCGGAGAAGGTGGACCCCGTCGACGCCGACGCGGAGCGCGGTGCGTTCGTCTCGCCGATCCTGCTGGTGGGCGACCCCGACCGGGCCGAGCCGCACGAGGTGGAGGCGTTCGGCCCGGTGTCGACGGTGCTGCCGTACACGTCGGTCACGCAGGTCGTGGAGCTGGCGGCGCGGGGACAGGGCAGCCTCGCGGGTTCGATCGTCACCGCCGATCCGGAGGTGGCGCGGGAGATCGTCCTCGGGGTCGCGCCGTGGCACGGGCGGCTGCTCGTGCTGAACTCCCGGGACGCGAAGGAGTCGACCGGTCACGGCTCGCCGCTCCCGGCGCTGGTGCACGGCGGCCCCGGCCGCGCCGGCGGTGGCGAGGAGATGGGCGGCGTCCGCGGGGTGCTGCACCACATGCAGCGCACGGCGATCCAGGGCGACCCGGACTCGCTCGCCGCGATCACCGGCCGCTGGGTGGCGGGTGCGCAGCGCCGCACCGCCGAGGTGCATCCCTTCCGCAAGTACCTGGAGGAGCTGCGCCCGGGCGACTCGATCGTCGCCGGCCCCCGGGCCGTCACCCAGGAGGACGTGGAGCACTTCGCCGAGTTCACCGGCGACACGTTCTACGCGCACATGGACGAGGAGGCCGCGGCGGCGTCACCGATCTTCGGCGGGCGGGTCGCGCACGGCTACCTGACGCTGGCGTTCGCCGCGGGGCTGTTCGTCGACCCCGATCCGGGCCCGGTGCTCGCGAACTACGGGCTGGACAACCTGCGCTACCTCACGCCCGTCCGGTTCGGCGACGAGATCACCGTGACGCTGACCTGCAAGCAGATCACCCCGCACGGCAGCGCCCCGCAGGGCGACGTCCGCTGGGACGTCGACGTCACCCGTCAGGACGGCGAGTCGGTCGCCCGCTACGAGCTGCTCACGCTGGTGGCCACGAAGTCGGCACAGAAGGAGTCGGCACAGAAGGAGTCGGCACAGAAGGAG
>JBFWRR010000001.1:214627-216455 GCA_050248815.1 Pseudonocardia sp. | reverse complement strand
CGCGTGGCCCGGACCTACCGCTCGCCCCGCAGGGCGATGCAGGCGCAGCAGACCCGCGCGGCGGTGCTCTCCGCCGCGCGCGTCCTGTTCGCCGAACGGGGCTGGGCGGCCACGGGCGTGCGCGACGTCGCCGCCGCGGCGGGCGTCTCGGTCGAGACCGTCTACGCCACGGTCGGGGGCAAGGTCGCGCTGCTCTCCACCGCGCTGGACGGGGCCGTGGTGGGCGACGACGAGCCGGTCCCACTCGCGGAGCGCCCGATGTTCCGGGCGATGGGCGAGGGCGGCTTCACGCAACGGGCCGCGGCGGCCGCCGCGCTCGTCACGGACATCCACGTGCGCACGATCGGGCTGCAACTCGCCCTGCGCGAGGCGGCGGGCGGCGAGCCCGAGCTGGCGGCGCAGCTGGCGAGGCAGGAGGAGAACCGGCGGGTGAGCACGACCGAGGGGATGCGCCTCGTGCTGCGCCGCCCGCCCACCGACCGGGAACGGGACCTGTTCTGGGCGCAGACCTGCCCCGAGGTCTTCGACGCGCTCGTCCACCGCTCGCGCTGGACCACGGACGACTACGCCGCATGGGTGGCGAGCTTGATCACGACACTGGAGAGGCAGCCGTGACGAGGAACCTGGACGGTCCCGCCGACACCGCGATGATGGGCATCGTGCACGACGCGCTGCGCCGCGACCTCGCCCGGATGCGGACGGCGCTCGCCGCCGGACCGCTCCCGCGGCAGCGCCGGGCGCTCGCCGCCCACCTCGACTGGATGATGGACTTCCTGCACGCCCACCACGAGGGCGAGGACGCGGGTCTCTACCCGATGGTGCGGGCGGCCGATCCCGCCGCCGCGCCGCTGCTCGACGAGATGGCCGCCGACCACGCTCGGATCGACCCGGCCGTGGAGGTGCTGCGGGCCGCCACGGATCGCTGGGCCCGCACCGGGGCCGGGCGGGATGCGCTGCGCGACGCCCTCGTCGCCCTGGAGGACCTGTTGCTGCCCCATCTGGACCGCGAGGTCGAGCAGGCCATGCCGGTCGTGTCGAGGGCGATCACGCACCGGCAGTGGCACGCCTGGGACCAGGAGCACAACATCGCGCCGAAGTCGATGCCGCGCCTCGCCGAGGAGGGGCTGTGGCTGATGGAGGGGCTGGACCCGCGGCGTCGCGCGGTCGTCGAGGCCGAGGTGCCCTGGCCGGTGCGGATGGTCGTGCTGTACGGGTTCGGCCCGGGTTACCGGCGGCGGGCGGCGGCCCGGTGGGGGGACCCCGGCCCAGCGCCCGAGGCGACGAACGGCGCGTTCGTCCAATCAGGTTGGACGAACGCGCCGCTCGTTGCGGGGGATGGCGGCGTGACGGGGCGGGTGCCGCGCTCGGGTGTGGCCGAGGTGGTCGTCGACGCCGCGCCCGACGCGGTGTGGGCCGTCCTCGCCGACGTCACGCGGATCGGGGAGTGGAGCCACGAGTGCCACGGCGCCGAGTGGCTGGACGGGGCGCGGGCGCCCGCGCCGGGCGTGCGGTTCCGCGGGCGCAACCGGGCCGGGCGGGCGGTGCGCTGGTCGCGGGTGTGCGAGGTGCTCACGGCGGATGCGCCGCGGGAGCTGGCCTGGCGGACGGTCGGGCCGCCGCCGCTGCGGGACGCCACCGAGTGGCGCGTGCGGCTGGAACCGGCGGGGTCCGGGACGCGCGTGCGCCAGGAGTACCGGATCCTCACCCTGCCGGGCTGGGCCGAGCGGCTGATCTCGGTGATGATCCCCGCGCACCGCGACCGCACCGACGCCCTGGAGGCCGACCTGCGGCGCCTCGGGAGCGTCGCCGCGCAGCCGCGAGGTGACGC
>JBFWRR010000001.1:200742-214527 GCA_050248815.1 Pseudonocardia sp. | reverse complement strand
GCGGATCCGGAGGTGAGCCGTCCGGCCCTTGTGCGGCGGGTACGGGACGGTGAACATCACTGTCCGTGATCACGGTCGTCCCCATCGGGCTTGCGCTGCTGCTGGCGGCACTGCCCGTCGTGGTCGTCCCGGTGGCGCTGACGGCGAAGAGCGCGCCCGCGACGGCACGTGCGTTCCCGATCGGCTGGTTCGCCGGGCTGTGCGCGGCGGCGGGGGCGCTCGTCCTGCTCGCGGACGCCGTCACCGTCCCGAACGGCGACGGGCTGTGGAGCGGCGTGCTCCGGATCGCCCTGGGGCTGCTTCTCGTGGTCCTCGGCCTGCGTCGGTGGTTCACCCGCGCGCAGTACGCGGACCAGGCCCACGCCTGGCTGACCGGGATCGCGCAGCTACGCGCCGGGCGGGCGTTCGCGCTCGCGTTCCTCCTCGCCGCGGTCAACCCGAAGAACCTGGTCGTCGTGGTCGTCGCGGCGGCGGAGATCGCCGGGGCCGCGCTGCTGCACGAGCAGGTCGCGAAACTCCTGCTCTTCGCGCTGATCGGCAGCTGCGGCGTGGCCGCCCCGGTGGTGGCGGTGGCGATGCTGGGGCAGCGGGCCGCGCCCGCCCTCGCGGCGGTGGACGCGTGGCTGACCCGCCACGTCTCGGCCCTGGTCGCGATCGTGCTCGTGGTGCTCGGGCTCTACGTCGGCCTGGGTGGGGCCCGCGGCCTCGACTGAGCTCCTGCGGCGCCACGAGCACGACCGGCGGGCGTCAGGCCAGCGAGATCGCCACCTGCTCGAGCTTGTCGTAGGACTCCTGCATCCCCAGCTCCATGCCGGAGTCGATGACCGCGTCGCGGTGCTCGCGGTTCAGGTACTCGCCGACCGACGTCAACGTGGTGCGCCCGTCGTCCTCCTCGAGCACGGTGGTGACGTCGGAGGGGGCATCCGGGAACGCCTCGTACACCTCGGTGTTGACCAGCCGCGCGCCCGGCTCGATCTCGCGGAACTCGCCGTTGAAGGCGACCTCGGTGCCGTCGAACTCCGAGCCGCAGCGCACGACCATCACGTAGCGCCAGCGGCCGCCTACCCGCAGGTCGATCTCGGCGCTGGTGACCTCGCCGCGGTCGCCGCCCCACCAGCGCTTGACCAGCTCCGGCTCGGTGAGGGCGCGCCAGACGAGTCGGGCGGGCGCGGCGAACTCGCGGACGACGTGGATCGACGTCTCGGTGGGCAGGGTGACGACGGCGGAGTGCGTGGTGGCGGTCATGGGTCCTTCTCCTCTTCTTCTGCCTGTTCTGCGACGAGCTCGGCGAGCACGGTGTCGAGGCGCGTGAAGCGCTCCTCCCACAGGTGCGCGTAGCCGCGCACCCAGTCGTGGATCTCGCGCAGGGGCAGCCCGTTGAGCCGGTACAGCCGCTGCCGCCCGACCTCCCGCACCTGCACCAGCCCGACCTCGCGCAGCACGCGCAGGTGCTTGGACACCAGCGGCTGCGCGATCCCGAGCTGCTCCACCAGATCCCCGACGGGCCGTTCCCCGGCGGCGAGCAGATCGAGGATCTGCCTGCGGCGGGGCTCGGCGACCGCGTTGAACGCGTCGGTGGTGGTCGCTGCCCGGGCCATGACGGAATTGTATTCCCATATGGGAATGTGTCAAGGCGGACGCAGGCTCCGATGCGGCAGTGGAATCATGCGGTCATGAAGTCGCGTGTCCTGGTGGTCGACGACGACCCGGCCCTGGCCGAGATGCTGACGATCGTGCTGCGGGGCGAGGGCTTCGAGACCGCGGTCGTCGGGGACGGCACCCGTGCCCTGCCCGCCGTGCGCGAGCTGCGCCCGGACGTCGTCCTGCTGGATCTGATGCTCCCCGGCATGAACGGCATCGACGTCTGCCGCGCCATCCGCTCGGAGTCGGGCGTGCCGATCGTCATGCTCACCGCGAAGGGCGACACGGTCGACATCGTGCTGGGGCTGGAGTCGGGGGCGGACGACTACGTCGTGAAGCCCTTCAAGCCCAAGGAGCTCGTCGCGCGCATCCGGGCCCGCGTCCGCCGCACCGAGGCCGAGCCGGCCGAGCAGCTCTCGATCGGCGACGTCACGATCGACGTCCCGGCCCACCAGGTCGTGCGCGACGGCAGGCAGGTGGCGCTCACGCCGCTGGAGTTCGACCTGCTCGTGGCGCTGGCCCGCAAGCCTCGCCAGGTGTTCACCCGCGAGGTGCTGCTGGAGCAGGTGTGGGGCTACCGCCACGCCGCCGACACCCGCCTGGTCAACGTGCACGTGCAGCGGCTGCGCTCGAAGGTCGAGCGCGACCCCGAGCATCCCGAGGTCGTGCTCACCGTCCGCGGGGTCGGCTACAAGGCCGGCCCCCCGTGACATGACCCTGCTCCGGCGTGCCCGGGCGCAGGTGGAGCAGCTGCGCGAGCTGGGCCTGGAGGTCCGGGACGCCGCGACCGCGGTGTGGCGGCGCTCGATGCAGGTCCGCGTCGTGATCTCGACGCTCGCCTTGTCCGCCGCCGTCGTCGTCGTGCTGGGACTGGTGCTGCAGACCCAGATCGCCACCCGGCTGCTGCAGGGCAAGGAGGAGTCGACGCTCGCGCGTGCCGAGGCGGGCCGGGTGCTGCTCGAACGCGAGCTCTCCGGGGTCGACCCGGACCGCGACGGGGCCCGTGGCGAGCTCAACAACGCCCTGGACCGCCTGTCCACCGGCAGCGCGGTCGAGCAGTCCTCCTCGCCCGCCGCGGGCGAGTTCCGGGCGGTGCTCGCCACCCGGCGCAGTCCCGACGACCCCACCGTCGGGCCGGAGATCGCCGCGGGCCCGGTGGAGGACGTCCCGGCGGACCTGCGCGAGGCCGTCGCCGACGGCGTGCTCGCCCGCCGCTACACCACGAGCGCGGGCCAGCCGACGCTCGTCATCGGCCAACCCGTGCGCACCGCGGGGCGCGACCTCGAGTTCTACCTGCTCTTCCCGCTGGACTCCGAGCGCCGCACCCTCGGCCTGGTCCAGAGCACGCTCATCGTCGGCGGCCTCGTGCTGCTCCTGCTGCTCGCCGGCATCGCCTCGCTCGTCACACGGCAGGTGGTGCGTCCCGTGCGGCAGGCCGCCGAGATCGCAGAACGCTTCGCCGACGGTCATCTCGACGAGCGCATGCCCGTGCACGGCGACGACGAGGTGGCGCGGCTGGCGGAGTCCTACAACGAGATGGCGTCGAGCATCCAGCATCAGATCCGCCAGCTCGAGGAGTTCGGGGCGCTGCAGCGGCGCTTCACCTCGGACGTGAGCCACGAGCTGCGCACCCCGCTGACCACCGTGCGGATGGCCGCCGACGTCCTGCACGCCTCCCGCCACGAGCTGCTGCCCGCGCTGCGGCGCAGCTCCGAGCTGCTCGTCACCGAGCTGGACCGGTTCGAGGCGCTGCTCGGCGACCTGCTGGAGATCAGCCGCCTCGACGCCGGGGTCGCCGAGCTGGGTGCGGAGCAGGTCGACATGCACGCCGTCGTGATGCGTGCCGTCGAGGCCGTCCACGGCCTGTCCGACGAGTCCGGCACCCCGCTCGTGCTGGACGTCCCCGAGGGGGTGTACGCGGAGGTCGACGGCCGCCGCGTCGAGCGGATCGTGCGCAACCTCGTCGCCAACGCCGTCGACCACGGCGAGGGCAGGCCCGTCGAGATCACCCTCGCCGAGGACGACCAGGCCGTCGCCGTGCTGGTACGCGACCACGGGGTGGGCCTGCGGCCCGGCGAGTCCGCGCTGGTGTTCAACCGGTTCTGGCGCGCGGAGGAGTCCCGCGCACGGCGGAGCGGCGGTAGTGGGCTGGGCCTGTCGATCAGCATCGAGGACGCCCGGCTGCACGGCGGCTGGCTGCAGGCCTGGGGCCGGACCGGGGACGGCTCGGCGTTCCGGCTGACCTTGCCGCGGCGCGTCGGGGACCCCCTCACCCGCAGCCCGCTGCCGCTCGTCCCGCCGGACGTTGCGCAGGGTGAGGCGGGCGAGGGGGTGCGGGTGGACGCCGCGCGGCGCGGCGATCCGGACGGCGGTGCGCGGGCAGACGGTGTGCGGGCAGACGGTGTGCGGGCGGATGCTGTGCGGCGCGGCCCGGACGGCGGTCGCGGGGAGGAGCCGGGGGACGGCCGGCGTGGCGGTGACCGGACGGGCGGCACCCGGGTCGGCGGCGACGTCGGCCGGGCGGGCGCCGACGTCACCTGGGTCGGCGCTGATGGCACCGGGGTCGGTATCGACGCCGGTGGGTCCGGCGCTGATGCGAGATGGGTCGGCGCCGATGGCAGTGAGGTCGGTATCGACGCCGGTGGGTCCGGTTCCGACGCCGGCGGGCGCGGCGCTGATGCGAGATGGGTCGGCGCCGATGGCAGTGAGGTCGGTATCGACGCCGGTGGGTCCGGTTCCGACGCCGGCGGGCGCGGCGCTGATGCGAGATGGGTCGGCGCCGACGCCGATGGGTCCGGTACCGACGACACCCCCGGCGCGTCGCGTGCGCACGCCGCGGCCGAGCCGGGCGCCGAGCCCGCCGACCTCACGGGGCGTTCGTGACCGGCCGCCGCGCAGACCCCGCACACCCCTCGCAGACATCGCAGCGCCTGCGAGGCGCCTCCGGGCTCTGCGAGGAGGGGGGCCCGCCCGGTGGGCGGCCCATCGGGCTCGACACGCGCCCCGCCTCCCGACCGGTCGGCCCACGTGCCGTCACCCGCCGCATCGCGGCGGTACTGAGCCTGCTCACCGCACTCACCGTGCTCGCCGGCTGCGCCAGCGTGCCCGACAGCTCGCCCGTCCAGGTGCTCAAGCGGGTCACCGAGGGCGAGGCCCCGCCCGCCCCGCCCGGGCCCGTGGACGGCGCGGATCCCGCGGAGATCGTGCGCGGCTTCGTCACAGCGTCCGGTAGCAGCTCGGACAGCCACGGCGCCGCCCGCCGCTTCCTGGCCCCGGAGATCGCCCAGACATGGGAGGACAGCGGCGACCTCATGGTGCTGGACGGGCAGCTCGACACCGTGCCCGCGCCCGGTGCGCCCATGCCCAGCAGCGGCCGGACCACGATCCGCATCCGCGGCACCGCGATCGGCCACGTGACCACGACCGGTGAGTTCGAGCCGGACGAGGATCCGGTGGAGATCGACGTCGAGCTCGTGCGCCGGGCGGGCCAGTGGCGGATCAGCGCGTTGCCCGACGGCGTCGTCGTCCCGCTCTCGGTCTTCACCGAGAGCTACCGCGCCGTGAAGGTCTACTTCGTGGATCCGGCGCACCGCAAGGTCGTGCCGGACCTGCGCTACCTGCCCGCCGTACCGTCCCGGGCGCAGTCCGCGCGCGTGCTGGAGCTACTGCTCGCCGGTCCTTCCTCGGCGCTGCGCGGGGCCGTCGCCTCGCAGTTCGGGCCGGAGGCCCGGCTGCGGTCCAACGTCGCCACGAGCCCGGACGGCGCCCTCGTCGTCGACCTCACCGGCATCGGGCAGCTCGACGAGACCGGGCGAGGCCTGCTCGCCGCGCAGGTGGTCCTGTCCCTCACCCAGGTGAACGTGGACCGGATACGCCTGCTCCTCGACGGCGAGCCGCTGCTGCCCGGTGACATCACCCCGACCACTATCGCCGCCTACGACGGCGAGCAGCGCCCCGCCGTGGACGTGCCCGGCCTCGTCGTCTCCGGCGGGCGGGTACGCCAGCTCACCGGCAGCGAACCCGGCGCGGCGGTACCGGGCCAGATCGGCAACGGCGCCGTCGACGTGCTCTCCGCCGCCACCACCGGCGACGGGCAGCGCCTCGCCGTCGTCGTCCGGGAGGGCGCCCGGCAACGGCTGCTGATCGGCGGCGGCCCGGACGGCGGTGTCGTCCCGGTCGCACTGTCCGGCGGCGTCCTCAGCAGGCCCAGCTGGACGCCGGACGGCACCGAGGTGTGGTCGGTCGTCGACTCGACCGACCTGCGGCGCGTGCTGCTGCCGGCCGTCGACGCTCCACCCGGGACGCCTGCGCGGATCACCTCCGTGGACGCGAGCGGTCTCACCGGTCGCGGGCCCGTCACGGAGCTGCGGCTCTCGCGCGACGGGATGCGGGTCCTCGCCGTCGCGGGCGGCGGCATCTACACGGCGGCCGTCGCGCGCGGCGTCGACGGCGACGTGATGCTGCGCAACGTGCGCCGCCTGCGCGCCGGCACCCTCGTCGAAGCCGTCGGTGCGGACTGGCGTTCCGCGGACTCCGTCGTCGTCATCACCGCCGCTCCGGCGCGGCCGGTCGTGCAGGTGTCGGTGGACGGCCTCACGCTGCTCGGCGTGCCCGGTACCAACCTCACCCCACCGCTGCGGGCCGTCGCGGCGGGACCGAGCCGGCCGCTGGTCGTCGCGGACGCGGGTGGGGTGTGGAGCTTCACCGGCGGGGACCAGGTGGCGTGGCGGGCGGTGCTCGGTGGCGTTCCCGACGCGGTGCCGCTCTACCCCGGATGACCGCGAGTTGCGCATCTCATCAGCCCGTCTTCTGCATTCCACCCGGTCGCCCGTCGAAGGAACCCGCAACTCGGACTGATGGATTCCGCAACTCGCGTCGGCGGCGGTGGCGGTGCGGGACGCTGGCCGGGTGGACAAGTGGATCGCGGGCTGGGCGGCACTGGTGGACCTGCTGGCTCCGGAGGCCTGCGGGGGCTGCGGCACGTCCGGTACGTCGTGGTGCGTGGCCTGCGCGGGGACGGTCGGAGCGCCGTGGCGGGTCGGCCGGGGGTCCGGCACGCACGGACCGGGTGCGTCGGCGGCCGCGCCGCTCGCTTCCGCCGTGTTCGCCGCCGGGCGCTACCGGGGCCCGCTGCGGACCGCGCTTCTCGCCTACAAGGAGCGCGGGCGCCGTGACCTCGCGACCCCGCTGGCCCGCCTGCTGACCGTCCCGCTCGCGGCGGCGCGCGCTGCGCTGCCCGTGCCCGTCCGGTCGCCCCGCGGCGCGCCGCTCCGGCTGGTCCCCGCTCCGTCGCGGCCCGCCGCCGCACATGGCCGGGGTGGCGACCACGTCCTGCGCCTGTGTCGCCTGCTCGCCGCACGCGACCCCACGCTGCAGGTCGTCGCAGCCCTGCGGCTGGCCCGCCGCACCCGCGACTCTGTCGGGCTCGACGCCACCCAACGCCGGGCGAACCTCGCGGGACGGCTGCGGCTCTGCGCGGCACGGCTGCCCCCGCCGTGTGCACAGGTGGTACTCGTCGACGACGTGGTCACCAGCGGGGCCACGCTCGCCGCCTGCACGGCGGTGCTCGCAGAGCGTGGCGTGCGGGTGGCGGCCGCGGTGGTGCTCTGCGACGCGACGACGGGCTCGCTGTACCGATGACCTGGGTAATTCGCCACGATGCACCATGAGACGCTCCGTGATCGGAGCGTGATCGGCGCGAACCGCCAGGGACAATACGTCGGAAGTCACGCTCAGTAAACGTCGAGAAGCGAAGGTACCCGGATGTGGCATCACTGGGCGCCAGCCTCTGTTCTCCCAGGGTGATGCACGTTACGGTGCACGGCATCCCCCAGCACGGGGGGCGTCCATCGATCGGGCCCGGGGACGGAGCCCCGCGCCACCTGTACGCCCAACCGACGCAGTCAGCGAGGGAGGTCGCCAGTGGAGATCGTTGTCACCGGCCGGAACGTCGAGGTGCCGGACCATTTTCGAGTTCACGTCAGCGAGAAGGTCGGGCGCCTGGAACGCTACGACCACAAGATCGTCGGACTCGAGGTCGAGCTGTTCCACGAGAAGAACCGCCGTCAGCTGAAGAGCTGTCAGCGGGTCGAGATCACCGGCCGCGGATGTGGTCCGGTCGCCCGTGCCGAAGCCTGTGCAGCCGATTTCTACGCCGCGCTCGACGCGGCCGTGTCGAAGCTCGAGGCGCGCCTGCGCCGCTCGCACGACCGTCGTCGCATCACCTCACGTCGCGCGCGCATCGCGGCCGCCCGTGGCGCCACGCCGACCACGCAGACCGCGCAGACCGCGCAGACCGCGGTCCTCGACGAGCCGCCCCAGGTGGACGCGGACGTCCCCGCCCCACGTGGCCACGACCATGACGACTACGGGGCCGAGTCGGTGCCTGCCCCTGGCCGGGTCGTCCGCCGCAAGGCTCACACCTCCGAGCCGATGACCGTCGACGACGCGCTCGCGCGCATGGAGCTCGTCGGACACGACTTCTACCTCTTCGCCGACGCCGAGAGCGGGGAGCCGAGCGTCGTGTACCGCCGAAAGGGCTACGACTACGGCGTCATCCGCCTGGCGCACTAGATTCGCCGCTCCCAGCCACCGGGCCCCGGCATCGCGACGCGACGCCGGGGCCCTTCGCTACCCTGGGACTCGACAGATTGCCGTGCCCGGTGCCCGGGTGCCACCAGAACGACCGGGCCGCCGGCGAATCCGAGCGAGGTCGCCCCGTGGCGTTGCTGAACCGTCTGCTCCGTGCCGGCGAGACGAGACTGGTGAAGCGGCTCGCGAAGATCGCGGCCCACATCGACGGTCTCGAGCCGGAGTTCCAGGCCCTCACCGACGCGCAGCTGCGGGAGAAGACCGAGGAGTTCCGCAAGCGCTACGCGGACGGCGAGAGCCTGGACGACCTGCTGCCCGAGGCGTTCGCCGTGGCCCGCGAGGCCGCTGTCCGCACGATCGGCCAGCGCGCGTTCACCGTCCAGCTCATGGGCGGCGCGGCGCTGCACCTGGGCAACATCGCCGAGATGAAGACCGGTGAGGGCAAGACACTCACCTCGGTGTTCGCCGCCTACCTCAACGCCCTGTCCGGCGACGGCGTCCACCTCGTGACGGTGAACGACTACCTGGCCAAGCGCGACGCGGACAACATGGGCCGCATCCACCGCTTCCTCGGCCTCGAGGTCGGCGTCATCCTCTCCCAGATGCCGCCCGCCGAGCGGCGCGAGCAGTACGCCGCCGACATCACCTACGGCACGAACAACGAGTTCGGCTTCGACTACCTGCGCGACAACATGGCCTGGCAGACGTCGGACATGGTGCAGCGCGGCCACAACTTCGCCGTCGTCGACGAGGCCGACTCGATCCTCATCGACGAGGCCCGCACCCCGCTGATCATCTCCGGGCCGGCGGGGGAGAGCGGTCGCTGGTACGCCGAGTTCGCGCGGATCGCCCCGCTGCTCGAGCCGGACGTGCACTACGAGGTGGACGAGCGCAAGCGCACCATCGGCGTCACCGAGGAGGGCGTGCGGCTGGTCGAGGACCAGCTGGGACTCAAGCCGGTGCCCGTCGAGGGCGGGACGATGAACGAGGAGAAGGGCGGGCTCTACGACGCCGCCAACACCGCGCTCGTCGGCTTCCTCAACAACGCGCTCAAGGCCAAGGAGCTGTTCAAGAAGGACAAGGACTACATCGTCCGGGACGGCAAGGTCCTCATCGTCGACGAGTTCACCGGCCGCATCCTCGCCGGGCGCCGCTACAACGAGGGCATCCACCAGGCCATCGAGGCCAAGGAGGGTGTGGAGGTCCAGGCGGAGAACCAGACGCTCGCGACGATCACGCTGCAGAACTACTTCCGCCTCTACACCAAGCTCTCCGGCATGACGGGCACGGCGCAGACCGAGGCGGCCGAGCTCGACCAGATCTACAAGCTGGGCGTCGTCCCGATCCCGACGAACCGGCCGATGATCCGCGCCGACCAGGCCGACCTCATCTACAAGACGGAGATCGCGAAGTTCGACGCGGTGGCCGACGACATCGCCGAGAAGTTCGAGGCCGGTCAGCCGGTGCTAGTGGGCACCACGAGCGTGGAGAAGTCCGAGTACCTGTCGAAGCTGCTCAAACAGCGCCAGGTGCCCCATGAGGTGCTCAACGCCAAGCAGCACGAGCGGGAGAGCCACATCGTCGCGGTCGCCGGGCGCGCCGGGTCGGTCACGGTCGCCACGAACATGGCGGGCCGCGGCACGGACATCGTGCTGGGCGGCAACCCCGAGTTCCTCGCCGACGTCGAGCTGCGCGAGCGCGGGCTCGATCCCGTCGAGACGCGTGAGGACTACGAGGCGGCGTGGGACGACGTCTACGCCGAGATCAAGGAGCACGTCGCGGCCGACGCCGAGAAGGTGAAGGCGGCCGGCGGGCTGTACGTGCTCGGCACCGAACGCCACGAGTCGCGGCGCATCGACAACCAGCTGCGCGGCCGGTCGGGCCGCCAGGGCGACCCGGGTGAGTCGCGCTTCTACCTCTCGCTCGGTGACGAGCTGATGCGCCGCTTCAACGGCCAGATCGTCGAGTCGATCATGAACCGGCTCAACGTCCCGGACGACGTACCGATCGAGGCCGGCATGGTCACCAAGGCCATCCGCAGCGCGCAGACGCAGGTCGAGCAGCAGAACTTCGAGATCCGCAAGAACGTCCTCAAGTACGACGAGGTGCTCAACAAGCAGCGCACCGTCATCTACGCCGAGCGCCGCCGGGTGCTGGCGGGCGAGGACGTCGGCGACCAGATCCAGCACATGATCACCGATGTGGTCGAGGCGTACGTCCACGGCGCGACGGCCGAGGGCTACGCGGAGGACTGGGAGCTCGACAAGCTGTGGACCGCGCTGCGCCAGCTGTACCCGGTGTCGATCCGCTGGGAGGACCTGGCAGGCGGCATGGATGACGGCGGCTCGCTGGACGACCCCGGCGACCTCACGCGCGAGTCGCTCGCCGAGGCCGTCGTGGCCGACGCCAAGGCCGCATACGCCGCGCGCGCCGAGCAGATCGACGCGGTCATCGCGGACCGCGGCGGGATGCGGGAGCTGGAGCGGCAGGTGCTGCTGCAGGTCCTGGACCGCAAGTGGCGCGAGCACCTCTACGAGATGGACTACCTCAAGGAGGGCATCGGGCTGCGGGCGATGGCCCAGCGCGATCCGCTGATCGAATACCAGCGCGAGGGCTACGACATGTTCGTGGCCATGCAGGAGGGGATCAAGGAGGAGACGGTCGGCCTGCTGTTCAAGATCGAGCTGGTGGCGCAGCAGCCCGCGGCCGAAGCCGCTCCGGCCGATGCGCCCACCCCTGTCGCCGCGCCCGCCCCGGCCGAGAGCGCTGCTCCCGCGCCCGCCGCCGTCGCTGCCGCCGCCCCGTCCCCGGACGACGTCGCCACGCCGCCGCGGGGTACGCGTACCCAGCGGCCCACGACGCGGCGCGGGCGCGCCGCGGCCCGGGCGGCCGAGCCGCCGACCGAGCGGTTCGAGCAACCCGCCGACAGCGTGCTCCCGCCCGCCCTACGCGCTCGCCGCCCGGCGAACCTCAGCTACGTCGGGCCGTCCGAGGACGGCACGCCGCAGCGGGTCGGTTCCGGTGGCGCGCGAACGGGGAACGGGCGCTCCGGGGCTGTCGCCGGGTCGGGCACCGGTTCGGGGACGACGGGTACGCCGTCGCGCAACCGCCCCTGCCCGTGCGGGTCGGGGCGCAAGTACAAGCAGTGCCACGGGTCGCCGACGGGCGCGCGGCCCTGAGGGCCGTCCGGCGTTCCGGCGCCGGCGTGCGCCTGGTGCTGACGGGTCGCGGCTGGTGCCGACACCCCGGGTGCACTCGGCGAACGTGCCCGTGCGAATCCGCTGAGCCGTCAGCCCAGGCGAATAGCGACGCACCGCCAGCGTGAGCCGGATCGACCCGGCTCGAAGCGGGCGGCGACGGCGCGCGCACGCCCGTCCAGGCGGTAGACGGCGGCCACCTCGGCTGCGGCAGGCGTCGGGCGGCAGATCCGCACCGACACGAGTCTGCTGCGCCCGTTGCCCCGGCGCGCGGCCGACCGCACGCAGCGCAGCGCCTCGGGAGCCAGGTGCGCGCTGAGCTGCCAGGCCGGGCGCCTGCCGTCGAGCACCTCCAGGACCAGCAGCAACGCGGTCTCGACCTCGTCGCGCAGGGCGTCGACCGGGCCGGCCGTGTCGGCGCCCCGGCGAGCGTCGGCGACCCGCCCGCCACTGCGGGACGGCGCGGGCGGGTCGCGCGGCGTCAGGGTCGTGACCGCGGCGCCGAGGCGCTCGCCCGGCAGCGGCTCGTAGCGCAGCCGGCGCAGGCGGGGCGCCTGGATGGGCGGTGCGCCGGGGTCTACGGGGGTGGCCGGGATCGAGGTGATCGTCACCCGGCCAGCTTCCGAGGCGGGGAGCCTCCCGCGGGGCGGATCGAGCTGATTCGGCGCCGAACCGTACGGCGTCGAACGGTTGAGTGGGTGGGCGGGTTGTGTGGCGAGAGATGGCTGCGACACGGGATCGACGCGCGGGGTTGCGGGCGGGCGGCCGTGCGGGTGGAGGCGCGGGCGGTTTGCGGGGTGGGCGGCCGTGCGGGTGGAGGGGCGGGCGGGGTTGTGGGCGGCGGGACCGTGCGGGTGGAGGCGCGAGCGGGCTCGGCGGGCGAGACTTTCCGATCCGCCCTCCGGGCGGCGCCCGCCACCGTACGGTGGCGCGATGACCCATCCGCTGGACGAACTCGCCCGGGCGCCGCTCGCGGGGCTCGTCGCCCGCGCTGGGACCGCCGTCGCGCGGCGCCGTCGGCGCGTGGCCGCCGCACACGGCCTGAGTACGACGGCGCTCGGCGTGCTCGCGGTCCTGGCCGATGAGGCGCTCGCCAGGGGTTCGGAGCTGGATGCCGGCGTGGGGCTGCAGGTGGGCGGTGCTGGGGGTTCGGGGGCGGGCGCCGGCGTGGGGCTGCAGGTGGGCGGTGCTGGGGGTTCGGGGGCGGGCGCCACCGCGGGCTCCGGGG
Source organism: Pseudonocardia sp. (assembly GCA_050248815.1). GTDB lineage: Bacteria > Actinomycetota > Actinomycetes > Mycobacteriales > Pseudonocardiaceae > Pseudonocardia. The sequence goes on along the minus strand of JBFWRR010000001.1, from coordinate 201,870 downwards.
TCCACGCCGGCGCGGACCCCGTCGTGAGCGGGGGCGCCGCCCATTGCAGTGCCCGCAGCCCTGGCGCCGGCGCCGGGGTGGCTGTCGCGCCTGCCGGCGGTGCCGGGCGCTCCCACCGCGAACTCGCCGCACGCCTCGGCGTCGCACCGGCCACGCTCACCCCGGCACTGGACGCGCTGGAGCACGCGGGGGCGGTCCGCCGAACCCGGGATCCGGCAGATCGCCGCGTCGTCCGGCTCGCGATCACCCCGGACGGCCGTCACCGGCTCGCGCAGGCGTCCCCGGTGCTCCGCGCCGCGGTCGGGGCGCTGCCGCAGCCGTCGCCCGGCGACGAGGAAGTCGTCCGCAGGTACCTGCTGGCCCTGCTGGCGGCGGTCGCCGAGGATGACGTGGATGGCTGCGCCCGCTGACCCCGACGCTGCGGGCCCCGGCTTCGAGCCCGCCGCTGGCCCCGCTGCTGAGCCCGGCGCCGTCGAACTCGCTATCGGCTCCGTCGGCGAGGCCACTACGGTCGAACCCGCTGCCGACCCCGCTGGCGAGGCTGCTGCTGTCGAACCCGCTGTGGGCCCCGGCAGCGAGGCCGCCCCGGCAGGACCCTCCGGTACACCGGGCGCCCCCGGGGGCATGCGTGCCCTCGTCATGGACTACGGCGGCGTGCTCACCGACGGCGCCCCGATGCTGTCGCTGCCCCACCGCGCCCGGCAGGCCGGGCTGGCGACGGCGCTGGTGTCGGACGCCCGCGCGGTGCCGGACGCAGTGGCCCGGCTTTTCGACCTCGTGGTCCTGGGCGGGTCGCTCGGGGTGCGCAAGCCGGATCCGGAGGTGTTCCGCCGGGTGGCGGGGTTGCTGAAGGTGGCACCGACCGAGTGCGTGGTGGTGGACGACCTGGTGCGCAACGTCCGCGGTGCGACGGCTGCCGGTGCGGTCGGGGTACTGCACCGGGCGGTGAGCCTCACCGTCGAGGAGGTCGAGATCCTGCTCGACCTGCCGTGACAGCACCACCGAGCTCGCGATGCTCAGCCACCCTTGCAGGGACCAGCTACGCCTCGCAGGCGCTGCGGCCTCTGCGAGGGGTGTGGGGGGTCTGCGAGGTGGGCGGGCGCGGGTGGGCGGGGTCTGCGAGGCGGG
>JBFWRR010000001.1:198744-200642 GCA_050248815.1 Pseudonocardia sp. | reverse complement strand
TCTGCGAGGCGGGCGCGGGGTCTGCGGGGTCTGCGTGGAGTCTGCGAGGGGTGTGGGGGTCTGCGAGGCCCTACCGGCCCACGAGGCAGACCCGAGCCCCCCGGCCCCGGCGGCCCGCACGCGGGGGACGTGCGGGCCACCTGAGGAGCGGAGGGCCTACTGCTGGGGCGGCGGGTTGTCGGCGGGCGCGGGCTCCGGCGGGGCCGGCGCCTCCTGCGGCGGCGGGGCGGTCGTGTCACCCGCGCCGGTGTGCTGCTGCGCCATGTCGACGGCCTTGTCGATCTGTTCGTCGTGCCCGGCGAACCGCTCCTTGGCGGCCTCGCCCGCCTTCTCCAGCGCCTGGTCGACCTTGTCGTCGTGCTGGGCCAGCAGGTCCTTGGCCTTGTCCATGAAACCCATGGCGCACACCTTGGCCCTCACGCGCCGGATGCGCCAGCACGACATGCCCCGAACGGCGCAGTCCTACCCGCGGAGCCGGACGTGGTGGGGGCGCAGCTCGTCGACGCTCGTCACGCCGAGCAGCTGGAGGGTGCGGACTACCTCGGCGGCGAGGATGTCGACCGCTTTTGCGACGCCGCGCCGCCCACCCGCCATCAGCCCGTACACGTACGCGCGGCCGACGACGGCGGCGCGGGCGCCGAGCGCGAGGGCGGCGACGATGTCGCCGCCGTGCATGATCCCGGTGTCGACGAGGACCTCGGCGCGGTCGCCGACGGCCTCCGACACCGGCTGCACGAGCTCCAGCGGGACGGGGGCGCGGTCGAGCTGGCGCCCGCCGTGGTTGGACAGCAGCACTCCGTCCGCGCCCGCGTCCACCACCCGCTTCGCGTCCTCCACCCCTTGGATGCCCTTGACGACGAGCTTGCCGGCCCAGATGCCGCGCAGCCACTCGACGTCGGCGATGGTGAGGGCCGGGTCGAAGACGCGGTTGATGAGCTCGGCGACGGTGCCGTCGGCCGAGGTGAGGCTCGCGAATGCGAGGGGCTCGGTGGTCAGGAGATCGAACCACCAGTTCGGGTGCATCGCCCCGTCGAGGAAGGTGCGCAGCGTGAGCGCGGGTGGGATGGCGAGCCCGTTGCGGACGTCGCGCAGCCGCGCCCCGCCGACGGGGGTGTCGACGGTGAGCATGAGCGTGTCGAACCCGCTCGCGGCCGCCCGGGCGACGAGGTCCTTCGCGGGTTCGCGGTCGCGCCACAGGTAGAGCTGGAACCACTTGCGTCCGCTGGGAGCGGCCGCGGCGACGTCCTCGATGGTGGTGGTGCCCATGGTCGAGAGCGACACGGGGATGCCCGCGGCCTGCGCGACGGCGGCGCTGGCGCGCTCGCCCTCGGTGTGCATCATCCGCAGGAAGCCGACGGGGGCCAGCGCGAACGGCAGCGTGCAGCGTCCGCCGAGGATCTCGCGGCTGGTGTCGACCTCGCTCACGTCGGTGAGGACGGTCGGCTGGAACTCGACGCGCAGGTAGGCCTCGCGGGCGCGGCGCAGGGTGATCTCGGAGTCCGCGCTGCCGTCGGTGTAGTCGAAGACGGCGCGGGGCGTGCGGCGCCGCGCGATGGCGCGCAGGTCGCCGATGCTCGCCGCGCGGGCCAGCCTGCGCTCGGTGGAGTCCAGGACGAGGGGGGCCGGCCGCAGCAGGGGCCGGAGTTCGGACGGGCTGGGCAGGCGTCGCCGGACCATGCGGCCCACCCTAGGCGCCGCGCGGCCGCTCACCACGGGATCCCGCGGCCGTCCCGGAAGAAGCGCCCGGTCGGCCCACCGGGCGGCAGGCCGACGGCGCACGGGACGCCTGGCGCGCCCTCGGCGACCGCCTGACGGTGACGAGCTCGCGGGGACCACCGGGGACGGTCGGCTGGTCGCAGGCGCCGCGTCGTCCCGCGCGCGGCGGGCGCATCCTCGGC
>JBFWRR010000001.1:192274-198644 GCA_050248815.1 Pseudonocardia sp. | reverse complement strand
GGCGGGCGCATCCTCGGCAGGCGCGGTGGCGCGGTCGAGAACGTCGCGTCCCCGCGCGGCGGGCGCACCACCGGAGACGCACCGACACCCCGGCCGACACCGACCACCCGAGACGACGGCTGCCCCGGCGTGGGTCACGACCCCCGCCGCCTGCGCAGCTCGAACGCGGCGACAGCCCCGGCACTCGCGACGTTGAGCGACTCGACACCGTCGTCCATCGGGATCGCGAGCAGCCCGGTGCAGGCGGCCCGGACCGGCGCAGACAGCCCCGCGGTCTCGCCGCCGAGGACCAGCGCCACCCGCTCCGGCAGAGCCGCCTCCAGCAGCGACGCACCGCCCGCGTCCAGCCCGAACACGGCGAACCCGGCCGCCAGCAGCGCCGCGCAGCCCTCGGCGGCGGTGGCGGCGCGCAGCACCGGGGCCCGGAACGCGACTCCCGCGGAGGCCTTGACGACCATCGGGTCGATCGAGGGCACGCCGCGGCGCGGCAGGAGCACCCCGTCGAGCCCGGCCGCGGTGGCCGAGCGCAGCAGCATCCCGACGTTCGCAGGGTTCGTGACGCCGTCCAGCACCAGGACGGCGGCGGGGCCGCGCAGCCCGTCGAGGAACTCGGCGACCGGCGCCATCCGGGGCGCGACGACGTCGGCGAGCACGCCCTGGTCGTGACGGCCGTTGCCGGCGAGGACCTTCACCCGGTGCGCCGAGGCCCGCTGCACCGGGACGCCCCGGGCCCTCGCGGCGGCGAGGACGGCGCGGGCGGACTCGCCGCGCTGATCGTCGGCGAGGATCACCTTGTCCACGCGCAGGCGCTCGTCGTCCAGCGCCTCCAGCACCGGACGACGCCCGTACACCGTGATGAACGTGTCCTTCGGTGAGCGGGCATGCGCAGATCTCTCGGCTGACACACGCCGAGCCTAGGATCGCCGCATGCCTCCCCGGCTCTCCGCCCTCGACGCCTCGTTCCTGTACCTGGAGCAGCCGACCACGCCCATGCACGTCGGCACGGTGTCGATCTTCCGGCGGCCGAGGAGCGGGTTCGACTACGACCGGCTCGTGGAGCTGATCGAGCAGCGCCTGGCCCGGGTGCCGCGCTACCGGCAGAAGGTGCGCCACGTGCCGGGCAACCTGGCGCGGCCGGTGTGGGTGGACGATCCGGACTTCGACGTCGCCTACCACGTCCGCCGCTCGGCGCTGCCGAAGCCGGGCACGGACGCGCAGCTCAACGAGCTGGTGGCGCGGCTGATGTCGCGCCCGCTGGACCACGCCCGCCCGCTCTGGGAGATGTACCTGGTGGACGGCCTGGCCCGCGATCGCACGGCGGTGCTGGCGAAGACCCACCAGGCGATGGTGGACGGCGTCAGCGCGATCGACATCGGCCAGGTGATCCTCGACGTGTCGCCGGATCCGCGCCCGGTGCCGGACGAGCTGTGGATGCCGCGCCCGGAGCCGTCGGACACGCAGCTCGTGCTCGGTGCGCTGGCGGAGGCGGTGCACCGGCCCGGCGAGCTGGTGGACACCGCGCGGACGGTGGCGGGCGACGCGATCGCGACGGTCGGGAAGCTCGCGGACGGCCTGGGCCAGGCGTTCTCGGTGGCCTGGAAGGCGAGCCGCGGGGCGCCGGGCAGCCCGCTCAACGCGACGGTCTCCACCCAGCGGCGGTTCGCGGTGGCCCGCACGGAGCTGGAGAGCTACCGGCGGGTGCGCACGGCGCACGGCTGCACGGTGAACGACGTGGTGCTGTCGGTGGTGGCGGGCGCCCTGCGCAACTGGTTGCTCTCCCGGGGGGAGGCCGTCACGGGGTCGAGTGCGGTGCGGGCGATGGTGCCGCTGTCGGTGCGCGGCAAGGCGGACATCCCCAGCTCGGTATCGGGCTCGCTGGGCAACCGGGTCGTGTCGTTCCTCGTGGACCTGCCGGTGGGCGAGCCGAGCCCCGTGGTGCGGCTGCACCACGTCACGCACGCGATGCGTGAGCACACGGCATCGCACCCGTCGGTGGGGGCGGGCACGCTGGTGCGCATCGGGGGGTTCGCCCCGCCCACGCTGCACGCGCTGGGGGCGCGCGCGGCCAGCGGCATGTCGAGCCGGATCTTCAACCTGATGGTCACGAACGTGCCGGGCCCGCAGTTCCCGCTCTACGCGGCGGGGGCCCGGATGCTGGAGATGTTCCCCGTCGTACCGCTCGCGAAGGGGCAGGGCCTCGCGATCGGGCTCACGTCCTACGACGGCGGGGTCTACTACGGGTTCAACGCCGACCGGGACGCCATGCCGGACGTGGACGTGCTGGCGGGCCTGGTCGACGAGTCACTGGACGAGCTGGTGGGGACGGTCACGTGAGGATCTACGTTCCGGCGACCTGGCCGATGCTGCGCCGCCTCGCGAAGACCGGGGAGATGCTCCCGATCGGCGGCACGGCGTTCGCGCTCACGCCCCGGCTGCGGGAGCGGTACACGGCCGGGGACGACGAGGAACTCGAGTACGCGGCGATGACGGAGGCCGCCCGGGCGTCGCTGCGGCTGCTGTCCGTGGAGCTCGGCCTCGGCGAGGACGCCACGCGGTCGCGACGGGTGGTGGTCGCGGCGGACCTGGACGACGTCACACCGCGCCCGGACCTCGACGACGGTGCGGTCCGGATCGCGGGCACGGTGCCGCTGGAGAAGGTGGCCGCCGTGCACGTGGACACCGAGGAGGCCGAGTACGCCGTCCGGCAGGCGGCGGGGGCGATCGACGCCGCCGACCTGGGGGACATGGACGCGGACTTCCTCGTGGGCGAGGCCGAGGATCACGAGCTGGCCTGGTACGACCCGTCGGAGATCGTCTTCCTGGTGGCCGACGAGACCTGAGTCCCGGTAGCCCGGTGTACTGCGGCCGAAGGACCGATTGACCGCATCCCGATACCCGGCTAGGACGGAAACGGGGCTCCGGACGGGTGAGTCCCGGGCGTGCGACGGGGGTTGCGATGGAGCGTGCCAGTGTTCCGGCTGCGGATTCCGGGAGCGCGCCCAGGGACGGCGCCGCCGCCGACGCGACGCCCGCCGCTGCACCGGACGCGACCGTCGACACCGCACCGGACGCGACCGCCGACACCGCAGCCGGCGAGATCCGCGGGTACGCGATCGTCTGCGCGATCAGCGGGGCGGTCTTCGCCGCACTGATCATCGCCTCGATGGTGCTCCTGCTGCAGGCGCCGGGCCTGGCCGATCCGGACTCGGTCTACGTGGCGTTCTACGCCGACGGCGGCGACGTCCTCGTCACCGTGGGCATGCATCTCGTACCGTTCGCGGGGATCGCCTGGCTCTGGCACATGACCGCCACGCGCAACCTCGTCGAGGCGCATCCGGGACCACCGTCGAAGCTCCCGTTCGGGCTGCACCTCGCCTCCGGGATCCTGTTCGTGGCGATGATGTTCGCGAGCGCTGCGACCGTCGGCGCCCCGGCGCTGCTCGGGGTGTTCACCACCCTCCCGCCGCCGTCCGCGGAGGTGGCCCGCTCGCTCGCCGGGGTCGGCTACGCCTTCGCGTTCGTCTACGGGGTGCGCGCCGCGGGCATGTACATGATGACCATGTCATCGACGATGCGCACGACCGGCCTGCTGCCGCGCTGGCTCGTCGTCCTCGGTTACGTCGCCGCGACGTTCCTGCTGGTCAACACGACCTACCACCCGTCGACACTGCTGGTGTTCCCGAGCTGGGTGATCATCGTGAGCGCCACCTTGGTGTTCCGCGCCGTCCGGCGCTGACCCACGCGAGACCGCCCTGGCCGCCCCACCGCCGCGACGGCCCCGACGGACCCGTGACGTGCGGCGGACATACCGGGACGGAGCAGACCCGTGACGACACCGACGGAACCGACACCGGTGGGCATCGACGAGATCCCCGGTCCGCGAGGGTTGCCGCTCCTGGGCAACCTGTTCGACATCGACGCCCACGCGCCGTTCGACAGCATGATGGCGTTGGCCAGGGAGTACGGGCCGATCTTCAAGGTCGCGATGCCGACCGGGGGCGTGCGGATCATCGTCAGCGGGGCCGACCTGGTCGACGAGATCTGCGACGACGCCCGTTTCGACAAGAAGGTGGGTGGGGGGCTCGCGAACCTGCGCGAGGGCGCCATCGGCGCGGGGCTGTTCACCGCGGACACCGCCGACCCGCTCTGGCACCGGGCGCACAACATCCTGCTCTCGCCGTTCAGCCTGCAGAACATGCACGAGTACCTGCCGATGATGCAGGACATCGCCGACCAGCTCGCGGAGAAGTGGGAGCGGCTCAACCCCGAGGACGACGTCGACGTGCCGGCGGACATGACCCGCCTGACGCTGGACACCATCGCGCTCTGCGGTTTCGGCTACCGGTTCAACTCGTTCTACCGCGACACCCAGCACCCGTTCGTCGCCGCGATGGTGCGCACGCTCTCCGAGTCGCAGGCCCGCATGCAGAAGCTGCCGATCCAGCGCCGCCTGCGGATCCGGGCCACGCGGCAGCTGGAGGAGGACCAGCAGTACATGGCGGCGCTGGTCGACGGGCTCATCCGGGAACGCCGCGCGCAGGGTGCCGCGGGCGAGACCCGAGACCTGCTCGGCCGGATGATCAACGGTGTCGATCCCCGGACCGGGGAGAAGCTGCCCGACGACAACATCCGCGCCCAGTGCATCACCTTCCTCATCGCGGGCCACGAGACCACGAGCGGCCTGCTGTCCTTCGCGATCTACTACCTGATGCGCAACCCCGACGTGCTCGCGCGGGCGCAGGCCGAGGTCGACGAGGTTCTGGGCGGGACGCTCCAGCCGACCTACGAGCAGGTGCACCGGCTGACCTACATCGACCAGATCCTCGCCGAGTCGCTGCGGCTGTGGCCGACCGCGCCGGGCTTCAACCGCACCCCCTACGAGGACACCGTGGTCGGCGGGCACTACACCATCCCCGCCGGCACGCCGCTCACCGTGCTGTCCGGGATGCTGCACCGCGACCGGAGCGTCTGGGGTGAGGACGCCGAGGACTTCAACCCCGACCACTTCGAACCGCAGCGCCGTGCGGCGCTGCCGCCCAACGCGTTCAAGCCGTTCGGGACCGGGCAGCGGGCCTGCATCGGCCGGGTCTTCGCGATGCAGGAGGCCGTGCTCGTGCTCGCGATGCTCGTGCAGCGCTTCGAGTTCGTCGACTACCTGGACTACCAGCTCAGGACCAAGACGACCCTCACCGTCAAGCCCGACGATTTCCACATCAAGGTGCGCCGCCGCGCCGACGCGCCCGTGTACCGGGAGCCGGTGCAGGCCACGCCCGCCCCGCAGGAGGTGGCGCGGCCCGTCGCGGCGGTCGCGCGCCACGGCACCCCGCTCGCGGTGCTGTTCGGCTCCAACCTCGGCGCCTCCGAGGCGATCGCGACGAAGCTCGCCCAGGAGGGCACCGAGCGCGGCTTCGCGGTCACCCAGGGTGCGCTCGACGACAACATCGGCAGGCTGCCCACGGACGGCGCGACGATCGTCGTCTGCTCCTCCTACAACGGCACCCCACCGGACAACGCCGCGGACTTCTGCAGGTGGCTGACCGCCGCCGACACACCCGCCGATGCCTGCGCGGGCGCGGCGTACACGGTGTTCGGATGCGGCAACACCGAGTGGGCCGCGACCTACCAGGCCGTGCCGACGCTGGTGGACGCCCAGCTCGAGGCGCACGGCGCCCGCCGGATCCACCCGCGCGGCGAGGGCGACCAGCGCGGCGACTTCGACGCGCAGTACCGCGCCTGGCGCACCGGTCTGTGGACCGACCTGGTCGGGGCCCTCGGCCTGCCCGCGGACATCGCCGAGCCCGCGGCGGCGGGCCCGCGCCTGACGATCACGACGACCAACCGGCAGCTGACCAACCCGGTGATCGTGTCCTACGCCGCGCGGCCCGCGCTGGTCCGCGACAACCGCGAGCTCAACCGCGCCGTCAACGGCCGCCCGCCGGCCCGCTCCACGCGCCACGTCGCGATCGCCCTGCCGGAGGGGGTGACCTACAAGGCGGGCGACCACCTCGGTGTGCTGCCGCGCAACGGCATCGACCTCCTCCGCCGGGTGATGGCCCGGTTCACCCTCGACGCGGGCACGTACGTGACGATCGTCCCGAACCGGGGCAACCACACCCACCTGCCGATCGACGAGCCCGCCCCGCTGATCGGCGTGCTCGGCAGCTGCGTGGAGCTGCAGGACGTCGCGTCCCGGGCCGACATCCAGGTGCTGGCCGACCACACGGGCGACCCTCACCAGAAGGCCGCGCTGGAGGCGCTCGCGGGCGACGACCCCGAGTCGCAGGCGCGCTACCGCGAGCAGGTGTTCACCCCGCACCGGTCGCTGATCGACCTGCTGGAGGACCACCCGGCGTGCGACCTGCCGTTCGAG
>JBFWRR010000001.1:189480-192174 GCA_050248815.1 Pseudonocardia sp. | reverse complement strand
ACCTCGTCCAGCAGGGCGCGTCGATCTTCGTGTGCGGCAACGCGAACACGATGGCGCCCGGCGTGCGCGCGGCCCTCGCCGACATCCACCGCGCGCACACGGGCGGCTCCGCCGAGGACGCCCAGGTGTGGCTCGCCGACATGCGCGCCGCGGGCCGGTTCGTGGAGGACATCTGGGGCGGCTGAGCGCGTCCATGATCACCGGGAATGTGACGGCAGGCTCGGATACGGGTCTCGTGTCCCATTCCTGGCGATCATGGTCGAGGCCGACCCCGGTGGGCGCGGCGGGCTCGACGGGGACGACGGTGCCCGGCATTCTGATCACCGTGGCCGGTGTGGCGATGGTGTTCTCCGGCGGTGGGGCACCCGCGGCCTACTTCGGCGCGGGCGTGGTCCGTGCGGTCGAGGAGGCCGGGCTGGCGCCGCGGATCTTCTCCGGGGTGTCGGCGGGCGCGATCAACGCCGCCGCGCTCGCCGTCGGGTTGGACGCGGCGGGGCTCGCGACGATGTGGCGGGGCATCCGGTGGTCCGACGTGGCGCGCTGGCGCACGGACGTGTACCGGCTGCCGAAGGTCGAGAACATGCTGCGCGGTGCGCCGCACCTGCTGGACTGGGCGCTGGGCTCGGTCGGCTGGACCGCGCTGCTGGACAACTCACCCGCCCGGGCCGCGTTGCGGGAGCGGCTCGGCGGCCCCGAGCTCCCGATCGCGCATGGGCGCACCCTCGTGGTGTCGGCCGTGGACGTCCGGACGGGGGAGGTGCTGCGGTTCGGCAGCCGGCCGGCGTCGCGCCCCGACTCGGCGATCCTTCCGGGGCGGCTCACCGTCGAGCACCTGCTGGCCAGCGCGGCGGTCCCGGTGGTGTTCCCGCCGGTGGAGATCGGCGAGCGACTGCTCGTGGACGCGGGCACGGTGGCGAACACTCCGCTCGCCCCGGTGATGGACTACGAGCCGGACGCCGTCGTCGTGGTCTCCGGCAGCGGCGGCACCCGTCCCGCACCCGCGCCCGCGTCGCTCGGCGAGACGATCGGCCTGCTCGTGGACAACCTCGCCCACTTCGCGCTGCGCGCGGACCTGGAGCACGCCGCCACGGTGAACGAGCTGGCGCGGGCCGGGGCCACCGACCGCCGGGACGTGCCGATGGTGCTCGTGGAGCCGCGGCGCCTCGCGTTCTCCGCGGGCTCGTTCTTCCGGTTCACGCAAGCCGACGCGGACCGGATCATGGGCTACGGCCACGAACGGGGCACCGAGGCGCTCGCCACCTGGATGCGTGCGGAGGTGGACGGTGGGTTCGTCGACGCACCGTGACGTCGTCGCCGCGCAGTCCCGGTCGATCTCCGCGGCGTGGTCGCCGCGCGGCGCCCCGCCGAGCTGGTGGCTGACCGCGGAGACGTTCGCCGCGATCGCCGAGGACGACGTCCTGCTCGACCTCGCCGCCACGATCCCGCCCGACCGGCTCCCGGCGCTCCTGCTCTCCGCCGCGCTGCGGCGGCGGGTCGACGAGCTGCGCCCGCAGCCCCTGACCGGCTACTACCCGGTTCCCGGCGGGCCCCAGCCACCCCGCGACGGCGGCTTCCGGGCCGCGCTGCACGCGTTCGCCGGGGACGAGGCGGCCGCGATCGGCGCTCTGTGCGCCGGGCACCGCTACCAGATGAACGAGGTGGGCCGCTGCCTCGACGTGCTGCCCGCGCTCGCGGAGGTGGCCGCGTCGGACCCGCGCCCGCTCGCGCTCGTCGATCTCGGCACCGGGGCGGGGCTCGGGCTGCAGCTCGACCGTTACGCCTACCGCTACGCGCTGCCCGACGGCTCGGAGCGGGTCGCGGGCGATCCGGGCTCGCCGGTCCGCCTGTCCTGCACCGTGCGCGCGGGGAACCCGCCGATGCCCTCCGCGTTGCGGATCGCCCACCGCGTCGGCGTCGACGCCGAACCGCTCGACGTCACCGATCCGGCCATCGCCGCCTGGCTCACGGCCTGCGTCCCGCCCGAGGCAGCCGCGGTGACCCGGTTCGCCGCGGCGCTCCAACTGGTGCTCGACGTGGCGCACCGTGCGGGTCACGGTGCGGTCGGTCTGGTCCCCGGTGAGGGTCGTGACGTCACCGTTGACGCGGGCCCGCGCCCCGCCGGCACGCTCGCGCAGCCGGCACCCACGGTGCGCGGCGACCTGGTGGACGCGCTGCCCGGCGTCGTCGCAGGGCTCCCCGAGGACGCCCTGCTGTGCCTGGTCGACACCTACGTCCACGTCTTCCTGCCGCCGGACCGGCTGAACCGCTTCCGCGTCCTCGTCGACGAGCTCGGCCGGGACCGCGACCTGGTGTGGATCTCGGTCGACCCCCTCGTGCCGCTCGGCCCCGCGGCGGACGCGTCCGTCCAGGGCTTGGCGGTGCCCGAGGCCTGGGTGCGGGACAACCGCGAGGGCGGCGTGTTCGGCGTCGTCGGCCGGGTCACCGTGCGCGACGGGCGGCGTACCGGGGCGGTCCTCGGGCGGGCGCACCCGGGATCGGCCTGGCTGGAGTGGCTCAGCGGGTGACCCGTCGGGGACCTGGGGGAGGGCCGGACCGTCGGCTCGCGCCCTGCCCGGGGCGGGTTCTGGCCGCCGCGCGGGGATGCTGGTCGCGCAGGCACGTGCGCGTCGGCGTTCCTCGGGGGTCGTCGCACACACCTCGGGGTGCTCGCACACACCTCGGGGTGCTCGCACA
>JBFWRR010000001.1:184983-189380 GCA_050248815.1 Pseudonocardia sp. | reverse complement strand
GTGTGTGCGAGGGCCGGCACGTGTGTGCGAGCGTCCGTGACGCGCGCCGGGCGACGCGACGTGACGCCCGCCGGACGACGCGACCGGTGACGCGCTCGCACCGCGGGCGGCCGCGGGGTCCAGGGACCCCGCGTCCCCGCTCAGCCGACCGGGGCCGCGCAGGCCGCCGTGAGCTGCGGGGTGATGGGGGCGAGGCCCAGCCGGGCTGCCATCCACGGCAGCGACGCCCGCAACGACGCGCTCCACACGTCGAACGTGTGGTCCCCGCCGGGGACGACCACCAGGCACGTCTCGATACCGGCCCGGCCGGCCAGTGGGGCGAGGGCCTGCACCGCGGCGAGCGGCAGCGGATCGTCCGAGCCGACCTGGAACCATCCGCCCATGCCGCGCAGGCCGGGCCCGGGATCGGCGAGCAGCAGCTCCGGCTGGTGGGCGTCGTAGGCGGCCTGGGAGCCCCCGAAGAGCGTGGTGACGGTGGCGTCGTCCGGGTCGTCGTTGGTGTCGCCGACGCGCGGCCCGAGCAGGCCCCCGAAATCACCGAACGTGCCGAACAGGGTGGGATGGCGCAGCGCCAGCATGATCGCGCACGTGCCCCCCTCGGACAGGCCCGCGATCGCCCACGTCCCCGGCGCCGGCGAGTGGGTGCCGAACGTGGCGACGACCTCCGCCGGCACGTCCTCGGTCAGGTAGGTCTCGACGTTGCCGCGCGGGCTGTCGACGCACTCGGTGTCGTTGACGTCGCTGCCGTTGACGTCGGGCATCACGAGCACCGGCGCGACCCCGCGGTGCGCCGCGGCGAAGGCGTCCGCCGTGGCCGCGGCGTCCCCGCCCTCGGTCCAGTCCGTCGGGCCTCCGGGGATGCCGTGCAGCAACAGGATCACCGGCAGCTGCGGGCGCGGCTTCGCGAACCAGGCGGGCGGCAGGTACACCTGGGCCGGCCGCCCGACGAACCCCGACGCCGTGCCGGGGATCGTCACGGGCACGACCATGCCCTCCGCCGGAATGCGTCCCACGTCCGCATCGGCGTCGGCGAGCGTCGTCTCGTCCGAGACGGAGCCGCCGAGTGCCTCACCGAGCGTCGGGAAGTAGGCGTAGTAGGCGTTGACGGCCGCACCTGCGTTCACCATCAGAAGGATCATCGTGAGCCCCGTGGCGGCGGCGCGGGGCAGGGCCGTGCCGTGCCGGAACGCGAGGGCGGTGGCCCCGATGCACGCGAGGGCGAGCACGAGCAGCAGCGTGCGAACCGGCCACCAGGCCACGATCGGCAGGCTCGCGATGGGATCGATGGGCGGCATCATAGGGCCCGTGACGGTGATCGCCGCAGGACTCGCGCTGCTCGCGGCGTTGCTGTTCGCCATCGCATCCGCCGTGCAGCAGAACACGGCCGCCGAGGTACCCGACGACGTCGCGGGCGGGCTCGGCCTCATCCGCGTGCTCGTACGCAGACCGTGGTGGTGGATCGGCACGCTGAGCGACGTCGGCGGCTACGTCGCCCAGGCCGCTGCGCTCGCCGTCGGGTCGTTGGTGCTGGTACAGCCGCTGCTGGTGACGACGCTGCTGTTCGCGTTGCCGCTCGGGGCGCACCTGTCGGGGCGGGCGCTGCGGCCCGCGGACCGGGTCTGGGCGGTGTTGCTCGCCGCGTCGCTCGCGGTGTTCGTCGCGGTGGGGGAGCCCACTGCGGGTCTGGACCGGGCCCCGCTCGCGGCGTGGCTGCCCACGGCGGCGGTGCTGGGCGCGGTTCTCGCGGCCTGCCTGGTCGGTGCGGCGGCACGACGGGGCACCGTCCGGGCCGTGCTGCTCGCCGTCGCCACCGGCGTGCTGTACGGGCTGACCGCGGCGCTCACCAAGGGTGTGGTCACCGAGCTGGGCGGCGGGATCCTCGGGCTGCTCACCGTGTGGGAGACCTACGCGCTGGCCGTCGTGGCGGTCAGCGGGACGCTCCTGCAGCAGTCCGCCTTCCAGGCGGGCGACCTGGCCGCGTCGCTGCCGACGATCACGGTCGGCGAGCCGGTGGTCGGTGTCGCGATCGGGATCGTGGTGCTCGGCGAGCAGCTGCAGGCCGACGGCCCGGAGTGGCTGGTGATCGCGGCGGCCGTCGGGCTCGCCACGGCGGCGACGGTTGCGCTGGCGCGCGCGTCCGCCCGCTCAGGTGGCGCGACGGAGCCGGTGGCGGCCGGCTGAGGCGACCGCCGGAGCCCTGCGTGCGAGCAGCGCCTGCACGAACGGGGGCAGTGACAGCACCACGACGGCCAGCGCGAGCAGCAGCACGTAGACCGCGGTGTCGCCGGTCTTGAGCTGGCTCGGCGGCACGAACCCCAGCACGAACGAGAACACGCACCCGACGAGGCCGATCCCGCCGACCAGCCACACACCCGGCAGGCCCCCGGGGATGCGGTAGGGCCGCGGGGTGTCCGGTTGGGTGTAGCGCAGCCGGATCACCGAGGCGAACATCAGCGCGTACATCACGATGATGATCTGCGCGGTGACCGCCGACAGCATCCAGTACGAGGTGCTCACGCTCGGCACGAACAGGAACAGCAGCGCGAAGATCGAGCCCCCCACGCCCTGCACGACCAGGAGCGGCACCGGCACGTCGTGGCGGTTGACGCGGGCGAACCGGGCCGGGGCGAGCCCCTCCTGGGCCACGGCGGACACACCCTTTGCGGGGCCGAGGATCCACGGCGCCAGGTGCGCGACCCCGCCGAGCGCAACGACCAGCGCGAGCGGGGCCAGCAGCCAGCCCAGCGAGAGCTTGGCGAGCACACTCGAGAACAGCTCCATCGTCCCGGAGACGAGACTGATCTCCTGCTGCGGCAGGACGAACGCCATGAACAGCGACCCGAGCACGGAGAACGCCACGGTGATCACCACCGCCAGCAGGATCGCCCGCGGGACGACGCGGCCGGGATCGCGCGTCTCGCGGGCGTGGAAGCCCGCCATCTCCATCCCGGTGAACAGCAGGATGATCCCGCCGAGGAACGCGAGGTTGCTCCACTCCAGGTCCGGGACCAGGGCTCCCGCCGAGAACGGGATCTGCGACGGGTTGCCCTGGGCGAGGTAGGCCGCGCCGAGCACGACGACCAGCACGGCGGGCAGGATCGAGCCCGCCACCGTCCCGATCGCACCGATCGCCGAGGACGCCCGCACCCCGCCGAGGCTCGCGAGCGTGGTGCCCCAGAAGAAGGTCAGCATGACGACGACCAGGAAGACGTTGTTGTTGGCGAGCGACGGGTCGATCGCGTACGCCAGCGACGCCGCGATGAACGACAGCACGGTCGGGAACCAGGCGATGTTCTCCGCGTAGTCGCACCACACCGCGAGGAAGCCGGTGCGCCCGCCGAAGGCCTGCTTGACCCACGCGTAGACGCCGCCCTCGCGTGGCCACGCCGTGCCCAGCTCGGCCGCCGCCATCGAGATCGGCAGCAGGAACACCAGCACCGACAGCGCGAACAGCAGCAGCATCGCCCAGCCGTACTCGGCCATCACCGGCAGGTTGCGCGCACTGACGATCGACGCGACGTTGATCATCGCCAGGGCGAGGATGCCGAGCTTCGCGGTCACCGGGCCCCCGCTGCCTGCAGGGCCGGGGCGAGGGCCCGCTGGACGTCCGAGTCGCCGGAGCCCTGCACGGAGACGGTCGTGTCACCGAGGGTGTAGACGACGCCGCTGCCGCGCGGGCGGCCGAGCACCTCGAACCGGCGGGCCGCGGCGTCGCGCTCCGCCGTGGAGGCGAACCGGTCGACGACGACGGTGGCCGTGCCGTCGGCGCAGCGTACGGCGAGGGTGTAGGTGCGGCTCGCGAGGGCGCCGGGGGCGAGCGGGTCCGGGGCCGTGGTGGATGCGCAGACGGTCAGCCCGGCAGCGGCGAAGGCGGCCTCCACCTCGGGGAACGAGCCCGTGGCCGGCGCGCGCTCGTGGCCCGCCCACCACGTCGTCAGGGCCAGCACCAGCGCGAGTGCCACGCCGGCCACCACGAGCGCGACCCCGCTGCGCCCGCCGGAGCCCGTCGTCCCGGTACCGGGCCCGGCGCCGCCGTCCCCGGTGCCGTCCCCGGTGCCGTCCGTGCTGCCGTCTTCGGTGCCCTGCTCCTCCACGGCGCCCCCCGGTCGCGGCCCGCTGATCACGATAGGGGCGTCCGGGAGGTGGAGGCCAGCGTCCGAACGGATCATCACCGGGTCGGCCCGCCACCGGCCGGGCCGGATGCGGCCCGTCATGCGCTCCGCCCGGCTGGACCGGCGGCCGACCCGGCTGGAACGCTCCGGGCGTGCGCGAGGAGGACGACATCGGCCGACCTGCCGGCACCGGGGGGCGCGCAGGCGGCGACCCGGGGCTCGCGGCCGACTCCGCCGGCCGGGCCGCGTCCGCCGACTCCGCGGGCCGGGCCGACTCCGCGGGCC
>JBFWRR010000001.1:179150-184883 GCA_050248815.1 Pseudonocardia sp. | reverse complement strand
GCCGACTCCGCGGGCCGGGCCGACTCCGCGGGCCCGGCCGACTCCGCCGACTCCGCGGGCCGGGGCGACTCCACCGACTCCGCCGGTGTGGGCCGCCTGCTCGCCTTCACCGACGGCGTGTTCGCCATCGCGCTCACGATCCTCGTGCTCGACCTCGACGTCCCGCCCGACCTGGCAACGCCGGAGCTTGTCGCCGCCCTGCGCGACCAGTTGCCGAACCTGTTCGCCGCGGCGCTGAGCTTCGCCGTGATCGGCCGGATCTGGCTGGGTCATCACGCCGTCCTCGCACATGTCGTCCGGGCCGATCCGGCGCTGCTCGCGCTGAACACCGTCTTCCTCGGGCCCCTGGTCCTGTTGCCGTTCGTCACGAAGCTGCTCGCCGAGTACGGCGACATCGCGCTCGCCGTGATCGCGTACTCGGCGACGGTCGACCTGCTGCTGATCGGCCTGCTCGCGCTGTGGGTGTGTGCGAACCGCAGCCCGCGCACAGACGGGCGGGTGAGCCGCGACGAGTTCGTCCGGCGGGCCGGCGGGCTCGCGGGATCGGTGGCCGCGTTCACCGTCGCCGTCCCCGTGGCGCTGGTGTCCCCGCACGCGGCGATCCTGTGCTGGCTGCTCGCGATCGTGCCGGTCGACGGCCTCACCCGCCGGATCGCCGCCGCCGTCGACCGCACCGCGTGAGCCGCTCGCGGACGCGCCCACTGCGCCCGCTCGTGCCGCCGTGCCCGGTCGTGCCCGGTCGTGCCACTGCACCCGCTCGTGCCGCGTGCCGGGCTGTTCCATGGGGAGATCGTCACGACCGTGACGGCCCGCGGCCAAGGGACCTGGGTCGGGTCGTCCTCCGGGCCGGGGTCCGGCCGGAGCCCTCCCCTGCTGCGCGCGCCGGACCGTGATCGCGGCGCGCCGGCCGTCGTCGGCGCACCCGGCGCCATCCGTGTGCCGGTGCCGACGAGGTCGCAGGCGGCGATCCCGACCAGCTCGGGTGCCGCGCCGGCCGATCCGACGATCTGGTGCGCGGCGCCGTCGAGCAGCAGAGGGGACCTTCGCGCGGCAACGCCTCGTCGTCCGCGATCACGATCCGCACGGCAGCTCGACGACCAGTCTCGTGCCCTCGCCCGGGCGGCTCTCGACGGTCATCCGGCCGCCGAGGACGTCCACCCGGTCCGCGATCCCCCGCAACCCGGAGCCGTCGTCCGGGCGGGCCCCGCCGATGCCGTCGTCGTCGACCTCCAGCACCAGCAGCCCGTCGCGGAGTACGACCCGCACCCGCACCACCGTCGCGCCCGCGTGCTTGACGACGTTCGTGAGTGCCTCGGCGACGACGAAGTAGCCGGTGTGCTCGACCGCCGGGGGCGGCGTGAGACCCGCCGCCGGCAGGTCGAGGTCCGTGCGCAGCGGGGCACGCAGCGCAAGGTCCTCGATCGCGGCCACCAGCCCGCGTTCGAGCAGCAGCGCGGGCATGATGCCGTGCACCAGTCCGCGCAGCTCCGCGATGGCGCCTTCCAGGCCCTCGCCGAACGTCGCCAGGTCGGCGCGTACGCCTGCGGGCGTCGCAGGGTCCGCGACGATCCGGCCGGCCCGCAGCGCGAGCACGACGAGGCGGGCCTGCAGGCCGTCGTGCAGGTCGCGGGCGATGCGCGTGCGCTCGCGGTCCGCCGAGGTGACGATCCGCGCGCGGGAGGTGCGCAGGGCCTCCCGCCCCGCGAGCAGCTGCGCGGTGAGCCGCTCGCGCTCGATCGCCAGCGCGACGACGCGGCCTGCCGCGCGCACCGTCTCGGGATCGGCGTGCAGCGTCGCGTCGTAGGCGATGGCGCCGACGGTCTCCCCGCCCAGTACGACCTCGACCGCGGCCCGGCCCGATCCCGGGCGCGGCAGCGCGACGGGCGTGCCAGCGGCGTCGACGTGCGCCTGCAGTTCGGGTTGCCAGAACAGCAGCTCCAACGACGGGTCGCCGAGGGTGGTGCCGAGCGCCTCGCGCAGGTGCGGGCGCCCGCCGTCACCGGTGCCCAGCCACGCACCGAGCTCGCCGATCTCGCCGGTGCGGGCGAACCCGCCGCGCATCAACGACGCTGATCGGCGAGCTGGGACTACCGGCGACGTCCTACCCCACCAGTGTCGACCTCCCCGCGCCGTTCCTGCGCGGCTATCTCTCCGACGGTGCGCAGCAGCCGCCGCCACCGGGCGGCTACCGCGACGTCACGGCGAGCAACCCGGCGGTCGCCGGGACGGCCGGGGCGATGGTCTCCACGGTCCCGGACATGGCCCGGTACGCGCCGTTGCTCGCCACCGGCGCGGGGCTCTCCCCGGCCACGGCGGCACAGCGCCAGGCTTGGACGCCGCTCACGACCTCCGGGGTGCGGCTGCAGTACGGCCTGGGCATCACCCAGCTCGGCGACTGGGTCGGCCACGACGGGTCGATCTTCGGCTACAGCACCATCGTGTTCCACCTGCCCGGGCGCGGGGCCACCGTCGTCGTCGCGGGCAACGCCGCCGACGAGACCGCCGTCCCGTCGCAGGCGCTGTGGGGCGAGATCGTGAAGATCCTCTACCCGGACACGCTGCCGTCGTGGTGAGGCGCGGGCCGTGATCGGCGGCCCGGCACGATGTGCCCATGTCACGACGGACGCGCTCCCCGGACGACCGGGCGCTGTGGGTGTCGATGTGGGTCTCGGCGGGCTTCGCGGCGGTGTCGCTGGTGTGGGGGCTCGCGGTCGGGTCGTCGGCGATCGTGTTCGACGGGCTGTACTCGTGCGCGAGCGTCGTGCTCACCCTGGGCGCCGTCGTGGCGCTGCGCACCGCCCGCCGCGGTGCCGACGACCGCTACCCGTGGGGCAGGGAGGCGTGGGAACCCGTCACCGTCGTGATGAAGGCGGCCGCGCTCGCTGCGCTGTGCGTCTACGCGCTGGTGGAGGCCGTCGGGGTGCTGCTGCGGGGCGGGCGGGAGATCGACACGGGCTGGGCGCTGCTCTACGGCCTGCTCGCGACGGCGGGCGGGGTGGTCGTGTCGATCTACCTGCGCCGCCGCTCCCGGGAGGGTTCGGACATCGTGCGGGCCGAGTCGGCCGAGTGGACCGGCGACACCCTGCTCAGTGTGGGGGTCCTCGCGGGCTTCGCCGTGGCGTTCGTGCTGCAGCGCTCCGGGCGCGGCGACCTCGCCCGGCTCGTGGACCCGGCGATGGTCGCGATCATCTGCCTGATCTACCTGTGGGTCCCGCTGCGGCTGGTGCGCGGCGGGTTCCGGGAGGTGCTCACGATGGCTCCCGAACCCGCCGTGCTCGATCCGCTGCGGGCGCAGGTCGACGCGGTGGCGTCCGAGTACGGGTTCGCGGAGTCGTTCGTGCGGGCGTCGAAGGTGGGCGGGCGGCTGGACGTCGAGGTCGACTTCGTCGTCGCGGAGGACTCGCGGGCCCGCGACGTGACGGCCTTCGACGCCGTGCGCGCGGTGCTCTGGGAGCGGCTCGTCCCGTTGGGCCACCGGCTGTCGATGTCGGTGGTCTTCACCGCGGACCGGCGCTGGGTGGTCTGAGCTGCGGGCCGAACGGCCGTGTCACCGGCCGCCGTTCGGCCGCCGACGAGCCGTCCACCGCTGGGTAGCGTCCTGATCACGGGGAACGGGGGCAGCGATGGCCGAGCGGACGGCGGACCGGGCAGTAGGCGGAGCGGGTGAGCAGGCGCGGGACAAGCCGCGGGGAGGCCGCACGGGCAACATCTTCCTCGGCTTCCTGCCGTGGATCGTGTTCGCGGTCGTCTCCGGCCCGTCTACGTGGGCGTGGGCGTCGGGTATCGCGCTGGTGATCAGCGTCGCGCAGGCCGTGCCGGAGTACCGGCGTACCCGCGAGATCAACGTCCTCACCGCGGCGGGTGTGCTGTTCTTCGCCGTCCTCACCGTGCTCGCGCTCGTGCTCGACCGTGGCTCCCTGATGTGGGTGGAGGATCGGGCCCAGTTCCTGTCCGCCCTGGTCCTGACGCTCGTGGCGTTCGGGTCGCTCGCCGCCGGCCGGCCGTTCACCGAGTACTACGCCCGCCAGCAGGTGCCGCGGATGTTCTGGGGCAGCCCCCGGTTCAAACGGGTCAACCGGGTGATCACCGCCGTGTGGGGGGCCGCCTTCGGGCTCACCGCACTGTGTGATCTCGCCGTCGTCGCCGGCGGCCCGTCCTGGTTGTTCAACTGGGTGGCGCCGATCCTGCTGCTCGTCGGCGCGGTGGTGTTCACCAACCGCTACCCCGACAGCGTCCGCCCGCAGCCGCCCGCGCCGGTGGACGAGGCGGCCGACCCGCACCTGAGCGGGGTGTTCGCCCCCATCCGCACCGAGAGCACCGCTGCGGACCTGGAGGTGGTCGGCGAGCTCCCGGCCGAGATGGACGGGCTCTACCTGCGCAACGGGCCCAACCCGCGCTTCACCCCGCTCGGCTCCTACATCTACCCGATCGAGGGCGACGGGATGGTGCACGGGCTGTGGGTGAGCGACGGGCGCGCCCGCTACGCCAACCGGTTCGTCCGCACCCCGGCGCTGCAGGCCGAGGAGAAGGCCGGGAAGGCACTGTGGGGCGGGTTCGCGTCCGGCTACCTGCCGGACGCCTCGCAGGTGGGTCCGGATCTCGCCGGCACGTTCCGGGAGATGCCCGACATCAACGTCGTCCGCCACGGCGGGCGGCTGCTGGCCCTCGCGGAGGCCGCACCGCCGTTCGCGCTGACGCCCGAGCTGGAGACGATCGGGCGTGAGACGTTCGGCGGGGCGCTGCCCGCGGGGATGACCGCACATCCGAAGGTCGATCCGGAGACCGGCGAGATGGCGGTGTTCTGCTACGGGCTCGAGGCGCCGTACCTCACCTGGTCCATGATCGGCCCGGACGGCGTCGCGACGCGGCGGCCCACCGTCGTCGAGGGCGTCGACGCCCCGATCATGATCCACGACATGGCGATCACCAGGCGCTTCCTGGTCGTGGTGCTCGCCCCGTTCTACTTCGACATGGCCGCCGCCGTCGCGGGCGGCTCGATGCTGTCCTGGAAACCCGAGGACGGCACCCGCGTCGCGCTCATCCCGCGCGACGGCGGGCCCGTCCGGTGGGCCCACGACGAGGCGTTCTGGACCTGGCACAGCGCCAACGCCTACGACGACGGCGACGGCCCGGACGCGCCCGTCGTGCTGGACTTCGTGCAGTGGACCCGCCCCACCGGCTTCAGCCGCGGGGACGGCACCCCGGTCCGCGGCGGCCTGGCCCGCGCGCGGATCGACCCGGCACGCGGGGCGCTGTCCCGGGACTGGCTCGCCGACACGGCCGGGGTGGAGTTCCCCCGCATCGACGACCGCCGCATCGGCACCCGGCACGGCACGGTCGCCGTCGGCGCCACGACCGGGACCCAGAAGCTCGTGGCGGGCGACCACGACGCCGTCCTGTGGCTCGACGCCCACACCGGCACCGTGGCGCGCTGGGACGCGCCGGAGTTCGCGGTCGGGGAGCCGGCGTTCGTCCCGCGCCCCGGCGATCCCGACGGCAGCCACGGCTGGTGGGTCACCTTCGCCACCGACCGCCGCGACGAGACGAGCTGGTTCCTCGTCATCCCGGCGGCCGACCCGGCGTCCGGACCCGTCGCGCGCGTGCGCATCCCGACCCGCGTCCCCCTCGGCCTGCACGGGGCGTGGCTGCCGACGCAGGAGTAGGCGTCCCGGCCTCGCCGGGTCGCTTCGCAGGGCGCGGGCCTCTCCGCGGGGCCGGGTCGCTTCGCAGGGC
>JBFWRR010000001.1:178567-179050 GCA_050248815.1 Pseudonocardia sp. | reverse complement strand
GCCGGAGCGGCGGGTGCTGGGGTTGCTCGCCGCGCCGCGCCGCTCGCTCGCCGCCTCAGCTGCTTGATCCACTGGGCTGGTGTGTCCTTGCAGGGCCCGACGGGCCTCGTCGCAGGGGTAGCGCGCGCTTCGCTGAGCGGCGGGCGTCCTCGCAGGGTCTGGCGGGCGCTTCGCAGGGTCTGGCGGGCGTCCTCGCAGGGTTGGCGGGCGCTCTGCAGAGGCTGCAGCCCCTGCGGGGCGTGCTCGACCTCTGTGAGGTTGGGCCGGGTCCAGCGGAGCGGGGGGGTCTGCGCCCGCCCCGTCACCCGCGGGCAACCGCGGCGCCCCGCCCCACCGGGGTTGCCCGCGACTCGCTCCTCCTTGCCGTCCGCGGTGCCCCGCTCGACCGGGCCGCCCGCGGTGCCCGCCCACCGGGCCGCCCGCGGTGCCCCGCTCGACCGGGCCGCCCGCGGTGCCCGCCCACCGGGCCACCCGCGGCGCCCC
>JBFWRR010000001.1:136267-178557 GCA_050248815.1 Pseudonocardia sp. | reverse complement strand
CCCGGGCCACCCGCGGCGCCCCGCCCCGGGCCACCCGCGGCACCCCGCCCCGGGCCACCCGCGGCGCCCCGCCCACCGGGCCACCGCGGCGACCGGCTCCATCGGCCCGCCGTCAGGCGACGCGCGCGCCGTCCGTCCCGGGGGGTGCGGACGGCGACGCCACGCCGCCGACGGCCTTGGGCACCAGCAGCTCACCGATGCCCGGGATCGCGAGGAAGCCCTCCGCGCCCGCGTAGAGCAGCCCGACCCGGGCGAGATCGCTGCGCTTGCGGAACGCGAGCACGCGGGGCAGCCACTCGGGGTCGAACTTGGCGTTGAAGTCGCGCAGGGACTTGATCTGGAAGAACGGGTTGAGCGCCGACACCGCGCGCCGGGCCAGCCGCTGCGACCAGGTGAACGGGATGTCGTCGGCGAAGAGCCGTCCCCACACCGCGAAGTTCATCGACAGCCGCGCCACCCCGCGCTCGCGCAACGCCTCGGCGGTGGAGGCGATGAGGAACTCCGTCATGCCGTTGGGTGCGTCCGGGTCGTGGCGCATGAGGTCGAGCGTGTAGCCGAAGCCGACGCCGTCTGCGCCGTAGGCGGGCACCAGCCGCAGGAACCCGCCGGGCCTGCCCTCCGGGTCGAGCGCGACGCAGAGCAGGAACTCCGGGTTCGCCCCCTCGCCGCGCACGTCCTGCGACAGCGACATCGTGAACCCGCGCTCGGGAGCCTTGCCGCGCCAGCGGGCGCTGATCGCGTTGAGCTGGTCGACCAGCGTCGCCGAGGCGTTGGACTCGGTGACGAGCTGGAAGGAGTAGCGCCGCCCGACCCGGCGGACCGCCGCCCGCAGCTGCTTGTGCGCGGAGCCCTCCAGGGTGAAGCGGTCGCAGCGGATGATCGCCTCGTCGCCGAGGTAGAGTTCGCGGAACCCGCGCGCGGCGTAGAGCGGCATGTCGGCCTCGCGGATGGCGAGGAAGGCCGGGTTCCAGGCGCGCTCGTCGCACATGGCGAGGAACTCGTCGAGCAGCCGCGGGATCGACGCGGGTGGGCCGATCGGGTCGCCGGAGACCAGCGCGTAGCCGCCGAGATAGGTGTAGGCGAGCATCGCCCGGCCGTCCGAGCCGAAGAAGAAGCTCTTGTCGTCGCGCAGCGCGAAGTAGGCCAGGGTGTCCCAGCCGTGGCGGTGCACCAGGTCCTCGGCGCGCTGCCAGTCCGCGGCGGTGTGCGGGTGGCGGGCGGCCAGCGGGCGGTAGAGCAGGATCGCGAGCACGACGAGCCCGGTGATCCCGAGCGCGAGCAGCGCGGCGGGGAAGAACAGCGCGAAGAACCGGTGCTCGTAGACGTACGGGCCGTCCACGCCGACCAGCCCGCCGAGCACGGTGAGCAACGCCCCGCCGAAGGTCAGCTCGGGAGCGAGCGCGCGGCGCTCCAGGTAGAGGCTGACCATGCCGAACACGAACACCGCGAGCAGGTAGAGCGGCACGAACCGGGCCAGCCGCAGCAGCGACGGCGGGTCGACGGGCGCGGCGAAGCGGTCCCGCATCGCCACCAGCGCGATCACCATCCCGACGCAGTAGACGACCGCGACCGGGTGCGGGCCCTTGATCACGTGCGCGACCGCGCCGACGGCGAACAGCGCCACCGCCACCCGCCAGGCCGCCCGCTTGTGCTTGGCGAGCTGGTCGGCGAGCTGGATCAGCAGCAGGCCCACGATCACCGACACGACGTGCCCGGCGACTCCGAACCACAGGGGACCGAAGTCGACCACCGCGGGCTCCACCCGCGGGTGCACCCCGGGCAACAGCGCCAGGAGCTGCAGGACCCCGCCGAGCCCGGTCAGTGCGGCGAGCAGGCGCACCGGCCAGCGCGAACGCTCGGGCCGCACAGGCGGGGCCACGACGACCGGACCGACCCCGGCGGCGACCGAGGGCGCGGCGCCGATGTCGGTGACGGTCGCCCCGGCGGTGGCCGCCCGCCCGGCGTGCCCGTCGCCCGCAGGCACCGACGGCGTCGGCGGCAGCACCGGGCGCGGGGCACCGCTGGGCCCGCCGCCCGGCGGCTGGGTGAACTCCGGGCGCAGGGTGGGGAAGAGGATCACCTCGCGGATCGACTCCGCGCCGGCCAGCAGCATGACGAGCCGGTCGATGCCGATGCCGAGCCCGCCCGTGCACGGCATGCCGTGCTCCAGCGCCCGGATGTAGTCCAGGTCGACGTCGCCGGCCTCGGGGTCCCCGCCCGCCTTGGCCCGCGCCTCGGCCTCGAACGCGGCGAGCTGCTGGGCCGGGTCGTTCTGCTCGGAGTAGGCGTTGCACAGCTCGAACCCGGCGACGATCAGCTCGAACCGCTCCACGTACGCGGGGTCGTCGCGGTGCACCCGGGCCAGCGGCGAGACCTCGCGCGGGTAGTCCAGGCAGAACACCGGCCCGACGACGTCGTGCTGGACCAGCTCGTCGTAGACCTCCTTCATGAGCCGCCCTGCGCCCCAGCTGCGCTCGTAGGGCAGCTTCAGCCGGTCCAGGGCGGCGCGCGCCTCGTCGATCGGCATCGCCGGGTGCATGACCGCACCCGTCTTCTCCTCGATCATCTCGGCGAACCGCTTGCGCGGGAACGGGGTGGTGAGGTCGATGTCGTGGCCCGCGAAGCGGACGGCGGTGCGCCCGCCGAGGGCGTCCCGGACGGCCCGGCCGATCATCCCCTCGGTGAGGTCCATCATGTCGTGGTAGTCCGCGTAGGCCTGGTAGGCCTCGAGCATCGTGAACTCGGGGTTGTGCCGGGTGTCCACGCCCTCGTTGCGGAACACCCGCCCGATCTCGAACACCCGTTCCATGCCGCCGACGATGAGCCGCTTGAGGTGCAGCTCCAGCGCGATCCGCAGGTACATGTCGATGTCGAGCGCGTTGTGGTGGGTGACGAACGGGCGCGCCGACGCCCCGCCCTGGATGCTCTGCAGCACCGGGCCCTCCACCTCGGTGAACCCCTGCTCCTCCAGGTGGTGGCGCACCGCGCGGACGGCGGCGTGGCGGATCCGGAAGATCTCCCGGGTGCGCTCGTTGGCCTCCAGGTCGACGTAGCGCTGCCGATAGCGGGTCTCGACGTCGGTGAGCCCGAGGTGTTTGTCCGGCTGCGGCAACAGGGCTTTCGCGAGCACCGCGAACGACCCGACGCGCACCGACAGCTCGCCCCGGCGCGTCGTCATCACCACGCCCTCGACGCCGACCCAGTCCCCGCGCTCGCAGGCGTCGAAGTCGCGGTGCACCTCCTCGCCGACCACCTCGGTGTCGACGAACAGCTGGATGTCGCCGGTGCGGTCGCGCAACTGCGCGAACGTCAGCCCGCCGTGGCGGCGCACGAGCGTCAGGCGCCCCGCGATGCGGACCCGGTCCTCGGTCACCGTGTCGGCGGCGAGCCCGTCGTGGTCCTCGCGGATCCGTGCCACGGAACGGTCGGTGGGATACCGGTACGGGTAGTGCCCGGCAGGGTGCCCCCGCACGTCCTCGACCTCACGCAGGCGCGGCCCGCGCCCGTCCCCCCGGTGATCAGCGGTCACCGGGTCACTCTAGGTTCGACCGACCCTGCCGAACAGCCGTCCGGCGGGGTCGTCGGGATCGGGCTCGGGATCGACGGCTCCGCGCAGCCGGTCCACGTCGCCCGCGAGCACGTACAGCCATCCCCAGGCGTCGATCACCCGCAGCGCGTCCTGGGGGTCCTGCCAGTACGGCGCGGGCGGCGGATGCTCCGTGGGCGGCGCGGAGACGCCGGGACCCGGGGTGGTGACCGCCTCGAGCGCGTCCGCCACCGCGTGGAGGTCGCGGGACCGGTCCCGCGCGGTGGCCTCGAGCGTGGCGGAGACGGCCGGCCACGGCACGGGCCCGGGCTGCGGGCAGCGGCCCAGCAGCAGGTCCGACTCGTCGGCGAGCCGGTGGGCAGTGCCGAGCACCGTGAGCCAGTCCACCTTCGAGCCGGATCCCGGGTGTGCCTCGGTGCGGTACTGGGCGTGGGTGGCGTCGAGCAGTACCAGCAGGCGCGCCGTCTGGGAGGGGCCGTCCGGCTCGGGCCTGCCGACGAGGCGGGTGACGGTCCGCACGAGGTCGTGGGCCCCGGAGCGCAGCACGTCCGCCGCGGTGCGGCGCAGCTCCCCGGCCCCGCCCCGCGGCCACACCGCGGCGCCGATCAGCGCGCCGATCAGCCCGCCGAGCACGACGTCGACCAGGCGGGTCTCGGCCAGCCGCCACGTTGCGGGTGCGAGCTGGGCGAACAGCACCGTGATCAGCACCGTGAACCCGGCCTGCCCGGCGGCGGGCCCGAGCAGCGGGCCGGCCGCGAGCCCGGCGAGCATGATCAGTGGCAGCGTCCACCCGTACACGTCGGTGTGCACCCCGACGACGGTGACCAGCACGCCCGCGGCGATCGCCCCCACCAGGACCCCCACGAACGCGGGCCGCAGCGCCGCCCGGCTCGTGACCATCGAGGTGCGCATCAGCGTGAGCGTCGCGAGCAGCACCCAGAACCCGTGGCTCACGACGGGCAGCTCGGCCACCACCCGTGCCACGGCCAGCCCCACGGCCAGGCGCGCGGCGTTCTGGAAGTGCACCGAGTGCACGTTCAGGTGCACGCGCAGGCGCCGCCACAATCGCTGCGCGGGGGAGATCGCCAGGTAGGCGAACGTGGCGGGCGCGATCTCGCCGCGCAGGACGGCCCGGGGGGTCGGCGCGCCGGTGGCGGCCCGGACCGCGGTGACGAGCGTGCGGGCCGCGTGGGCGATCATCACCGCCGCCGTGCCCCGGCGCAGGTCGCGGTGCGCGACGGCGGACGGGTCCTCGGTGATCATCTGCTCCCGCAGCGCGAGGAACGCGTCGAGCCGCGCCTCCAGCGGGTCGAGCTCGGGTGGCGGCCCGGTGCCGCGCAGCGCGGGCGGGAGGGTGCGCAGCGCGTCCGCGACGGCGGCGAGCAGCTCCCTGATGACGGGCAGCAGCGGGCCACCCGGCAACGCCGTGAGCCCCGTCAGCCGAGCCGAGACGGCCCGCAGCGCCGCCGCGGCGATCGTCAGGCTGCGGTCGCGCACGCCCGGCCCCACCGGGCGCTCCGAGATCGGTACCCGGCTCAGGCGCAGCTCGGGGCGGGGGTCCGGTGGGGGCGGCAGGCCCGCCGCGACCGCGTCGAGGCGGGGCTGGAGCGACTCCACAGCCTCCGCGAGCCGGTCGGGGAACCCGCGGGGTGTGGGGGCGGGCCACAGCACCCGGTCGGCGA
Source organism: Pseudonocardia sp. (assembly GCA_050248815.1). Classification (GTDB taxonomy): domain Bacteria; phylum Actinomycetota; class Actinomycetes; order Mycobacteriales; family Pseudonocardiaceae; genus Pseudonocardia. The sequence continues at coordinate 173,328 of JBFWRR010000001.1, read as the reverse complement.
CGACGAGCAGGAGCACGCCGAGCGTCAACCCGGCCAGTCGGGCGGGCAGCGACGCCGGGTCGTACGGCGGGAAGCAGGCGAGGATGTACGACAGGTGCAGGCCGTTCGCGACCCCACCGATCCGCGGCCCCAGGACCGACGTGTACGCGACGACGAAACCCACCACGAACATGCCCGCTGCGGCCGCCCACACGTTCCCGGCCAGCGCCGTCCCGAGCGCGACAAGCGCGAGGCCCACCGGCAGCGCACCGAGCATCAGGAGGGTGCGCTGGCGGGGCGACCCGGTGACGTCGGAGAGCACCCCGAGCGCGAGGGCACCGAAGACGGCGTAGAGGGCGACGGTCGTGTCGCTCACCAGGAAGCGGGCGCCGAAGAACGCCACGCTGCCCGCGACCGTCACGCGGGCGGCGCGGCGCACCGCGGCGAGGTCGGGGTCGCGCTGCCGCAGCGCGGCGCGCGCCCCGGCGAGCAGATCGGACATGACACCCCCGTGGCGAGACCCACCGTGGCGCACGCCGCGGCCGGTGTCCACGATCGACACCGGTGGCCCCGCACACGCGGGACCTGGATCCCTGGGCGGCGCGCCCCGCGGCTGCCATCCTCGGCGCATGTCTGCTCGCGGCGAGCGCAGCGCGGTCGGCGGGTCGCTTCGGCTCGCCGTCGCCGCGCTCGTCGCGGCCCTCGCGCTGCTGGTCGGGATCGAGGCCGTCCTGGTGCTCGACGCGGGCCACGGCTGGCCGCAGCTCGGCTTCCCGCTGTGCGCCGCGGTCTACCTCGCCGCGGGCGCGGTGGCGTGGTGGCGCAGGCCGAGCAACCGGATGGGGCCGCTGATCGTGCTCGGTGCGCTCGCCTGGACGGTCGCCGGTCTGGTGAACACCTCGGTGGCCGGGCTGATCGTGATCGGGACGATCACCGCCACCGCACCGCTCGCGGTCGTCGTCCACCTGCTGCACGCCTATCCGACCGGGCGGCTCGGGGGGCCGTCGCGGGTGGTGGTGGCCGCAGGCTGGGTGGTCAGCCTCGTGCTGCAGGCGCCGCAGTACCTGTGGACGCCCGAGCCGCCGCCGCACGACGCGCTGGTGCTCGCCGACCGGCCGGACCTGGCGGCGCTCGGCGCGACGGTGCAGAGCCTCGGCGGGGCCGCCGTCGTCGTCGCGACGGCGGTGATCCTGGGCGGGCGGCTGCGCCGGGCGGATCCCCCGCAGCGGCGGGTGCTCCTGCCGCTGTACGGCTACGGGATCGCGGCCGTGCTGTTCATCCCGCTGAGCGGATCACTCGTGGCGATGTCCGCGGAGACGCGCGTCACCCTGCAGCTGGCCGTGCTCGTCGGGGTGCCGGTGGCCTTCGTGGCCGGGATCCTGCGCGGCGGGTTCGCGCGTACCGGCGAGGTCGAGGAGCTCGCGGCCTGGCTGGGCGCGTCCGGCGCGGACCGTCCGGCCCTGGGTGAGGCGCTGGCCCGCGCGCTGGGTGACGACTCGCTCGAGGTGGCGTTCTGGGTGCCCGAGCGCGGCACCTACGTCGACGGTGCCGGGACGCCCGTCGCCCTGCCCGCGGACGGGTCGCGGCGGGCCGCGGTCGAGGTGGACCTCGCGGGGCGGCGGATCGGGGCGATCGTCTACGACGCCGGGGTGATCGGCGAGCACGGGTCGGTGCGCTCTGCGGCCCGGGTGATGGCGCTCGCGCTGGACCGCGAGCGGCTCACCGCGGAGCTGCGGGCGGGCGAGGACGCGCTGCGCCGGTCCCGCTCGCGCATCGTGGAGGCGGGCGACCGGGAGCGTCGCAAGATTGCCCGCGACCTGCACGACGGCCTGCAGGTCCGGCTGGTCCTGCTCGCGCTGCAGGCCCAGCAGCTCGCCGCGCGCGACGAGGCGGGCCCGATGCGGGAGGCGGCCACCGCGTTGCGCACCGGTATCGACGACGCCGCGGGGGAGCTGCGTGGACTCGTGCACGAGGTCATGCCGGCGGCGCTCGTCGAGCGTGGGCTCGCCGCCGCCACCGAGGACCTCGTCGACCGTGTCCCGCTGCCGACGCAGCTGGAGCTGGGCGTCGGGGACGGCACGCTGCCCGCCGCCGTCGAGAGCACCGCGTACTTCGTCGTCGCCGAGGGGCTCGCGAACGCGCTCAAGCACGCCGGGGCGCGACGGTTGCGCGTGCGGCTGGTGCACGCCGACGCGACGTTGCACGTCGAGGTGGGCGACGACGGGGTCGGCGGCGCGATCCTCGACGGCGGATCGGGCCTGCGCGGCCTCGCCGACCGGGTCGACACGCTCGGCGGGCGGATCGAGGTCGTGAGCCCGCAGGGGGCGGGGACCCGCCTGGTCGTGGAGCTGCCGTGCGGATCGTGATCGGCGAGGACGAGGCGCTGCTGCGCCAGGGGCTCACCCACGTGCTGGAGCACGCGGGTCACCAGGTCGTCGGCACCGCGGCGGACGCGGCCGAGCTGTTGCGCCACACCGAGGAGCGCGAACCGGACCTGGTGATCACCGACATCCGCATGCCGCCGGGGCACACCGACGAGGGGCTGGTCGCGGCGCTGCACATCCACCGCACCCGTCCGTGGACGGCGATCGTGCTGCTCTCCCAGCACGTCCAGCGCCGCTACGCCCTCGAACTGCTCACCGAACGTCCGACGGGGATCGGCTACCTGCTCAAGCAGCGGATCGCGGACGTCTCCACGTTCTGCGCCGACCTCGAACGGGTCCGCGCGGGTGCGACCGTGCTCGATCCCGAGGTGGTGGCGCTGGTGGTGGCGCGGGCCCGGCACTCCGGCTTCGACGACGCCCTGGACCGGCTCACCCCCCGCCAGCACGAGGTGCTCGCGCTCATGGCCTCCGGCCGCAGCAACGCCGCGATCGCGCGCCGGCTCTCGATCACCGAGAAGGCCGTGGTCGGCCATGTCTCGCACATCTACGACCAGCTCGGGTTGCCGCCAAGCGAGGACGACCACCGCCGCGTCCTCGCGGTGGTGCGGCACCTGTCGCGGTAGGGGCGGGCGCCGCCGCCGTGACACCGCCGCCGTGACACCGCCGCCGGTGCGGGGCGCCCGGAGATGAGCGCCGTGCACCGGTCGTGGCGACCTCGACACCGCGAGCGACCCGGCACCACCCACCCGCCCGACACCGGACCTGGGTCCCTTGCCGCTGCGAAGCCGCGTCGGGAGGCTGCACCGGTCGGGCTGTCCCGGCGGCGGCGAGGGGTCGTCGAGGGGCACAGCCGCGACCGTCCACCGTGTCCGGTCCTCGACCGGCGTGCGAAGGAGGTCCGCCGTGCGCGCTCCACAGGCCGGCAGGTGCGGTAGCCGCGCGCTTGCGATCGTCGGATTCGTCCTGCTCGCGGGGTGTGCGGCCCCGTCGGCCCCGTCGCCGACGGTCACCATCACCCCGACGTCCCCACCCGCCGCCGCGGCCGATCCGCTGGCCGGGATCACCGTCCCGGACGCCTACACCTCGGTCACCGTGACCCCGCTCAGCGCCGCGGTCATGCCCTTCCCCGGGTCGGACGGCAGGTACCACCTCGCCTACGACCTGCAGCTGACCAACGCCTCGGCGGTCCCGGCCACGATCACCCGGGTCGACGTGGTGGACGTCGCGAACGCCTCCCGCGTGGTCGCGTCGTACTCCGGCCCCGACCTGCTGCAACGGATGCGCGCGCTGCCGTCCGCGCCGACCACGGACGCGGGGATCCCGGCCCAGGCCTCGAAGATCGTGTTCGTCGACTTCGCACTGGACGACCAGGCCGCCGTGCCCCGGGCCGTGCTGCACCACCTGTGGGCGGACGCCGCACCGAGCCCGGCGGTGCGCGTGCCCGAACCGGTCGACTACCTCGTCGCCCCGCTGTCCACCTCGGCAGGTCCGCCGCGGGTGATCGGTCCGCCGGTGAAGGGCGAGCGCTGGGTCGCGCTCAACGGCTGCTGCCTGCCCGGTTTCCCGCACCGCAGCTCACTCGCGCCGCTGAACGGCACGCTCGTGAACGGCCAGCGCTTCGCCATCGACTGGAAACAGCTCGACGCGCAGGGCCACTTCTACGAGGGCGACAAGACCCAGAACCAGAGCTACGTCGACTACGGCTCGGAGATCATCGCCGTCGCCGACGGCACGGTCACCAGCACGCTGGACACCCTCGACGCCAACAGCCCCGGCGTGCTCCCGGCCAACGACCCGGTGCTCGGCCCGCAGATCACCGTGGAGACGGTGGACGGCAACCACATCATCCAGGACCTCGGCGGGGGCGTGTACGCCTTCTACGCCCACCTGGAGAAGGGCAGCCTGCTGGTCGAGCCGGGGGACAAGGTCACGAAGGGCCAGGTCATCGCGAAGCTGGGCAACACCGGCAACGCCAACGCCTCGCACATGCACTTCCAGCTGATGGACGGCCCGTCCGCACTCGGCGCGGACGGCCTGCCCTACGTCCTCGAGCGGTTCTCGCTGCGCGGATACCTCGACCCGGAGCTGATCGCCGACAGCGACGACTACCTGTCCGGGCAGTTCCCCCTCGGCGGGCCGCCGGAACCGCACACCGATCAGCTGCCGCTGGCCTGGGCGATCGTGGACTTCCCGGCATGACCCGGCGCGTCCGCCGGGCCGCGGTCCGCACCGCCACGGCCGCCACCGCCGTCGTCAGCCTGCTCGTCGCGGGCTGTGCCCCGTCCGCCCCGTCCGGCTCGTCCGCCACGTCCGCCACGTCCGCCCCGTCCGGCTCGTCCGCCGAGCCGGAGCCGGGCCCGCCCGCCTACATCGAACCCGTCCTGACACCCGTCGTCGGCTCGGTGCTGTACCCGCCGGTGCCGTTCACGGGCGAGGACGGTCGCACGCACCTCGTCCACGAGCTGATCCTCACCAACTACACGCCCATGGCGGTGAGCGTCGACACCGTCGCGGTGCTCGACCAGGACGGCAGGGTGATCCAGACCCTCACCGGTGCGGACCTCGCCGCCCGCGTGCTCCCGACGGGCGGGCAGGGGTACGGCAACCAGCTCGCGGGCGGCCAGTCGGCGGCGGTGTTCCTGCACGTCGCGCTGGACGGGGCGGCGCCGACGAGCCTCGTGCACGAGCTCACGGTGACGGTCGCCGGGACCCCGACGACCGAGCGCCTCGCCGCCACGCCCGTGACGGCGAGGCAGCTTCCGGTGCTCGGCCCGCCGCTGAAGGGCGAGGGCTACCTCGCCGCGGACGGCTGCTGCGACGCGGTCCGCCATACCCGCGCGATCCTGCCGGTCAACGGGGGCCGCTACCTCGCCCAGCGCTACGCCGTCGACTACGAGCAGGTGGATGCCGACAAGCGGATCTACGTCGGGGACCGCCTCGATCCGCACAGCTACCACATCTACGGCGACGAGGCGCTCGCCGTCGCGGACGCCACCGTGGTCGAGACCATGGACGGCCTGCCCGAGCAGGTGCCCGGCACCTACCCGGCCGGCATTCCGATCACCGAGGCGGACGGCAACTTCGTCGTCCTCGACATCGGTAACGGCTTCTACGTCAACTACGCCCACCTGCAGCCCGGGAGCCTGAAGGTGAAGCGGGGCGACACCGTTGCCAAGGGCGACGTGCTCGGCCTGGTCGGGAACACCGGCAACTCGGTGGCGCCGCACCTGCACATCCACGTGATGGACGCGCCGTCGGCGATCGTGGCCCAGGGCCTGCCCTACCTCATCGACTCCTTCACGGTGACGGGCCGCTCGGTGAGCACCGCGGCGTTCGACGCCGCCGAGGCCGACGGCATCCCGCTCGCGACCCGGCCCGGGCTCTCGCCCACCGAGCACACCGAGCAGATGGTGCTCGACCAGGCCCTCGTCACGTTCGGGGGGCCGTGAGCTCGCGGGGGATCTCGCGGGGCGCCGGCACATGTCCTGTGGTGCTGGCGCACACCCCGGGGCGCTGACACATGCGGTGGGCGGTGTGTGCGGACGCCGTCGGGTGTGTGCGGCCGCTCGCACAGGTGTGCCGCCGGGCGGGGCGGGAGGTGGCGACGCGGCGCTCGAACATGTGTGCGGCCGCTCGCACGTGATCACGGCACCGGTCCGCACCGGATCCGACACGCCCGGGGCTCGACCGGGCGCGACGCAACTCAGCCGGGCAGCGGCAGCTCCAGCGTCGCGACGGTGCCGTGCGGATCGCGGCGGGCCAGCGTGAGGTGACCGCCCGCGGCGGCCGCCCGCAGCTGGTGGGAACGCAACCCGATGTGACCGTCGCGCAGGCTCTCGGCCAGCGCCCCGTCGGCGATCCCGCGGCCGTCGTCGGCGACCGCCAGGCGCGCGGTGGCGCCGTCGCGGACCAGCTCGACCCGTGCGGCCCCGGCTCCCGCGTGCCGGGTGACGTTGCCGAGCAGCTCGCGCGCGGCCGAGAACAGCAGGGTGTCCTGCGAGGTGCGCAGGTCCGCGGGCCAGTCCCGCAGCGTCACCTCGACGGCGACCCCCCGGGTCGCGGCCGCCAGGTCGCGCAGGGCCCGGGCGAGCCCCGCCTGGTGCAGCACGGCCGGATGCAGCTCGCTCACCGTCGAGCGCAGCAGCCGCGAGGACTCCGCCAGGGCGTGCTCCAGGCGCTCGACGGCGTCGGGGGCGGGGTCCGGGTCGTGTAGCTCGTCGAGGTCCTGGCGGGCCGCCAGGACGTACTGCAGGGCGCCGTCGTGCAGGTGCTCGGACAGTGCCCGGCGCTCGCGCTGCTCGGTGCGCACCAGCTCGTCGAGCAGCGCCGTGCGCTCGCGCAGCAGCTCGCTGATCGCCGCCAGCCGGGAGCGCTGGATGCGCGAGAGCCCCACGCAGGCCACCCCGACCCCGGCCAGCACGAGCGTGTGCAGCGCGATCGAGGCCCACGGTTCCTCGTTGGCCGACCGGGTCGCGACGCTCGCGGCGAGCGACACCAGCACCGTCGGCACGACGACGGCGGCGCAGACGCGCGGCCGCAGGTCGGTCGCGGCGAGCACCGGGACCAGGAAGAACCCGTTGATGAGGACGTCGGCCGTCCAGCTCTGCTGCGCGTCCAGGCCGGTGGCGAGCGTCAGCGCGGCGAGCACCGCGAGATCGACGAACAGCGCGAGCCACGCGACGCGCTCCGCGGCCCGCCCCCCGCGGCCGATCCACACCGCGATGCCCACCGCCCACAGCGCGTACGCGACGACGAGGGCGTAGCCCGCGGCGGCCCCCCGGGTCGGCGGGACGACCGTCATCGTCAGCCCGACGAACACCACCAGCACGGCCCGCACGACCAGCTGCAGCCGCACCCCGCGCCGGGCGTACGCGCGCACCGCCTCGTCGAGACCGGCCGGGTCGGGCGCGGCCCGGCCCGCATCGAACCTCACGCCGTCCATCGTCGTACCTCCCACGCCGTGGCGTCCCTATCCTGGGCCGACACCCTCCGGAGGGGAGCCCACGATGCCCGGTTCGCGGGTGCGGGTCGTCATCGCCGACGACCACCCGTTCTTCCGGGACGGGGTGAGCCGCGGCCTGGTCCGCAGCGGCCTGGTCGACGTCGTCGCCGAGGCGGCGGACGGTCATGACGCGCTGGCGGCGATCCGCCGGGAGCGGCCCGCGGTGGCGCTCGTGGACTACCAGATGTCCGGTGTCGACGGTGTCGGCGTGGTGCACGCGGTGGTGCGCGACGGCCTGCCGACGCGCGTGCTGCTGCTCTCGGCGTTCACCGACAGCGCGATCGTCTACCAGGCACTGCAGGAGGGCGCGGCGGGCTACCTGTCGAAGGAGTCCAGCCGCGGCGAGATCGTGCAGGCCGTACTGGAGGTCGCCCGCGGCGGCACGGTGGTCCCGGCCGAGGTCGCGGCGGGGCTCGCCGGTGAGATCCGGCGGCGGGGCGAGCAGGCGGGGCCCGTGCTGAGCGAGCGGGAGCGCCAGGTGCTCGCGGCGTTCGCCCGCGGCCTGTCGATCCCGCAGGTGGCGGCCGAGCTGGTCCTCGGCGTCAGCACGGTCAAGACCCACACCCAGCGGCTCTACGAGAAGCTCGGCGTCGGGGACCGGGCGGCGGCGGTCGCCGAGGCGATGCGCCGGGGCCTGCTCGAATGACGGACGCGCTGTCGGCCGATCGCCCGACAGCGAGTTTCCCCCGATCCGTCGGCCGATCACCCGATCCCGCGGGTGGCTCTTTCCCGGCATATTTCTCGGTGGGCGCAGAAAGCGCCGGAGAAGGCCAGGAGAACACAATTCTCCGCCACCGAGAAGGAGCAATCGACATGCCGTGGATCGCCACCGCGACTGCTGTTGCGGCGATCGTTGCCGGCGGGCTCGTCGGGCTTGCCGGGACCGCTGACGCCAGCGGGACCAATGCCGTGATCAAGCAGCCGACCTGGTCCTACACCAGCCCGTCCACCGACTCCGTCCGGGTGCAGGCCCTGCACCAGGGCGAGCGGGTCGAGGCGCTGTGCCTCACCGAGGGGCAGAACCGCAACGGCAATTTCAACTGGTTCCGCATCAAGGGTTCGGAAAGCGACGGGTACGTCCACCGGGACGCCATTTCCGCGCCGACCACGCTGCCGCACTGCTGAGTGTGACGCGATGTCGACGACTCGTGGCTCCACCGTCGCCGCGCGGTTTCGGCGGGTCCTCGTCCGCAGGCGGGCCCGCCGGCACCGGTACGGCATCCCGGCCGGGTCCGCGCCGCGGCGGTTCGGCGAGGCCTACCGCTGGCCGGACGGCACGTGGACGCAGTCCGGCTGACCCCGTCGCCCCATCCCGCACCACCGCCGAGAACCGAGGAGAACGCCGTGAGCGCCGCACCCGCGGCCCGGGTCACCCCCAACCTGTTCGCCATCGCCACGGGACTCGCGGCGGCCGCGGGGACGTGGGCGGGGGGCCACCGCCTCGGCGCGGTGCCCGACTGGCCTGCCGCCGTGCTCTACCCGGCGGCCGGCCTCGCCTGGGCGGTGCTGGCGGTCGCGTGGATCCGCCCCTTCCTGCGCGGCCGTCGAGCTCTGGCGGCCGAGCTCGCTGACCCACGGTGCGCGCCGTACCTGTGCCTGCTGCCGATCGGCGCGGGCAGCGTCGCCGTCGGGCTTCGCCTGCCCGGTCCGGCGACGGCCTGCGCCGTGCTCACCGTGCTGGTCGGCGCGCTGGTGCTCGCCGCACCGGGCTGCCGTCCGCGGCTGCACGACCTGCATCCCGGGCACCTCCTACCGGGGGTGGTCGGCCCGCTCCTGGCCGCGACCACCCTCGCGCACACCGGTTTCCCCGGCCCGGCCCGGATCGCGTTCGGCGCCGGTCTGGCCTGCTGGGTGGTGGTCGGCCCGCTGGTCGCGCTGCGGTCGGTGCGCCATCCGCTGCCGCCCGCGCTGCTGCCCGCCCGGGCGCTGGAGCTCACTCCGCCCGTGCTCGCCGGGAGCGCCCAGCTCGCGCTCGCGGGCGAGCGCGTCGGCCCGTTCGGGGCCGTCCTGCTCGCGGCGGCCCTCGCCGCGATCGCGCACCAGTTCCTGCTGGCCCGCCGCTACCGGCGGGTCCGGTTCGGGCCGGCGAGCTGGGCGTTCGCGTTCCCCTACGCCGCAACGGCCGCCTACCTGCTGCACGCGGTGGCGCTGCTGTCGCCGCCCGTGGCCCGGGCGGCGACCGGGCCGCTGCTCGTCGCCGTCACCGCCCTGCTTGTCTGGCTGCTCCTGCGGACGGCGGCCGCACTGCGCAGGGGGACCTTCCTGGCGGCCACGGCGGCGCATCCCCTCGTGACGGCCCGGATCGGCGGCGGACCGGCCATGGTCGACCGATCGGCCGCCCGGGCCCGCCCGACCCGACCGGATCGGCCCGGACCGGCCCGGCGCTCGCCCGTCGCAGCGGAGATCGGGCAGGCTCGGAACCGTGCCGGACGGTCCGGCCGGGAGGGAGGCCGGGGTGGCGGCGGTCGTGGGCCTCGTCGCGGCCATCTGCGCGGCGGTGTCCAACAGCGCTGCAGGCCTTCTGGAGGCCGCCGGCGGGCGGCGGGCGGACGGGGCCCGCCGCCTGCTCTCCCAGCCGCTGTACGTGGTCGGGCTCGCCGTGGACGTCCTGGGGTTCGCGCTCACCGTGCTGGCCCTGCGTTACCTGCCGGTGTTCGCGGTGCAGGCCGTCCTCGCCGGGTCGATCGCGATCACCGCGCTCGCCGCCCACCGCCTCTACGCCCAGCCGCTGCACCGCGCGGACCGGCTCGCGATCGCCGCCTGCGTCGGCGGGCTCACGGTCGTGGCCGCGAGCGCGGGCACGGACGCGGCACCGACGGCGAGGGTCGGGCTGGTCCTGCTCGTCGCCGCGCTTGCGCTCGCCGCGGTGGCCGTCCCCGTGTGGCGGGCGGGGCGGCCGGTGCCGTGCGCGGTCGTCGCCGGGCTGGGTTTCGGCGGCGTGGCGCTCGCCGTCCGCGCCCTGCACCTGAGCCCCACCCTGGCCCAGGACCTGACGTCGTTGCCGGCCGAGCCGTCGGCCTACGCGCTCGCCGTGTTCGCCGCGCTCGGCGTGGCCACCTACACCCGCGCGCTCACGCGCGGTGAGGTCGCCACGGTGACGGGCGTGCTCGTCGTGACCGAGGCGGTGGTGCCGGGCCTGGCGGGCGTGGTGCTGCTCGGCGACACCGTCCGCCCGGGCTGGGCCTGGCCGTGCGCGGTCGGGCTGCTGCTCGCCGTCGGCGGCGCGGCGGTGCTCAGCCGCTCCGATGCGACCCGCGGGGCTCCCGCGCCGCCGCAACCCGAGCGTCCCGCTCGCGACTGAGCGGTTCGGGCGGCAGCGCGAACAGGTCGACGAGCCGGTCCAGGCGGGTGCGGCGGGACAGCGGGAAGCGGGCGTGGCAGCGGGCCAGCTTCAGCGGGTCGTAGCGGCGCGCCCACCACGAGCCGGGGCGGGCCAGCCGCAGGGCCGCCACGAGCGCCACCAGCGGCACGAACACCCCGATGACGGCAAGGACGACCCTCCCCTTCAGGAGAGCCACCGCCGCGAACGCCGCATTCACCAGAACCGAGACGGCGACGGTCGGCTCCCCGTCGCCGTCGAAGTCGTCGAACGGGTTCGCCCCGACCAGCAGGAGCACACCGATCACCGTCGCCAGCATCACCGCATCGACGGAGCTGCGTCCCTGCGCCGACCAGTAGACGTCCTCGAGGTGCAGCCACAGCGCGAACTCGTCGAGCGTCAGCGCGGCCCCCACCCCGAACAGGACCGCGAGCAGCTCCACCCACGGCGACCCGGGCCGGTAGGTGAACGCGGCCGTACCGGCGCCGAGCAGCAGGAAGATGCCGTAGACCTGGTGGTGCACGTGGACGCCACCGACCGTGGTGTCGCGGAAGGGCCCGCGACCTGCCCGGATGGCGCGGGTGACCAGCCGCGTCGCGAGGAAGGTCACCAGGAACGCCACCAGCATGCAGGCCACCAGTACGTGCCGGTCGGCCACTTCCCACCCCGCCATCGCCCACCCCCGTGTGTGCAGGCCCCGATGCTCCACCGGGGTCGCTCCGCGCGGAAGTGCTGGACGCGACGGCGCCGGTGCGACCAGACTCCCCGCCGGGGAGAACGATCAGGAACGGGGGCCGGAGATGGGCTACTACGAGGAGGCAGGCACACCGCCGATCGACGCAGCGCGGTTGTGGGCGGGAGGCCTCGCCACCGCGGTCATCGCCGCGCTGATCGCCCTGGTCGGAGTGCTCGTGACCCGCACCATCGCGCAGCTCGCGCTCTACTCGCCGCTGGATACCGGGGCGTTCGGCGACTCCGACACGCTGCTGCTGTGCGCCGTCGCCGCGGCCGCCGCGCTCGTCGCCACGGGCCTGGCCCACCTGCTGCTGCTGTCCACCCCGCAGCCGATGTCGTACTTCGGCTGGATCGTCGGGCTGGTCACCGTCGCCGCGGTGGTGGTGCCGTTCCTCGCCGACCCGTTCGGCATCGCGCTGGCGAAGAGCCTCATCCACCTCGTGCTCGGCGTCGCCATCGGCAGCCTCGTCTCGGGGGCGGCGGCCAGCGCGACCCGCGGACGGCGCCGGTCACCGGGCCGCTTCGAGATCGACAACACCTGACGCCCGTGGATCTCACCAGCAGCGTCGACACGCTGCTGGCCGTCGCCGTCGTCGGGGTCCTCGCGCCGCTGATCCTCGCGGTCCTGCCGGGGCCGCGGATCCCGCAGGTCGTGCTGCTGCTGGTGGGCGGCATGATCATCGGCCCGCAGGTGCTCGACCTCGGCACTCCGGAGAGCATCCAGATCCTCGCGGACGTCGGGATCGGTTTCGTGTTCCTGCTGGCGGGCTACGAGGTCGACGTCCGCCTGTTCGCCCGGCACGAGGGCCGCACCGCCCTCCTGGCGTGGGCGATCAGCCTCCTGCTGGCGATCGGCGCGGTCGCCGCGCTCGTGTCGGTGGGGTTCGTGCGCGACTTCGTGCCGGTCGCCCTCGCGCTCACCACCACGGCGCTGGGCACGCTGCTGCCGATCCTGCGCGAGAACGACATGCTGCGCGGCAATCTCGGCAGCCACCTGCTCGCGGCAGGCGCGGTCGGCGAGCTCCTGCCGATCCTCGGCGTCGCCATCTTCCTCGGCGTCTCCAACCGGCTCGTCGCGCTCGGGTCGCTCGCCGGGGTGCTCGTGCTCGCGCTGCTGCTCGCCGCGGCCGCCCGGCTGCGCGGGCGCCGGGTCACCGAGGTGGTGTCCGGCCTGCAGCACGAGACCAACCAGATCACGCTGCGCCTCACGGTGCTGCTGCTCCTGCTCCTCATCGCGACGACGGACCGCTTCCATCTCGACGCCGTCCTCGGCGCGTTCGCCGCCGGGATGGTGCTGCGGCGCTGGTCGGGGGTGGCCGCGCCGGTGCTGGAGGGGAAGATGGACGCCGTCGCGTACGGCTTCTTCGTCCCGATCTTCTTCGTCTACTCCGGCATGGTGCTCGACCTGCGCTCCATCGCCGAGAACCCGGCGCGGGTGCTGGTCTTCTTCGGCCTGATCGTCGCGATCCGGGGGGTACCCGCCCTGCTGGTGTACCGGGGCGCGCTGGACCGGCGCGAGCGCGTGGAGACACTGCTCATCACGGCCACGACGCTGCCGCTGCTCGTCGCGCTCACCGAGATCGGCAGGCGGAACGGGGTCATGCTGGCCGAGAACGCCGCGGCCCTCGTCGGTGCGGGGATGCTCACGGTGCTGTTCCTGCCGGCCGCGGCCGTCGCGCTGCACCGGCGTGGCCGGCCAGGGACGGGGCAGGAGCTGGACCCGGCCGACCGGGTCGCCGAGTCCGGCCCCGGCGGCGAGGGGCCCGGGGCCGGGGATCCGCGGCGCCCGCCGGGCGCGGGCTGACGGGACGGATCAGCCGCCGTCGCCGTCCGGCGTCGTCGGCGTCGTCGGGGGGTCGACGGGCGTCGTGACCGGCGGCGTGTCCGGGTCCGTCGGGGTGACGGTCACCGTCGTCGGGGGCGCCACCGTCGTCACCGTCGTCGTCACGGTGGTGGTCGGCGGCGGCACCGGCGGCGGGGCGAGCGTGGTGTTCACCGGGCGGCTGAGCGCTGAGGTCTGGTTCGCGGCGTTCGCCGCCGTCAGCGTGACGACGTGCTCGCCACCGTCGCACGGCACCGGGATCTTGCCGGCCCCGGTCACGGGGTATCCCGCGGCCGCGGGCAGCGGCTGGCCGTCGATGGAGAAGCTCACGGCCGTCGCGTTCGTGGTGGCCCAGGCGGCTGCCACCAGCAGCGGCTCCTTCGCCGGGCACGTCACGTTCTCGAGGATCTGGAAGGCCGTGACGTCCGGCGCGCCCGGGGGCGGTGGGGTGGGCAGCTGCGTGTTGACGTAGACGGTCCGCTTGACGCTCGCGGCGCCGTCCTTCGCGGTCAGGGTGACGGAGTGGGACTTGCCGTCGCACGGCACGGGCAGCTCCGCGGTGCCGCTCACCGGGTAGCCCGCCGCGTTCGGCAACGCCGTGCCGTTCACGGCGAAGCTGACCGACGTGGTGTCCTTGGTCGTCCACGCCGCCGGGACGGACGCGGTGCCACCCGGGCAGTCGAACTCGGCGATCATGTGGAACGAGGTGATGACGGGATCCGGGGTCGAGTTGCCCGCCGGCGCGGCGGCCGGGGTGGGAGCCGGTGACGGGTGCGCCAGCGCCCACGTGATCATCACTGCCAGCAGCACGATCGTCGCCATGACGACGGCGAGCACGATCCGTCCGTTGCGGGTCACCGGTGGCCCCTCTCGATCGACATCACCGATGTCGGCGCAGCCGCTGATCCGCTACGTCCCCGGGGGAAATTCATCTGGACGGACGCAGGTCAGTAGCCGGGATCGCGCAACGCGACCAGCACCCGCCGCAGTGCCGCGAGCCGCGCGGGCCGCAGCTCGCCCCGTTCGACGAGCTCGTCGAGGGCGCACTCCGGGTCTGCAGGCGGGCCCAGATGGCCGCAGCCGCGGGGGCAGTCCTCGATGGCGGCCCAGAGGTCGCCGAACGCCGCGATGACGTCGTCGGGGGTGACGTGCGCGAGCCCGAAGGACCGCACGCCGGGCGTGTCGACGATCCAGCCGTGGCCCGCGGCCAGCGGAAGCGCGACCGCCGCAGTGGTGGTGTGCCGCCCCTTGCCGACCGCGGACACCTCGCCGACGGCGCGTTCCGCGTCCGGCAGCAGCGCGTTCACCAGCGTGGACTTGCCGACCCCCGAGTGCCCGATCAGCGCCGAGACCTTCCCGGCGAGCCGCGCTGCGAGCGCGTCGTGCCCGGCGATCCCGTCAGGATCCCGGCGCGTGACCACGACGGGCAGGTCCAGGTCGGCGTACTGCGCCGCGAACGGGGCCGGATCGGCGAGATCGGCCTTCGTGAGGCACAGCAGGGGGGTCAGCCCGCCCGCGTAGGCGGCGACGAGGCAGCGGTCGACGAACCCGGTGCGCGGTTCCGGGTCCGCGAGCGCGGTGACGATCACCAGCTGCTCCGCGTTCGCCACGACGATCCGTTCGTACGGGTCGGTGTCGTCGGCCGTGCGGCGCAGGACGCTGGTGCGCTCCTCGACCCGCACGATCCGGGCGAGCGTGTCGGGGGCGCCGGACAGGTCGCCCACCAGGCCCACCCGGTCCCCGACGACGATGGGTGTGCGGCCCAGCTCGCGCGCCCGCATCGCCGTCACCGGGGCCCGCTCGGGGTCGCCGTCCGGGGCGCACGTCCAGCGACCGCGGTCCACGACCGTCACCATCGCCGGACGGGCGTCGGCGTGTTCGGGGCGGCGCTTGCTGCGCGGGCGGCTGCCGCGCCGCCCTGGCCGGACGCGGACGTCGGACTCGTCGTACTCGCGCACCCTCACGTGCCGACGAGCTGTGCCCAGCGCCCGGGGAAGTCCGGGATCGTCTTCGACGTGCACGCGACGTCGTCCACCTCGACACCGGGCACCACCAGCCCGATCAGCGCGCCCGCCGTGGCCATCCGGTGGTCGGCATAGGCGCGCCACGGGCCCCCGTGCAGCGGCGCCGGCCGGATCGCGAGCCCGTCCTCGGTCTCGGTGACGTCGCCGCCAAGCGCGGTGAGCTCCGCCGCGAGCGCGGCGATCCGGTCGGTCTCGTGGCCGCGGATGTGCGCCACCCCGCGGATGCGCGACGGCGTGGTGGCGCACGCGGCGAGCGCGGTCACCGTGGGCGTGAGCTCGCTCGCGTCGCTCAGGTCCACGTCCACGCCGTGCAGCGCGCCGGTGCCCCGCACCGTCATGCCCGCGGCGCCGGGGGAGACCTCCGCGCCCGCCCGCGTGAGGACCTCGAGGAACTCCGCACCCGGCTGGACGGAGCCCGCGGGCCACCCGGCGACCGTCACCTCGCCGCCGGTGAGCGCCGCCGCCGCGAGGAACACCGAGGCGTTGGACAGGTCCGGCTCCACCGCCCACCTCCGCGGCGCGACGGGCCCGGGGGCGACCCGCCACGTGTTCGGCTCCGCGTCGTCCACCGCGACGCCCGCCTCGCGCAGCATCGCGACCGTCATGTCGATGTGCGGCAGCGACGGCACCGGCGGGCCCTCATGGCGCACCGTGACGCCCTTGTCGTAGCGGGCCCCCGAGAGCAGCAGCCCCGACACGAACTGCGAGGACGCCGACGCGTCGATCACCACCTCGCCGCCGGGCAGCGCCCCGCATCCGTGCAGCGTGAACGGCAGCCCGTCGCCCTCGACGCGGGCCCCGAGCGAGCGCAGCGCGTCCAGCACCGTGCGCATCGGGCGCTCGCGGGCGCGCACGTCGCCGTCGAACCGCACGGGGCCGTCCGCGAGCGCCGCGGCGGGCGGGACGAACCGCATCACGGTGCCCGCCAGGCCGCAGTCCACGGTGCCGCCGCCCGCGAACCCGGCGTGCAGGCCGACGGCCACGTCCTCGCCGTCGACCTGCACCGGCACGCCGAGGGCCCGCAGCGCACCGACCATCAGTCCCGTGTCCCGTGTCGCGGGCGCACCGACAACCCGCGCGGGACCATCGGACAGCGCCGCGAGCAGCAACGCCCGGTTCGTCACGGACTTCGACCCGGGCACCGAGACGTTCCCCCGGACGGGGGTCGCGGCGTGCGGGGCGGGCCAGGGGCCCGGCTGGTCCATCGCCTGGGGGCTCACGCCGCCCATGATTCCCCACGCCGTCGCGGCCGTGCGGCGGTGGGAGGATGGGTTCATGTGCGGTCGCTACGCCTCGATCAAGGCCCCCGCCGACCTCGCCGAGGAGTTCCGGGCCGTGGACGCCACCGCGGGCGGGGCGACCCAGGACTACAACGTCGCGCCGACCAAGCAGGTCGTCGCCGTCGTCGAACGCCACCCCCGCGACGCCGAGGGCACCCCCGACCCGGACCACACCGAGCGGACCCTGCGCATGATGCGCTGGGGCCTCGTCCCCTCCTGGGCGAAGGATGCCAAGGGCGGCGCGCGGATGATCAACGCCCGGGCGGAGAGCGCGCGGGAGAAGCCCGCGTTCCGCCGGGCGATGGCGTCGCGGCGCTGCCTGATCCCCGCCGCGGGCTGGTACGAGTGGCAGCGCGGGCCCGAGCACAAGCAGCCGTACTACACGAGCTACACCGACGGTGCGTCGCTCGCGATGGCCGGGGTCTGGGAGTTCTGGAAGCCCGCCGGGGATGCCGCGGCCACCGAGTACCCCGACGGGCTCGTCACCTGCGCGGTGCTCACCACGGACGCGGTCGGCCCGCTCGTCGCGGTGCACGACCGGATGCCGCTCATCCTGCCCTCCGACGCGTGGGACACCTGGCTGGACCCGGACCGTCCCGCCACGGACGACGCGGTGGCCGCGCTGCTCGCCCCGCCGTCGCCGGAGCTGGTGGCCCACTTCGAGCTGCGGGCGGTGTCGCCGAAGGTGAACAGCGTCCGCAACAACGGGCCCGAGTTGCTGGAGCCGCTCGCGGAGGCCGACGTCGCCGAGCCGCTGCAGCTGGACCTGCTCGCCGGGCCCAACCCGTCGTGACGGGCGGACGCGGGGCCGCGCCGCCGGTCGCGGCCCGTGGGGCGGTCGGCGGTGCGGGGGGCCCGGGTGGTGTCGGTGCGGCCGTGGTTCGCTCCGCCGGTGCCCCGGGCGGTGGTGGGCCGGCCGTTCGCTCGGGCGGTGTTCCGGCTGCTGTCGGGCCGGGTGTGGTTCGCTCCGGCGGTGCCCCGGCTGCTGTCGGGCCGGGTGTGGTTCGCCCGGGCGGTGCCCCGGCCGCCGATCCCGGCGCCGAAGTGCGCGAGGTCGCGACCCCCCACGGCCCGGCCCGGATCACCGTCCGGCGCCCGCAGCCCGCAGCGAGCGGGCCCGACGGCGCCCGCGGCGCGCTGTTGCTCGGCCACGGCGCGGGCGGGGGGCTCGCCGCGCCGGACCTCGTCGCGGCGGGCGAGGAGGCTCTCGCCGCGGGCCTGCTCGTCGTCGGGGTCGAGCAGCCCTACCGCGTGGCGGGGCGGCGCAACGTCGCCCCGACCGACCAGCTCGACGCCGCGTGGCTCGCCGTCGTCGCCGACGTCCGCGCGACGCTGCTCGCCGGGCCGCTCGTGTTCGGCGGCCGCAGTTCGGGGGCGCGCGTCGCCTGCCGCACGGCAGGGTCGGGGGGTGCGGTGGCGGTGCTGTGCCTGGCGTTCCCGTTGCACCCGCCCGGCCGACCCGAACGGACGCGGTTGCCCGAGCTGGCGGCGCCGGAGGTCCCGGTCCTGGTCGTCCAGGGCGCCCGGGACGCCTTCGGGGTGCCCGAGGTCGCCCCCAACCGCGAGCTGGTCGTCCTGCGCGGCGACCACTCGCTCAAGGCGGACCGGCCCGCCCTTCGCGCCGCCGTCGCGGGCTGGCTCGCCCGGGTCGTCCCCGCCGGCTGATCGTCCCCCGCCGGCTGATCCTCCCCGCTGGCTGATCCTCCCCGCCGGCTGCCCCGGGGCCCCACCCGCGAGTTCCGCATCCCACCGGCGCGAGTTGCGGGTTTCGCCGGTGCGAGTTGTGGATGCGGTCGGGCGGGTACGCACGCGGGTCGGCGAGTGTGCGTTGAGGCAGGTCGAGGGCTGACGGAGTGCACGCTCGGCGGGACGGGCCGGGCCTGCGCCCGCGGGCCGCGGCCCGGCGTCGGCACCTGCGGCCCGGCGCGGCGCCTGCGGCTCGGCGTCGGCACCTGCGGCCCGGCGTCGGCACCTGTGGCCCGGCGTCGGCACCTGCGGCCCGGCGTCCGCACCTGCGAACGCGCGCCGCGCGACGCTCAGCCGCCCGCCGCGATCGGTGCCACCGTCGCGGCCGTGAGCCGCACCAGCTCCGCCGGTGCGAGCTCCACCTCGAGCCCCCGCCGCCCCGCCGAGCAGAACACGGTGTCGAACCCGGTCGCCGAGGCGTCCACCACCACCGGAAGGCGCTTCTTCTGCCCCAGCGGGGAGATGCCACCCGCGACGTAGCCGGTGGCCCGCTCGGCAGCGGCGACCTCGGCCATCCGGGCCCGCTTGCCCCCGACGGCGGCGGCGAGCGCCTTGAGGTCCAGCGTCGCCGACACCGGGACCACGCCGACGGTGAGCGTCCCGTCGACCTCCGCGACCAGCGTCTTGAACACCCGCGCCGGTTCCAGGCCGAGCAGCTCGGCCGCCTCCGGCCCGTAGGCCTGACCCGCGCCGTGGACGTACGAGTGGATGCGGTGGGCGATCTTCTGCTTCGCGAGCAGCGCCGTCGCGGGGGTGCCCTGTCCTGCCACGCACGTCACCCTAGGTGAGGGAATCCGTGCTCCCGCGCAGGTGTTGGTGCAAGCGTGACCCAGGCACTCATGGAGCGTCCGGCGAGCCGACCGGGCGGGCGGCGCGTACGCTCGACCGGTCCCGCAACCGTGGCCGTCCCCGACGGCCCGTCCCGTCCCGAGAGGAGCGCGGTGCCCGGCACCTCGGTGACCACCGGCACGAGGGCTCCCCTGGAGGAGTCTGTGTCCCACCCCGTGTCCGACCCCGCGCCCGGCCCCGCCCTCGACGGCGGGGCCACGAGCGACGGGGCCGGCTCCGAGACGGCGGCAGCGGCCGACACCGGCGTACCCGAGACCGAGACGCCCGCCGAGCGGGCCGCCCGGTTCGAGCGCGACGCGATGCCGCTGATCGACCAGCTCTACGGCGCCGCGCTGCGGATGACCCGCAACCCCGCCGACGCCGAGGATCTCGTCCAGGAGACCTTCCTCAAGGCCTACGCGGCGTTCGAGACGTTCCGCGCGGGCACGAACCTCAAGGCCTGGCTGTACCGGATCCTGACCAACACCTACATCAACGGCTACCGCCGCCGTCAGCGCCAGCCCGTGCAGCAGCCGACCGAGGAGATCACCGACTGGCAGATCGCCCAGGCGGGCGAGCACACGTCGCGGGGTCTGCCGTCGGCCGAGGTGGAGGCGCTGGACCGGCTCCCGGACGACGACGTCAAGGCGGCGCTGCAGCAGCTGCCGGACGACTTCCGGATGGCGGTGTATCTCGCCGACGTCGAGGGCTTCGCCTACAAGGAGATCGCCGAGATCATGGGGACCCCGATCGGTACCGTGATGTCGCGGCTGCACCGCGGCCGCCGCCAGCTGCGCGAGCTGCTCACCGACACCGCCCGCGAGCGCGGATTCCTGCGGGGCGCCGACGGGCGCTCCGCCGCCGCTTCGCACGGTGTGGACGGGCGCTCGGCTGCCGCGTCGCGGGGTGAGCAGGAGGTGTCGTCGTGAGCTGCGGAGACCCCCACGAGACGGACTGCTCCGAGGTGCTCGCGCAGGTGTGGCTGTTCCTGGATCAGGAGTGCGACCAGGAACGACGCGCGCTGCTGGCCAGGCATCTCGACGAGTGCAGCCCCTGCCTGGCCCAGTACGGGATCGACGAGGCGGTCAAGCGGCTGCTCGCCAGCCGCTGCCGCGGCGAGCTCGCGCCAGCGGAGTTCAAGGAGCGGCTGCGCCGCCAGATCCGCGTGGCGGTCATGCAGCAGGCTCAGGTGACGGTCGAGTCGGGCCCGGAGGGCACCACCGTCGAGGTGCGCACGTCGGAGGTGCGGGCGACACGCGTGGAGCGTCGCTCCTGACCTCCGGGCCCGGGGCGGCGGCTCAGGAGTTGGGCCGCTTGCCGTGGTTCGCGCCGTTCTTCTTGCGGGCACGCTTCTTGCGTCCGCGCTTGGACATCACTGACCTCCTCGATGCATCGCAGGTTGGCGTCGAGTGTCGCACCCGTCTCGGAGTGGTCGGCGAGGCGGTGCCGGCGTGGGAGTATCGGAGCCGATGACGACCCTGAGCGATCTCCTCGCGGCTCACACCCGCCTTCCGACAGGCGCCGCGCAGCACCTGCAGCGGGTGGTGGCGGAGTGGCAGCTGCTGGCGGACATGTCGTTCGCGGACTTCCTGCTCTGGGTGCCGGTGTCCGCCGACGCGGCCCGCCCGGACGAGTTCCTCTGCGTGGCGCAGGTGCGCCCGACCACGGCACCCACCGCCTACCACGAGGACCGGGTCGGCAAGCGCGTGGGCAGCGAGGACCACCCCCAGCTGCGCCGGGCGGTCATCGAGGGCCGCATCTTCCGGATCGAGGAGCCCCGCTGGCACGGCGGGGTGCCGGTGCGCCGCGAGACCGTCCCCGTCGGCTGGGACGGCCAGGTGGTGGCGGTGCTGTCGCGCGACACGAACCTCGGGATGCCCCGCATGCCGAGCCCGCTGGAGATCGCCTACCTGGGCAGCGCGGCGGACCTGTGCCAGATGATCGCGGACGGTACGTTCCCGCCGCCCGCGGAGGCCGCGGTGGTGGACACGAGCCCGCGCGCCGGGGACGGCCTGATCCGGCTGGACGCAGGCGGCAACGTCTCCTACGCGAGCCCGAACGCCTCCTCGGCCTACCACCGGCTGGGACACGCCAGCGACCTCGTCGGCCAGTCCCTCGCGGACGCCACGCGGGCCCTGCTCACCGACCCCTTCGACGCCGCCGAGGTGGGTGCGCTGATCGGCGCGGCGCTCGCCGGCCGTGCGTCACCGCGCACCGAGATCCGGGCCCGCGGTGCCGTGATGCTGGTACGGGCGCTGCCGATGCGTCCGCGCGGGGACGCGGCCGGCGCGCTGGTGCTGGTACGCGACGTCACGGACCTGCGACGCCGGGACCAGGCGCTGCTCAGCAAGGACGCGACGATCCGCGAGATCCATCACCGGGTGAAGAACAGCCTGCAGACCGTCGCCGCGTTGCTGCGGCTGCAGGCCCGCCGCACCTCCATCCCGGAGGCGCGCCGGGTGCTCGCCGAGTGCGTGCGCCGGGTCAACTCGATCGCGCTGGTGCACGAGAGCCTGTCCGTCTCGCTGGCCGACCGGGTCGACGTCGACGAGCTGGTGGACAAGGTCCTCCCGGCGATCGGGGACGGTGCCACCGCGGACGCCCGTTCCAAGGTGCGCCGGGACGGCAGCTTCGGCACGCTCCCGGCCCAGCTCGCCACGCCGCTGGTGCTCGTGCTCACCGAGCTGGTGCACAACGCGCAGGCCCACGCCTTCGAACCGGGACGATCCGGCGAGGTCGTGGTCACGGCCGTTCGCTCGGGAGCTGGCCTGGACGTCACGGTCGCCGACGACGGTCGCGGCCTGCCACCGGGCTTCTCCCTGGAGCAGGCCGAAGGCCTGGGACTGCAGATCGTCCAGACGCTGTGCAGCTCGGAGCTCGACTCGCATCTGCGGATATCGAACCGGCCCGAGGGCGGTACGGTCGCCGCCCTGCGGATTCCCGTCGCCGCCAGCTGAGGGGAGGTGCCGGCGGCCGACCGGTGCTGCATTCGTGCGGGTCCGATCCGTCCGGACCGGACCCGCGAGGGGAGCCGTCGGGCGCGTGCGCCCGAGCCGTTCGACGAGTCAGGCGGAGTGTGCGCGGGCGCGGGTGTTGCGCCGCTTGAGCGCGCGGCGCTCGTCCTCGCTCATGCCACCCCACACACCCGCGTCCTGGCCGCTCTCCAGCGCCCACGTCAGGCACTCGGTGACCACGGGGCAGCGACGGCACACCGTCTTGGCTTCGGCGATCTGCAGCAGGGCCGGGCCGCTCGTCCCCACCGGGAAGAACAGCTCGGGGTCCTCGTCGCGGCAGATTGCGCGGTGACGCCAGTCCATGGTTGCTCTGCTCCTCGTGCGTGCGCGATCGGGGTCGCGCCGATCGGTCGTCTCACTGTATACGCGCTTGTGAAGGTTTTCACGAGCGCGATCAATTTGTTATGTCGAGGCTCTCACCAGGGTGGCCGTGGCACTCGTCCGTCGCAACGTCTTTCCGGGAACCGGAGTTCCCGAAGGCGACGATCGCGCCGTCCGGCCCTCGACTTCGCCCACCGCCGACCGGGTACCCGCTCTGCGCTGGACCGTGCGGGAGACTTCCCCGCTGCCGTTCGCTTGTCCTCGACCACCATGAGTCACGAACCGGGCAAGGGCGAGCCCCGAGCGGCTCGACGGTCCGAAAGGGGCGGTGAATGGATCGGTGGGTCACCGATTCGGGTGCATCGTTTGCTCGTCGCTGCGACGAGTTGCGTCTCCTGCACGATGGCGGGCACCCGGGCGGGAGGTCGGGACGACTCTATTCTGGGCCTGTGAGCAGCGAGCAGGAGGGTCCGGTCACCGGTCCGACCAGCGGGCGCGCCGTGGCGGCGCGCGTGCCGTGGCAGGTCAGGTGCGCCGGGTGGCTCGTCGCAGTGGAGGCGCTGGCGGCTCTCGTGGTCGCCGTCGTGCTGGCCGTCCGGGGCGTGCCCACCGCCGCCTCGATCGGTCTGGTGCTGGGCCAGGCGTCGTTCTTCCTGCTGGTCGCCGGGGCGCTGGCCGCCGTCGCCCGCGCGCTCGTCGCCGGTGGCCACTGGGCGCGGACCCCCGCGATCGTCACCCAGTTGCTGCTGCTCCCCGTCGTCTACTCGCTCATCGGCCCCTCACGCGAGCCGCTGCTCGGCATCGTTGCGGGCCTGCTCGTCGCCTCCTGTTTCCTGCTGCTCATCGGTGAGGCCGCGCGGCAGTGGATGGAGAGCGAAGGCCGCTGAGTCTCCGACCGTCCTTTCACCGCTCCTTCACGGCGCCCTCACCCTCCCTTCACCGATCGCGCCTCTTACCGATCGCGAACGGTGGCTCCCGGGGTGGGTGACGCGCGGCCGGGTGGCGGGACACTCGTCGGACGCAGGGACGACCATGGGGGGTGACCCGTGCCGTACCGCCTGGGCGAGCGTTGGACCGCCGAGCAACCCGTGCCGAGCGCGCCGCCACCGTTCGGGATCGTCGCGCCGCCGCCGGAGCACCGCCGCCGGGGTGTCGGCGGCACGGTGGCCCTGGTCGCAGCAGTGATCGCCGTCGTCCTCGCGGCGACCTTCGTGGTCGTCGCCTACGTCCACCGCAGGCCCGGGCCGCCGGTCCCGCAGGAGCCGGTGGCCGTCGCGCCGGTCTCGGCCGCGCAGGGCCGCCTCGACGAGCGCGTCCGCACCGACCGGCTCGCCGCGGACGCGCTCGCGGAACGCTGGGTGCCGCAACTGCACGCCGTCCGCATCGGTACCGGCCCGGGCGATGCCGCGTCCGCCGACGAGGTCCTGCGCCGCCGGGACACCGTCGTGGCAGCCCGGCCGGGTGCTCTGCTGGTCGCATCCGCGGACTTCACGAGCTTCGAGAAGCCCGGCTGGTACGTCCTCGTGGCACCGCGGGGGTTCGCGACCGCCTCCGAGGCCCTCGCGTGGTGTCGCGCCGAGGGGCTCTCGCGCACGTCCTGCTACGCGAAGCGCCTCTCGCACACCGCGGGCCCGGCGGGGAGCACGGTCTACGGGGCCTGACCGGGCACCGACGTGCGGCGCACGTCGGCACCGTCGCGGCCCGGGCCCGCCACCCCGAGCGCGGCGAGCGCGTCCCCGTCGAGGCGGTGGACCGTCCAGCCGTCCATGGCGACGGCGCCGAGCGAGCGGTAGAACGCGATCGACGGCGCGTTCCAGTCCAGTACGGACCACTCCAGGCGCCCGTACCCGCGCTCCATGCAGACCTCCGCCAGCCGGGCCAGCAGTGCGCGGCCGAGACCCGCGCCGCGGTGCTCGGGGCGCACGTAGAGATCCTCGAGGTAGACGCCGTGCACGCCCCGCCAGGTGGAGAAGTTGAGGAACCACAGCGCACAGCCGACCACCTCGCCGTCGCCGGTGAGTGCCACGTGCCCGAACAGCGCAGGGGTGGGCCCGAACAGCGCCGCGTGCAGCTGCTCCTCGGCGAGGTGGCAGGACTCCGGCTCCCGCTCGTAGGCGGCGAGCTCGTGCACGAGGCCGACGACGGCCGCGACGTCGCGCGGCTGCACCTCCCGGATCACGCGGGTACCCCGACGTTGGCGTGCACCACCTGCGGTTCGCCCCGTTCGTCGCCGAGCACGGTCCAGGCCGGGGCGTCCATCGCGAAGCGGACGCCCTCGGTCGCCGACAGGCCGATCCAGCGGGCGGTCAGCACCCGGGAGAAGTGGCCGTGCCCGACCAGGACGACGTCGCCACGTCCGGCGGCGGCCCGCGCGTCGGCGAGGACGGCGTCCGCACGCGCCTGCACCTGCTGCGCCGTCTCGCCGTTCGGACACGGGTGCGTCCATACGGTCCAGCCGGGGACGGACTCGCGGATCTGGGCGGTGGTGAGGCCCTCGTAGTCGCCGTAGTCCCATTCGGCGAGCCGGTCGTCGACCCCGTCGACGTGCAGGCCGGCGAGTTCGGCGGTCCGGCCGGCCCGCTTGCGCGGGCTGGTCAGCACCAGCGCCGGGTGCCCGTCCAGCAACGCCGCGCCGACCCGGCCCGCCGCCTGGGCCAGCTCCTGCCCGCGCGGGGTGAGGGGGATGTCCGAACGTCCGGTGTGGCGGCCGGAGACCGACCACTCCGTCTGTCCGTGGCGCAGCAGCAGGACGCGACCGGTCACGGACGGGACGGTACGCGCCGAGTGCGCGCCGGGTCCGGTGCGGGGCCGACGGAGTGCACACTCGCCGCGGGTCACGCGGGATGTGCGTGCACGGTCGCCGTGGCGAGCCGGGGCACCGCGTGGGTGAGGTGGTGCTCGGCGGCGTGGGCGGTGCGGTGGGCCTGCTCGACGGTGACGCCCGCGGCGACGGCCAGGTCGACCTCCGCATGCAGGGTGTGCCCGATCCAGCGCAACCGGACCCGGTCCACCCGCTCGACGCCCGGCACCTCGGTCAGGGCCCTCCCGGCCCGCTCCACCAACCCGGGGTCGACGGCGTCCATCAGCCGGGCCAGGACCTGCCGTGCTGCGCCCCAGGTCACGACGAGGATCGCGGCCGCGATGAGCAGCCCGACGAGCGGGTCGGCCCAGCGCCAGCCCAGTGCGGCCCCGCCCGCCGACAGCAGCACGGCGAGCGAGGTGAGTGCATCCGTACGGGCGTGCAGGCCGTCCGCGACCAGCGCGGCGGAACCGATCCGTCGCCCGGTCCGGATCCGTACCTGCGCGGCGATCTCGTTGCCGATCGCCCCGACGACCGCCGCCACGGCCACCGCGCCGAGGAAGCGGACGTCCGCAGGCTCGCCGAGGCGGCGCACCGACTCCCAGCCCGCGAGCAGCGCCGACGCGAGGATCACCGCCACCACCACGATCCCCGCGACGTCCTCCGCGCGACCGAAGCCGTAGGTGAACCGGCGGGTGGCCGGGCGCCGTCCCAGCAGGAACGCGATTCCCACCGGCACGGCGGTGAGCGCGTCGGCGACGTTGTGCAGGGTGTCCGAGAGCAGCGCCACCGACCCGGACGCCACGACGACCGCGGCCTGCACCGCCGCTGTCACCCCCAGCACGGCGAGCGAGATCCACAGCGCGCGCATCCCCGCCGCCGAGGCCGCCATCGCCGAGTCGACCCGGTCCGCGGTGTCGTGGCTGTGCGGGGTGAGCAGATGGGTGACGGCGTGCCAGGCGCGCCGGTTCGGCGGGTCACCGTGCTGGTCACCGTGGCCGTGCCCGGCGTGTCCGGTGTGCGCGGTGGGGCTCATGCCGTCAATATACGTGCTCGTGTACGCACATGATGGTGAGTTGACGGGTGAGCTGCCCGACGAGGCCCGCGTCGAGGCCGCCGTCGAGTCGTTCCGGATGCTCGCCGACCCCACGCGGCTGCGGATCATGTGGTTGCTCGGCGCGGGGGAGCGGGACGTCACCGATCTCTCCGAGGCCGTCGGCGCGGCCCGCCCCGCGGTCTCGCAGCACCTGGCGAAGCTGCGCCTCGCCGGGCTCGTCGCCGTGCGCCGCGAGGGCCGCCGGGCGGTCTACCGCGTGCGTGGCGGGCACGTGCAGCGCCTGCTAGCCGAGGCGCTCGGCGCGGCCGAGCACCAGGTCACGGGGGCACCGGAGCACCCCTGAACCGCCGCGGGACCCGGCTCACCGCCCGATCACTGCGGCACGAGCGCCGTGACCTGCGGGAGCAACTGCTCGAGTGCGTAGTCCAGGCCGAGCACGGTGCCCCGGGTGAACGCCGCCGGGAACCCTGGGTCGTCGATCCACAGCACCTTGCCCTGCGCCACGACGGGCAGTGTCCGGTAGAGACACTGCCCGTCCGGCACGACCGTCGGCGGGATCCGGCTCGGGTGGTCGCCGTAGCACGGGTGCACGGCGATCGGGATGACGCCGAGCGTGACCAGGCGATGGTCTACGGCGACGGCTCGGGTCCGTCGAGATTCTGCACGGTCGGGCCGGTGCCGCCGGTGCGGACGACGAACCCGGCGCCGCCCGAGGGCGCCACCGTCTCGCGATGCACGAGGTGGCCCGGGATGTAGACCGCGTCACCTGCCCGCGCCACCACCGTCTGCGTGCCGCCCGGTCCGAACTCGATGGTCATCTCGCCGTCGGTGATGTGCGCGTAGGTCGCGTAGTCACCGTGGTGGTGCCAGCCGGTGCTCGCCCCGCCGGGGAACACCGCGTACCCGCACCAGACCCCGTCGTGGGTGAAGGCCTCGCCGCGGCGCATCCCCGAGCTCTGCTCGGCGGCGGGATCGGTCAGCTGCGCGCGGGTCACGATCTCGGGCTTGGTCATCGTCTCCTCCTCGGGACGTGCGCCGGGACGTGAGCGAAGCGTCGGGCCCGCGCGGCCGCCCGGCAATCCCAGAAAATGAACTGGTCGGGCCCCGGGTGGGGGCGGACACTGCCCAGGTGCGCACCTACGGTCAGTACTGCCCGCTCGCCCGGGCGGCCGAGCTCCTCGCCGAACGGTGGACACTGATCATCGTGCGCAACCTCCTCGCGGGCTGCCGCACCTTCGGCGAGCTGCTCGACGGCGCGCCGGGCATCAGCCGGGCGCTGCTGACCCAGCGGCTCGCCCTGCTGGAGCAGCACGACATCGTCCGCAGAGAGGTCGAGCCGCGGGGACGCGTCCGGTGCCGTTACGCGCTCACCGACCGCGGGAGCGAGCTGCGCGCGGTCGTGGCGGTGATGGGCGAGTGGGGCGCGCGCTGGCTGGAGCTCGCACCCCACCACTCCGACCCCGCCTACGTCCTGTTCGCCACCAGCCGCCTGATCGACGTCGACCGCGCCCCGGCGCACGGGCTGGTCGTGCGGGTCGAGCTGGCGGACCGCCCGCGCGAGCGCTACTGGTTGCTCGTCCGCCCCCCGCGTGCGGAGGTGTGCACGTCCTACCCCGGCCGTCCCGAGGACCTGGTCGTCCGCACGCGCAGCGAGGTGCTCGCCCGCTGCCACCTGCGACACACGACGTTCGAGCAGGCGCAGCGCTGCGGCCTGCTCGAGATCGACGGGGCACCGCCCACCGCGCGGGCGTTCGTCGCCTGCATCCGGCCGAGCCCGTTCGCGCACGTCACCCCGGCCGCGGGCGGGCCGGGCGATCAGGGCGTGAGCAGCTGCGCGGTAAGCGCGGTGTCTTCTGTGCCGCGGTAGAAGGCGATCTTGCCGCCGCGGAAGCGCCACCAGTGGTGCAGGTCCATCTCGCCGCTGCGGCCGGTGGCCGTCACGGTGTACGCGAAGCGGATCACGACCATCACGTCGGTGTCGCTGGAGGTGAAGGCCAGCGGGGTGAACTCGGTGACCTTCACGTTGTCGGCGAGCGCGGCGAAGAAGCTCGGCACCTCGGCCTTGCCACGGCGCACCCCGAACCACGGCGCGATCGCGGACTCGGGTTCCGAGGCCCAGTCGACGTCGTCGGTGAGGACGGCGAGGATGGCGTCGACGTCGCCGCGGCCGAACGCCGCGTAGACGTCCTGGACGGTCTGGATCTTGGTGTCCATCGGTGTCTCCCATCGTGGATCGGACACCGTCGATGCTGGTCGGGACGCCGCGGCGGGCGCCTCCCGGAAACCATGTAGTCAGTCGACCATCCCGTGGCGGTGCGCCCAGTCCGTCGCCGCGGCGCGGTTGCGCAGGCCGAGCTTGCCGAAGATGTTCGCGACGTGCCGCTCCACGGTGTGCACGCTGACGTAGAGGCGCCCGGCGATCGCCCGGTTCGTGGCGCCGGCGGCGAGCAGCGCCAGCACCTCGCGTTCGCGGGCGCTGAGCCCGTGGGCTGCGGACGCTGGAGCGGTCAGGTCGGCGAGTGCGGGGCCCCACGCGCGCGCCCCCCACCGCTCGTGCAGCGCGGCGGCGGTGGCCGCGTGTGTGCGCGCGCCTGCCGGGTCGCCGCACACGTGCGCCAGCCGCGCGAGGTACCAGGCGGCGCAGCCCCAGCCGACCGGCACGCCCTGGATCAGGTTGCGCTCGGCGTACGGCGCGAGCCGCGGGGCGACGGGCGCGGCCCGCCGCGCGTCGCGCAGGACCACGGTCGTCTCGCCCAGCAACGCCCAGCTGGCCAGCACGAGCTGGTCGCGGGGCAGCGCCGCGAAGTCGCGGGCGGACAGCGCGTCCACCAGCGCCGTCGCCTCCTCGGACCGGCCGGTGTCGGCGAGCACGAGGGCGAGGTCGCAGGACAGCGTCGGCAGGCCCGGGAACCGCGAGACCAGCTCGCGCAGCGCCGGCTCCAGCTCGGCGACCCGGCCCGCCCGCCGGTACAGCGGCAGCAGCTGGGCCACGGCGTAGACGTCGGCGGCCGGCCGGCCGAGGCGCCGGCCCAGGGTGCGGGCGGCGATCGCATCCCGCTCGGCGTCGTCGTCGCGGCCGGCGAACCCGGCGAGCAACGCCCGCCAGAGGAGCACCCACCAGCGCTGGAGCGGGTCGCGCCGCGCGGTCGCGATCCCGTCGGCGACGTCCACGGCGGTGGTCGCGCCGAGCAGGTCGCCCGCGTGGAACCGCACCGGGATCACCCACTGGCAGGCCCGGAACCGCAGCTCCTCGTCGTGGTGGCGCTCGGTCAGCGCGAGGAGCTGCTCGGTCGCGGCGAGTCCCGCGGCGAGGTCGTCGGGTCCGCGCAGGGTGAACTGGCGGGCGATGAGCGCCGCGCCGAGCACGGCGTCGTCCCCGAGCTCCTCGGCGTCGGCGACGGCGCGGGCCGCCTGCGCGCGGGCCTGGTCGCGCCCGCCCGCCGTCCATGCGGTGGCCATGGCCCGGCGGGCGGTCAGCCGCACCCGCTGGGCGGGCGGCACGTCCGGGGCGGCGAGCGCCTCGTCGAGCACCGCGAGCAGTGCGCGGTCCGGGGCGATCTCGGCCACCACGTCACCGACGGCGAGCGCCGCGGCGGCGAGCACCGGGCCGTCGTGGCGGCCGCGCGCAGCCGCCGCGACGGCCTCGAACCGGGTCCGGGCCTCGTCGGCCTCGCCGCAGCGCAGCAGGGCGCGCGCGAGGGCGAGCTCGATCCCGGCCTGCACCTGCGCCGATGCGTCCGCCGCCACCGCGAGCTCGGTGGCGTGGCGCCACCAGCCCGCCGCGTCCTCCCAGGCCAGCCGGCGATCGGCGTCCTGCGCCGCATCGCGCACGGCGGCGAGCACGACGCCCGCCTCGACGGCGCCGCGGGCCGCCAGCGCGTGGTGCGCGATCTGGCTGGGCTCGACGACCGTGCTGAACGGCAGCACCGCGAGGGCGCGCGCGTGCAGGGCCATCCGTCGCGAGGGCTCCATCCCGGCGGCGAGCGTCTCGGGGACCAGCGCGTGGACGAACCGGCGCCTGCCGCCGGCCGCGTCGCCGCTCAGCAGGTGCGCCTCGACCGCGGGCCGCAGGGAGCTCGCCGTGGCGGCCGGACCCTCGCCGAGCAGCGCGGAGAGCGCCGGGTCGGTGAAGTCCCTGCCGAGCACCGCCGCACCGTCGAGCGCGCGGCGGGTCTCGGCCGGGAGCAGTGCGACCCTGCTGCGCACCACGTCGCGCACGGTCGCCGGGATCTGCGCGCCGCCCGCGGTGAGCAGCCGGGCCACCTCGCCGACGAAGAACGGGTTGCCCCCGGTGCGGTCGTGCACCTCGCCCGCGCGCGCAGCCGCCGGGGTCGCGCGCAGCCACGCCGTCACCTCCGCGGCCGACAGCCCGTCGAGCAGCAGCCGCCGGCACCGGCGGTACGTGGCCAGCTCGGTCAGCAGCCGCTGCAGTGTCGGGCCGGCCTCGGCGTCGCGGTAGGCCACGATCATCGCGACCGGTGCCGGCCAGAGCTGGTCGGCGGCGAACCCGAGCAGCCGCAGCGAACCCTCGTCCGCGCGGTGGGCGTCGTCGAGCACGACGAGCAGCGGGCTGCGCACCGCCGCCTGCTCCAGGAGTGCGGTGACGGCCTCGAAGAAGCGGAACCGGTCGCCCGCCGCCGGGTCGGGCACGGTGGAGCCGAGGCCGCGTAGCACCTGCGCCCACGGCCAGTACGGCGGTGCCTCGGCGATCTCCCGGCACCGGCCCCAGGCGACCCTCAGCCCGTCCGCGGCGGCCGCCGTGTCCTCGGCGAGCCGGGTCTTGCCGATGCCGGGCTCGCCACCGATCAGCACCACGCCACCGTCACCGGCCCGGGTCCGCTCGACCAGCTCGCCCAGCACGGCGCGCTCGGCGGCCCGTCCGACCGACTGCGCGGACGCCACGCTCACGGACGTGAACCGTATCGACGCCCGTCGCGGATGGGCAGACGTCGCTCGGTCGCTCTTGACAGTGCAGGTCAGACGGTGGCGAGGGCTGTGACGGCTGCGTCGGTGTCGGCGGTGGCCAGGTCGGCGTTGATGTGCGCACCGGCCAGGGCGCCCGCGGCGGCGGACGCGCCGACCTGGGCGGTGAGGTCGGCGGCGTTGCCCGCGACCCACACACCCCGCACCGCGGTGGTGCCCGCCGGGCCGGTGACGAACTGGCGGCCCATGCCGTGCGGGATGTCCTGCTCGGGCAGGCCGAGCCCGTCGAGGCCCTCGGTGCGGGCCTGCATCGTGGTGGCGACGGCGATCACCCGACGGGCGACGACCTCGCCGCCCGCCAGCCGCACGCCGGTGATCGCACCGTCGGCGGACTCGACCCTGACCACCGGGTCGTCGACCACCCGGATGCCGCGGGCGGCGAACCGCGCGCGCGTGTCGTCGTCGAGGTCGGTGCCGCGGGTGAAGTAGACGAGATCGTCGGTGAGCTGGCGGAACAGCAGGGTGTGGTGGATCGACGCCGGGCCGACGGCCAGCACGCCGATGGGCTCGTCGCGCACCTCCCAGCCGTGGCAGTACGGGCAGTGCACGACGCCGTGGCCCCAGTGCTCGGCGAGGCCGGGCACGTCGGGCAGGCGGTCGCGCAGGCCGGTCGCGACCAGCACGCGCCGGGTGCGCAGGACGCGCCCGTCGGCCAGCGTGATCGTGAAGCGCGGGTCGCCCTCGGGGGTGGGCGCGGCGGGGACGGCCGAGACCACCGTGGCGGCCACGACGATCCCGCCGTAGCGGCGGACCTCCTCGCGGCCGGTGCGCAGCAGTTGCGCGGGCGGAACGCCGTCGTGGCCGAGCAGCCCGTGCACGCCCTCGGCGGGCGCGTTGCGGGGTGACCCGCTGTCCAGCACCGCGACCGAGCGGCGGGACCGGGCCAGCATCAGTGCGCCGTTGAGGCCCGCGGCGCCACCGCCGATCACCACGGCGTCGACCGTCGTCGTCGGGAGCTCGTCGGACGCGAAACGCTCAGGAGACATCGTGTCCCTCCTTCCCGGGCCTGCGGGGTGGCAGGTCCGTCGAGTGCGACGGTAGACGTCTCGTGCGCGAGAGGCATATCTTCTTGCTTATGGAGCAAGACGATTCCGACCTCGACGGCCTCGTGCGCAAGCGGCTGCGCGCCCTGCGCGTCGCACAGGGACTGTCTCTGGACGCGCTGGCCGAGCGCGCGCACCTCAGCGCGTCGACGCTCAGCCGGATCGAGAACGGGCAGCGACGGCTCGCCCTGGACCAGCTCGTCGCGCTCGGCCGCGCGCTGGACACGTCCCTGGACCAGCTGGTCGAGGCGAACACCGAGGACGTGATCAGCAACCCGGTGCACGACGCGGGCCGCCAGGCGATGCGGTGGACGCTGCGCTCGGACCCGGACATCACCGTCGTGCGCCAGCGCATGGTCGACCCGCCGCCGGACAACCCCGCCCGGCTGCGCGCCCATCCCGGCCGGGAGTGGCTCGTCGTGCTCTCCGGCGCCGCGATGCTGCACCTCGGGACGCGGCGGCTGCGGGTGGAGGCCAACCAGGCCGCCGAGTTCCCGACGATGCTGCCGCACGCGATCGGCACCGCGGGCGGGCCGACCGAGATCCTCGGGATCTTCGACCGGGACGCCCGCCGCGGACACCAGGATCGCGACGCCTCACCTGCGCCGCACCACCCGTAGTCCCGCACCGACGAACCCGCGATCGCCGCGATCGCACGACGGCCAGGCCGTCCGGGGGAACCGACGGCGGCTACGGCGCGTGGACGCAATCCGGAGCGGGATGCGGAGCGCACCACTCGCGAGCGGACGGCGCGCATCGCGATGCACCGAGCGGAACGCGCAGCTCAGACAGCACGAGCCAGGATGGGACATCAGCAGAGGATCACGCTCGACCGCGTTCACGCCGAAGCACTCGCTTGATCGGACGGGAGTACGGCCTTCATGCCTGATGCGGGTCAGCTGCCTTGGCGGCCTGCTCGATCCTTGCCCGGTGGTTCTCCCAGAAGTCTGCATCGCGCTCCTGATGGGCCCTGTTTCCCGAGGCTGCTCCCACCGCGCCGTCGAGCTGCTCGCGCAGGATGTCGGCGTGGCCGGCGTGCCGATTGGTCTCGGTAAGAACATGGACCAGGATGCTGAACAGCTTCACGTCCGGGCGTGGCCACCACGGCACGTGGCCGGGCGCGTCGATGTCGAGGTCGAGGATCGTCGAGTCCGAGTGCTCCCACGCGCGCCGGTAGCGGTCGATGATCTCGGTGCGTGACTCGTCGGCGGTGGCCCACATGTCGGCGCCCTGGTCGGCGTCGTCGTCCCACCAAGGAAGTTGTTCCGGGAACGGGCGCCCGAAGACCTTGCCGAAGTACCACGCCTCGGCGATCGTCAGATGCTTGATCAGGCCGAGGAGATTCGTCCCGGTGGAGGTCAGAGGGCGGCGAGCGTCGTACTCGGAGAGCCCTTCGAGCTTCCAGAGCATCGTCTCGCGTACGTCGCGTAGGTCGCTGTGCAGATACTCCTTGGCGAACTCATCGATCATGGGACATGAGCCTGCCACCCGGTCGGTTCCTGCCCACACCAATCCGGTGGTGAGCCGGGCCGTCCCTGGGCTGTGCGGGCGGGCCGTCGCCGGGCCGTCGGAGGACCCCGGAGACGAGAGACGACGCCGACCGACGGGAGGTCGTTCCCGCTGGTCAGCGCCGCTTTCAGGATCTGGGCAGGGCCTGGGTCAGGCGGCCTGCTTGGTCTCCCAGAAGATCTTGTCGATCTGGGCGATGTAGTCCAGAAGCTCCTGGCCGGTGGCGGGGTCGTTCGAGCCCTTGGTGCCCCCGGCGCCCGCGGCCTTGGTGGCCTTGTTGAACAGCTCGTGCAGCTCCGGGTACTTCTCGAAGTGCGGGGGCTTGAAGTAGTCCGTCCAGAGCACCCACAGGTGGTGTTTCACCAGGTCGGAGCGCTGCTCCTTGATCTCGATCGCCCGGGCGCGGAACGCCGGGTCCTCGTTGCCCTGGTACTTCTCCTGGATGGCCTTGACCGACTCGGCCTCGATGCGGGCCTGGGCGGGGTCGTACACACCGCACGGGAGGTCGCAGTGCGCGGTGGCCTCCAGGCGGGGGCGGAAGAGGGACAGAATCCCCATGGGTCCTCCCTGAGATGATCGTTCTGGCTGGTCCGACACTACTCGCGGTACCCGGGCCGGACCCAACGAACACCGGTGTGACGAGGGAGCCGCAGTGGTCTGGTGGCCGGTCTGGCGGCGGGTGACGGTGCGCGGGCCGTCGATGTCGCCGACGCTCGCCGACGGCGACGTCGTCCTCGTGCGGTTCGGCGCCCGGCCGCGCCCGGGAGACGTGGTGCTGGTGCGCTGGGCGTCGCGGCCAGGGCAGCTGTCGGTGAAGCGCGCGGTGCGCCCGGACGGGGACGGTTGGTGGGTGCGTGGGGACAACCCGTTCGGCACCACCGACTCCGACGTCCTCGGCTCGGCGGAGGTGCTGGCGGTGGTGAGCGCGCGGTGCTGGCCCCGGCCGGGGCGGCTGCGGCCCCGTCCCTGACGCTCGTTGCGGAAATAGCGCAGGGTGGGGCGGCGACACGGGCGTGGCGCCCCGCACAACTCGGCGGCGCCCGGCGGCGATCACCGCTACCCTGGTCGACCTACCCGTCCGGCCCGCCCGGGCCGCCGCCATCCCGCGGCGCCCCGCGCGACGGCCGTCCGGCACCGCGACCGCCGCCACCCCGCGGACTTCCGGTGTACGGCACCGTGAATGCCCGCGAGGCGCTCCCCGAGCAGCGCACGAGGAAGTGGTCTGCCATGACGACCGTCGAGAACCGACCCGGGACCAGCCCCGGGATCAGCACCGTCCCCACCGGCGAGGAGATCTTCGCCGCGCACGAGGGCGGCAAGCTCGCCACCGGCCTCACCGCGCCCCTGTCGGACGCGCGGGAACTGGCCATCGCCTACACCCCCGGCGTCGCGGAGGTGAGCCGCGCGATCGCCGCCGACGCCCGCCTCGCACACCGCTACACGTGGGCGGGCCGCCTCGTGGTGGTGGTCAGCGACGGCACGGCCGTGCTGGGCCTCGGCGACATCGGCCCCCGGGCGTCGCTGCCGGTGATGGAGGGCAAGTCGGCGCTGTTCAAGACGTTCGGCGGGCTGGACTCGATCCCGATCGTGCTGGACACGACGGACGTGGACGAGATCGTCGAGACGATGGTGCGGCTGCGGCCCAGCTTCGGCGCGGTGAACCTCGAGGACGTGTCGGCGCCGCGTTGCTTCGAACTGGAGCGCAGGCTCGTCGAGGCGCTGGACTGTCCCGTGATGCACGACGACCAGCACGGCACCGCGATCGTGCTGCTCGCAGCACTGCGCGGGGCCTGCGCCGTGCAGGAACGCGAGTTCGCGGGCCTGCGGGTCGTGATCTCGGGCGCGGGTGCCGCGGGCGTGGCGTGCGCGCGGATCCTCGTGGCCGCCGGAGTCCGCGACGTCGTGGTGCTCGACTCGCGCGGGATCCTCGACACCGCGCGCGGCGGGGAGAAGGCGCGGCTCGCGGCCGAGACCAACCCCCGCGGCGTCACGGGCGGGATCGCCGAGGCGATGGCGGGTGCGGACGTGTTCGTGGGCCTGTCGTGCGCGACGCTGCCGGAGGAACTGCTCGCGGCGATGGCCCCGGAGGCGATCGTGTTCGCGCTGTCGAACCCGGACCCCGAGGTGCACCCGGACGTCGCCGCCCGCCACGCGGCGATCGTCGCGACGGGACGAAGCGACTTCCCGAACCAGATCAACAACGTGCTGGCGTTCCCGGGGGTCTTCCGGGGCGCGCTGGACGCGGGCGCGCGGCGGATCACCGAGGCGATGAAGCTCGCCGCCGCGGAAGCGATCTTCGAGGTGGCACGCGAGGACCTCGCGCCGGAGCGCATCGTGCCGAGCCCGTTCGACCCGCGCGTGGCACCCGCGGTGGCGGCGGCCGTGATGCGCACATCTCACGCTGGGTGACGTACACCGGACGCTCTGACCTGCGATGCACCGCCCACACCGGCATGCTCGCTACCCAGCGTCCACCGATCAGGTGGTCGATGCGGGATCGCTTCGTCCGATCGGGAAGTCTCGGCGTGTCTTTCGTCGCGCTGCGTCGTTTCACCGGGTGACGGGTGACAGCACGACGCGGGAGGCACGCTGATGGTGGATCCGGTGGACGGCCCGGACCGTGTCGATCCGCGTGTCGATCCCCGTGTCGATCCCCGTGTCGATCCCCGGCGCGCCGTCCGGCCACGGCCCCGCCCCGCCCCCGAGCCGGTCGGGCCGGCCGGGATCACCGGCGGCGTGGGCGTGCCGGCGATGCCGGTCGTCGCCGCGTCGGTCCCGCCCGCGACGCCGCCAAGGCGGGAGCCCGAGCTGTCCGCCGTCGCGCGCGCGGAGCTGCGCCGTGCCCGTCAGGCGGTCTTCGGCAGCGAGCCCGCGTCGCCGGAGATGACGGTGTTCGCCGACCGGGTCGCCCGGGCCGTCGTCGGCCGGGAGCCGTTCGTGCCCTCGCCCAACCAGCCCGGGGGATCGGGCCGGATGCCGGCCGTGCACCGTCCCATGCCCGCGCCGCACGAGGTGGTCGCCGCCGCGCCGCGCCCCGACACGACCGGGGACACGGTCGCGCCGGGCGCACCCCCCGGGCCGGAGAGCGTGCCCCTGCCCGCAGCTCCCGCGCTGGTGTGCGACGGCTCGGACCGGATCGTCCGGGTCAACGCGGCGCTGCTGCGGCTCGCGGGCCGCTCCGCAGACCGCACTGTCAGCGGCACCATCAGCGGCAC
>JBFWRR010000001.1:131981-136167 GCA_050248815.1 Pseudonocardia sp. | reverse complement strand
ACGGCACTGTCAGCGGCACTGGCAACAGGGCCGCCGGCGGGCCGACCGACGCCTCGGCCGAGGGCTCTGCGGGGCTGTTCGGGATGCGGTTGCCCCAGCTCGTCGTGGGCCCGGACACCGATGCGCGCCTGGTCCGCCCGGACGGGCGGCTCGTCCGAGTGCGCGTGCTGCGCTGGGACCTCCCCGATCGGGAGCTGCGCGCGGTCGTGCTCGTCGAGCTCGGGGTGTCGGCCGAGGAGGAGCGGGCGGCGGAGCGGCGCCGCACGGAGGAGCTGGAGCGGCTCGCCCACGCCGGCACGTGGACCTACGAGCTGGCCTGCGGCACGCTGCGCCGCAGCGCCGCGCTGGAGGATCTGTACCGGACCGTCGGCCTGGATCCGGCCCGGGGCCGGGCGCGGCTGGAAGGCGACCAGGTGGCGCGCCTGTGCGCGGCGCTCCGGGCAGGGAACGAGCAGCAGTCCGTGACGGCGGACCTGGAGCTGCCCGGCGGGTTCCGGCTGGAGTGCCGGGCCGAGGTCGAGTACGGCCCGGACGCGGCGCCGGCCAGGCTGGTCGGCGTCGTGCGCGACGTCACCGCGCAGCGCGTGGCGGCGCAGCGCGAGGCACGTTCGGGGCGCCGGTTCGCCGACCTGGTCGCCGTGCTGCCCGGCGGGGTCGCCATGGTGGACCCGGGCGGGCGGATCCTCGACGCGAACCCCGCGATGGCGGCGTTGCTCGGCACGCCGGTCGAGCGGCTGCGCGGGTTGCCGGTGTCGGCGCTGGCGGTCGACCCGGCGGGGCAGCGGCCCACGGGGGTGTTCCCCGAGTGGCTACGCCTGATCCGCCCGGGACCCCGGCACGGCTACGCGGTCGACTCGGTGGCGTTGCGACGTGCCGACGGTTCCACCGCGTGGGCCGACCTGCGGATCTCCGTCACCGCCACCGAGGACGGCGGCTGGTTCTGGATGATCGTGTGCACCGATCTCGCCGAGCGTCGCGCGGCCCAGGAGACGCTGCGCCGGGTCGCGCACACCGACGCCGTCACCGGGCTGCCGACCCGCGCCGCGGCGACCGAACGGCTCGACGGCCTGCTGGCGGGCCCGCGGCCCGGGTCGGTCGCCGTGGTGTGCGCCGGGGTGGACGGCTTCGGGCGGGTCAACGCCGCCGCGGGCCACGCCGCGGGCGACGCGGTTCTCGCCACGCTCGCCGAGCGCCTGGACGACGAGCTGCCCGAGGGCTGCACGGCGGCGCGGCTGGCGGGCGACCAGTTTCTCGTGGTGTGCGCCGACCACGGCCGGGTCGACGGACCCGCGGGGCTGGCGCGGTGCGTCGTCGGGATCCTCTCCGGGGGGATGATGGTCGACGGGCGCCCGGTGCGGCTCACCGCCTCGGCGGGCGTCGCCACCGCCGGGAACGTGGCCGCCGGGAACGCGGCCGCGGGGAACGCCACCGCCGGGCGCGCGGCCTCGGCGGACGACCTGGTCCGGCACGCCGAGATCGCGATGCGGGAGGCGAAGGCCCGCGGCACCGGGATCGCCGTCGCATCCCCGGAACTCGTCGCCTCGGCCGGTGCGGTGCTGCGGCTGGAGGCCGATCTGCGCGCCGCCTTCACCACCCCCGGGGCCGCGGAGGCTGCCGGGCTGGTGCTGCACTTCCAGCCCGTCGTCGGCCCGGACGGCGTGGTGCGCAGCGCAGAGGCGTTGGTGCGCTGGGAGCACCCGGAGCGCGGCCTGATCGCCCCGGGGGAGTTCCTGCCGATCGTGGCGCGGTGCGGCCTGATGCGCGAGCTCGACCTGTGGGTCCTGCGCACGGCCTGCCGGGAGGCCGCCCGCTGGCCCGCCCACGACGGCCGGGTGCCCTCCGTCGCCGTCAACCTCGCCGGACTGCTGCCCGCCGACCCGGGCTTCGTCGCCTCCGTCGCCGGCGCAGTGGAGTCGGCGGGACTCGCGTGGCAGCGGCTGGTCCTGGAGCTGGTCGAGTCCAGCCTGGTGGAGCTCCCGCCCGCGGCCCGTGCCGCGATGGCGGAGCTGGCCGGGCGCGGTGTCCGGTTCGCGGTGGACGACTTCGGCACCGGCTGGTCGGGCCTGTCCCGGCTGCGCGACCTGTCCGCGCAGGTCGTGAAGCTGGACCGCTCGTTCGTCACCGGAGTCGCCGCGAACCCGACGGACGCCGCGGTCGCCCGCGCCGTGGTCGAGCTCGCCCGGGTGCTGGGCTGCGCCGTCGTCGCCGAGGGCGTGGAGACCCCCGAGCAGTTCCGGGCGCTGCGCGAGCTGGGGATCGACTCGTTCCAGGGGTGGCTGTTCGCGCGCGCGATGCCGTCCGACGCCCTGCGTGCGCTGCTCGTCGGCGACCGGCTCGACGTGCCCCGCTGAGCGTGCACGAACGGTGACGCCGACGGTCGCGGTCCGGTCACAGCCCTCGCGGTGACCCCCCGATCGGGTTACTGTGCCCGGATGATCGAGTTCCGCGGGGTCACGAAGCGGTTCCCCGACGGCACCGTTGCCGTGGACGACCTGAACCTCACGGTCGAGCGGGGCGGCGTCACCGTCTTCGTCGGCCCGTCGGGGTGCGGCAAGACCACCTCGCTGCGGATGATCAACCGGATGATCGAGCCCACGTCGGGGGAGATCCTGGTCGACGGCCGCGACGTCACCCAGGGTGATCCGGCGCAGCTGCGCCGCGGGATCGGGTACGTCATCCAGCACGCGGGGCTCTTCCCGCACCGCACCGTGCTGGACAACGTGGCCACCGTGCCGTTCCTGCTGGGCTGGTCGAAGAAGCGGGCCCGGTCGCGCGCCGCGGAGCTGATGGAGATGGTCGGGCTGGCCCCGGAGATGGCCAAGCGCTATCCCGCGCAGCTCTCCGGCGGACAGCAGCAGCGCGTCGGCGTCGCCCGCGCCCTGGCCGCGGACCCCCCGATCCTGCTGATGGACGAGCCGTTCTCCGCCGTCGACCCCGTGGTGCGCGAGAGCCTGCAGGACGAGCTGCTGCGCCTGCAGGGCGAGCTCGGCAAGACGATCGTGTTCGTCACCCACGACATCGACGAGGCGATCAAGCTGGGCGACCGGGTGGCCGTGCTCAGGGTGGGCGGCCGCCTCGCGCAGTACGACGAGCCCGGCGTGCTGCTCGCCCGGCCCGCGGACGGGTTCGTGGACGGGTTCGTGGGGCGCGACCGCGGCTACCGCGGCCTCGGGTTCCTCTCCGACGAGCTGCCGCTGGGCGAGCTGCCCGTCGTGGCGTTGGGGCAGGAGGCGAACGGCGACACCGGCTGGCGACTCGTCGTCGACGACGAGCACCACCCGCAGGGCTGGATCACCGGAGAGGCGCCCGCCGACGCCGAGCACCTGGTGCCGGGCGGGACGCTCTACGAGGTGGGTTCGGGGTCGCTGCGCAGCGCCCTGGACGCGGCCCTGTCCTCGCCTTCGGGTCAGGGCGTCGCCGTGGACGGGGACGGGCGGGTCGTAGGGTCGGTGAGCGCGGACGACGTCCTCGCCGCGCTCGCGGACGCCCGGCGCGAGCAGGCCGCGGCCTGAGCGGGGCGCGACCGTGACCTGGGGCTGGATCCCCCGCAACGTCGAGCTCATCTGGGAGCTGACGCTCGAGCACATCTGGCTCGCGCTGGTGCCGGTGGTGCTCGGTCTGATCGTGTCGCTGCCGCTGGGCTGGCTCGCCACCCGCAACCCGACGGTGCGGACCGTGGTCGTGACGGTGACGGGGCTGCTCTACACGATCCCGTCCCTGGCGCTGATCGTGATGATGCCGCTGCTGCTGGGCATCCAGATCCTCGATCCGCTCAACGTCGTCGTCGCGCTCACGATCTACACGGTGGCGCTGCTCGTCCGCTCGGTCGCGGACGCGCTGGACGCGGTTCCGGGGGTGGTCACGGCGGCGGCGACGGCGATGGGGTACTCGCCGGTGCGCCGGTTCGTCGGCGTGGAGCTGCCGCTGGCGGTGCCGGTGGTGATCGCCGGGCTGCGGGTGGCGGCGGTGTCGAACATGAGCCTGGTGACCGTCGGCGCGCTGGTCGGGCTGGGCGGGCTCGGGCAGCTGTTCACCGAGGGGTTCCAGCGTGACATCCCCGCGGAGATCATCACCGGGATCGTGCTGGTGATGCTGCTGGCGTTGATCGTGGACGTGCTGCTGCTCCATCTGGGCCGGCTGATCACGCCGTGGACGCGGGTGGGCGCGGGGGCGCGGCCATGAACGC
>JBFWRR010000001.1:123973-131881 GCA_050248815.1 Pseudonocardia sp. | reverse complement strand
GCGGAGCGGAGGCGGAGCGCGCATGAACGCCCGGCGCGGAGCGGAGGCGGAGCGCGCATGAACGCCCGGCGCGGAGCGGAGGCGGAGCGCGCATGAACGCCGTCCTCCAGTGGTTCGCCGACCCGAACAACTGGTCCGGCCCCGACGGGGTGCCTGCCCGGTTCGCCGAGCACGTCTTCTACACGGTGCTGGCGGTGGTGATCGCCGCCGTGATCGGGATCCCGGTGGGTCTGGTGGTCGGCCACACCCACCGCGGGGGCTTCCTGATCGTCGGTCTGGCGAACAGCCTGCGCGCGCTGCCGACGCTGGGCCTGCTGGTGCTCCTGGTCGGGTTCATCGGCATCGGTCTGGAGGCACCGCTGATCGCGCTGGTCGTGCTGGCGGTCCCGCCGATCCTCGCGGGCACGTACGCGGGAGTGCAGGCCGTGGACCGGGCGATCGTCGACGCCGCTCGCGGCATGGGGATGGGTGATCGCGAGATTCTGCTGCACGTGGAGCTGCCCAACTCCCTTCCGCTGGTCATGGGTGGGCTGCGCAGCGCCACGTTGCAGGTCGTGTCGACGGCGACGATCGCGGCGTTCGTGTCGCTCGGCGGCTTCGGCCGCTACATCATCGACGGCCTGTCCGTGCGCAACTACGCGGAGATGGCCGCGGGTTCCATCCTCGTGGCCCTGCTCGCCGTGGCAGCGGACCTGCTGCTCGCCGGTGTGCAGCGCGCCGTCGTCTCGCCGGGGCTGCGCCTGCCCCGGGGTGTGCGGCGCAGGCGTCCGGCGGACGCGGCGAGCGTGGCGGCGTCCACGACCTGATCCACGACCTGATCCACGACCTGATCCACGACCTGATCCACGACCTGATCCACCACCTGAGACTCCCGAGACCCGACGCAAGGAGAAGAGGACATGAGGAAGCGTCTGGCGGTCGTGCCCACGATCATCGCCGCGCTGCTGCTGGCGGTCACCGCGTGCGGGGGCGGCGGTGGTGACCCGCTCTCCGGCGGGGGCTCGACCGGCGCGGCCGGGGCGGACGCGCCGATCAAGATCGGGTCGGCCAACTTCCCCGAGAACGTCCTGCTCGCCCAGATCTACGGCCAGGCCCTGCAGGCCAAGGGCATCGCGGTGGACATCCTGCCGCCGATCCAGAGCCGCGAGGCGTACTTCCCGGGCCTGAAGGACGGCTCGATCGACCTCGTGCCGGAGTACACGGGCGTCCTGCTGCAGTTCCTGCAGCCCAACGCCACCGAGACGTCCCCGGACGAGGTCTACGCGGCCCTGCAGAAGGCGGTGCCCGCCCCGCTCATCGTCCTGAACCGGTCCGAGGCCGAGGACAAGGACGCCGTCGTCGTCACGCAGGCATGGGCCACGCAGAACAACGTGAAGACCCTCGAGGACCTCGCGCCCCTGTGCCCGACGCTGGTGTTCGGCGGCCCGCCGGAGTTCCAGACGCGCCCCGACGGGATCCCGGGGCTGCAGGAGACCTACGGCTGCACCTTCAAGGAGTACAAGTCCCTCGACGTGGGCGGCCCGCTCACGGTGGCGGCACTGAAGAACGGTGACGTGCAGGCGGCCGACCTGTTCACCTCCGATCCCGCGATCACCAACAACGGCTTCGTGGCCCTGGAGGACCCCAAGAACAACTTCGCGGCCCAGAACGTCGTCCCGCTGATCAACAGCGCGAAGGCGACAGACCAGGTCAAGGAGGTGCTCAACGCGGTGTCGGCGAAGCTCACCACCCAGGTGCTGCTCGACCTCAACGGTCAGCTGGGTGGGGCGGACAAGCCGAACCCGGACGTCGTGGCCAAGGAGTGGCTGCAGTCGCAGGGTCTGCTGTAGCGAGCTGTGGACCGAGTGCCGCGCCGGCGGGGCGAACCGGTGGTCGCCCCGCCCGCTGATCGTGGCCTGGGTCGTCGACCCGACCGGCAGGTAGCGTGCTACCCGTGCGTGTCTCGATGCTGCGACGCTATCCCGTCAAGTCCATGCTCGGCGAGGACCTGGAGGCTGCCGAGTTCACCCCGGCCGGGGTGACCGGCGACCGCGGTCTCGCGCTGGTCGACACCGAGACGGGGCGGGTGGCGACGGCCAAACACCCGCGCCGCTACCGCGATCTCCTGCAGTGCGCCGCGGCGTTCACCGAGTCGGGGGTGCGGGTCACCCTGCCCGGCGGGGCGACGATCGCGCCGGACGAGGTCGGTGCGCGGGTGTCGGCGTTGCTCGGCCGCGAGGTCGTGCTCACGGCCCAGCGGCCCGCCGGTGCCGAGGTCGAACGGCCCGCCCCGGAGGACGTCATCGCGGCGGGCGTCGAGGCCGACGTACCGTTCGCGATGTTGGAGATCGCCCAGGGGACGCCGGGGGAGTCGTTCGTCGACTACGCCCCGGTGCACCTGATCACCACGGCGACGCTGGACCGGTTGGGTACCGAGGCGATCCGCTACCGGCCCAACATCCTGGTCGAGGGCGGGGACGAGGCGTTCGTCGAGAACGGCTGGGTCGGGCAGGAGATCACCGTCGG
The DNA here is from genome assembly GCA_050248815.1 of Pseudonocardia sp. GTDB lineage: Bacteria > Actinomycetota > Actinomycetes > Mycobacteriales > Pseudonocardiaceae > Pseudonocardia. The sequence goes on along the minus strand of JBFWRR010000001.1, from coordinate 129,376 downwards.
CGAGGTGGTGCTGCGCGGGGTGCTGCCCACGCCGCGCTGCTCGGTGCCCACGCTCGCCCACGGCGACCTGCCCCTGCGCCCGGACGCGGTGCGGCCCCTGATGCGCGACAACCGGGTCGAGGTTCCGGGGTTCGGCACGCTGCCCTGTGCGGGGCTGTACGCCGAGGTCCTGCGGGCGGGCACGGTGCGTAACGGAGACGGCGTCCGGGTTGCCGGGTAGTCGCCCGAACGGCCCTACGTCCTCCGGTTGTGGCTTACGCCACATGCTGGCAGCATCGGGAGATCTCTAGGCGTCCACCACCGCCGATGTTGAGGGACGTGCCTGATGGCCGCGCTCGAACCGAGAAACTTCCTCCAGCCGTGCCTGCTGCTGCTCCTGCGCGAGCGGCCCGACCACGGCTACGAGCTCGCGGCCCGGCTCAGACCGATGCACGACGGGGACGGTGACGCCGGGGCGGTCTACCGCACCCTGCGGGGGCTGGAGCGGATGGGGCTCGTGCGCTCGGAGTGGCAGACTTCGGACGTGGGGCCGGCGCGGCGCACCTACTTCATCACCGAGGACGGGATCGAGAGCCTCGACGAGCAGGCCGCCGGGCTGGACCAGACCCACGATGCCCTGCACGTGTTCCTGGACCGCTACTCGCGGGTCGTCGCCGCCGACGGCCGGGAGGTGAGCCGGCATGACAGCCCGCACGAACACGTCCACGACCGGCTACCCGACCAGCGCGGATTTCAGCGCGACGGCCGCGCGGGAGGCCTTCGCGCGGCGCAGCACCCCGGTCGGGGCCCTCGCCGCTGACGCGGAGCGGCTCGCGGCCGCCTGCCACGCGATGGCGGAGCGGTTCCGCGACGGTGGCCGGCTGGTGGCGTTCGGGACCGGCACGTCGGCCGCGGACGCCGCGCACGTCGTCGTCGAGTTCGTGCACCCGGTGATCATGGGCAAGCGGGCGCTGCCCGCGCTCGCGCTGCCGGGCGGCGCGGCAGGCTTCGCCGCGGAGCTCGAGCTGTTCGCGCGCCCGCGGGACATCGCGCTCGCGTTCGCGCCCGACGCGGCGCGAGCGGCCGTGGTCGGACCCGCGTTGGCCGCCGCCCGCGAGCGGGGGCTGCTCACGATGGCGCTCGTGGGCGCGGACGCCGCCGGCACCACGGCCGACCACCTGATCGCGGTGCCGTCGGACGATCCGAGGATCGTGCGGGAGGGGCACGTCACGGCCTACCACGTGCTGTGGGAGCTGGTGCACGTGTTCCTGGAGGCCCAGGACGAGCCGGGGACCGACGTCACCCACGGGCGAGGCGGCCGTGAAGCCTGATCCGCATCCGGGCGAGGTCTGCATCACGTGCTCGGACCAGGCCCTCCCGTTCGTGGTGCTGGAGCTGCGCCACGGCGCGCTGGCGCTGGTCGACACCGGGCGGGGCACGGCCGAGGAGGTCAGCGTCGCGCTGGTCGACGCCGCCGTGGGCGACACGGTGCTGGTGCACGCGGGCGAGGCGATCGCGGTGCTCGGGTCGGACCTCGGGTCGGTGCAGCCGTGAGCCTCGACGACCTCTACCCGTTCCTGAGCAGCGGCCGTACCGCGCCGGACGTGGCCACGCTGCTGGCGGACGTCGCCCGCTCGACGGCGGAGAAGGTCGGCGAGATCGACCGGCTGCGCAGCGTCGTGATCGCGGAGCAGGCGCAGGAGCTGGCGACGTGTGCGGGGGCGATGGCGGCGCGGTTCGCCCGTGGCGGGCGCCTGTTCACCTTCGGCAACGGCGGCTCGGCGACGGACGCGTCGGCCCTGGCGGCGCTGCACGTCGATCCGGGGCCGGGCTACCGCGCGCTGCCCGCGGTGGCGCTGCCCACCGACATCGCGACGCTCACGGCGCTGGCCAACGACGTCGGCTTCGAGCTGGTGTTCGCCCGGCCGCTCGCGGCGGGCGGCGGGCCCGACGACATCGCGCTGGGCCTGTCGACCAGCGGCGGCTCGGCGAACGTGCTGCGCGGATTCGCCGCTGCGCACGAGCGGGGGATGCTCACGGTCGGCTTCGCGGGCTACACGGGTGGCGCGATGGCGGACCAGGCGGGAGACGGCGTGATCGATCACCTGTTCGTGATGCCGTCGGCGTCGGTGCACCGCATCCAGGAGGCCCAGACGACGACCTACCAGGTGCTGTGGGAGCTGGTGCAGGGCGGGCTGCGCGCCCCCACGTGACCCCGGGGTCGGGATCGGGGACGGGCCGGGGTTGATCCCGGATCCCGTGGAACCCGTCGGTTCCTAGCGTCGGGGGCCGTGAGCACCCCGACTCCGGCCACCGCGACCACTCCGGCCACCGCGACCGCTGCGCGCCCCCCGCGCCGGGGATCGCGCGTCACGCTGCGCCTGCTGCAGGCCGCCGTGGCCGTCCACCTGCTCGCCGTCCTCGTCCAGCCCGTGCTCGCGGGCCTCTACCTGGGCGGCGACGTCGACGCCGTCGCCCTGCACGCGCTCGTCGGCTCCGGCCTCGCGGTCGTCACGCTCGTCCTCGTCCCGGTCGCGCTCGGCCATGCGCTGGCCGTGCGCGGGCGCTGGTGGCTACCGGTCGCGGCCGTCGCGCTGTTCCTCGCCGACGGGTTCCAGATCGGCTTCGGCTACGAGCGGGCGCTGGAGCTGCACGTCCCGCTCGGGGTGGCGATCGTGCTCGCATCCGTCGCCTTCGCGGTGGCGGTGCGGCGGTGACGCCGCGGGCCGGCCTGTCGCGGCGCGGCTTCCTCGGCCTGCTGGGGACGGCGGCCGCGGCGGGACTGGGGGCGACGGCGGGCTGTGGCATCAGCGGCATCAGCGGCATCAGCGGCATCAGCGGCATCGGGCTGCCCAGGGGTCAGACGGGCGAGGTGCTGCGCAGCGCCGCCCCGCTGCCAGCGCCGTACACCGTGGCGCTGCCGATCCCGCCGGTGGCGCGCCCGGTGCGGCGGACGGGTGGCGTCACGACCTACGAGATCACCCAGCGGGTGGCGGAGCAGGAGATCCTGCCCGGGATCCGCACCCCCGTCTGGGGCTACGACGGCATGTTCCCCGGCCCCACGATCGAGACCCGCCGCGGCGAGCCGGTGCTCGTCCGCCACCGCAACGAGCTGCCCGTGCCGACGGTGGTGCACCTGCACGGCGGCCACACCCCCGCCGCGGACGACGGGTGGCCGCTCGACCTCGTCACCCCCGCCGGGGCACCGCACGGCTGGCTGCGCCACGGCATGACGGGCGAGCTCGCCGACACCGTCCGCGGGTACCGCTACCCGTCCGACCAGCGCGCCGCCACCCTCTGGTACCACGACCACCGCATGGACTTCACCGCCCCGGCGGTCTACCGGGGCCTGCTCGGCCTGCACCTGGTGCGTGACGAGGTGGAGGACGCGCTGCCGCTGCCCCACGACGAGCGGGAGATCCCGCTGCTGCTCACCGACCGCTCGTTCGCCGCGGACGGCTCGTTCGCCTACCCGTCGCTGGACCGGTCGCTGCGCGAGCTGCCCGGGGTGGAGGCGGACTGGGTCGAGGGCGTGCTCGGTGACGTGGTGCTGGTCAACGGCGCGCCGTGGCCGGTGCACGAGACCGACGCCGCGCGCCATCGGCTGCGGATCGTCAACGCCGCCAACGCCCGCCGCTTCCGCCTGGTGTTCCGCACCGCATCCGGGGTGGCGCTGCCGATCGTCCAGATCGGCTCGGACGCGGGTCTGCTCGCCGCGCCCGTCAGCCACACCGCGCTGGACATCGCGCCCGGCGAGCGCTTCGACGTCGTCGTGGACCTCGCGCTCGCCGGGGTCGGCACCGACGTCACGGTCGAGAACGAGCTCGGTGCCGGGACGACCCGCGACGTGGCGCGCCTGCGGGTCGTCCGCGCCGCCCGGGACGACTCGCACGTGCCGGACCGGCTCGACTCCTCGGACGGGGCCGTCGTCCTCGTCGCGCCCGATGCGGTGACCAGGGAGTTCGTCTTCGGCCGCGGCCCGGCGGGCGGGCACCGCGACTGGACGATCAACGGTGCCACCTTCGACCCGACGCTCCCGCTCGCCGAGGTCGCGCTGGGCGTGACCGAGCGCTGGCGCTTCCGCACCGACGTCCACCACCCGGTGCACCTGCACCTCGACCCGTTCCAGGTGCTCGCGCGCGGTGCCAAGGCGCCCGCGGCGTCCGACAGCGGCTGGAAGGACACCGTGGACGTGCGGCCCGGGGAGGTCGTGGACGTCGCGGTGCGCTTCCACGACCATCCCGGCCGCTACGTCCTGCACTGTCACAACCTGGAGCACGAGGACATGGCGATGATGGCGACGCTCGCGATCGGCTGATCAGCAGCAGCCGCCCACGGCCCGCGGCGCCTGGCTGGGCAGCGCGGCGGTCGAGGTCTCGACCCACCCGTGGTCCGGCGCGGCGCCGGGCTCGTAGGAGTCGCTCCAGTTCCACCACTCGTACGGCGAGGTCTGCGGGTGGCCCGCGGGCGAATCCTCCCAGTCCTCCTGGCGGCCGAGGGCGGTGATGTCGAGGTAGCTCCAGGTGTTGCCGAAGACCTCGTCGCCGCGGCGGTCCACGAAGTAGGTGCGGTAGACCCGGTCGCCCTCGCGGATGAAGGCGTTGGTGCCGTGCCACTCGTCGACGTCGAAGTCCGCGTCGAACGAGTCGGTGATCGTGTACCAGGGCATCGTCCAGCCCATCCGGTGCTTCACCCGCGCGATGTCGGCCTGCGGTGCGCGGGAGGCGAACACGAGCGTCGTGTCCCGGTCGTTGAGGTGGGCGAGGTTGCCGACGTGGTCGGCGATCATCGAGCAGCCGCGGCAGGCGTGCTCGGGCCAGCCGAACACACCCGGCTCGAGGAACGCCCGGTAGACGACGAGCTGGCGGCGGCCCGCGAACAGGTCGAGCAGCGTGGCAGGGCCGTCCGGGCCGTCGAAGGCGTAGGGCCGGTCCACGGCGAGCCACGGCATCCGGCGCCGCTGCGCGGCCAGGGCGTCCCGGGCGCGGGTGAGCTCCTTCTCCTGCACGAGCAGCCGCTCGCGGGCGGCGTACCACTCGGTGGCGGTGACGGTTCGCATCCTGGTGTCCTTCCGGTCGGGGGCTCACCGGTCGAGGTGGGCCCGCAGTGCGTCGAGGCGGTCGTCCCAGTCGCGGGCCAGCGCGGCCAGGAACTGCTGCGCCACCTGCATGGGTGCGGAGCGCAGCCGGTAGCGCACCCGGCGCCGCTCGCCGGGCTCGGCGGTGACGAGCCCGGTCTCGGCGAGCAGGGCCAGGTGCTTGGCGATCGCCTGCCGGGTGATCGGCAGGGCGGTCGCGAGGTCGGTGGCCGTTGCGCCGCCCCCCGACGCGAGCGCGGCGAGGATGGCGCGCCGCGTCGGGTCGGCGAGGGCGACGAACACCTGCTCGGCGACCGCCTCGGTGTCGGTCGCGGTGTCGGTCGCGG
>JBFWRR010000001.1:119998-123873 GCA_050248815.1 Pseudonocardia sp. | reverse complement strand
GGTCGCGGGGTCGGAGGCGACCGGTTCGGACGCCATGCCCGGGCCTGCTCAGGCCGCGAGGTACGCGACGAGCTCGTCCAGCTCGGCGCGCCAACCGTGGGTGTTGCCGTCGAACGCGACCTTGTGCGCGTCCGGCGGGAGCTGCGCGAACCCGGTCTCGACGACCGTCAGCCGGGTGCCGCTGGCCGTCTCCTCCAGCGTGAACTCGACGTAGGTGCGGCGCGGGTCGTCGGCGGGCAGGCCGTAGATCGGCCAGGTGAAGCCGAAGACGTGCGGCTCCTCCACACGCTCGACGGTGAGCTCTTGGGTCAGCCCTTCGTCCCAGCGCATCCGGCCGGCGCCGCCGGGTCGCAGGTCGATCGAGGCCTCCTGGCCGAACCACGCGGCGAGGCCCTCGGCCGTGGTCAGGGCGGTCCAGACGCGGGCGGGCGGCTGGGCGATCTCGACGGTGCGCTCGATGCGGTCGGGGAATCCCATGGTCGCCTCCTATATCACAACTTGATGGTTACGACAGTATGGCAACTCATTGGTTGCGTCAAGTGCTGAGTGCGCGGCCCAGCAACGTTCCCGACCGCCATGCCGTCTCGATCCGGGCGGAGCCCCAGCCGTCCCCGGCGAGACCCACCCCGTCGGCCAGGTGGAAGGGCGCGTCCCGGTCGCCCGCCGGCTTCGCGTGCGGCCAGTGGTGCGCGTGCGTCCACCGCGGCGCCCGGACGCCGAGCAGCTCCCGCAGCGCGTCCAGGACCAGCGGGACGGCGCCGCCGGGGTCCGGGCGGTCGGAGTCGGGGCTCTCCGGGCCCGCGGAGTGCGTCCGCGCCGGCGCCGAGGTCGTGTGCGCCACGAGCACGGGCGCGCCGTCGCCGCGGCGGCGCCCGTCGTCGGCGACGAACGTGAGGACCGGGTGGTCGTTGACGAACATCGCAGGCAGCTCCGGCCAGCACCGCCGTTCCCACCCGGCCGCCACGGCGATCACCGGCTCCCAGTCCTGCCCCGACGGGACCCCGTCGTACAGGCGGCGTGCCTGCGGGTCCGGCATCGCGAGAACGACGGCGTCGGCGCGCTCGCCGTCCACCACCGGGCCCGGGCCGACGCGGCGGACCGTCCGGCCGAACTCGATGTCGAGACCGTCGGCGAGGTCCGCGACGAGACTCTGCAAACCCTTCGGTGCCGCCCACCGGACCGGGCCGGTGCTGGGCTCGCCGCCCGCCACCGCGAACGTGTCCGTCCACGGCCGGGCGAGCCCGCACCCTTCCCAACCCCGGACGAGCCGGACGAACTCGGGGTCGCGCGCCGTGAGGTACGCCGCGCCGAGGTCGACGGGCCGCCCGTGCAGCGTCGGGCTCGCCATCCGCCCGCCGGGCCGGCCCGCCCGTTCGAGCACCCGCACGTCGATCCCGCGCGCCTGAAGCTCCCGCGCGCACGCCACTCCGGCGATCCCGGCGCCGACGACGACCACTGCCATCCCGGGGACGCTACGCCCGGCGGCGCCCCGCCAGGATCATTCGAGTGCTCTTCAGCCCGCCGCCCGCATCGCGCGCACGGCACGTACGGAACCCGGATTCCCCCGTGGACCGTCGTGCGGGGGCACGGCCGGCTCCGCACCGGGGACGCGGCACGGGCGCAGCGGCTACCGCTGGGCCCGGCGGGCGCGCAGCCAGCCGTACCAGCCCGCCAGGCCGTCCCCGCGGGTCGCGGACACCTCGATCGTCTCGACGCCCGGCCGGGCGCGGCGGGCGTTCGCCACGCACGCGGCGACGTCGAAGTCGACGTAGGGCAGAAGATCGATCTTGTTGACGACGACGAGGTCGGCCGTGCGGAACATGTGCGGGTACTTGAGGGGCTTGTCCGCGCCTTCCGTCACCGACATGACGACGACGCGGGCGGCCTCGCCGAGGTCGAACAGCGCCGGGCAGACGAGGTTGCCGACATTCTCGACGAACAGCAGCGACCCCTGCGCGGGCGCGAGGACGTCCACGCCGTGGGCGACCATCGTCGCGTCCAGGTGGCAGCCCGCGCCCGTGTTGACCTGCACGGCGCGGGCGCCCGCCGCCCGGATCCGCTCGGCGTCGACGAGGGTCTCCTGGTCGCCTTCCAGCACGGCGAGGGGCAATTCGCCTGCGAGGTCGCGCACCGTGCGCTCCAGCAGCGTGGTCTTGCCGGAACCCGGCGAGCTCATGAGGTTGACCGCGAGGATCCCGGCCTCGGCGAACCGGCGCCGGTTCGCGGCGGCGAGGGCATCGTTGGCGGCGAGGACGTCGACCTCGAGATCCACCGTCTCACCCCCGCGAACGGCGCGTTCCGGGGCGGGTCCGTGGGAGTGGGGGTGGGCGTGATCCGGGTGGGCCGCGTGCCCGGCATGGTCTTTCGCGCCCGGGTCGACCACCCGCACGCCGCCGTCGTCCTCGTGACATCCGCACGTCGCACACATCAGGCCATCTCCACTTCCCGGATCCGCAGCTGCGTCCCACCGGTGACGGCGACGTCCGCGCTCCCGCACGCGCACAGCGGCAGCACCTCGCCCGTCTCGAATTCCGCCCCGCAGGAGCGGCACCGCGCCTGCCCCGGCGGCTCGTCGATCTCCAGCACCGCGCCCTCGCAGGTGGTGCCCGCGGCGACCATGTCGAAGCAGAACCGCATCGCGTCCGGCACGATCCCCGACAGCCGCCCGACCTCCAGCCGCACCCGCCGCACCGGACGTTCGCCGAGGCGGCCGGTGATCGTGGAGACCACCGTCCGGGTCACGGACAGCTCGTGCACGTCAGCAGATCCGGGGCAACGGATCGCCGACCAGCATGTCCACGATCCGGGTGCCGCCGAACGCGGTCTTGAGCAGGACCATCCCGGGCGGGTCGTCGGCGATCGTCCCGATGATCGCCGCCCCGTCGCCCAGGGGGTGCGCCCGCAGCGCGGCCAGCGCGGCGTCGGCCCGGTCCGGCGCGACGACCGCGACGAAGCGCCCCTCGCACGCCACGTAGAGCGGGTCGATGCCGAGCATCTCCGACGCCCCGGTGACGATGGGGCGCACCGGCACGGCGGCCTCGTCGAGGACGACCGCGACCTGTGAGGCGGTCGCGAACTCGTTGCAGATCGTCGCGACCCCGCCGCGGGTGGCGTCGCGCAGGCAGCGCACGCCGTCGCCACCGGCGTCGAGCAGGGCGGCGGCGATGGCGTGCAGCGGTGCGGTGTCGGACACCAGGTCGGCGGAGATGTCGAGTTCGCCGCGCGCCAGCATGATCGTCACGCCGTGGTCGCCGATCGGGCCGGACACGAGCACGCGGTCGCCGGGGCGGGCCCCCGCCGCCGAGAGCACCAGGTCGCGTTCCCGCACCCCGACGCCCGCGGTGGTGACGAAGCAGCCGTCGGCCTTGCCGCGCTCGACCACCTTCGTGTCGCCCGTGACGATCTGCACGCCCGCCGCCTGCGCGGCCGCGGCCATCGACGCGACGATCCGCTGCAGGTCCGCGACCGCGAAGCCCTCCTCGAGGATGAACCCGCAGGACAGGTGCAGCGGCCGGGCGCCGCACATCGCGAGGTCGTTGACCGTGCCGTTGACCGCGAGATCGCCGATGTCCCCGCCGGGGAAGAACAGTGGCGAGACGACGTAGGAGTCCGTCGTGAACGCCAGGCGCGCGCCGTCGATGCCGAGCGCGGCGCCGTCCTCCAGCCGTTCGAGCTCGGGGTTGCGGAAGGCCTCGACGAAGACGGCCTCGATCAGCGTGTGCGTCGCCTTGCCACCCGCGCCGTGCGCGAGGGTGATCCGTTCCTCGCGCACCTTCGGCCTGCGCCTGCGCGCCTTCTCGATGCGGGCGAGGACCTGCTCCTCCCGCGACGGGTCCGGTCCGCCCGGTCCGCCCGGTCCGCCCGGTCCGCCCGGT
>JBFWRR010000001.1:116308-119898 GCA_050248815.1 Pseudonocardia sp. | reverse complement strand
CCGGTCCGCCCGGTCCGCCCGGTCCGCCCGGTCCGCCCGGTTCCGTTGCGCGAACGGCACGTACGGGAGCTAGGTCTTCCCGTTCGTGCCGTTCGCGCGAACCGGCGGCGGGCGAACCGGGGGTCGCCGGGGAGGTGGGAGTGATGGGCGGGGTCATCGTGCTGCACCCGGCCCCACGGTGGGCACGGGCAGGTCGACGGCCCCGCCGACCGACGAGCGCATCCGCTGGCGGGTGAACCGCCCGAAGTTGTAGTACGCCGCGCACGCGCCCTCCGACGAGACCATGCAGGTCCCGATCGGGGTCTCCGGCGTGCACGCGGTGCCGAACACCTTGCACTCCCACGGCCGCAGCACGCCCTTGAGCACCTCGCCGCACTGGCACGCCTTCGGGTCGGCCACCCGCACCCCGGGCACCTCGAAGATCCGCTCCGCGTCGAAGGCTGCGTACGCCTCGCGCACCTGCAGCGCGGAGTGCGCGATGAACCCCAGCCCGCGCCACTCGAAGTGCGGCCGCAGCTCCATCACCTCGCCGATCACCTTCAGCGCCTTGGGGTTGCCGTTCCACGGCACGACCCGCGCGTACTGGTTCTCCACCTCGCAGCGGCCCTCGTGCAGCTGCAACAGCAGCTGGTGGACGGCCTGCAGCAGGTCCAGCGGCTCGAACCCGGCGCAGACCAGCGGCTTGCCCTCACGCGTGCAGATCCAGTCGTAGGGTGCGCAGCCGATCACGGTGGAGACGTGGCCGGGGCCGATGAACCCGTCGAGGCGCAGGTCGGGGGAGTCCAGGATCGCCTTGATCGCCGGGAGGATCGTGACGTGGTTGCAGAAGATCGAGAAGTTGTCGAGTCCCTCCGCCGCCGCACGCAGCACCGTCATCGCGGTGGACGGTGCGGTTGTCTCGAAGCCGATCGCCATGAACACGACGCGCTTGTCCGGGTTTCGGCGGGCGATCTTCAATGCATCCAGCGGCGAGTAGACCATCCGGATGTCCGCTCCGGCCGCCTTCGCGTCGAGGAAGGAGCCGTTGCCGCCCGGCACCCGCAGCATGTCGCCGAACGAGGTCAGGATGACGTCGTCGTGCCCGGCGATGGCGATCGCGTCGTCGACCCGCCCCATCGGGATGACGCACACGGGGCAGCCCGGGCCGTGCACGAGCCGCACCGTCTCGGGCAGGTAGTCCTCCAGCCCGTGCTTGTAGATCGTGTGCGTGTGCCCGCCGCACACCTCCATGAACGTGTAGCGCCGCCCGGGCTCGCACAGCGTGGCGATCTTCGCGGAGAGCGCCGCGGCCAGCCCCGCGTCGCGGAACTCGTCGACGTACCTCATGGTCGGATGTCCGATTCCGCGAGGGCCTGCAGCTCGTCGGTGTAGGCGTCCCCGAGGCCCGTCAGGAACTCCAGGGACGCCTTCGCCTCCTTCTCGTCGATCTTCGAGAGCGCGAAGCCGACGTGGATGAGGATCCAGTCCCCGGGCTCCACCCCGCCCTCCTCGCTCAGCAGGCCGATGTTCACCGCCCGCTTCACGCCCTCGACGCTGACCATGGCGAGATCCTCGTGACCGGGCATCAGCTCGATCACCTCACCGGGAATGCCCAGGCACACGATGGCTCCCTTCCAGCTCGGTGGCGATCTCCCGCACGGCCGCGACGGCGCGCTCGACGGCCGCCGCGACCGGGGGACTCAACCCGATCCCCTCGTCGAATGAGGCCGCCTCGCACGCCACCACGACGACGCGTGCCGGTGGCTTCTCCCCGAACGCGGCCGCCAGCTCGACGATCATGTTCAGGACGGTGTCGGGGTCGATCTGGTGCCCGGCTCCCAGGGACGGCGCGACCGGGTCACCGGAGGTGAGGTCGTGCTCAAGCGCGTAGAGCGTGCCGGGCGCGGCGCCGCGGCTGATCGCGTCGACCAGCACGAGCGCGGTGTAGCCGTCGAGCAGCTGGAACGCCAGATCGCGGGCGCGCAGGCCGAAGTCGACCACCTCGACGCCCTCGGGGACGTCGCGCAGGCGCCGCACGACCTCCACGCCGAACCCGTCGTCGGAGAGCGTGATGTCCCCGACGCCGGCCACCAGCACCCGCGCGTTCACGGGATCGGCTCCAGCTCGTCCGGCCGGAAGTACCGGAATCGCCCGTGCGCGAGCTGCAGCTCCGCCGCCGGGTCCCCGTCGACCGACACCGCCACGTGCACGCCGCCGTCCACGTCGTGCACCACCGCGTGAACGGTCGCGGTCAGGCCGTCGAGGAACCGGTCCTGGGCGTCCGTGCCGTGCGTCCCCGACCTGCCCGGACGCAGCACCACGCGGCTGCCCTTCGCCACCGGTACGCCCGCGACCAGCACGGAGTCCGTGTCCGGATCGACCGAGGCGTCCGCACCCGGGTCCCACCACGGGGTCGACTCCGGTGGCGCGACCTCCGGGCTGTCCGCACCGAACCGTCCGCCGATCCCGCCGCCGATGCCGCCGGGCTCGCCACCGTCCCCGTCGCCGAACGGCCGCGCCGTGCCCCACGTCGGGATCTGGTCCTCCTCGCGGCCGGCAGGCCGCAAGGACCGGATCGCCCCGTGCAGCCGTTCCAGGATCTCCGGCGGCATCCCCTCGATCGAGTCGATGATCCCCGCCGCGCGCGGGTCCGTCGCCCGCGCCTCCGCCTTCTCCGCATCGGTCAGCGTGAGCGTGCGCAGCGTGAGGATCTCGTCGTTCTCCAGGCCGTCGAACAGGTTCGTCGGCGACTCCGGCGCGATCTGCGGATGGTCGTGCAGGATGATCGGCGAGCTGAGCAGCAGGTCCGTGCGGTCCTCCGGGCCCGCGAGCACCGGCCACGTGTGCTCGGACGTGCACTCCTTCGCCATCGGCTCGGCCCAACGGGGATGGTCGACCGGGGACAGGAACGTCGCACCCGGGGCGTGCACGACGGTGTGCGCCGCGATGAGCGACGTCCGCAGCACCTCGGCACGCGGCGCTCCCTTTCGGCACGTGCCGTCGTTGACGACGTCGAAGCGCAGCCGGTGCACCAGGTACGGCCCGGGCAGGTCGGAAAGGCTCACCAGCACCCGGCCCCGGATCTCCCACGACGTACGCACCAGCCGCCCCGCACCACCCAGGTCCTCGACGGTCTCGGCGGCCGGCAGCGCCACCGGCACCGTGCACCCGCCCGCCAGGAGCTCGGTGATCGGCAGCTCGGCGTCGACGTGCACCGGGATGCCCTCCTCGAAGGCCAGGTGGCGCACCCCCGCCACCGTCAGCTCCGGGACGGGAGCCCCGTCCGGCCCGCACGGCTGGCGCTGCTGCAGGCGCAGGAACCGCAGCCGCAGCCGCAGGACGCTCGCCGAACCCGGCTCCAGCAGGCACTCCGTGCGGTTGCGCGAGGGCTCACCCGGCGCCGTCCAGGATGGTCGGCTACGGTGCTCGGTCCGCTCCTCGCTCGCCGGGGTTCGCTGCGATGCTCCCTCGCCCTCCGCCGCTGTGTCTGATGGTCGGCTACGGTGCTCGGTCCGCTCCTCGCTCGCCGGGGTTCGCTGCGATGCTCCCTCGCCCTCCGCCGCTGTGTCTGATGGTCGGCTACGGTGCTCGGTCCGCTCCTCGCTCGCCGG
>JBFWRR010000001.1:63111-116208 GCA_050248815.1 Pseudonocardia sp. | reverse complement strand
TGTCTGATGGTCGGCTACGGTGCTCGGTCCGCTCCTCGCTCGCCGGGGTTCGCTGCGATGCTCCCTCGCCCTCCGCCGCTGTGTCTGATGGTCGGCTACGGTGCTCGGTCCGCTCCTCGCTCGCCGGCGCTCGCTGCGATGCTCCCTCGCCCTCCGCCTCCGCGGCCGGCGTGAGCACACCGAACTGCCAGCGCAGCACGTTCTTCTGCGCCGACGCGCGGTACGGGTAGAGCAGATACCCCTCGAACAGCACCGCGTCCGCGACGGCGGCGACCTCGTCGAAGACGGCCTCGTCGAAGCTCATCGGCGGGTCTCCTCGCTCGCCGGGGCTCGCTGCGATGCTCCCTCGCCCTCCGCCGCTGTGTCTGATGGTCGGCTACGGTGCTCGGTCCGCTCCTCGCTCGCCGGGGCTCGCTGCGATGCTCCCTCGCCCTCCGCCGCTGTGTCTGATGGTCGGCTACGGTGCTCGGTCCGCTCCTCGCTCGCCGGGGCTCGCTGCGATGCTCCCTCGCCCTCCGCCTCCTTCAGCAGGTGCTCGACCGTGTCGTCCCACGTCGGGATCGCGTGTGCCGAGCGGTACGCGAGCAGCGCGTCCAGCGTCGAGCGCTGCAGCCGCACCCACCCGCCCCCCGGGTGGTGCTCGTCCATCGCGGCCCGCCACGTCGCGACCGGCAAACGGAACGGCGCCTCGGCGTGCCAGTCCACGAGCCCCAGCTGGATGCCCGTACCGGCGCCGGAGTGGTAGACGGTGCCGGAGAACAGCAGCAGCAACGGGACGTCGCGGGAGTCACCCGGCTCCAGGCCGTGGAAGTACTTCGTGGCGGCGATGTCGAGGTCGTAGGTGAGCGGCACCGGGACGTCCGCCTCCGTCTCGCCGGTGAACCCGCGCACCGTCAGCCCGACGGTCGCGAGCTGCAGCGGGTTGAGCGTCTCGCCCCACCGCGACGGCTCGCCGAACAGGTCACCCAGGCGGGCCTGCTCGGTGGGGGTGTACTCGCGGCCGCGAGGCTCGATGCGGATCTGGCAGCGCAGCGCGATCGAGTGCACGGGCCGGTCCCCTGGGGCGTCGATGCGCAGCCGGAAGAGCAGCGCCGGCCCGGCCGCGTAGGGCTCGGGCCGGGCACCGACGCAGGCGAACCGGAGCACGTCACACCTCCCCGGCGCCGGGACGCCCGGCCGGCCCGGCACCGGACGGCGGTCCGGCGGCGGGGGTGGTGGGCCCGGTCCGCCGGACCTCGACGGCCCGCTCCCGCAGCTCCGCGAAGAACCCGTCGATCGCCTCCCAGGCCTCGCTGCCGCCGTCGAACCCGCGCCAGCGCCGCCGCACCAGCCCGACGAGCCGGTAGCAGGCGTCGACGGGTACCAGCAGGCACTCCGCATCCCCGCCCGTCCGGCCCGCGCCGCCGCGGCGTACCAGCAGCGCCTCGACGTCCGGCTCCAGCTGCGCCGCCAGCGGCCCCGCCCCGATCCCGGCGGCGAACGCCTCCAGCTCCAGCTCGCTCTCCGTGGCCCCGGCCGGGCCCGGGTAGCACGCCACCACCGTGGCGCGCACCGAGTTGTGCAGGAAGAACGCGATCCCGACGGGGATCTTCAGCGCGTCCCAGACGGCGTCGGAGACGGCGTGGTCGGGGTCGATCAGCACCCGGTCGGGGATCCGGCGGTACTCGCCGGCCCCGGGGTTGGAGAACAGGAATCCGCACGGTCCGCAGGCGCACACCATCCGCCGGTCCGTCACGTGCACCAGGTGCGGGTGCTCCGCAGGCACGGGCGTCGCGCACAGCTCGCAGACCTCCCGCACGGGCGGCGGCGCAGGCGCGTCGGCGAGGAAGCGACGCAGCCCCGCGAGCCCCGACGTGCCTGCGACGCCGCCGGTCACGGCACTCTGCCGGTCATGACGCCCTCCCGGACCGCCGCGACGTCCGTCACGGGCGCCGACGGCTCCCGGAACCCGATCTGCAGGAGCGCGGGCCCGGCCGGCTCGGCGTCGAACACCACCCCCGCGACCTCGGGCGCGAGCTCGCTCACCGCCGCCGCGACGACGTCCTTGACCGTGTCCGTGCCGCAGCCGCCGCCCGCCACGACGACGTGCACGCGGCCCTCGTCGTCGATCTCCCCGAGGGAGATCCCCGAGCCGTGGGAACCGAGCCGGCGCCGCGCGGTGTCCAGCGCGTGGCCCAGCCGCTGCTCCAGCGGGACCGGGTGCAGGTCGTGCAGCGCCAGCAGGCCCGCGACCAGCGGGTCCGCCGCCATCCGGTGCACCATCGTGTCGCCCGCGCCGGCGCGGACGATCGCCACCATCTGCTCGAGCCCCGCGCCGTAGAACCGCATCAGGACCCGGACGAGCTCCTCGGCCGCGTACCCCACCGCCGGCCCGCCCTCCGCGCCGATGCGCTCCAGGAGCTCCTCGATGCGCTGGGCGAGGCCGGGCGGGTCCAGGTCGGTGGACGCCATCAGATGACGTTCAAGGTCGACGGCGACGTCATCCGGTGCAGCGGCTTCCCGTCGCCCTTGTACATGTGCACGCCGCAGGGCAGGCACGGGTCGAAGCTGCGGACGGCGCGCATGATGTCGATGCCCTTGAAGTCGTCCCCGCGGCTCTCCTCGAAGATCGGCGTGTTCTGCACCGCGTCCTCGTACGGGCCGGGCGTGCCGTAGCTGTCGCGCACGCTGCCGTTCCACGGCGTCGGCGGGTACGGGTGGTAGTTGGCGATCTTGCCGCCACGGATCACCATGTGGTGGCTGAGCACACCGCGCACGGCCTCGGTGAAGCCGCAGGAGATCGCCTCGTCCGGGACGGTGAACTTCTCCCACGTCTTCGTGTTCCCGCCGCGCACCTCGGCGAGCGCCTTCTCGATGAAGTGCAGCGCGCACGCCGCGGAGTAGGCCTGGAAGTAGGTCCGCGCCCGGTTGCGCTCGATGGCGTTGGACAGCGGCTGCCCCTGCTTGTCCACCGGTGGCTTCCAGACGAACTGGACCTCCGGCATGAGCACCGTGCGCGGCAGGTTGATCTCGATGCTCGACCCGGTGGCCTTGACGAACCCGATGTCGACCAGGCCCGACAGCGCCGTCGGCCACATCCGGGCGAGCGGGCCGCCGCCGGTGTCCAGAGCGAGGTGGTCCTTGCCGTCGTACCAGCGCGGCGACATCGTCCACGAGTACTTGTCGTCGAAGTCGCGCTTCTGCGGTGCGGGGATCGTGTGCTGGTTCCACGGGTGGCGGCGGTCCACCGGATTGCCCAGCGGGTCCGCCGTCACGAACATCTCCTGGTCGGCCCAGTCCCGGTAGAAGGAGCTGCCGAGCAGGATCCGCAGGCCCAGGTTGATCTCGACGAGGTCGTTGGTGACCAGCTTGCCGTCCACCACCACGCCGGGGGTGACGAACATCTTGCGACCCCAGTTGGTCATGGTGCGGTAGCGGAAGTCGCAGTGGTCCGGGTCCTGGAACGAGCCCCAGCAGCCCAGCAGCACCCGGCGGCGCCCGACCTCCTCGTAGCCCGGCATGGCCTCGTAGATGAAGTCCCACAGATCGTCGTGCATCGGCACGACCCGCTTCATGAACTCCACGTACCGCATGAGACGGGTGTAGTAGTCGGTGAACAGCTGGATCGTGGCGACCGTGCCGACCCCGCCCGGGTAGAGCGTGGACGGGTGCACGTGGCGCCCCTCCATGAGGCAGAACATCTCGCGCGTGTAGCGGCTGACCTGCAGCGCCTCGCGGTAGAAGTCACCGGTGAACGGGTTGAGGGCCCGCATGATGTCGCCGACGGTCTTGTAGCCGTGGATGCCGGCGTTGGGGGCCTCGGTGCGGTTGGCCTGGTCCAGGACGCCCGGGTTGGTCTCCGCGATCATCTTCTCGCAGTAGTCCACCCCGACCAGGTTCTCCTGGAAGATGTTGTGGTCGAACATGTACTCGGCGGCCTCACCGAGGTTCACGATCCACTCGCCGATGTGCGGCGGGCGCACCCCGTAGGCCATGTTCTGGTTGTAGACCGAGCACGTCGCGTGGTTGTCGCCGCAGATCCCGCAGATGCGGCTGGTGATGAAGTGGGCGTCGCGGGGGTCCTTGCCCTTCATGAAGATCGAGTAGCCGCGGAAGATCGACGACGTCGAATGGCACTCGGCGACGCGGTTCGTCCCGAAGTCGATCTTCGTGTAGATCCCGAGGCTCCCGACGATGCGGGTGATCGGGTCCCACGACATCTCGGTGAGACCGGCCTTCTCGGTGTCGCTCAGGGCGTGGCGGGGCTGCGTGGTGGTCATCGGGTCCTCACCAGGGCTTCCGGTATCCGGTGGTCAGCTCGCGGCCGTTCGACCGCCACCGCGGTTCCTTGTCGACCTTCTTCATGGTGATGTCGCGCAGCCTGCGGATGACGCCGCCGTAGGCCTTGCTGCCGCCCGCGGAGACCCGGCTTCCCGGGGGTGGGTCCATGAACGGCATGAAGGCGTCCGGGAACCCCGGCATCGTGCAGCCGATGCAGATGCCGCCGACGTTCGGGCAGCCGCCCACGCCGTTGATCCAGCCGCGCTTCGGGACGTTGCACTTCACGACCGGACCCCAGCAGCCGAGCTTCACCAGGCACTCCGGCTGGCCGTACTCCGAGGCGAACTGGCCCTGCTCGTAGTAGCCGCCGCGGTCGCAGCCCTCGTGCACCGTCCTGCCGAACAGCCACGTGGGGCGGCCCTCGGCGTCCAGCGGGATCATCGGTGCGCTGCCTGCGGCCTGGTAGAGCAGGTAGAGGATCGTCTCGGAGAGGTTGTCCGGGTGCACCGGGCAGCCCGGGACGTTGATGATCGGCAGCCCGGCCGGGGTCTTGAAGTTCCAGCCGAGGTAGTCACGCACGCCCATCGCGCCCGTGGGGTTGCCCGCCATCGCGTGGATGCCGCCGTACGTCGCGCACGTGCCGACCGCGAGCACCGCGAGCGCCTTCGGCGCGAGCCGGTCCAGCCACTCGCTGGTGGTCATCGGCTGCCCGGTGTCGGGGTTGTTGCCGAACCCGCACCAGTACCCCTCCGGCTTGATCTTCTCGTTCGGGATCGACCCCTCCACGACCAGCACGAACGGCCCGTCCAGCTCGCCACGGTCGGCGCGGAAGAACCACTCGATGAAGTCGTTGTTGCTGCCCACGGGTCCGTTGTCGAAGTCGATCAGCGGCCAGTGCACCGCGATCTTCGGCAGGCCGGGCAGTGCCCCCAGGGCGATCTCCTCGATGCTGGGCTGCGTCGCCGCGGTGAGGGCGACCGAGTCGCCGTCGCAGGACAGGCCGGCATTGATCCACAGGATGTGGATGGGGGGAGTCTCGGTGTCGGTCGGTGCGGTCATGCGGCGTCGCCTTCCGTGCCTGTGGTGGTGGGCCGGGCGACCACTGCGTACGCGGACACGGTGATCGAGGCCACAAGACTCCAGATACCGACGTCGGGACGTAAGTGCGCGGCACAGGTAGTGCGGACGCGCCCGGCAGGGCCGAGGGGCGTAGGTTGCCCTCACAGCGGTGGAACGACAGGGAAGGCACGTCCATGGCAAGCGCGGGCGAGCTCCGGCAGCAGGTGCAGCAGGCGAAGCAGGAGATCGACGACAGCCTCGGAGCGCTGAAGCAGGGTCGCGACTCGCTCGAGGGCGCCCAGCAGACCCTGCAGCAGGCGGGCGACGGCAGCAGCCAGGGCGACTTCGACCAGGCCGTGGCCACCCTGGCCGGCGCGATCAGCGCCATCGACGATGCGATGAACCAGGTGAACGCCGCGAGCAACGAGGCCGACGGCATCGCTGCCCGGCTGTGATGGCTGCGACGGCGGCGCGCCCGGCGTTCAGGGTGCTCACGGTGCGCCCGGCGGCCTCGGGGTGGGCGCGGCCCGCGGCCGGTCCCACGGCCGGGCACGGCCGATGACCTCCGTCGCAGAGCTGCGCTTCCTGCTGGCCGAGGTGAAGGCGCGCCTGGGGGAGGCCCGCGCCAATCTGCACTTTGCGCAGGCCCGCCTGGAGGAGGCGGCGACAGTGTTCGAGGACCTCGCGGAGGTCCACGGCGACACGGTGGTGCCGCCCGCGCTCGCGGGTGCGCGCAAGGCCCTCGACGACCTCGCCCCGCTGCTCGGCGCGGGCGACGTCGCGGTCGACGACCTCGACGCGCGGCTCTGAGGGAACGGGTGGCGGTGGTCGGCGGGCGGCGCAGCGACCGGCGGGAGCGCATCCGGGAGGCGTTCGCGGTGTTCCATGCCGCGGCGACGGCGACGCTCGGCGCATCGGCGCGCATCCGGGAGGCCGCGGCCGTCGAGCACGCCGTTGCGATGGTCGAGAAGTGGCTGCGCGAGGACGGCCTGGAGGCGCTGCGGCAGAGCCCCGGGATGGACCGCGTGCTCGCCAACCCGCGCCTGGCCGCCGCCGTCGAGGCCGTCGAGGCGGACCGGGTGCGGGAGTTCGGGAACTGGCTGGAGGGCGCCCCCGACGAGCTGGACGAGCTGCTCGCGCACGCCGCGCCGGGATCGGCGGGCGAGCCGCCGGAGCACTGGCTCGGCCGCGTCGGCACGGCCGACGGCGCCTCCCCGGCACCCGAGCTGTGGCGGATCGGCAGCGCCCGCTTCGACGCGGGCGGGCGCCCGTTCGGGGTGGGGGTGCCGCTGCTCGACCAGTCCCACCTGCAGATCACCTCCACGTCCGCCAGCCGGGTCCGCGCCGAGGCGATGGTCGAGTCGCTGCTCATGCGGGTGCTCAGCTACTTCCGGCCCGGCCGGGTGCAGCTGCACGTGTGGGACGTCGGCCAGTTCACCGGATCGCTGCCGGGCATGTACCCGCTCACCCGCACCGGCCTGCTCACGGTGCACGACCCGGCCCTGCTCGGCCCGCTGCTCGACGAGCTCTCCGACCGCATCCGGCGCGTGCACACCCGCGTGCTCGTGGACGGTCGCACGTCGCTGCGCGAGCAGGCCTCGCACACCAAGGAGCGCACCGAACCGTGGGTGGTCGCGGTGCTGCTCGGCAACCGCCAGGCGCTGCGCGACGAGGATCGCCGCCAGCTGCAGCGGGTGGCCCGGGGCGGGCTCGCCTGCGGGGTGCAGCTGGTCCTGCTCGACGTGCCGATGACGATGAACGCCCCGGTGGAGACGGTCCGGTTCGGCGACGAGCGGGTCACCTGCTCGATGACGGGCCAGTACGCCACCGTGACCCCGGACGAGCCGCTGCCGCGCGAGGCCGTCACGGCCGCCTGCCATGCCGTCGTCGCCGAGCACCTGGAGTGGCAGGCGCGGATCGGCTCGTTCGAGGACCTCCTGCCCCGCACCGGCGCCTGGGGGGCGGACCGCTCCATCGCGGGACTGCACGCCCCGCTGGGCTTCGCCGAGGGGCTCCCGGTGCCGATCGCGCTGGCCGACGCGTCCCCGCACGCGCTCATCGGCGGCCCGAGCGGTACCGGAAAGACGAACCTCATCCTCGCGATGATCGCGAGCCTCGCGGCCCGCTACCCGCCCCACGAGCTGGAGTTCTACCTCCTGGACTTCAAGGAGGGGGTGTCGTTCGCCCAGTTCGCCCCCGGGCTGCGCGACACGACGTGGCTCCCGCACGCCCGCCTCGTCGGCGTCAACATCAACACCGACCGCGAGTTCGGGGTGGCGCTGCTGCAGTTCCTCGTGGACGAGATGCGCCGCCGCGCCGAGGCGGCGAAGGCCCACGAGGTCACCAAGCTGGAGGAGCTGCGCGCGGCCGACCCGGACGGGCGCTGGCCGCGCATCGTCGCTGTCGTCGACGAGTTCCAGTACCTGTTCGCCGAGCGCGACGCCGTCACCCGCACCGCCACCGCCCTGCTGGAGGACGTCGCCCGCCGCGGCCGTTCCCAGGGCATCCATCTGGTGTTCGCCAGCCAGGACGTCTCCGGGATCGAGGCGTTCTGGGGCAGGCGCGCCATCTTCGAGCAGTTCGTGCTGCGCATCGCCCTGCCCCGGGCGCGCCAGGTCCTCGCCGAGCGCAACGACGCCACGCTGGACCTGCCGCGCTGGCACGCCGTCATCAACCCCGAGTCGGGGGTCCGGCACGGCAACGAGATCGCCCGCATCCCCGACGCCACCGCGCGCGGCACCGTGGACCGCGTCCAGCGGATCCTGCACGAGGCGTACGTGGACGACGCGTGGACCGACGAGCTGTTCGCCCCCGAGGTCCGGCCGGCCCACCTGCGCCACAACGCAGGCGGGTCGGCACGGCCGCGGCTCTTCGACGGCAGCCGCGCCCCGGAGGTGGGCGGGCTCCTGCGTGGCGTGGACGACGGCGGTGCGGTGCCGCGGCTGGTCGTCGGCCAGTGCATCGACATCGACGGCAGCCCCGCCACGATCGCCGTACCGGACGTGCCCGCCCGCAACCTCGCGGTCGTCGGCCCGTCGGCGCCGGACGCCGTCGCCATCCTCGACGCGGCCGCGATCTCGCTCGCGGACCGCTTCGGTGCGGGCGAGATCGACCTCGTGATCGCCCCGCTCGCCCCCGAGGCCGCCGGCGCGGCGGCGAACCTCGCGGCGACGATCGCCACGCCCGTGCGCACGCCGCCGACCGTCGGCCTGGCGGAGTTCCCCGCCCGGGTGGCCGAGCTCGCCGCCACCGTGACGGCGCGGGCATCGGGCGGCGGTACCGCCGCCGACGGCCCGCGGACCCCGATCTTCGTGGTCGTCTTCGGCGCGGACGCCGCGGACCCGGTGCTGGACCGGGCGGGCCTGGAAGCCCTGCGTCAGGTGCTGCGGTTCGGCCCGGAGAACGGTGTGCACGTCCTGGGTTGGTGGCGCAGCATCGCGCGGCTGCGGTCGCTCCTGTCGATGTCGGCGTCGATCGACGACGTGGGCACCGTCCTCGCGCTGGACGTGCAGGGCACCGACCTCACCCCGCTGCTGCCCGGGATGAACCTCGCCTGGTCCCCGCGGCCCGGCCGGGCCCTGTTCTTCGACCGGGCCCAGCACGCCCGGCCCGAGGTCGTCATCGTGCCGTCCGCCGAGGTCGGATCGCAGGGTCGGATCTGAGGGCGCGGTGACCTACCATCGACCGGTGACCTCCGAGGGCCCCGTGCACGAGCATCTCCGCTTCGACGGGAGCCCCTACGCGAACAAGTACAAGGAGAAGACCGCCGAGCACACCGCGGCCGCGGACCGCCTGCGCGAGGAGGACCGGCGCCGCGCGGTCGAGCTCGGCAAGCGCCTCGTGGAGCTGGAGGAGGCCCGGGAGCGCGCGGCACGCAGCGCCGCGGTCAGCCGGGCGGTGGTGGAGCTGCACTGGGAGGCCGCACTCGAGGCGCTGTGGGCGGAGTCCTGGTTGAAGCTCCTGCCCAAGCCGAAAGCCGTGGCCGATCCGGAGGCCACCCCGTTGGACCGCCTCGACGACGAGCTCGCCCGGCTGGCGCACCTGGACGAGGAGCTGGCCCGGCGCTCGGAGGCGTTGCACGTCGCGTTGCACCGCAGCCGCTGGTCGCTGCCTCGGCGCCGCGGCTGACGGGTCCCGTCACGAGCCGAGGAACGTCGCCACCGTGTCCACGGAACCGTCCGAGCGCAGCACGCCGACCAGCACCTGACGGGCATCGGGCGCGTGCTCCCCGATCCGGATCTCGACCGTGTCGGCGGGATCGGCGAGGGGGGTGACGGTCGTCGTCGCGGGCTCTCCGTCGAGCACGGCGACCACGTCCGTGATCTCCTGCGCGATCTCTCCGGCCGGGGACCACACCAGGATCGGATCGCTCGCGGCGACCCGCTCGCCCGGGGCCTCGGGGCGTCGGAACGCCGACCCGCCCTCGCCCGCGACCTCCACCAGCCAGCCCTCCGCGCCCCGGCGGGCGACGACGGCCAGTGTCTCCGCGCGCTCCGTCCCGTCCCGGGAGACCAGGCCGTGGGTGGAGACGACGGCCACGGGCTCGTCGTCGACCCGTTCCTCGAACGTCGTCGACTGGTAGTGGGCGCTGCCGAGCACGCCGAACGGCGCGAACCGGGCGGTGGGCGCCCTCTCGGCGAAGCCGGCGTAGGTGCCGAACGCCGCGCGGTAACGCGGGTGCATCAGCCGGTAGGCGGCCTCGGTGTCGCCGTGGGCCAGCGCGGCGACGAACCCGCGTGCGGCGTCGATCGGGGTGGCCGCCCCGTCCGGGACCGGGCCGTCGGCGGTGGGCGGGGCGGGTGCGGACGGGGCGGGCCGGGCAGCGACGGGCTCCTCGGGGGCCCCGCGAGCCACGGGGTCGCCGGACGGCGGCGCCTCGGTCCCGACCGACGTCCCGGTGTCCAGCGGACTCCCGTCGGGGATCCCGTCGCCGTCGGTGTCGGCGGCCGTGATCTCCAGCGCGACAGCGCCCTGCGCCCCGCCGGACGCGCCGCGCCCGTCGGTCAGCAGCACCGAGACGACGACGGCCGCCAGCACCGCCACCAGCGCCGCTACCGCGGCGAGCACGGCGGTGCCGAGCGAGCGTGCCGGGGGTCGTCGATGGCGCATGGGCGTCTCCGGGAGGCCGTTTACTCCTTCAACACCCGAACGGGCGATCCGGATACGGCCGAACCACCCATTCCGGCTGGCGTCACCGGGCGGGTGGTCGATCCCGGGCTTCCCGGTCTGGTTCTCGGTGGTCGGTTCCCGGTCGTCGGTGAGAGTGCGCTCCGGCCCGGCGCCTGCGTCCACGCACCACTCGGCGGGCCACCCGCACCGTCCCGGACGGGCAGCGCCGCGCCGTCGCGGCCCGCGACCGCGGCTGCGCCCGCTGCGGACGCCCACCGTCCCGGTGCGAGATCCACCACCTGACCCCCTGGGAACACGGCGGCCCACCACGATCGACAACCTGGCCACGGTCTGCCGGCCGTGCCACCGCCTGATCCACCACGCCGGCCGGGACGTCCGCATGCGGCACGGCCGCCCGGAGTTCCTGCCCCCACCCCGGCTCGACGCGCACCGACGACCACGCGCCCGACCCCACCACCTCACACCACCGACCCCGGCGCCCACGACCGGACCGGACACGGGCCGGACCAGCCCGCTACGGATCTAGGAGGCAGGAGAGATGAGCGCGGCCCGGAACCGCCGGCCGGCGCGAGTCGACAGCGGGCTACGCCGTGCACTCACCGTCGGGGGAGCAGCCGACCGTGGCCTGCTCAACGGGTGGCCGAGTCCCGGCGGACGTCCCCGCGGACGACCCGGCGGCCGTCTCGGCGGCCGTCTCGGCGGACGTCTCGGCGCGCGCCCCGGTGGGCACCGGGGCGCGGGCCTCGTCGAGCAGTCGCGTGACGGCCGAGGCGATCGCCATGTCCTCGACGGCGCCGAAGTGGTGGGCCCGCAGGCGCCCGTCGCGGTCGATGAGCACCGTCGTGGGCGTCCCGCGCATCCGGTAGCGGGCGAACGTGACCGGCGTCGGGTCCGTGCCCTGGTGGGCGTCCACGCCGACCGGGAAGCCGATCTTGTACTCGAACAGGAAGGCTTCGAGGCTGGTGGGGGTCATGGCCGCGTGGTGCTCGAACACGCTGTGCAGGCCGATCACCGCGATGTCGTCGCCGAAGTGCCGCACGAGCCGCAGCGCCTGCGGCAGGCCGTGGGAGACGCATCCGGGGCACAGCATCTGGAACGCCTCGAGGACGACCACGCGGCCGCGCAGGTCGGCCGGCTCCAGCGGAGCGCTGTGGAACCACCGGTTGGTGGTCCATGCCGGAGCCGGTGGCGCGGCGTCCTGCGGGATCAGGGCGTCCCGGGTGGCCGGGCTCGGGGTCGGCATGGTCGTCTCCTCCTCTGGCCGGCGGGCCGACGTAGCGCGGGCGTCCCGCGAGCGGTGGGGCCAGCGTCCCACAATCTAGCTAGGAGTCCTAGCGATAGCGGGGGCGGTCCGCCCGGGGCCGGGGTGGGCCTGGCCGCTGCCGGTCGGCTCGCTGCCACAGTGCTCAGGCCGGGGCGGCGTCGTGCTCGGGGCAGTCCGTCCGCAGCCGTGCGCGGGGCAGCGGGCTGCGCAACAGGTCGCAGTGGTGGGGCGCATCCGGGTCGGGATGCGCGTCGGGAACGAAGAACCGGCAGGTGGTGCACGTCCGGGCGACGCTGACGACCCCGCGGCGCTGCAGGTCCGCGACGACGTGCAGCAGGCTGTCCAGCGTCGTCGCGCGGTCGGCCACCGACCGGCGGGCGAGTGCCGTGAGCAGCGGCTCGTCCCAGGCCGCCAGCGCGCGGGCCGTCGCCTCGCCGCGCTCGGTCAGCGTGAGGAGGCGACGGCGGCCGTCGGGACCCGGCGAGCGGGTGAGCAGCTGCTTGCGTTCGAGCGCGCCGACGGCGTCGGACATGGTGGGCGTCGTGACGTCGAACTCGGCGGCGAGCGCGTTGACCTCGCGGCGGGCCGCGGGCTGGCGGTGGAGGGCGAGGACGACCTGCTGCTGCAGCGGGGACAGGCCCTGCGCGCGGGCGCTCTGCTGGGCGAGCGAGCGCAGGCCGTTCCCGAGCCGCTCGATCGCGTCCGCCAGCCGCCGGTCCAGGTCTGCCGGACCCGGGGATGCCGTCATCCGGCCCGCCTTCACGGTAGGACTCCTAGGGACCGGATGCTACGCGCCCGGCGTCCGGTCCGGCGGCGGAGCCATCGCTCGGACAGCGGCTACTCGGCGTCGTCGGCGTCGTCGCGGGCGAGGAACGTGGCCAGCCGCTCCACGGCGTCCTCGAACTGCGGGTGGAGGTCGACGAACACCCGCAGCCGGTCGGCGAGCCACTCGACGCTCAACTGCTCGCCCTCGCGGCGGCCTGCAAGTTCCTCGATCCCTCGGTCGGTGAAGTACACGCCTCGCAGCCTCGCAGATCCGGCCGGGACCCCGGGCGGGGGCGGCCTCGATCGGATGATGACGGTCGGCTCGGCCTCGACGCCTCATCGGGGCGTGACAGGGGACCGGCCGACGCCGCCGGCAGCACCCCCTCTGCTGCACCGGACGCGCGAGGCGGGAGGCGCGAGCTCAGTCCTCGAACGCCTGCGCGATGATCTCGGCCTGCTCCACCTCGTGGACCTTCGACGACCCGGCGGCCGGTGCGGCCATCCGCCGCCGCGACACCCGCCTGATCCCCGCGATCCGCGGCAGCTTGTCCGGGGCCTCCAGCCCGATGTGCGGCCATGCGCCCTGGTTGGCGGGCTCCTCCTGCACCCAGCGCACCTCCTCGGCGTTCGGGTAGCGGTCCAGCACCGCGGCCAGGCTGCGCGCCGGGAACGGGTAGAGCTGCTCCAGGCGGACGATGGCGGCGTCGGTGGATCCGCGCCGCTCGCGCGCCGCCGCCAGCTCGTAGTAGATCTTTCCCGTGCACAGCAGGAGCCGGTGGACGTCGGCCGCCGGGTTGTCGTTCTCGCGATGGCGGGGATCGTCGATCACGGTGCGGTAGCGGCTGCCGGTGAAGTCCGAGAGCGGGCTCACCACGGCCCGGTTGCGCAGCATCGACTTGGGCGTGAACACGATCAGCGGCCGGCGCACGCCGTCCAGGACGTGGTGGCGCAGCAGGTGAAAGTAGTTCGCGGGCTCCGACGGGACCACGACCGTCATCGAGCCCTCGGCGCACAGCTGCAGGAAGCGCTCGATGCGTCCCGACGAGTGGTCCGGACCCTGGCCCTCCATGCCGTGCGGCAGCAGCAGCACGACATCGGAGGTCTGGCCCCACTTCGCCTCGCCGGAGGAGATGAACTCATCGATGATCGACTGGGCGCCGTTGACGAAGTCGCCGAACTGGCCCTCCCACGCCACGAAGGCGTTCGGGTTGGCCACCGAGTAGCCGTACTCGAAGCCGACGGCGGCGAACTCCGAGAGCGCCGAGTCGTAGGCCAGGAAGCGCTCCTGGTCCGTGGTGAGGTTGCGCAGCGGGTAGTACTCGGCGCCGGACTTGCGGTCGATCACGACCGAGTGGCGCTGCACGAACGTGCCCCGCCGCGAGTCCTGGCCCGACAGGCGCACCATGCGCCCGTCCATGCACATCGTGCCGAAGGCGAGCAGCTCCGCGAAGGCCCAGTCCACGCTGCCCTCGCGGGACATCTTGTAGCGCTTCTCCAGCACGGGCTTGACCCGCTGGTGGACGGTGAAGCCCTCGGGCAGGTCGACGTGCGCGTCGCCGATGCGGTGGATCACCTCCAGCGGCACCGAGGTGTCGAGGTCGGTGGGCGGGCTCTGCTCCTGCTCGACCGAAGGGCTGGGCTGCGGCGGGGTCTTCTCCAGCTCGCGGACCTCGTTGAACACGTGCTCCAGCTGGTTGGAGAAGTCCCGCAGGGCGTGCTCGGCGTCCTCCACGGAGATGTCGCCGCGCCCGATCAGGGCCTCGGTGTAGAGCTTCCGGACGCTGCGCTTGGCGTCGATGATGTCGTACATCGACGGCTGCGTCATCGACGGGTCGTCGCCCTCGTTGTGGCCGCGGCGCCGGTAGCACAGCATGTCGATCACGACGTCGTTGTGCCAGCGCTCGCGGTACTCCACCGCGAGCTTGGCGACCCACACGCACGCCTCGGGATCGTCGCCGTTGACGTGGAAGACCGGGGCGCCGATCATCTTCGCCACGTCCGTGCAGTACTGCGACGAGCGGGAGTGCTCGGGGGCGGTGGTGAAACCGACCTGGTTGTTGATCACGACGTGCACGGTGCCGCCGGTGCGGTAGCCGCGCAGCAGGGCGAGGTTGAGCGTCTCGGCGACCACGCCCTGCCCCGCGAACGCGGCGTCCCCGTGCATCAGCAGCGGCAGCACGGTGAACCCGGCCTCACCCTTGTCCAGGATGTCCTGCTTGGCGCGGACGATCCCCTCCAGCACCGGGTCCACGGCCTCCAGGTGCGACGGGTTGGCGGTGAGCGAGACGACGGTCTCCCCGTCGCCGAACATGCGGAAGTACTTGCCCTCCGCCCCCAGGTGGTACTTGACGTCGCCGGACCCGTGCGCCTGGCCGGGGTCGAGGTTGCCCTCGAACTCGCGGAAGATCTGGCTGATCGGCTTGCCGACGATGTTGGCCAGCACGTTGAGCCTGCCGCGGTGCGGCATGCCGATGACGACCTCGTCCAGCTCGAACTCGGCCGCCTTGTCCAGCACGGCGTCCAGCAGCGGGATGACGGTCTCGCCGCCCTCCAGCGAGAAGCGCTTCTGCCCGACGTACTTGGTCTGCAGGAACGTCTCGAACGCCTCGGCGGCGTTCAGCTTGGACAGGATGTACTTCTGCTCGGCGCCGGTCGGCTTCTGGTGGGCGACCTCGATGCGCTCCTGCAGCCACGCGCGCTGGTCGGGGTCGGAGATGTGCATGTACTCGGTGCCGATGGTGCGGCAGTAGGAGTCGCGCAGGATGCCCAGCACGTCGCGCAGCTTCATGTGCTGCTTGCCGCCGAACCCGCCGACGGCGAACTCGCGGTCCAGGTCCCACAGGGTGAGGCCGTGCGAGACGACGTCCAGGTCGGGGTGGCGGCGCTGGCGGTAGTTCAGCGGATCGGTGTCCGCCATGAGGTGCCCGCGGGTGCGGTAGGCGTCGATCAGCTCGATCACCCGGGCGGTCTTGTCGACCGCGCCCTCGGGGATGTCCTGCATCCACCGCACGGGCTCGTACGGGATCCGCAGCGAGGTGAAGACCTTGTCGTAGAAGGCGTCCGCGCCGAGCAGCAGGGCGTGCACGCGGCGCAGGAAATCGCCCGACTCCGCGCCCTGGATGATGCGGTGGTCGTAGGTCGAGGTCAGGGTGATGATCTTGCTGACGCCGATCTCGGCGAGCTTCTCCTCGCTCGCGCCCTGCCACTCGGCGGGGTACTCCATCGCGCCGACGCCGACGATCGTGCCCTGGCCCTGCATCAGCCGCGGCACGGAGTGGTTCGTGCCGAGCGTGCCCGGGTTGGTGAGGCTGATGGTCGTACCGGCGAAGTCCTCGGTCTGCAGGCTGCCCGCGCGGGCCTTGCGGACCATCTCCTCGTAGGCCGCCCAGAACTGCGCGAAGTTCATCGACTCGCAGCCCTTGATCGACACGACGACGAGGGTGCGCTGGCCGTCCTTGCCGTGCAGGTCGATCGCGAGCCCGAGGTTGATGTGGTCGGGCTGCACCACCGTGGGCTTGCCGTCGGCCTCGGCGAAGTGGCGGTTCATCACGGGGAAGTCCGCGAGTGCCTTCACGACGGCGTAGCCGATCAGGTGGGTGAAGGAGATCTTGCCGCCGCGCGTCCGCCGCAGCTGGTTGTTGATCACGACGCGGTTGTCCGCCAGCAGCTTGGCGGGCACCGCGCGCACGCTCGTGGCCGTGGGCACCGCCAGCGAGGCGTTCATGTTCTTGACCACGGCGTTCGCCGAGCCCCGCAGGGGTGTGGTGGTGCCGTCGCTCCCGGTCGGGGCGCGCTTCGCGGCCTGCGAGGTGCTGCCGGCGGCCGGCTTGCCCGACGCGGCCCTGCTCGTCGCGGCGCTCGTCGCAGCGGTGGTCGCGGCGCTCGTCGGGGCGTCGGCTCCCGCGCCGTTGCCCGATCCCGTCGACGTGGCCGGCATCGCCTTCGCGTCCGCCACCCGCTGCTGCGAGGTGGGTTCGGGTGACTCGGCGGTGGGCTCCGGAGCGGGGCCCGGCTGCCCGGTCGCGGATGCGGCCGAGGGCGCGGTGCCGTTCCCGCTCGTGTCCTCGTCCGCCTCCTCGGCGTCCGCCTCCTGCTCGGCGTCCGCCTCCTGCTCGCCAACGGCCGGGTCCGGCCGGTAGTCCGCGAAGAACTCGTGCCATGCGGGGTCGACGCTGGACGGGTCGTCGAGGAAACGGCTGTACATCTCCTCGACGAGCCACTCGTTGGGACCGAACTGGCTCGAAGGGCTCGAGGTACTACTACTGCTGGACACGCTGGGACCGCCTTGGTCGGGTCAGGAGGGTCCGCCTCAGGCTAGTCGTCCGGGGGACCGGTCTCGACCCGTCGTCGTGGTCTGGTCGGCCACAGAACCGGTCAAGCGGGGAGCTCGCCGAGGCCTTCCACGACGGCGGTCCGCACCGCCGTCGTGTTGATCATGGTGCCGGTGCGCAGTCCGCACCGGGAGTCCCGACGCAGCGTGTCGCGCTCGCCCGCGTACTGGCCGTCCGCCGGGTCGATCAGCAACTCGGTGCGGGTGGGGCCGTCGTCGTGCACCAGGGCCAGGCAGGCCCGGCCGTCCACGTCGGCCACGTCCGAGGTCAGGGCCACCGCCGGCAGCAGCCGTAGCGCGGCGTAGAGCACGTCGCGCAACCGGGCCGGGACGAGGCAGGTGCGCAGGGCCGCGGCCGCGGCGAGGAACGGCCCCGAGTAGCGGCTCGGCGGGTGGTCCTCGCACAGCCGCTCGACGAGCGCGTCCGGGCGCAGGGGCAGCGAGGACAGGAACTCGCGCGTGGGGGTGTGCCAGCCGACCGTCCGCCTGCCGGGGCGGCGGCCCTCGTACTCGGCGTGGAAGTCGCCGTACGGGGCGCGGAAGCGGCCCACCGGGACGCCTTCGCACGGGTCGAAGCCCGCTGCCTCGGCCGCGCGCTGCGAACCCGACAGCCACTGGACGCCGCCGGTGACGCGGTGGTCGAGAAGCCAGTCCCGCTCCGGACGGGCGGGCACCCACTGCGTGAGGACGTGCTCGACGAGGTGTGCGTGCACGGTGCCGTTCGTCGCGAACGTGCCCAGCCGCCAGGCGTGGGTGGTGACGAACCGGTACTGGTCCGGGCCGAGTTCCTCGTCCGAGGTGATGACCGGGACGTGGGACACGCTCAGGAGATCCATTCCTTGACCTGGCTCATGACCTTCGGGGCGTCGGGACTGACCGGGTTGACGTGCAGATGCGTGATCCCTGCCGCACGCAACGCAGCAATTCTCTCCCGGACGTGTGATGGCGGACCCACCAGGGTGACCTTGTCGAGGTAGTCGTCCGGGATCGCGGCGGCCGCCTCCTCCTTGCGGCCGGCCAGATACAGCTCCTGGACGCGCGCTGCGGCGTCCGGATAACCCTGCCGGGCGAACACCGTGTTGTAGAAGTTGCGTCCCGCAGCACCCATCCCGCCGATGTAGAGGGCGTAGAGCCCGCGCGCGAGGGTGCGGGCGTGGTCGAACATCTCGTCCTCGATCGCGAGGATGCCGCCGCCGGTGATCTGCAACGGCCCGAGCTCGGGCGCCCGCTTCGCGAACCCGGCGTCCAGCGCGGGGCCGAAGACCTCGCGGATCTTCTCCGGGACCACCGCGTGCGGCAGCCACCCGGTGGCGAGCTCCGCGGTGAGCTCCAGGTTCTTCTCGCCGAGGGCGGCGACCCAGATCGGGATGTCCGCACGCCGGGGCTGGTTGATCAGCTTCAGCGGCTTGCCGAGCCCGGTACCCCGCTCGGGCGGCAGCGGCAGCGTGTACAGCCCCTCGTGGACGACGCGCTCGCGGCGCCACACCATGCGGCAGATCTCGATCGTCTCGCGCGTGCGCGCCACCGGCTTGTCGTAGACCACGCCGTGGAAGCCCTCGATCACCTGTGGTCCCGACGCGCCCAGCCCGAGGAGGAACCGTCCGCCGGACAGCGCGTCCAGGCCCGCTGCGGTCATCGCGGTGAGCGTGGGCGTGCGGGTGTAGAGCGGCAGGATCCCCGAGCCGATCTGCACCCGCTGCGTACGCGCCGCGAGGAAGCCCATCAGCGACACCGCGTCGAAGCTGTAGGCCTCCGCGACCCACACGACGTCCAGGCCCGCCTTCTCGAGCGCGACCACCTGCTCGACGTTGGCGATCGGGTCGTCGCCGTACTGGAGCTGGGTCGACAACAGCATGGGCCGAGCCTGGCACACGCCCTGATCCGGTTACCGGCGGGTCAGGTCCGCTGGGCCAGATGCCGCGCGAAGAACGCGAGGGTGCGCTCCCAGGCGAGCGTCGCCGCCGCCTCGTCGTACATCGACGGGGCGTCCCAGTTGGAGAACGCGTGCCCCGCGGCGTAGCGGTGCACGGTCATGTCCGCCGCGTCCGCGCGGTCCGCCACCGCTTTCTCGACCGCGACGATCTGCTCCTCGGGGATGTAGGGGTCGTTCTCGCCGTAGTGGAACAGCAGCGGGCAGGAGATCTGCTGCAGCAGTTCGAGCTGCGCCGCGGTGCCCGACCCGTAGTACGACA
Source organism: Pseudonocardia sp. (assembly GCA_050248815.1). Classification (GTDB taxonomy): domain Bacteria; phylum Actinomycetota; class Actinomycetes; order Mycobacteriales; family Pseudonocardiaceae; genus Pseudonocardia. Next base: position 97,208 of record JBFWRR010000001.1, on the reverse strand, counting down.
CCGCGGCGTCCGGCGCCGCGACGGCCGCGGCGACGAACGCGAGCGTGCCGCCGAGACAGAACCCCACCGCGCCCACCCGGCCGTCGCACTCCGGGAGGGCGCGCAGGTTGGCGACCGTGGCCGCGAGATCACCCGGGACCTTGCCGAAGTCCAGCTGCTGGACCCGCGCCATGCCGTCCGCGAGCCCGGACTCGTCCTTGCGCTCGAAGCGCCGCTCGATGCGCCAGAACATGTCCGGCGCGAGCACGACGTAGCCCGCCTCGGCGAGGCGGTCCGAGAGGCCGCGGATGTTGTCGTTGATCCCGAAGATCTCCTGCAGCAGCACGATCCCCGGGGCCGGGGTGCGCGCCGGATCGGCGCGGTAGGCGTCGAACACCCCGTCCTCGACGCGGACCTGCTCGTAGGCCGTCACGGCGGCAGCATAGCGTTGCGGGGGTGTTCGCCCTGGTGCCCGCCGCGTACGTCCTGCTGCTCCGCGACGGGCAGGTGCTGCTGCAGCTGCGCTGCGGCACCGGCTTCCGCGACGGCTACTGGGCAAGCGGCGCGGCGGGCCACGTCGAGTACACCGAGGCCGTCCACGACGCGGCGGTGCGGGAGGCCGCGGAGGAGCTCGGTGTCGTCGTCGATCCCGCCGATCTCGAACCCCTGACCGTGGTGCACCGCCGCCAGCCCACCGGCAAGCCGATCGACGAGCGGGTGGACTTCTTCTTCGCCTGCCGCCGCTGGACCGGCGAGGCACGGCGGATGGAGAAGAACAAGAGCGCGGACCTGCGATGGTTCCCGCTTCACGCCCTGCCCGATCCCGTGGTGCCGCACGAGCGGCTCGTCCTGGACGCGCTGGCGGCGGGGGAGCCGCCGAGGATCGCGACGTTCGGGTTCGCGTAGCCGTCGCGACCTGCGGAAGGGCTCCGGCGGGCCCTCCGGCGGGCCCTCCGGCGGGCATGGTGCGGGCCGTCGGCCCCTGCCGGGCGCGTCCGCGGCGGCGAACGGTCGGGTCCGGAGGTTCCGATGAACGCGACGGCGCGCACCACCACGATCCTGCTGGCCTGCGGTCCCGCCTACGCGCTGCTCTACGTCGTCGCGAACGACGTGGTCGCGGCCCCCCTCGTCCCGGGGTACGACTCGATGTCGCAGGCGGTCAGCGAGCTGTCCGCGCTCGGGGCGCCGTCGCGGCCCTTCATGGTCGGGGTGCTGCCGGTCATGACCGTGCTGATGGCCGGGTTCGGGCTGGGGGTGCGGCGCGCCGCGGCCGGGCGCCGCGCCCTGCGCGTGACGGGCGGCCTGCTCGTCGCGGTCGCCGCCGTCGGCGTGCTCGCGCTGCCCTTCCCGATGACGCTCCGGGCCGACATGGTCGCGGGATCGACGGCCGCGACCGACGTCGGGCACATCGCGCTCACCGCCGTGACCGTCACGCTGATCACGGCGCAGGTCGCCACGGCCGCCGCGGCGTTCGGCACCGGCATGCGGGTCTACTCGGCGGCCACGATCGCCGTGGTCCTCGGCTTCGGGGCCCTCACGGGCGTGCTCTCCCGTGACATCGGCCCGGGCGTCGCCACGCCGTGGATGGGTCTCGCCGAGCGGGTGTGCATCGGCGCGTGGCTCGCCTGGCTGACGGTGCTCGCAGTGCTCCTGCTCCGCGAGGCCCGGCTCAGACGATCCGGCGTTCCCGCCCCTGCCAGTAGGGCTTGCGCAGGTCCTTCTTGAGGACCTTCCCGGTCGGGTTGCGCGGCAGCTCGTCGAGCACGTCGATGCTCTTCGGGCACTTGAAGGCCGCGAGGTGTGCCCGGCAGTACGCCAGCAGCACCTCGGGGTCGACCCGCTCGCCCGGCGCGGCGACGACGACGGCCTTGGGCACCTCGCCCCAACGGTCGTCCGGCACCCCGATGACGGCGACGTCGGCCACGCTCGGGTGCTCGGCGACCACGCGCTCGATCTCGGCCGGGTAGATGTTCTCCCCGCCGGAGATGATCATGTCCTTGATCCGGTCGGTGACGTAGAAGTAGCCGTCCGCGTCCACATGGCCGCCGTCGCCGGAACGCAGCCAGCCGTCGGTGGTGACCGTGGCGGCCGTCGCGTCCGGCCTGCCCCAGTAGCCGCCCATGACCTGCGTCGAGCGCACCCAGATCTCGCCGGGCTCGCCCACCGGCACGGGCTCGCCGGTGGCGGGGTCGCGGATCTGCATCTCCACGCCGTGGATGGGCCTGCCCGCCGAGACGAGACGGTGCGCGACCTCGGGGTTCGCGTGGTCCTCCGGCCCCAGCGAGGACACGACGCCGCACTGCTCGGTCATGCCGTAGACCTGGTGCATCACGCCCGGGAACAGCGCGAGGCACGCACGCATCACCGGCAGCGGCATCGGGGACGCCCCGTAGGACAGGGACTGCAGCGAGGAGAAGTCGAGGTCGGCCACCCCCGGGACCTGCGTCATCGCCGCCATCAGCGCGGGCACCCAGAACGTGTGCGTGATCCGCTTCTCGCCGATCATCGCCGCGGCCGCCCCGGGCTCGGGGACGCGCATCATCTCGATGCGCGCGCCCGCGTGGATCGCGAGCAGCGCGTAGCTCGTCCCGCCGACGTGGAACAGCGGCATGCACACCTGCACGACCGCCGAGGGGTCCATGGTGACGTCCGCGGTCACGTTGGCGGCATGGGTGAGCATGCCGCGGTGGGTGAGCATCGCGCCCTTCGGGAAGCCGGTGGTGCCCGAGGTGTAGAGCTGGACGAAGCAGTCGTCGGGCGACGAGTCGTGGACGGCGCCGTCGGGCTCGCCGGTCGCGAGCCAGGACTCGTACTCCTGCGGGACCGCGACGACCCGCTCCACGGACGGCAGCTTCTCCCGGATCTGCTCGACCGCCGCCGCGAACTCCGGCCCGGCGAACAGCAGCCGCGCGCCCGCGTCGTTGATCACGTAGACGATCTCCGGCGGCGCGAGGCGGAAGTTCACCACCGCGTTCACCGCCCCGATCTGCGCGCACGCGAGCGTGAGCTCCAGGCAGGACGGGTGGTTGAGGTCCAGGACCGCGATCCGGTCGCCCGGGCCGATCCCGGCTGCCCGCAGCGCGCCCGCGAGCCGCGCGACCCGGTCTGCGAGCTGCGCCCACGTGGTCTCCTCGCCCGCGTACGAGATCGCGACCGCGTCGGGGCGTTGCTGCGCCCAGCGGGCGAGGACGGCGCAGTAGGTGGTGGGCGGGGCGGCGGGCTGGGCAGGCATCGGTGGCTCCCCGGTGACGCGCGACACAGTCACGGCGGAGCCTACCGAGTGATCGCCGGCGGGCGGTCGGGATCGGCGCCGGGGATCCGGCGCTCGCCGCGCTCAGACGCCCGCGGCGAACGTGTCCGGGTCCGGCCCGATCCGCTGCCCGGTGGCGAGGGCGTCGATCACCGCGAGATCCTCGGCGGCCAGTTCGACGTCGAACACGTCGAGGTTCTCCGCGATCCGCGACGGCGTCACCGACTTGGGGATCACGACGTTACCCAGCTGGAGGTGCCAGCGCAGGATCACCTGCGCCGGCGACTTGCCGTACCTCGCGCCCACCGCACGCACCCGGTCGTCGCGCAGCACGTCGCCGCCCTGCGACAGCGGCCCCCACGCCTCGGTGAGGATGCCGTGCTCGGCGTGGAACGCACGCAGCCGCGCCTGCGGGAACCGCGGGTGCAGCTCGACCTGGTTGATCGCCGGGACGGTGCCGGTCTCGTCGATCAGCCGCTGCAGGTGCGCGGGCTGGAAGTTCGAGACGCCGATCGCGCGTGCGCGGCCCTCCTCGGCGAGCTTCGTCAGGCCCCGCCAGGCGTCGACGTAGCGGCCCGCGCTCGGCACCGGCCAGTGGATCAGGTAGAGGTCCACCCGGTCGAGCCCGAGCCGCTCCAGGCTCGCCTCCAGCGCGCCGGACGGGTCGCCCTGGTCGGAGTTCCACAGCTTCGTGGTGACGAACAGTTCCTCACGGGGCAGACCGGAGCGGGCGATCGCCGCGCCGACCTCCCGCTCGTTGCGGTAGAGCGCCGCCGTGTCGATGTGCCGGTAGCCGGCCTCGAGGGCCGTCGACACCGCCCGTTCGGTCTCGCCGGGGTCGACCTTGAAGACCCCGAAGCCCAGCTGGGGGATCTCGACGCCGTTGTTCAGGACGAGGTTCGGGACGTGGGTCATGCCGTGGCCAACGTCCCCGGGGCGGCCCGGCCTTCCGCGCGTCCCACGTGCTGGACACGATCTCGGTAACGCGGGGTTGCGGGTGGCGACAGACCGGGCGATGAAGATGCTGATCGCCTGGGTTGCGGTGCTGGTCGCGCTGGCCGGGTGCACGCCGGACCCGTCCCCGGTGTCCCCGGTGTCCCCGGCCGACGAGCGGCTGGTCGCGGAGGCGGTCACCCGGGCATCGGGGCGGACGGTCCCGCTGCGCTGCCTCGACCAGGAGGGCCTCGCCGCCGAGTTCGGCGAGGAGACCTCCGACGGGTTCGTCGTCGACGGGCAGGTCCTCTACGACGACGAGACCGGGCTGCCCACCTCGCTGCAGCTCGCCGACGTGCACTGCGCCGCACTGGCCGCCTACTCGCGGGACCCGGGGCTGCGCGCGGCACCCGACGAGGCCGTGGCGACCGCGCTCGCCACGCTCGGCCACGAGTACAGCCACTTCGTCGACGACACCGACGAGGCGCAGGCCGAGTGCCACTCCTTCCAGTACGCCGCCGTCCTCGCGCCCGGGTTCGGGGCGGACGCGGCCCAGGCCGGTGTCGCGCGTGCCGCCGTCGTCGCCCTGTTCGGGCCGCTGGACGCGCAGGACCGCGCCGATCTCGGCGAGTACGTCGTCGGGCCCGAGTGCGTCGACGGCGGGGCGTACGACCTCGACGCACCCGGCTCGGCGTTCCCGCCGGTGGGGACGACGTCCGTCGACTGACCGGTGACGCGACGTAACGTGGTCCGGTGAACCCCGCTCCCACCGGTTGGATCCGCCGCCTGGTGGGGGCGTGCCTGCGGCACCGGGCGGTCATGGCGGGGGCGCTGCTCGCGGCGGTGGCAGGCGTCGGATCGGACGCGGTGGTGCCGCTGCTCGTACGCGTGGTCGTCGACGACGCGGTGGCGGGCTCCACGCAGGAGCTCCGGGGCATCGTGGTCGCCCTCGTGGCGCTGGGGCTGCTGCGGTTCGCAACGGCGTTCGTGCGGCGTTACCTCGGCGGGCGGCTCGCCCTGGACGTCCAGCACGACCTGCGCCGGCAGGTGTTCGCCGCCGTCCAGCGCCTCGACGGCCCCCGCCAGGACGCGCTGCGCACCGGTCAGGTGGTCTCCCGGTCGATCACCGACCTGCAGGTCGTCCAGTCGCTGCTGTCGATCACGCCGCTGTCCTTGGGGACGCTCGTGCTGCTCCTCGCGTCGATCGCGGCGATGCTGTGGCTGTCCCCGATGCTCACCGCGGTCGCGCTGGTCCTGCTGCCGCTGGCGGGCTGGGTGACGGTGCGGTCGCGGCGGCGGCTGTTCCCGGCCACGTGGTCGGCACAGCAGCGGGCCGCGGACGTCGCGCAGCAGGTCGAGGAGACCGTCACCGGCGTGCGGGTGGTGAAGGGCTTCGGGCAGGAGGCGCGCGAGGTCGGCGCCCTGGAGGGCCGCGCCAGGGCGCTCTACGCCGAGCGGATGCGAGCCGCCCGCATGACCTCCCGGCTCAACCCGACGCTGCTCGCCCTGCCCACGCTGGGGCAGGTTGGGGTCATCGGCGTCGGCGGCTGGCTCGCCCTCAACGGGGCGATCAGCCTCGGTACCTTCCTCGCCTTCACCGCCTACGTCGCCCAGCTCGTCGGGCCAGCGCGGCTGATCGGCGCGCTGGTCGTCTCGGGGCAGCTCGCGCGGGCCGGGGTCGAGCGGGTGTACGACCTCATCGACGCCCAGCCGGAGGTCGCCGACCCGGCCTCGCCGGTGCCCCTTCCGGACGGGCCGCTGTCCGTGGAACTCGCCGGGGTCCGCTTCGGCTACAGCCTGCGCGAACCCGTCCTCGACGGGGTGTCGCTGTCCGTCGCGCCGGGGGAGACGCTCGCGCTGGTCGGGCCGCCGGGCTCCGGCAAGTCGACCGTGGCGCTGCTGCTGCCCCGCTTCTACGACCCGCAGGCCGGGCAGTTGCGCCTCGGCGGCGTGCCCCTGCCACAGCTGCGGCTGGCGGAGCTGCGCGGGGAGCTCGGCGTGGTGTTCGAGGAGGCCTTCCTGTTCTCCGACACGATCCGCGCCAACATCGCCTACGGCCGTCCGGACGCCACCGACGACGAGATCGCCGCCGCGGCCCGGCTGGCCCAGGTGGACACGTTCGTCGCGGCGCTGCCCGACGGCTACGACACCGTCGTCGGCGAACGTGGGCTCACCCTGTCGGGCGGGCAGCGCCAGCGGGTGGCGCTGGCCAGGGCCGTCCTCACCGATCCGCGCGTGCTCGTGCTGGACGACGCCACGTCGGCCGTCGACACCGCGACCGAGGCCGCGATCCACGAGACCCTGCGGGCCGTGATGGCCGGGCGCACGACGCTGCTCGTCGCGCACCGGCGCTCGACGCTCGCCCTGGCCGACCGGATCGCGGTGCTCGACGCCGGCCGGGTTGTGGACGTCGGCACCGAGGCGGAGCTGCGGGGGCGGTGCGCGCTGTTCCGGCGGGTGATGGCGGCGCCGGACTCCGGCCCGCCGCCTTCGACCGACGAACGGCCCGTTCGTCCAACTGGATTGGACGAACGCGCCGTTCGTTGCGCGGGGGAGGAGGGGATCACCCCGGAGCTGTGGCCCGATCGCACGGCCGCCGCCTCGGACCCGGCGCTCACCCGCGCCGTCCGGGCCGTCGAGGCGGGCACCGCGGGCGGCCGTACCGGCATGGGCGGGGGCATGGGTGCAGGCATGGGCGGCGGCATGGGTGGCGGGCACGGTGCCGGGCTGGTCGGCGGGATCCCGGCGACGCCCGAGCTGCTCGCGGCCGTCGACGCGCTCCCGCCCGCCACCGAGACCCCGCGCACCGCCGGTGAGAACGCGGCCACGCCCGATCCGGCGTTCCGCCTCGCGCGGCTGCTGCGGCCCGTGCGGTGGCTGCTCGCGCTGACGATCCTGCTCGTCGCCCTGGACGCGGCGACCACGCTCGCGTTCCCGTCGATCGCGCGGGTCGCGGTGGACGGCGGCATCACCGCGCGGAACCCGGAGGTCCTGCTGGGCGCCGTCGGCCTGGGGCTCGCGGTGGTGGCGGTGGGCTGGCTGGTGGTCGCCGCGCAGACCGTCGTCACCGCCCGCGCCGGGGAGAGCCTGCTCTACCTGTTGCGCGTGCGCAGCTACGCCCACCTGCAGCGGCTGGGCCTGGACTACTACGAGCGCGAGCTCTCGGGGCGGATCATGACCCGCCTCACCACGGACGTCGACTCGCTGTCCACGTTCCTGCAGACGGGGCTCGCGCAGGCCGTCGTCAGCGTCCTCACCGTCGGCGGTGTGGCCGTGGCGCTGCTCGTCACCGATGCCGAGCTCGCCCTGGTGGCCCTGGCCGTGCTCCCGGTGCTGGTGGCGGCGACGCTGGTCTTCCGCCACTACTCCTCGGCCGCATACGCCGAGGCGCGCGAGCGGGTGAGCGTGGTCAATGCGGACATGCAGGAGAACGTCACGGGTGTGCGCGTGGCCCAGGCGTTCGTGCGGGAGGAGCGCAGCGCCGCCCGCTTCGCCGACCGCAGCCTCGCCTACCGCCGCTCCCGGCTGCGCGCCCAGCGCTACATCGCCACGTACTTCCCGTTCGTCATGCTGCTGTCGGATCTCGCCCAGGCCGCGGTGCTCGCCGTCGGGGCGTGGCGGGTCGCGGACGGGACGCTGACGGCCGGCGTGCTGACCGCGTTCCTGCTCTACCTGGGTCTGTTCTTCGCGCCTGTGCAGCAGCTCTCGCAGGTGTTCGACGGCTACCAGCAGGCCCGCATCGGGCTGGTGCGCATCGGGGAGCTGCTGCGCACCCCGGCGTCGCTGCCCGATCCCGCGGAGCCGGTCGCGGTACCTGCGCGGCTGCGCGGCGAGGTCGTCCTGGACGAGGTGCGCTTCAGCTACACCGGCGCACCGGGTCCCGCGCTGGCCGGGGTGTCGCTGCGCGTGGCGCCGGGGGAGACGGTGGCGCTGGTCGGGGCGACAGGGGCGGGGAAGTCCACGCTGGTGAAGCTGCTCGCCCGCTTCTACGACGTGGACTCCGGGGCCGTGCGGGTGGACGGCACCGACGTCCGGTCGTTCCCCCTGGCGGCCTACCGGCGCAGGCTGGGGATCGTGCCGCAGGAGCCGCACCTGTTCACCGGCGACGTCGCCGCCAACATCGCCTACGGCCGCCCCGACGCCACCCCCGCCCAGGTTGAGGCCGCCGCCCGGGCCGTCGGGGCGTTGGAGCTGGTGCGGGGCCTGCCCGACGGATTCCGCCACCCCGTCGGGGAACGCGGGCAGGGCCTCTCCGCGGGGCAGCGCCAGCTCGTCGCGCTCGCCCGGGCCGAGCTCGTCGACCCGGACCTCCTGCTGTTCGACGAGGCGACGGCGGCACTGGACGCGGCGACCGAGGCCACCGTTCTCGCCGCGGGGGACCGCCTCACCTCCCGCCGCACCGCCGTCGTCGTCGCCCACCGGCTGGCGACCGCCGCCCGCGCGGACCGGATCGTCGTGCTCGACGGCGGGCGGATCGTCGAACAGGGCACCCACGACGACCTGCTCGCCGCGGATGGCGCGTACGCCCGGCTGTGGCGGGCGGGCGACCTGGAACCTGCGGCCTGAAGCTGCAACACTGTGACGTGGAGCACCGGGAGGCCACGATCCGTTCGGCGGAGAAGGGCGGGTCCCCCTCCCGGCGGTCCGGCACGAGTACCCGGGTACCCACGCGGGGCACGCCGCTGGAAGGCACAGAGGCCGTGGTCTGCGTCGGCGCGACGATTCGCGTCCGCCGCCGCCGAGACCGCCGAGACGGCCGACGAGTGCACGCCTGGTAGCCCGGGCTCCCGTGTCCGCCGGGCGTCGTGCTCCGGCGCGGCGCCCGGCCGCGGGGGGATGCGCGGCGCGTGCACGTCTCCGGGTGCAGTCTGCGGCGCGGTGCACGTCCCGGGGCCGCGGTGCGTATCCCCGGGTGCGGTGCATGTCCTGCGGTGCGGTGCATATCCCCGGCGCGGTGCACCCTCCGCGGCACGGTGCACATCCTGCGGCGCGGTGCACCCTCCGCGGCACGGTGCACATCGTGGTGTCGCGGTGCGGATGGTGGGACGTGTGCACGGCCGCGTCGCGGTGTGCACGGCGCGTCGCGGTGTGCACCGGGGGCGTGGGGCGCCCTGTGTCGCGGTGCGGTGCACGTCCGGTCGCCCGGTGCGGTGCACATCCCGGGGCGCGGTGCACATCCTGCGGTGCTGTGCACATCGTGGTGTCGCGGTGCGGATGGTGGGACGTGTGCACGGCCGCGTCGCGGTGTGCACGGCGCGTCGCGGTGCGCCCCGGGGGCGTGGGGCGCCCTGGGTCGCGGTGCGGTGCACGTCCGGTCGCCCGGTGCGGTGCACATCCCGCGGCGCGGTGCATGTCCCGCGGCGCGGTGCATATCCCCTGGTGCGGTGCACACCGTGGTGTCGCGGTGCGGATGGTGGGACGTGTGCACGGCCGCGTCGCGGTGTGCGCGGCGCGCTGCGGTGTGCCCGGCGCGCTGCGGTGTGCACGGCGCGCTGCGGTGTGCACGGCGTCTGGGCACAGGAGCCGTGCGGCAGGCGGCGCGGGGCGTCAGCTGTCGAGCCAGCTGTACGCCGTCTGCCGCGAGATCCCCAGCGCCTTCGCCATCGGCGTGATCTCCAGCCCCTGCCCGCGTCCCGCGCGCAGGAGCTCCCGCTGCCGCCCCCGCAGGTACTCGACCTCCGCCGCGACCGCCCGCATCTCCGCGAGCAACGCGTCGGCCTCCGGCCCCGCACCGGCCCGCGAGCGCCCCGACCCCGGCCGCGGGAACGACCGCACCGCCTCGGCGTCCCACACCTTCCGCCCACGCGCGTCCGGCTCGGGCAGCGGCGGTGGTGCTTGGCCGCGCGAGACGTAGCCCGCCCACGTCCCGGGCTTGACGCCCCATTCCTGCGCGCAGCGCGCGGCCGTCCAGGTCTCGGCGATGGGTCCCACCTCCCGGCGCCATCCTTCCGCGTGCGGTTCACCGGTGCGAACGCGCGCCTCGCTGCTGCCCGGGCGGCGGTGTCGAGGCGGGGTCGGGGCGGGGCTCGACACGTCGCGGGTAACGCGTCGTCTTTACCTGCCGATGGGACGGGCGGACCGGAACGCGGGGGGCGGCGTGGCGAAGTTGAGTACGATCCTGGACCAGATCGACGCGGGCTCGATGCTCCTTCCGGAGTTCCAGCGCGCCTATGTGTGGAACCGCGACCAGGTGCGCGGACTGATGCGGTCGCTCTACCACGGCTACCCGGTCGGTGCGCTGCTCGTGTGGGAGACCGACGGCCAGGGCCAGGCGGTCCGGGGCGGCATGACGCCGGTCGGTCCCAAGCAGATGCTGCTCGACGGCCAGCAGCGGGTCACCACCCTCTACGGCATCGTCCGGGGGCGCCCGCCCGCGTTCTTCGACGGTGACGCCGGGGCGTTCGCAGGACTGCGGTTCAACGTGCAGACCGAGGGGTTCCAGTTCCACGCGCCGATCAAGATGAAGGACGATCCCCGGTGGGTCGACGTGACAGCGCTGTTCGTCCGGGGCACCGACGACATCTACGCGATGCTGTACGCCCACCCGGAGACCCGTCAGCGCTTCTCCACCTACGTCGACCGCATCACGCGCGTGCGCAACATCCTCGAACGCGTCTTCCACGTCGAGGCGATCACCGGCGCGGACAAGACCGTCGACGTCGTCGTCGACATCTTCAACCGGGTGAACTCCGGCGGCACGAAGCTCTCGAAGGGCGATCTGGCGCTGGCTCGGATCTGCTCCGAATGGGGCGACGCCCGACCGACCATGAGCCGCAACCTCGAACGCTGGCGTCACGGGGGCTTCTCGTTCACGCCCGACTGGCTGCTGCGCAACGTCAACGCGGTGGCGACGGGCCGTGCGCCGTTCTCCGCGCTCGAGGACGTCTCCGCCGCCGAGTTCCAGGACGCATTGAACGCCGCGCTGCACCACGTCGACCACTTCCTCGACGATCTGGCCGTCGGCAGGCTGGGGCTCGACCACGACCGGGTGCTGATGGGCCGCTACGCCGTGCCGGTGATCTCGCGCCACCTGCAGAACCGCGGCGGCCGCTTCGCCGACGGCCCCGAGGCCGACAAGGCCCTGTACTGGTATGTCCACGCGGCGCTGCGGGGACGGTTCGCAGGCTCCACCGAGACGTACCTCGCCAAGGACCTGGAGACCGTCGACAAGGCGGGGATCGACGGCGTGATCGCGGCACTCGCCCGCACCCGCAAGGGGAACATGACGATCGATGCGCAGGACTTCGAGGGTGTCGGCCGCGGGGCGCGCTCCTATCCGCTCGTCTACCTGCTGACCCGGGTGACCGCAGCGCGCGACCTCGTCACGGCGCGCCCGCTGGGCGCGGAGGCGGCCGCCGTCACCGTCCACGAGATCTTCCCGAAGGCGATGCTGAGCAAGGCCGGGTACGGCCGGGCCGAGATCAACCAGGTCGCCAACCTCGCCTTCCTCGCGCCGTCCTCGGCGATGCATCTGTCGGGTCTCGCGCCGGAGAGTCATCTCGGGTCGCTCGACGCGGTGGCGCGGAGATCGCAGTTCCTGCCGGAGGACCCCACGCTGTGGCGGGTCGAGAACTACCGGGACTTCCTGACCGCCCGTCGCGAGTTGCTCGCCGCGGCCGCCAACACCTTCCTCGGCGAGCTGCTGGCCGGGACACGGCCGTGGACCCGGCTCGACGCGATCCAGGTGTCGGCCGATCCGGAGGAGACGGACGCGCGCGCCGTCCAGATCCGGGTGCTCGTGGATGAGCTCGTCGATCTGGGCTTCGCCCGGCCGGATCTCGATGCCGAGATCGCCGATCCGCGGACCGGTGCGGTGCTCGCGGTGGCGGAGGCGTACTGGGCGGACGGGTTGCAGGCCGGGCAGGGTTCGCCGGTGATCCTCGAGCTCGACCCGGACGAAGCCGACCTGCCCCGCCTGGCCGAGCTGGGTTGCGAGGTGTTCACGTCGGTCGACGCCCTGCGCGGGTACGTGCGCAGGCGCACCGAGGTGGCGTCGGGAGACCGCCAGGACGAGCGCGGGTTCGCCTCGATGATCCCGCAGCAGCCGGCGGGGCCGGAGGACGGCGAGTTCGCCCGCGCGATCTTCGAGCTCATGGAGCGGAGCCGGGTCGAGGTCGCCTACGACCCGCGCGGACTGCGGGACATGGTCCACGAGCTCGGCAGCGTCGGCGCGGCGCGCAGGCTGCTGGCGACCGCCACCCCGAGCGACGGCTTCGTCCGCCTCTGGCAGGTGGGGCGTCCGGACCTGACGGTCGAGGCCCTCGCGCTCGACCCGCGTTTCGACGGCCTCTTCGACGACGACGAGCGGGTCGTGGCGCGGCGACGTCTCGACCTGTTCGCGAGCCGCGGTGCTGCTCCGGACGAGGACGTCGCCGTACTGCAGCCGCAAGCGGCGGCGCACCCGGCCGGACCGTGACGAGACGGCCGGACCCGAGGCGCTGCGGTCCGACCGGACGCGCCGTGGGCCCGATCGCCGGCGCTCTCGTGGCCGAGTCCGTGCCCGACTCCTGGCCGCGGCGTGTCGCGAGCGGGTGGGAGGATGGCCGCCCCGCGATTGGCAGGTAATGGCTGACGAGCTCCCCATCGGCGACCTGGACGCCCGCATCCGCCGAGAGGCTCAGCTGTGGTTGACGATCCGCACCCACGACGGCGAGGAGCCGATCTCGTCGGAGGACCTGCGCGAGTTCGAGATCGACGGCGAGCCGTTCGCGCTCATGGACCGCCAGCGCGGGATCCGCAAGCCCCGCCAGCTCACGGCCGCGCTCTCGATCCGCACCGTGTACACGCCCGACAATCGCACACGCCCCTACGAGGACGCGGTCGGCCCGGACGGGCTGCTGCGCTACAAGTGGCGCGGCGACGACCCGAACCACGCCGAGAACCGGGCGCTGCGTGAGGCGATGCGCCAGAAGGTCCCGTTGATCTGGTTCTTCGGCATCGCACCCGGGGTGTACAAGCCGATCTACCCGGTCTACCTGCTGTGGGAGGAGCGCGAGCAGCAGCAGTTCGTCGTGGACCCGAACGTCACCGAGGGCCTGGTCACCGAGGGTCAGCACGTGAGTGAGCCCCTGCGGCGCTACCTGCTCCAGCAGACCAGGCGGCGCCTGCACCAGCCGGTGTTCCGGGCCTCGGTCCTGCGTGCCTATGAGACCCGGTGCGCGGTGTGCGCGTTGCGGCACCCCGAGCTGCTGGATGCGGCGCACATCGTCGCGGACCGGGAGGAAGCCGGCATCCCGGCCGTCCGCAACGGACTGGCGATGTGCAAGATCCACCATGCGGCGTACGACGCGTCGGTGCTGGGGATCCGGCCCGACCTCGTCGTCGAGATCCGTCGCGACCTGCTGGAGGAGATCGACGGCCCGATGCTGGAGCACGGGTTGAAGGGCCGTCACGGCAAGCGATTGATGGTGGTGCCGAGGGCGCGCATCGAGCGGCCGGACGCCGAGCTGCTCGAACGCCGCTATGCGGCCTTCAGGTCGGCCGGATGACCCCACCTTCACCTTGAGGCCGACGACGACGGTGCGGCGTCACAGTGTCAGTCACAGCGTCACCGGAGCCGGTGACTCGGCATCGACCATCTCCGCGAACGTGTTGCCGGTCTGCTGCCACGGCGTCCACGATCCGTCGCAGACCTTGCCCAGTGGGCCGATGCCCAATCGGTCCAGAGTGGCCCAGACGGGCGCCATCGCGCGCTCCGGGTCGAGCGTGTACTCGGAGCCGCGGATCCGCTCGAATGTCCAGCCGCACCGCTTCAGCTCCTGCTCGCGGTGGAGGTCGTTCAACCGTTGCTCGGGAGTCGTGTGGAAGGCGTCGCCGTCGCACTCGACGGCGAGCTTGCCGGCCGCGCCGGTGACGACCAGGTCGATCCGGCGTCCGTTGCTCTCCACCTGCGGAGTCACATGGAACCCGCGGGCGATCAGGTCGAGGTAGACGCGCTGTTCGAGAAGCGAGTCGAACTCCGGGTGCCTGCGGCCTCTGGTGACACCGTCGACCAGCGGCGGCACGATCCCGGCACCGGTCGAGGTCATGTAGTCGAGCAGCTCGCGACGGAGGTCGCCGGGCCGCAGCAGGTCGAGGGTCACCGAGTGGAACAGCCACAGCTGGTCCTGCGCCCGGGACACGGCGACGTTGAAGCGCTGCTCGAACTCCCGCCTCGTCAGGGAGCTGTTGGGAGAGTTCGGGGCGCGCACCATCGACAACCAGACCACATGCCGCTCGTCGCCTTGGAAGTCGGGTGGGGTCCCGACCCGGATCCGGCGCTCGTCCCACTGCTCGGCGACCGCCGGGTACTGCAGCAGCGCGTTGCGGATGACATCGGCCTGCGCCTGCCCCTGCAGCACGACGATGCCGAACGTCTTCCCGTCGTAGGCGTCGTCCTGCAGGCAGGCGGCGACGGACCCGGCGATGGCGTCCGCCTCGGCCCGGTTGCGTGCGGAACTGCTCGTGCCCTCGGCCTCGGCTCCGCGCACGTGCACGGTGCGCAGTGGGTCGAGCCGGTCGGCGCCGAACTGCCGCAGGGGCACCAGCGGTGCGTCGCGGTAGAACATGTTCGAGCACCAGGCGATGATCTCCGGCATGCAGCGGAAGTGCTCGCGTAGGCGGATGACCTGGCCGAACCGGCTGCGGAGCACCGAGAACACGCTGTCCTTCGGGGTGAAGGAGGTGCGCAGGTAGCTCGGGAAGTCGTGCAGCTCGGCGTCGAGCCGATCGAAGATCGGCTGCAGGGCGCCGCTGGCGACCTCCGAAGGCGTGCACTGCTTGTCGTCGCCGACGACGATCACACGCGGCGCCAGCCACAGCAGGAACGCGCTGGTCAGCTCGGCCTGGCTGGCTTCGTCGACGATCACGACGTCGAAGGCGTTGGCGGTGGGCGGGGTCGAGGCGAGGACCTGGCGGATCGGCATCACCCACGCCGGGACGGCGGCCTGGGCGACCTGCATCGCGTCCCGGGCGGCCTGCCGGTAGCGCTCGGCGTAGAGGCCCGTGCCCTTCCCGACGTTCGCCATGCAGTTGCGGTACGACTGCAGGGCCTGGACCTGCGCGGCGGTCATCCGGGTGAGGCAGGTGAGCCACGCTCGGGCAGCGGCGAGGTCCGCGGTGTACTTCGCGAGGTCGGACGTCACGACCTCGAGGGCGGCTTCGAGCTCCTGCTCGCGACCGGGAGCCACCTGGGAGTCGAGCCAGGTCGCGGTGACCGAGCGGGCCCAGGCCTGCGGCCAGCGGCGCAGCCGCCCGGGCCATGTGTCGGCACCCGGGTCGCGACGTAGCTCGACGGCCAGCGACGCCGAGGCCCGGTGCGCTCTCGCATAGAGCTCGTCGCACCGCGCCTGCTGCGACACCTGCTGCTCGGCCCGCTGCAGGGCACGGATCGCCTCGTTGAAGGCGTGATCCTCGGCCGCCGCGATCGCATCGAGCAACTGCTGTGTCTCGGGTGACCGCTCGGCGGGTGGGACGTCGTGACGGATCCGTTCGGCGACGATGTCCAGCTCCGCCCGCGCGAGAGCGGCCCGACGCGCATGCGCCACGCCCTGGGCGAGCGATGCCAGCCGGGCGGCCTCGGCAAGCGACCGGAGCCTCGGCCTGGCGTCCGGAGGGAGCGTGGCGACCATCTGGCGGGCTCGGTCGACAGCGGACCGGACGGCCTCGATCGCGCCGCAGGCCACGCGGATCGCGAGCGCCTGCTCGACGAGCGCGCTGCGAGGCCCGTCGAACCGGATATCGAACCCGAACGGGCCGAAGACGTTCCTCAGATGTCTCGCGATCATGCCGACGCACAGATCATGTTCGGCCGTCCGCGCATCCCCTGCAGCGCTCGACGGGCGACCGTCGACCCGCACGACGGGGAAGTACGGCTCGGCGGCCTTCTGCGTCGCGCTCTTGAAGAGGCTCCGCTGCCTTCCGCCCTGCTCCAGCTCGGTGGCCCACGCACCCAGTGCGGCCGCGGCCGCAGACGGGTCCACCGAGCCGTCGGAGGTCACCTGGGCGAAACCGGCGGCCCGGTCGCGCCCGACCGCCTCGTCGACGACGGGAAGCTCCGCGAGGGCCCGCTGCCAGGTGTGCAGGTCGCCGTGGCCCAGTAGCCGGTCCACCACCGCCGGCGCGACGTCCCGGTAGCGCGGCAGGTTTCGCAGCGCCGCAGTGTGTTCTGTGATCTCGAGGCACAGTGGGTCGAGCCGGGCCAGATGGTCGGGCGGCAGCGTCTCGAGCACCCCGACCAGACCATCGCCGCCATCCGAGCGGGCGGCGTCACCGGCGCGGATGGCCGCAGTCGCCGCGGCGAACCGCTCCACCGGTGGGATCAGACCTGCGGCGGGGAGGCGTTGGGCCCGCCGGGCGATCCGCTCCTCGGTCTCCTCACGCAGCAGCCCGAGCAGCTCGTCGAGCTCCTGCGCGCTCAGCGGCAGCTCACCCGTGACGCCGGTGCCGAGCCAGCAGTCCGCGGCCGTCTCGTTCAGCCGGTCCGCGATCTGTGAGAGCGTCCCCCGAAAGCCCGGGGCGACCTCGGGATGGACGAACGTCTCGGCCTCCCGGACCGCGCGGATCCCCTCGAGGAGGGTGGAGCGTCGCGACACCGCCGCATCCCGCTTGCGGGTGAGATCGTCGATCTCGCGCTGCAGCCTCGACGGGTTGAAGTCGGCCTTCCGACTGGCGAGCGTGCCGACGCTGCGATTGAGGTCGGAGTCGCCCTTCGCGGACGCGTCGGTCAGCGACACGCAGAGTTCCTGCATCCCCGCCGGTAGCTTGTCGCGGAGCACGCGTAGGGCCTGCGCCTTCTCGCTGGTGACCAGCACCCGCTGACCCTGAGCGAGCAGCGCACACACGAGGTTCGCGATCGTGTGGGTCTTGCCGGTGCCGGGCGGGCCCTCGACGACGACGCCGCTGTCGTGACCGAGCCTGCTGAAGATCTGCGCCTGCTCCTCGTTCGCCGGGAGCGGGAACAGCGGCTGCTCGGTCAGCGCGGCAGGTGCCGTCGCTCCTGACCGCTCCAGCCACGCGACCCGGTCCTCCGGTTCGATCGCCTCGACGAGCTGGGCGAGGCCGAGGGGGACCGGCTGATGCGGGTCGGCGAGGGTGCGGGTGATCGCGTCGTAGAAGGTGCGGATCGCGAAGGCGCCGCGCCGGCGCGCGATGATCGCCGGGCTGGTACTGACGGCGGGTCCGGACGGCCTTTCCGACGACCAGGTGTCCGAATGCTGGTAGCGGATCTGCAGGACACGCGCGGACCACTCCTTCAGGAACTCCGGGAGCGCCGGGTCCAGCGGTGTCGTCACCTGCTCCAGCATCTTGTCGCGGAGGATCGAGCTGCCGGACAGGTCGAACCCGTCGAGGCCGGAGAGGATCTCGTCGTCCTCCAGCCGGATCCCGGACTCCGGTGCCAGCGTGCAGACCATGTCGCCGGTCTCGAGGTCCTGCTCGACCTCCACGGCCTGGGAAAGGATGTGCACCCGAAGCCCGCGCGCATCACCGGCGGACGGAACGTGCAGCAGCCCCGCGGCGAGGACCAGCTCCACCGACTCGGGCTGTTCGACGGCGAGACGATGCACATCGAACAGCTCGTCGTACGCCTGTTTGCGCTCGCGACGGCTCCGCTCCTCCGCCGCCCACCGCCGCCAGACCGCGATCCAGGAGTCGAACGCGCGCCGGACCCCGGGGGCGTCCTCGATCGGGGTGTCGACGTCGTCGACCGGGCCGACCGAACGCAGCCGCGGTTCGGCCAGGTCGTCCCGCCGGGGCTGCAACCAGTGCTCCAGCTCTGCCGGGCGGGGCGGCTCGGGCTCCAGGATCACCGAGGACACGCGTGCCACCACGTCGCCCGGCCCTGCCGGGCTATCCACGGCGCCGCACCGCCGGAGATGGTCGAGCCATACCGTCGTGAGGTACTGGTCGGTGTGCCGGGTCGGCGTGAACTTCGCCGCGGCCAGCTGCCGGAGCACGCCCATGAGGCGGGCGACCTTGTCACGTACGGCTGGGTCGTTCTCCGGGTGCATCGATCCCCTCTCACCGGCGCTGCCGCGCGCTTGTCGTGGTCAAGACTCAAGATGTGACATCGACGCCGCGAGGCCACATCGGACAAGAGTCGCACGCGTCACCGACAGAAGTCGGGGAAGGACCATGCGTACACCGTCGGGCCCCGGCGCGATCGAGATGATGGGGGCACCGTCGCCCCGGGGGTCAGCCGGAGGCTGATGCGACTGCGGTACTTCGTCAACACCGGCCCGGCAGCCGGCCTGCCCCACACCCCCCCGGTACGCCGTACCCCACGCCTTGCCGAACCGTCAGTAATCCCTTACCCGCCGGTAGCTCATTTCTCGTCCTCACGACACTGTCCGGCCCCACCACCGCTCACGCAACCTTGCGTGCAGAGGCCGAGAGCGCCCGGTAAAGCCGGGTCGGGGGACGTGCCTCTCGGTGTCCGGCGATCTGGCCGGACGACCGCTTCCATGACGGTGAGAGGGGGGTGCGCCATGCGTTACGACCACTTCCTGTGATCGACCCGACGGAGCCGGGCCCGGTGGATCCGGGCCCGGCTCCGTCCGCCCGCGCCCGTCCCGACGAGAGAAGACGACGAGAGAAGACACCGCCGATGACCACGTCCCTCCGCTACGACCCGCTGGACCTCGCGACGATCACCGACCCGTACCCGGTGTACGCCGAGCTGCGCGCGCACGACCCGGTGCACTGGCACGAGGGGATGCGCTCGTGGGTGCTGACGCGCTACGACGACTGCCGCGACGTGCTGCGCAACAGCGACGTGTGGGCGCGCGACTGGCGGCGGGTCGGCGCGCAGGTGCCGGACGAGCGGATCAACATCCAGTCCCAGGACCCGCCGGAGCCCAAGAAGCTGCGCGGCATCGTGATCGGTTCGCTGCGCGAGCAGCAGATGGCCGACATGTGCCGACGCGCGGGAGACACGCTCGACCGCATCCTCACGAGGCGGCGGCCCGGCGAGACGTTCGACGTCATGGCCGAGATCGCCGCGCCGCTGGCGCTGCAGATCACCTGCGACCTGGTGGGGGTCGAGGAGCCGGCGAGCTACCACGACATCTACCTGGGGCTCACCCGCCGCATGGACAGCGGGCTCGTCCCCGAGCACGCCGAGCCGGGGCTGGCGGCCGGGCTGGAGCTGGTCGCGATGATGCGCGACTGGTTCGCCACCACGCGCCGTCCCGGCATGGTCGGCGTGCTGCGCGACCACCCCGGCACCGCCGGCATGGCCGACACCTACGTGCAGAACACCGTCAGCGCGATCTTCAACGCCAGCTACAGCACGCTGTTCGCCTCGACGGGCGCGGTGGTGCAGCTGCTCGCGCAGCGCCCGGACGTCCTGGAGCGGCTGCGCGACCCCGCGCTGATGGCCACCGGGGTCGACGAGCTGGTGCGGTTCACCGCGCCCGCGCAGGGCACCAGCCGGGTCGCGACGCGCGCCACCGAGATCGGCGGCACGCCGATGGAGCGCGGCGACGTCGTCATCACGATGTTCGCCGCCGCGAACCGGGACCCGGCGCGCTTCGACCGGCCCGAGGAGCTGGCGCTCGACCGGACCCCGAACCCGCACCTGGGATTCGGCTGGGGCCCGCACATCTGCGTCGGGGCGCGGCTGGCCACCGTGTGGCTGCACGAGCTGATCGGCCGCCTGCACCGCGCGCCGACGCTGGTCCCCGCGGGCGAGGCCCGCTGGATGCGTTCGGCGACCCTGCGCAACCTCGAGTTCCTGCCGACCGCGATCGCCTGAGATGAAGAACCTGCTGCTCGATCCCGCGCCGCTGCGGGAGTCGCCTGATTTCCGCCGGCTCTGGATCGGGCAGTCGCTTTCCGGGATCGGCGGGCAGATGACGGTGTTCGCCGTCGCGCTGCAGGTCTACCTGCTCACCCGCAGCACGGTGGCGGTCGGCGTGATCGGGCTGTGCGTCGCGGTCCCGACTCTCTCGATCACGCTCTTCGGCGGGACGCTCGGTGACGCCTACGACCGGCGCCGGATCGTGCTGCTCACCGGCTCGGGGCAGATCGTCGTCTCCGCGCTGTTCGCGGTGCAGGCGTTCGCCGGGTGGGAGCGGCTGTGGCTGCTCTACCTGCTCTGCGTCGTGCAGTCGACGCTGCTCGCGATCGGCGTCCCGGCCCGGCGCAGCTTCATGGCCCGGCTCCTGCCGACCGGGCAACTCGCCGCGGGGGCGGCGCTGGGCACGCTCGCCATGCACGCCGCCGCGACGGCCGGGCCGATCCTCGCCGGGGTGATCGCCGGGTCGTTCGGCCTGGGGATCTGCTACGCGATCGACACGCTGAGCTTCGTCGCGGCGATCTACGGCGTGGCGCGCCTGCCCGCGATGCCGCCGGAGGGGGGCTCCACCCGTCCCGGCGCGCGGGCCGTCCTGGACGCGCTGCGCTACCTCCGCGTCCGCGATGCGCTCAAGGGCGCGTTCCTCACCGACCTGAGCATCACCCTGCTCGCCGCGCCGACGGCGCTGCTGCCCGCGATCAACGACGTCAACCTCGGCGGGCGGGCCGAGACCCTCGGCCTGCTCGTCGCGGCGCCCGCGATCGGCGGTGTGCTGGGCTCGCTGCTGTCCGGCCCGGCGGCGCGCACGTCCCGCAAGGGCCGCGCGATGCTGCTGGCCGCCGTGGCGTGGGGTGTCGCCATCGCGGCGTTCGGCCTGGTCACGGTGCCCGCGCTGGCCGTGGCGCTGCTCGTCGCCGCCGGGATCGCGGACGTCGTGAGCGTCGTGCTGCTCACGACCATCACCCAGACGAGCGTCGACGACTCCTACCGCAGCCGGGTGAGCGCGGCCGAGTTCGTCGTCGGTGCGGGCGGCCCGCAGCTGGGGAACCTGCGCGCGGGCCTGCTGGGCGGCGTGCTCGCCCCCGGCACCGCCGCCGCCGTCGGCGGCCTGTCCACCGTCCTCGCCGCGGGCGTGATCGCCGCGGCCCTCCCCGGCTTCGTCCGCTGGAGATCCCCTGAAGGAGCAGTCCGATGACCCTGATCGACGCGGCCCGGATCCCGGCGCCGCACGCCGCCACCGACGTCCCGGTGGTCAACTCGTGGAACGAGTGGGACCCCCTGGAGGAGGTCGTCGTCGGCCGGGCGGACGGCGCGTTCTTCGAGCCCACCGAGCCCGGCCACCGCCCGGCGCTGCGCGGGCCCGACCGCGGCCTGCCGTTCCCCACCGGCCCCAAGGCGGCCTCGACGATCGCCCGCGCGAACGACGAGCTCGACGGCCTCGTCGCCCTGCTGGAGTCCCTCGGCGTCACGTGCCGCCGCCCCAGCGCCCAGGCGTTCGGCGGCCCGATCGCCACCCCCACGTTCACCGTCGAGAACCAGTACTGCGCCGTCTGCCCGCGCGACGTGCTCATCACGCTGGGCAACCAGATCGTCGAGGCGACGATGTCGCGGCGCTCGCGGTTCTTCGAGTACCTGCCCTACCGCGAGCTGGTCCGCGGCTACTGGACCGCCGACCGGCGCGTCTCGTGGACCGCCGCGCCCAAGCCGTCGATGGACGCGGGCATGTACCGCAGCGAGTTCTTCGAGCTGAGCCTCGAGGAGCGCCACGCCCGCATGCACGACTTCGAGTTCTGCGTGACCCAGGACGAGATCGTCTTCGACGCCGCCGACATCACGCGGATGGGCCGCGACGTGTTCGTCCAGGAGTCCATGACCACCAACCGCGCCGGCGTCGAGTGGCTGCGCCGTGAGCTCACCCCGCGCGGCCTGCGGGTGCACGCCCTGCACTTCCCGCTGGACTTCTTCCCCTCCCACATCGACTGCACGTTCGTCCCGCTGCGCCCGGGCCTGGTGCTCACCAACCCGGACCGGCCGATCCGCGTGGCGGAGCGGGCGTTCTTCGCACGCAACGGCTGGCGCTTCGTCGACGCGCCCGAGCCCGCCTACACGAACGAGGACATGCCGCGGCACTGCCAGTCCTCGCGGTGGCTGTCGATGAACCTGCTGAGCGTGACCCCGGAGCTGGTGGTCTGCGAAGAGCGGGAGACCCGCCTGCACGCCCTGCTGCGCGGGCTCGGCTTCGAGGTCCTGACGGTGCCGTTCCGCCACGTCTACGAGTTCGGCGGCTCGCTGCACTGCGCCACCTGGGACGTCCGCCGCCGCGGCGGGTGCGGTGAGTACTTCGCGCCGAGGGAGGGGTAGCGATGCACGTCCTGCACATCGGGGCGCGCCCCGAGGCGCTGCGCGCGCTGCACCGCGGCGGCCACGAGATCACCGTGCTCTACGAGGCGGGCGACGGGCGGCGCATGGACCGCACGCCCGGGCTGCGCGCGCTCGCCACGCGGACGTGCGCCGTGGACTCCTACCGGGTCGTGGAGTCGCTGTGGTCGGCGATCCACCACCTCGACCAGCTCGCACCGCTGCCGAAGGTCGACGCGGTGCTCACCACCCACGAGTACGCCGTGGTCCCGGCGGCCGTGCTGGGCGCGCAGCTCGGGGCGATCGCCGCCGACCCGCAGACCGCGCTGGCCTGCCGTGACAAGGCCGTCCAGAAGCGGCGCTGGCAGGCGGCGGGCATCCCGACGGCGCGCCACCTCGTGCTCACCGACGCCCTCACCGACGCGGCGCGGGTCGGCGAGCTGCTCGCCGGGGCGGGCCTGGCGTTCCCCGTGATCGTCAAGCCGGTGGCCGCCGGGGGCGGGATCTCGGTGTCGGTGGCGCACAGCACCGAGGAGGTGGTGGCCGCCGCGGGCGCGGACGACGACCTGCGCCGCATCCTCGTCGAGGAGTTCGTGGACGCGCCGGAGTGGCACGTGGACGGCGTCGTCCGGGACGGGACGATCGAGACGATGATGGTGTCGCAGTACGGCGAGCCGCTGCTGTGCACCAAGGCGGGCCGTCCCATGCGCTCGATCGCCTATCCGCCCGCGGGCCACCCCGACCTCTACGCGGAGGCCGCGGAGATCACCGCGCGGGCGCTCGCCGCGCTCGGCGCCGCCACCAGCGTCTTCCACTTCGAGCTGTTCGGCGGGCCCGGCGCCTTCGTCGCGAACGAGCTGGCGTGCCGGCCCGGCGGGAGCATGCTCGGCCGGGTCGCGGAGAAGACGATCGGCGTGGACCTGTGGGCCGCCGCCACCCAGCTCTACACCGGCGACCCGGTCGAGGCCCTCGCGGGCGAGGACGGCGTCCACGGCTGGACCCACCTGCCGTCCGTGCCGGGGGAGGTCAACCGCGTGCGCGAGGAGGACGTCCGCGCGGCGGTCCCCGGAGTGGACCGCACCGTCCTGCTCCCGGTCGGCGCGCCCATGGGCGACATGGCCGAGACGACCTCGACGGGCATCGGCTACGCCGTCGTGACCGCGCCGGACCGCGCCGCCTGCCACGCCGCGATGGACGCGCTGGTGGCCCGCGTCTGGGAGCTGCACCGGTCGCGCCGTCCCGCACCCTTCGCCGCCGGTGGGCGGCTGCACACCGGGCACCGCTCCCGGATGGAGATGAGATGAGACTGCTGATCGCCAACGACATCGACGAGACCCTGTTCCTGCGGCCCGACCCGCGGGCCTGGGCCGAGCGGGTGTTCTGGTTCGCCCGCGAGGGCGACGTCGTCGTGGTCTCGGACGAGCCGGACCCGGCGTTCGTGCGCCACGTCGGCTCCGTGACGGGGGTCGACACGGGTCGCGTGCGGGTGCACGTCTGCCCGCCCGGGGCGCACGGTACGCGCCGTCTCGACCCGGACGCGCTGGTCACGCCGGGGTTCGTCGCCGCGGTCGCGGCCGACCTCGGGGAGGTGGAGGAGGTGGTGACGCTCTTCCCGTCCGCCGAGATCGACGCCTTCGTCACCCTGCTCGGGGTGCGCGACCGGGTCGCGGGCGCGGAGTTCCTCGCCCAGGGCGGCAGCGAGCTCGCCAACAGCAAGGCCACCTTCCGCGCCGTCGCCACCACCGCCGGGGTGCCGATCGCGCCGGGCGCGGTCTGCCGCAGCCCCGTCGAGGGCGCCCGCGCGCTGCGGGCCCTGCGCGGCGCGGGCCACGACGCCGTGGTGAAGATGGCGCACCGCGGCGCGGGCGCTGGCAACGAGCTGGTGCTGCGTCCCGGCGGGGTCGCCGCGCCGCACGTGGGCGGCCACCACGTGCGCGTCCTGGACGACGACGGGATCGCCGCCTACTGGGACGAGCGCTGGGCATGGGCCTCCGCCGACGGGCGCTACCCGGTCGTGGTGGAGGCGCTGCTCGACGTCGACGCGAGCCACTACGCCGAGTTCGTCGTGACCGACGGCGGCGTCACGTTCTCCGGCGACGGCAGCCTCGCGTTCGCCGACCGGCTCCTCGTCGCGGACGTGACGCCCGCGGGGACGCTCCCGGCGCCGCAGCGGCGCGCCCTCGTCGAGGGCGGGCGGGCGCTCGCGCAGGCCTACCGCGCGCTCGGCTACCGCGGCCACCTGGCCGCGGACGCCGTCCTCACCCGGGAAGGCACGATCGCCTACACCGAGGTCAACGCCCGGACCACGACGTCGACGCACCTGTTCGAGCTGCGGGCCCGGGTGCCGGAGGCGACGCTGTGGCAGCGGTTCACCCCGCAGACCTGGGCACCGGTGCGGGCGGAGAAGTTCCTGCAGGTGGTGGCGGACGCCGGCATCGCGTTCGAGCCCGCCACCGGCCGCGGCGTGCTCATGACGATGCCCGCTGCCCACGTCCCGCAGGGCGGGTTCCTGTACGTCATCGCCGGCACCCGCCCCGGCGACGAGGCGCGCTTCCAGCGCGTGCTCGACGACCTCTTCGCGGCCTGATCGGGGGACGGGGATGGTGCGCGCGAGACGGGCGGCGGTGGCCGCCCTGCTGAGGGAGCTCGCCCGGCCGCAGGCCGGGGAGATCCGCGCCGTGCTGGACGGCTGGGTGGCCGACGCCCCCGCGACCGTCGACGCGGCGGAGGCCGACCTGCTCGCCTTCGCCCGCCGGGACCCGGCGGCGCACGGGAGCTGGCGGGAGGTGCTCGGGTCCTACCGCTGCTACCGCGCGGTGGCGGCCCACCGGGTGGCGCACGCCGTGCTGCAGGCCCCGCTGCGCCCCGCGCTGCGCACCCCGGCGGGGCGTGTGCGGCGGCGCACGATCGCCAGGGCGGTGTCCGAGCACGCGAAGGTCGACACCGGCGTGGAGATCCACCCCGCGGCGAGCATCGGGGCGCGGTTCGTCGTCGACCACGGCACCGGGACGGTGATCGGCGAGACCGCCGTCGTCGGCGACGACTGCTACCTGCTGCACGGCGTCGTCCTCGGTGCGGCCGGAATCGCCGATCTCCCGCGGACCCGCCGCCATCCCCGGCTGGGCGATCGGGTCGAGATCGGCGCGTTCGCCCGCGTCCTCGGACCGGTCACGATCGGCGACGACGTGGTGATCGGCTGCCACGCGCTGGTGCGCCACGACGTGGCGGCCGGGTCGCGGATCAGCGTGGTGACACGCAACCAGTCCGTCCGGCTGCGGGCCCGGAGTGCCTCGTGATCGCCCGCTCGCTGCTGGACCTGATCGGCGCGACCCCGGTACTGGAGCTGGGCCGGCTCACCGCGGACCTGGACCGGCAGGTGTTCGTCAAGCTGGAGCTGCTGAACCCCGGCGGCAGCCACAAGGTCCGCGTCGCCCTGGGCATGGTGCTCGCCGCCGAGGAGGAGGGGCTGCTCGTACGCGGGAGCGGGCAGACGATCCTCGAACCGACCGGGGGCAACACCGGCACCGGCCTGGCGATCGTCGCGGCCCTGCTCGGCTACCGGCTCGTCCTCGTCATCCCGGACAACTACAGCCCCGCCAAGCAGCGGCTCCTGCGCGCGTACGGCGCCGAGATCGTCCTGTCCGATCACCGCCGCGGTGGCAACTCGCACGGCGAGCTGGCGATCGAGCTGCAGTTCGCGCACCCGGACTGGGTGCTGCTCAACCAGCAGGCCAACCCCGCGAACCCCGCGATGCACGAGCGCACCACCGCCGTCGAGCTGCTGGAGGCGTTCGCGGGGGAGCTGCCCGACGTGCTGGTCGCGGGTGTCGGCACCGGCGGGCACCTCACCGGCGTCGGGCGGACGCTGCGCCGCCACCGCCCGGACCTGCACATCGCTGCCGTCGTCCCGCCGGGGTGCTCGCACGTGCAGGACCGCTTCGCCGTCCACGGGCTGCAGGGCCTCGCCGTCGGGCTCGTGCCCGCCAACCTGGACGTGGCGCTGATCGACGAGGAGCTCACCGTCACCGTGCCGGAGGCGGTCGCGATGATGGGCACCCTCATGCGCACCGAGGGGCTCGCGGTCGGGCTGTCCAGCGCCGCGAACGTGGTGGCCGCCCTGCGGTGCGCGCGCACGCGCCCGCCCGGGACGCGGCTGCTCACGTTCGTCTACGACTCCGCGAGCGACTACCTCGGCGAGCTGGCGGACTCCTGAGCGCTGGCTTCGATCAGGCAGATCCCCGAGGCGCCCCACGCCGTGCGGACGACCTCGAAACCGGCGCGCTCCAGCAGCGCGCGGTAGCCGTCCACGGTGCGGTCGCGACCCCCGAACAGCACGAGCATCGTGAGGTCGTGCACGGCGGTGCTCAGCGCGTCGACCTGCTGCAGTGCCCGCTCGACGACGAGCAGCGTGTTCCCGGGCCGCATCGCGCGCCGGCAGTTGCGCAGGATGCGCACCGCGTCGTCGTCGCCCCAGTTGTGGACGACGGACTGCAGCACGTAGAGGTCCGCGCCCGCCGGGACCTCGACGAGGAAGTCGCCCGCGACGAGCTCGCAGCGGTCCTCCAACCCGCGCTCGCGGATGCCGCGGCGGGTGTGCTCGACGACGGCGGGCTGCTCGAACGCGATCCCCCGCAACCCGGGGTGGCGCTCCAGGAGCCCCGCGACGAGCGTGCCCGCTCCCGCCCCGATGTCGGCGACGACGCCGGTGGCGGGGTAGTCGTGCAGCGCGAGGATGTCGGGCAGGAAGTGCTCGGTGTTGGTGCGCATCGAGCGGGCGAACGACGTCGCGGCCTCCGAGCGGTCGTCGAGCAGTGTCCACAGCGAGCGGCCGTGGACCTGCTCGAACGCCGACTCGCCGGTGCGCAGCGCCTCCTCCAGCCCCGCCCAGGCCTGGTAGTACTCACCGCCCGCGAGCAGGGCCAGGCCGTGCAGCGGGCCGCCGCGGCGCAGCGGTGCGGTGAGCGGGGTGGCGCGGTAGCCGTCCTGTCCGGGTTCGACGAGACCCAGCCCCTCCAGACCGAGCAGCAGGCGCCGCAGCTGCCCCGCCTCCACGCCGGTGCGGCGGGCGAGCTCCTCGGCGGTGACCGGGTCCTCGCCGAGGTGGTCGGGGAGGCCGCAGCGCACCGCCGTCGCGATGAGCTGGGTGATGACGTAGCCGCGCAGCAGCTGCGCGACCTGGCGGGTGGCGTCGGTCTGCGCCTGGTCGGTGCTCATCGGTCCGCGGCGCTCCCGGCTCGGTGGTTGCACTACCTCGGTGGTTGCACTAAGTGGTGGCGAGGTGGGTGCCGAACCAGTCCAGCACCTGCTGGTAGGTGGCCGCCGCGGCGGCGGGGTCGAAGCGGGGCCCGGTGTCGTTCATGAACGCGTGGTCCACCCCGGGCACCGTGACGATCTCGTGGACGAGTCCGGCGCTCGTGAGCGCGGCCTGCGCGGCGTCCCGCGTCGCGTTGACGCGCTGGTCCAGCTCGGCGTAGACCGCGAGGACGGCAGCCGTGTCTCCCTCGAACGACGCACCGTCGGGAAGCGGCCCGTAGAACGGGACGGCCGCGGCGAGGGCGGGCGTGGGCGCGGCGAGCAGCCGCCACACCATGCCGCCTCCGAAGCAGAAGCCCATCGCGGCCTGCGGGAGGCCCGGGTGGCGGCGGCCGAGTTCGGCGAGCCCCGCCTGAAGGTCCGCGACCAGGTCCGCGGCGGCGAGCGCGCCGAGCGCCGCGGTGGCGTCCGGGACCGCCGCGGTGCCGCCCGCACGGGAGAGCAGGTCCGGCGCGAGCGCGGCGTAGCCGTCTCCGGCGAGGCGCCCGGTGACGGCGCGGAAGTGGTCGGTGAGCCCGCGGTTCTCGTGCACGACGAGCACCGCGCCCTTCGGCGCGCCGTCCGGGACGGCGTACGCGGCGGAGAGCGTGCCCGCCGGGCCGTCGAACGTGATCGCGGTGCTGCGCGCCGTGGCGGCGGAGACGTCGTAGCCCGGTTCCTTGGGGGTGGTGACGGGCGCGGCGGGTGCCACCGGCGCGGGCTCGGACGCGCAGGCCGCGAGCACCCCGGAGGCCGCCACCGCGGACAGCCCCATCAGCCCGAGCCGCCGCAGCGCCTCCCGGCGCGAGAGGTGGCCCTCGGCGTGGTCGAGGGCCACCTCGGAGATGAGGTAGTCGCGCATCGCCATGGGGCGACGGTACGCGCGCTCGCCCCGCCGGTCAGGACTCGACGGGCCAGGTGTGCACCGGCTCGTTGGCGTGCATGTGCTCGGCGTAGCGCAGCGTCATCCGGCGCAGCGCCTCCGGGCGGTCCAGATGGTGGTGTTCGTGCAGCGCGTGCACGGTGTCGACCTGCCACTGCGCACCGCACGTCGCGCGCAGGCACCGCTCCTCGACGATCCCGAGCAGCCGGTCGCGCACCGACGCCGCCACCCCCCACCGGTCCAGACCCTCGTGTGCCAGCGGGAGCAGGCGGCGCAGCACCAGCTCCGTGGCCGGCACCTCGCCCGCACCCGGCCAGAACAGGCGTGCGTCGATGCCGTAGCGGGCGGCGGCGTGGAAGTTGTCCTCCGCCGCGGCGAACGACAGCCGCGACCACACCGGCCGCTCGTCCTCCGCGAGCCTGCGCACCAGCCCGAACCAGAACGCGGCGTTGGCGAGCGTGTCGGCGACCGTCGGGCCGGCGGGCAGCACCCGGTTCTCCACGCGCACGTGCGGGATCCCCTTCGCGACGTCGTAGATCGGCCGGTTCCAGCGGTAGACGGTGCCGTTGTGCAACCGCAGCTCGCCCAGCGTCGGGGTGTCGCCGCGGTCCATGACCTCGACGGGGTCCTCGTCGTCGCAGATCGGCAGCAGCGCCGGGAAGTAGCGGACGTTCTCCTCGAACAGGTCGAAGATCGAGGTCACCCACCGCTCGCCGAACCACACGCGCGGCCGCACGCCCTGCTCCTTGAGCTCGTCCGAGCGGGTGTCGGTGGCCTGTTCGAAGAGCGCGATGCGGGTCTCGCGCCACAGCTCCTTGCCGAACAGGTACGGCGAGTTCGCACCCACCGCGAGCTGCACCCCCGCGATGGCCTGCGCCGCGTTCCAGTACGCGCCGAACGACTCCGGCGCGACCTGAACGTGGAACTGCACGCTCGTGCACGCGGCCTCCGGGGCGATGGTCTCGGCGGTGGTCCGCAACCGCTCGACCGCACCGTCGATGGAGAGCGGCATGTCCTCGCCGCGCGCAGCGAAGATCTGCTCGTTGAGCAGCGCGTAGCGGGGGTTCGAGGTGAGCGCGTCCGGGCCGAGATGGACCGGCGTGAGCGTCGGCAGGATCCCGATCATCAGCAGGTGCGCGTCCAGGTCCTGGGCCGCGGTCTCCGCGGAGTTGAGATCGGCCCGCAGCCGCTGCTCGAGGGCCGCGAGGGAGTCCCCGGCGAGGCCGCGCGGCGGCAGGTTGAACTCCACGTTGAACTGCCCGAGTTCGGTCTGGAAGTCCGGGCTCGCGATCGCGTCGAGCACCTCGGCGTTGCGCATCACCGGCTCGCCGCGCGAGTCCACGAGGTTCAGCTCGATCTCGCAGCCGATGAGCTGGCGACCGCCCGCGAAGCGCGACTCGCGCAGCATCCGCTCCACGACGTCCAGGCACCGCCGGACCTTCTGCCGGTAGCGCGTGCGGTCGGCCCGGGTGAACGTCCGTGCCGCGACATCCTGGCCCATTGGCGTGCCTCCCGCGTCCCGTCGGGGAAAGCCTACGGTCGGCGGGCGGGCTTCGCGATCGTCTGTGCGGTCGCATGATCGCGGGGTCACCGCGACGTGTCGAGGACCTCCGGCAGGCCGCACCGGGCGAACCAGGACCAGCCGAACGTCGTGATCTCGGCGATCTCGGCGACCTCGGTGCCCTCCACCCGCAGCACGTCCAGCTTGAAGCCGCGGAACACGGTGTCGCCGGGGCGGCACAGGTAGCTCGCCGCCGCGGGCATCCGGTTGACCGCCGTCGGCAGCAGCCGCCAGTCCCCGTCCCGGTCCGGGCCGAACGCCCGCTCCAGGAGCGGTGCCAGCGCGTCGCGGCCGTCGAAGCACATCGGCGCGGGCGGCATGGTCACGCGGATGTCCTGCGCGGCCACCGACAGGGCCGCCGCGGCGTCGCAGCGCTCGTGGGCGTCGATGAACCGCTCCAGGAGCTCGCGCTCCGCCGGGTTCGGCTCGCGGGAGGCCCAGTCCTCGCGGTGCGACGGGAGGTGCTCGCGCATCGTCGCCCGCGCCCGTTGCAGCGCGCTGTTCGCGGCGGCGACGGACGTGTCGAGCAGCGCGGCCGTCTCGGCGGCGGGCAGCCCCAGGACCTCGCGGGCCACCAGCGCCGCCCGCTGCCGCGGCGGCAGCACCTGCAGGGCGGCGAGGAAGGCCAGTTCGATCGTCTCGCGGGCCACGGCGAGGGCGTCCGGGCCGTCGGTGTCGACGCCGGCGTCCAGGACGGCGTCGGGGTAGGGGGTCAGCCAGCTCACCTCCGTCCGGGCGCGCACCCTGCGGCGGGTGGCGTCGATGCAGACGTTGGTGGCGATCGTGTAGAGCCACGCCCGCAGGTTGGTCCCGTCGAACCCGTCGCGCGCCTTCCACGCCCGCAGGTAGGCCTCCTGGACAGCGTCCTCGGCCTCGTCGTACGAGGCGAGCATCCGGTAGCAGTGCACGTGCAGCTCGTGCCGGTGGGCCTGGAACGCCGCCTCCAGGTCCGTCACTTCGGGTTGACGTGCTGGAGCACCAGCGCGTTGCCGTCGGGGTCGGCGAAGAAGACGAACGAGTTGTAGTCCTCGCGCTGCGGGTGCGGGCCGGGCGTCATCGCGCCGTCCACGAAGTGCTGGATGCCGCCGTGCTCCACCCCCGCCGCGTCCAGCGCCGCCGCGGCGGCCTCGATGTCGGGGACCACGAAGTGCAGACCCTTCGTCGCCCCCGGCTCGCCCCCGCCGACGTTCACGCCGAACGAGATCGAGCACGCCGAGCCCGGCGGGGTCACCTGCACGATGCGGAACGCCTCGCCCATCGCGTGGTCGACGTCGAGGTGGAAGCCGAGCTTGTCGACGTAGAACTCCTTCGCGCGGTCCACGTCCGTGACCCCCACGACGATCACTTCGAGCTTCCAGTCCATTCGGGCCTCCCTCGGTCGGTCTGTCGTCAGGTGGAACGCCGGAGGCGCCGGGAACTCATCGGTGCTGCGATGAGCCGCCCGTCCGGTCGAGGTGGCGGATCGCGGCGGCCGCCGCGTGGGCGCCGCACATCCCGTGCGCGCCCGGGCCGGGTGGGGTCGCCGCCGAGCACAGGAAGTAGCCGGGCACGCCGACGTCGTAGGGATGCAGGGTGGCGCGGGGGCCCAGGACGAGCTGGCGGGCGTCGGTGGCTCCCGTGATGATGTCGCCGCCCACGTAGTTCGCGTTGTAGGCGGTGAACTCCGCAGGCGAGCGGGTGGCGGTGCCCACGATCCGCTCCCGGAAGCCGGGCGCGAACCGCTCGATCTGCGCGACGATCGCGGCGGTGACGTCGCCGGGATGGCCGCGGGGGACGTGGGCGTAGGTCCACACCGGGTGGACGTCGCCGACGGAGCGCTGCGGATCGGCCAGGTACTGCTGCCCGACCAGGACGAACGGGCGTCGCGGCAGCCGCCCCGCGTGCACGTCCGCCTCCGCGGCGACGATCTCCGCGAGCGTCCCGCCGACGTGCACGGTGCCCGCGCGGCGGGCGTCGCGCGAGGTCCACGGGACGCCGCCCTCGACCGCGAAGTCCACCTTGAACGCCGCCGGGGCATGCCGGAAACGGCGGTAGGCGCGGGCGATCCGCGGGGGGAGCCGCTCACCGAGGATGTCGGCGACGGCACCCGGAGCGAGATCGAAGATCGTGACGTCCGCCGGCGGGAGCTGGGCCGCCGACGTCACCCGCACCCCCGTCTCGATCTTGCCGCCGAGGTCCGCGAGCAGCGCCGCCAGCGCCCGGCCGATCGAGCCCGAACCACCCTTCGCGACCACCCAGCCGTACCGGTGCCCGCCCGCGACCAGCCCCATCCCGATCGCGGACGTCAGTGGCCGGGTGAGCGGGTGGAACGCGTGTGCGGCGATGCCGCCCCACAGCGCCCGGGCCTCGTCGGTGCGGAAGAGCGCGCCCAGCGTCGCGGCGGGCAGCAGCGTCGGCAGCCCGAACCGGGCCAGGCGCAGCGGGTGGCGGGGGATCCGCAGCAGCGGCCCGAGGACGGCCGGGGCGAGGGTGTCGAACGACTCCGACGGCTTGCCGAACAGCGCCTTCCAGCGCCTTCCGTCCACGCCGAGCCCGGCGGCCGTGTCGTCGACCGAGCGGTGCAGCACCGCGGCGCGGCCCCCGTCCAGCGGGTGCACGCAGTCGATCTCCGGCCGGCACCACCGGAGGCCGTACCGGCCCAGCTCCAACTCGGCGTAGAGCGGTGAGCCCACCGCGAACGTGTGCACCGCCGAGCAGTGGTCGTGCAGGAGCCCCGGCAGGATCAGCTCGCCGCTTCGGGTGCCGCCGCCGATCTCGTCGGCCGCCTCCAGCACGGTGACCTGCACGCCGCAGCGGGCCAGGGACACGGCCGCCGCGAGCCCGTTGGGGCCGCTGCCGACCACCACGGCGGTGCTCATCGCCCGGCTCCTGCGCAGGCGGTGCTCATGGCCCGGCTCCCGCACCGGTCACCCTCGTCCCGGGGGCACGTCCTCACGTCGGGGTCCTCACGTCGGGGTCCTCACGTCGGGGTCCTGAGGTCGGGATTGTCCCGGAGGGCGGCTCATCGGCCTGCGCAACCCTGTTCTTCCGGTTGCTCCGGGGTAATGGGATCGCCCCCGTCGGTGGCGTTCACCGCCACGAACCGGTCGGGCAGGTGGGCGATGGGGCGGGGCGGAGCGGGTGGAGCGGGTGGAGCGGCCGGACAGGCGGGGAGGCGGGGCGGCCGCCGGGACGCCGTCCGGGGGCCGCGGGCCGCCGCCGGGTCGGTCGGGGACGTGGCCGGGGCAGGCGGGGAGGCGGGCCCCGCCGCCGGGTGGTCGGGCCTACTCCTCGCCGGGGCCCCTGGTCGGCGGAGCTGTCGCGGTCCGAGCCCTGGCTGTCGTGGTCGGCAGGGCTCGTGTCGGTCGAGTCCTAGCTGTCGGTGTTCTTGGTGTCGGTGTTCTTGGTGTCGGTGTTCTTGGTGTCGGTGTTCTTGGTGTCGGTGTTCTTGGTGTCGGTGTTCTTGGTGCCGGTGTCCTTGGTGCCGGTGTCCTTGGTGCCGGTGTCCTTTCCGTCGGAACTCGCCTGATCCGAGCTCGTCGGGCTGTCGTAGGTGCTCGTCGGGGCGCGCTTGTCCGCGCTGTTCGGATCCGTCGTGGAGGAACTGCCGTCCTGCGAGGCAGGGGAAGCTCCGGAGGACTCGGTGCCGCCCGTACCGGTCCCGGCCGCATCGGTCGGGGTTGTGGAGCCCGGCTGTGGTGCAGGTGCGGGTGCGGGTGCGGGTGCGGGTGCGGGTGCCGGCTGTGGTGCGGGTGCCGGTGGCCCGTCTTCCGCGGGAGCCGGGGCCGGAGTCGGGTCGGGCTGCTCCCCGCCGCCGCTGGGCGCGGTGCCTGTGTCGGTGCCGCCGGTGGCGGGTCCGCTGTCGGTGCTGGTGTCGCCGCCGCCGCCGGTGCCGGTGCCGGTGCCGGTGCCGCCGGTGGCGGGTCCGCTGTCGGTGCTGGTGTCGCCGCCGGTGCCGGTGCCGGTGCCGCCGGTGGTGGGCCCGCTGTCGGTGCTGGTGCCGCTGCCCGTGCTGGCGGTGTCGGAGCTGTCGCTCGTCGTGGCGGGCTCCGAGTTGGTGGACGTCGTTGTGGACGAGGTGGTGGAC
>JBFWRR010000001.1:7542-63011 GCA_050248815.1 Pseudonocardia sp. | reverse complement strand
GTGGACGAGGTGGTGGACCCGCGCGCCGTGCGGGACGACGACGCCGTTCCGCCCGATCCCGCTGAAGGCGAGGATGCAGCCTGCGCCGGCGGACTCTGCGAGGGATCTGCCGCGGGCGTGGAGTTTCTCCCTGCGTCCCGGGAACCTGCCGCGGTCACCGTCTCCGGTGCCACGGCGGCGAGCTCGCCGGCGAGTGCCCACTTCTGCCCGGCGAGTTCCTCGTAGTCCGCGACGATCCCGACGGAGCCGAGATGGACGGCGGCCTCGGTCAGCTCCCGTGCGGCCTCCTCGTGGCGGCCGTCCCGCAGGGCCTGCCGTGCCTGCTCGAGATGCGTCCGGACTTCCTCGGCCTGTTCGAGCGAGTGGGCGCGCTCCGAGAACAGCACCTTCGTGACCGGGAACAGTGGGTCCCCCGGCCGGGCCTCGGCGCCGCCCGTGAGCAGGCCCGCCGAGAGCAGGACGGCGGCGACCGCGGCCGCAGCGGCGAGCCGGTTCCCGAACCGCGGTGCGGGCCGCGTCCGGCGTGCCTTGGGACGCGGGGCGGCGACCGCTGCGGTGACGGCCGTGACGTCGACGGCGCTGACCGCTACAGGCACGTCGGGGACCAGCGTGTCCGGCTCGTGCGATCGCCCGGGCGCGCTCCCGTGCGCGCTGCCTGCCGTCGCGCCGATCCGGCCCGCGGCCCGGATCGTGCCGATGACGCCATCCCACTCGGCGACGTGCTCGTGGCCGAAGGCCCGCAGGGCCACGACGGGGCACGGGTCGTCTTTGCTTCCGGGGTCCGCGGATCGGCCGTTGTCGAGGACGCCGCGCCCGTCCCAGAGCTCCGACGGGTCGACCGCGGAGTCGTTCGCCCATGCCGCGAGCCCGGCGGCGAGCAGGTCCTCCGTCGCGGACGGGCGCAGCCCGGTGGCCAGTGCGTCGAGGAAGGCGTCGTCTGCGTGCACCGCATGGAGGTCGACGACGTCGGCGGCGCCTGCGGGCGAGGGCCCACAGGCCCCGTCCTCGATCTCCGGCTCCTCCGGGTGTGCGGGACGTGCGTCGCGCTCCGCAGACCGATCCTGCCGGTCGTCGCGCCGCCGTGACTCCCGCACGTGCACCTCCCCCGTGTCGTCGTCCCGGTGTCGTTGTCCCGGTGTCGTCGCCCGGTGTCGTCGCCCCAGTGTGGAGGAACTCGGACCTACCCGTCAGGGTGTTACCACTCGATTGCTGACCGTGGCCCGGCTCGGTGGGAGAGTGCCTCACCGGGACGGGCGCGTCCACCGAGGTGCTCTGTCCGGACGCACGCCTGCGAACCTATCGTGACGTCATGGTCGAGTCCTCGGAGCTGGCGGCGCTGCGGGCCGCGGTCCGCGACGGCGGTCCGTTGCTGGTGGCGTTCTCCGGGGGCGTGGACTCGGCGCTGGTCGCGGTGGTGGCGGTGCAGGAGCTGGGCGCAGCGGCGGTCGCGGTCACGGCGGTGAGCGCGAGCCTGCCCCGCGCGGAGCGGTCGGCGGCGCGGGCGTTCGCACGCGCACACGGCATCCGTCACGTCGAGGTGTGCACCGACGAGCTGGACCGTCCCGGCTACGTCGCGAACGGCGGTGATCGGTGCGTCCACTGCAAGGACGCGCTGCTGGACGCGCTCGTGCCGCTCGCGGAGCTGGCGGGGGCGCGGATCGCGCTGGGGACGAATGCGGACGACCTGCGCGAGCACCGGCCCGGCCAGCGGGCGGCCGAGGCCCGCGGTGCGCTCGCCCCGCTGGTGGCCGCGGGGCTCGGGAAGGCGGCGGTGCGCGCGGTGAGCGCTGAGCTCGGGCTCGCGACCGCGGAGAAGCCCGCGGCCGCATGCCTGTCCTCGCGGGTGGCCTACGGCGACCCGGTGACGGCGGAGGTGCTCGCGCGGATCGAGGCCGCGGAGGCCGCGGTGCATGCCTTGGGCTTCCCCGTGTGCCGGGTGCGCGTCCACGCCGGGGGCACGCTCGCCCGTCTGGAGCTGCCCGCGGAGCGGCTGGACGAGGCCGTGTCGAGCCGCCGCGCCGACCTGGACGAGGCGGTGCGGGGGGCGGGCTTCGCGTTCTGCGCGCTCGATCTGCGGGGGTTCGCGAGCGGCCGGATGAACGTGCTGCTCGGGATGCCCGCCCCGTGACGTCCGGCTTCGAGGATCTGGGATTCGCCCGGCCCGACACCGGACGGGAGGCGCGACTGGGCCTGCCCGAGGTGGTCTACGGCCCCGGGAAGTCCGCGGCGCAGGTGGCGGGGATCGTGACGAGCCTGCTGGCGGCGAACACCGGCCCGGTGCTGGCGACCCGCGTGCCGCCCCGGGTGGCGGCGCAGGTCCTGGCCGCGGTTCCCGGCGGCCGGTACGTCCCGGAGGCGGCGCTGCTCGTCTGGCGGGCGGCGCGGCCGCTGGGGTTCGCGCTGGCGGTGGTCGCGGCCGGGACGTCGGACGGCCCGGTGGCCGACGAGGCGGCGGCGGTCGCGGAGGCGGTGGGGCTGGAGGTGGCGCGGATCACCGACGTCGGGGTCGCCGGACTGCACCGGCTGCTCGCGCATCGGGACGCGCTCGCGGCGGCGGACGCGGTGGTGTGCATCGCGGGGATGGAGGGCGCCCTGCCGAGCGTGGTCGGCGGGCTCGTGGGCTGCCCGGTGATCGCGGTGCCGACCTCGGTGGGGCACGGCGCGCACCTGGGCGGGGTGACGCCGCTGCTCGCGATGCTGTCCTCGTGCGCGGCAGGGGTGACGGTGGTGAACATCGACTCGGGGTTCAGCGCGGCGATGGCGGCGTTCCGGATCGCCCGGGCCCGCCGGGCGGCGGACGAGGACGGGCGATGACCGCTACCGGCCGGTCCGGCGCTCGCACACACCACCGTGTCCTCGCACAGGCCGTCGGCGTGGTGTGCGAGGGTCCAGGGGTGGGTGCGACCGGGTCATGGCGCCGGTGATCGTCTGGCTCGATCCCTTCGGCGGGGTCTCCGGCGACATGCTCCTGGGGGCTCTGCTGGATCTCGGCGCCCCCGTGGACGAGGTCCGGGAGATCGTCGCGTCGACGGGCGTGGAGGGCTGGGAGCTGCGCGCGCAGCCCGTCCTGCGCGCCGGGCTGGTCGCCACGCGCGCTCTCGTGACCGTCGAGGACGACCTCACGCAGCGCCCCGCCGCGGTGATCGCACAGCTGGTGGCCCGCGCCCGGCCGGCGCCGGTGGCCGATCTCGCGGGCCGGGCGGTGGCGCTGCTCGCGCAGACCGAGGCTGCCCTGCACGGCGTCGCGGTGGCCGACGTGCACCTGCATGAGCTGGGCGGCGTCGACACGGTCGTGGACGCCGTCGGGGTCGCGGCGGCCCTGCACCTGCTCGGTGCGACGGAGGTGGCGTGCGGGCCGCTGCCGATCGGGTCGGGATCGGTGCGCACGCGGCACGGGCAGCTGCCGCTGCCCGCGCCCGCGGTGGCCGCGCTGCTCGCGCGCGGGACGGTGCCGGTGGTGACCGGTCCGGTGGGCGAGACCGTCACCCCGACGGGCATCGCGCTGCTGCTCGCCGCGCAGACGCGGTTCGGGCCGCTGCCCGCGATGACCGTGACGGCGGCGGGCCGCGGCGCGGGTGCGCGCGACGTCGCGGACCGCCCGAACGTCGTCGCCGCCCTCCTCGGCACGCCCGCCGGGGCCGGGGGGCCGGAGGAGATGGTGGTCCTGGAGACCAACGTCGACGACGTCACCGGCGAGGTGCTCGGCCATCTCGTCGGGCTGTTGCTCGACGCGGGCGCGGCCGACGCCTGGATCTCGCCGATCGTGATGAAGAAGTCCCGGCCCGCGCACACCGTGCACGTCCTCGCACCGCCGCGGCTCGCCGAGGAGTGCGAGCGGATCCTGCTCGCCGAGACGGGCAGTCTCGGGGTGCGGCGCACGACGGTGCAGCGGCACGCGCTGACGCGCCGCACGCGCACCGTCGACGTCGCGGGCCATCCCGTCCGGGTCACCCGCGGTCCGTGGCGGGCCAAGGCGGAGCACGACGACGTCGCGGCCGCGGCGGCCGCGCTGGGCCTGCCGCTACGGGAGGTCGCCGCCCGCGCCGTCGATCTGGACCGAGATCTCGGGCCCGAGGGTTAGCGTCCGGGTCACGTAGCAGACGCGCTTGGCCGACTCGACGAGCCTCGCCAGGTCGTCGCCGCCGGGCTGCGCGGCGTGCACGACGATGCGGATCGCGCGGAACTGTGGCCCGTCGTAGGCGCCGGTGACCCGCACGTCCAGCCCGGCGAGCGGCAGGTGACGCTTGCGCGCGCTGTAGGCGATGGAGATCGTGAAGCAGGACGCGACGGACGCGAGCAGCAGCTCCGTCGGCTGCGGCCCCCGGTCCGTCCCGCCCGCCACGCTGCGGGGTTCGTCCACGACGATCTCGTGGTCGCCCGCCTGCACGATGGCGCGCAGGTCGCCGTCCCATCGCGCGTGCACGGTCCGTTCGCCTGCCACGGGCGCCTCCTCCGGTCGATCTCCGGTCGATCTCTGGTCGATTTGCGCAGATCCGGCGTCCGTCCCGTCCGGGTGCAACACCCGTGCAACGGCCGTACGCGACGGTGATCACACCATCCGCCGTACCCCCTGGGAGCCGCGATGACCACCGCACACGTTCCCGCCGGCTTCTGCACGCAGTGTGGCGCGCTCGCCCGGGAACACCACGACCGACTGCTCGCCGTCGACGTCGACCCCGAGGAGCTCCTCGCGCTCCTGGAGCTCGCCGTGACGTGGCACGAGCTCGACTACAGCACCACACCCGTGCTCGGCCCCGACGCGTGGGCCGACTTCGCG
Source organism: Pseudonocardia sp. (assembly GCA_050248815.1). Lineage (GTDB taxonomy): Bacteria > Actinomycetota > Actinomycetes > Mycobacteriales > Pseudonocardiaceae > Pseudonocardia. The sequence goes on along the minus strand of JBFWRR010000001.1, from coordinate 58,234 downwards.
GCCTGCCACACATGGCGTGACCCGCAGCGGGCGGAGCGTGCGTTCAGCCTGGCGTTGGACATCGCCGGCCGGGCGGGAACACGTGCCGTCCGGCCGGTGACGTCCGGGCGGCTGCTCGCTCTCGTGGGCCGGTGAGGACCCCGAGCGCGGAGCGTCTTCTATGATAGGAGATGCATGTCGTATAGTGAACGCTCCGACAGAGCGAAGGTAGGTCACAGGTGCCGCGAAAGACGGTGATCATCGGCGGGGGAGCGGCCGGGCTCGGCTCCGCAGGCGGGGTCAAGGCCGTGGACCCCGGGGCGGACGTCACGGTCTACACCCAGTTCGAGGACGTCGCGTACAGCCCGTGCGGGATCCCCTACGTGCACGGGGGCGAGATCCCGGACTTCGAGCGGCTGTTCCTCGCGGGCAAGCAGGCCTACGTGGACGCGGGCATCGACATCCACTACGAGACGGCGGTCACGGGGATCGACCTCTCGGCGAAGACGGTGACGGTCGAGGGCGAGGGCGAGGTCACCTACGACAGCCTCGTCATCTGCACGGGCTTCGAGTACGCCGATCCCGGCGTCCCCGGCGGCGACCTCTCCGGGCTGTACTACGTCAAGAACATCCGCAAGGCGATGGAGTGGGACAAGGTCATCGCGCAGACGAAGCGCGCGGTGGTGGTGGAGGCCGGGCCGCTGGGCCTGGAGATGGTCACCGCGCTCGCCCACCGGGGTATCGAGACCCACCTGGTCGACCCCAACCCGTACGCCCTGGCGATGATGGCCGACGCCGACATCATGGAGCCCGTCCAGGAGTCCTGGCGCGAGTTGGGCGTGCATCTGCACTTCAACACCACGCTCGAGGCGTTCCTCGGCGACGCGAACGGTGCCGTGCGGGCGGTGCAGACCTCCGAGGGCGAGATCCCCGCCGATCTCGTCGTCGTCGCCACCCACAAGACGCCCAACAACAAGCTCGCCGCAGCGGCCGGTCTCAAGCTCGGCAGCACCGGCGGGATCATCGTCGACGACCACATGCGGACCTCGTCGCCGAGCGTGTGGGCGGCGGGCGACGTCGCCGAGATCCCGCACGGCCTCACCCGCACACCGCTGCAGGGACTCACCGGTTCGCACGCGTACGCCCAGGGCAAGACCGCGGGCACGAACGCGGGCGGGGGCGACCGCGCCTACCGCGCCGTGTACGTCCCGTGGGGCACGCCCGCGGGCAAGTGGGTGATCGGCGGGGCGTCGTTCGGCGAGACCACCGCCACCGCGCTCGGCATCCCGTACGTCAAGGCCGAGGCCGAGGGCATCTCGCGGGCCCGCTACTACCCGGGCGTGCAGCCCGTCCGGGTGAAACTGCTCGCCGAGCCCGGGACGCTGCGGCTCATCGGCGCCCAGATGATCGGCGGCGGCGAGGGCATCAAGGAGCGCGCGGACTTCCTGGCCCAGGCGATCCGGTTCGGCTTCACCCTCCACGACCTCGCGACGATGGAGAACGTCTACTCGCCCGCGATCGGCGCGCTCAACGAGCCGATCTCCGTGGCCGCCCAGAACGGCGTCGCCGCGGCGGAGAAGGCGGCCGGGTCGTGAGCTTCGCAGGCTGGCTGCGCCGCAACTCCGAGCACTACCTGCTGGTCGCAGCCCACGGGCGGCTGGCGGCCGCCTCGGGCGGCCCGGCCCCCCGGCCGCCGCGCGGACCCGTGGAGTTCTTCTGGCTGCGGATCTTCGCGCCCGTCTACGCCGCGATCCCGTGGTCGGTGCGCAGCCGGATCATGCGCGCGATGCCGGGCAGCCACCGCCGTACCTGGGCGCCCCCGCCCCGCAAACCCGACGGCCCCGCGGAGTGCCTGCGCTGACGCGGGCCGGACGAGACCCACCCCACCCAACCAGGAGAAGGAGTCACCTCATGGCAGCAATTGCCGGCGCGCGCCTCAACGACGGCGAAGCGATCGTCGACTACGAGGAGAAGCTCTTCGACGACATCCAGGCCGACGAGGGCGAGAAGGCGTACGTCTTCATGCACACCGTGCCCTACGAGGGATCGGTCGGCCTGGTCAACATGCTCACCTGTACGCGGATCAACCGGAAGGGTTTCGACACGAGCCTCGTGCTCTACGGCCCGGGCGTGCTGATGGCCTCGGCCACCCGCGGCTTCCCGACGGTCGGGGCCGAGGCCTTCCCGGGTCACCTCGCCTACAACAACCAGCTCAAGACGTTCATGAAGGAGGGCGGGAAGGTCTACGCCTGCCGCTTCGCCATGGCCGCCCTCTACGGCATGCGCGAGACCGACCTCATCGAGGGCGTCATCCCGATGCACCCGCTGGATGTGCTCGACTGCAACCTCACGGCCCGTCGTGAGGGTGCGCTCGTCATGCAGACCTGGACGCTCTAGGTACCCGGGGCCTGCGATCGGCACCCCCGTCATCGTGGCCGGGGGTGCCGTTCGCACCCTCCGGCGGATGCCTGGTGAGCACCGTGAGCACCGTGAGCACCGTGAGCACTGAGACAAGCAGTGACACGAGCGGCGACATGAGCAGCGACATGAGCAGCGACATGAGCAGCGGAATCAGCACTGAGATGAGCGCCCGGGTCGCCCGGCTGCGCTGGCGCGCCGCCGAGGACCGGCTCTACCCTGCGCTGCTCGCCGATCCCGCCGCCTACCGGCGCAGCATGACCGCGATCCAGGCGGTGGTGGCCGAGCTGCGCGGACGTGCCGTCGACGCGGGCGGCGGGGTGGCGGCGCTGCTGGCCGCCGAGGCGGCCCCGCTCGACCTGGTCGCCGCCGCGTGCCCGGAGGGGGTCGCGGCGCCACCCGAGACGGTCGTGGCGGCGGCCTGCGGTGCCGTGGACCGCGAGCTCGCGGCCGCCGCCGAGCAGGCCCGCCGGGCCGCGCTGCTCGACGCCGCCCGCGCCGCGGGCCGCACCTGGGCCGTCGTCGACGGGCCCACCGAACTCGACCGCGACACCGACCGCGACCCCGCCGGGTCCACCGAGCGCACCGTGCTCGCCCGGCTCGCCGAGCTCACGGAGGGCCGCCTGGTCACGGTGCACGTCGCCTCCGGCGCCGTCGTGCAGGCGTCCGTCGACCCGTGGGCGCGGGAGGAGCCGTTCGGGCTGGAGGTCTCCGACGGCGAGTCGTGCGCGTTCGGCGACCGGGAGGCCTGGCTCGCCGGGGTCGCCGCGGCGCGGGCCCGGATCGAGAACGGGCGCGAGAACGGGCTCAAGAAGGGGAGAGAGATGGGGGCGGACCGGTGACGGCGTGGCTCTGCGGGACGGGCCCGGAGCCCGGCGCGCCGTCCCGTTCGCGGGTCGACACGCCGTGGATCGCCGGGCTGCGCCTCGCCCCGCGCGTCGAGTGCCGCCTCGCGACCGGTCCGGCGGCGCTGGACGCCCATCTCGCGATCCGGCGGGCGGTCTTCGTCGACGAGCAGGGGGTCTTCGCGGGCTCCGACGCGGACGCGCGCGACGAGGACCCGAGGACGCTGCACGTCGTCGGACTGGTCGACGGGGTGCCCGCGGGGACGGTGCGCCTGTTCGCCCTGGACGGCGTGCGGCCGGACGAGCCCGACTGGCAGGGCGACCGCCTGTGCGTGCTGGCCGCGTTCCGCAGCGCGGGCCTCGGTGCGCCGCTGGTGCGTTTCGCCGTCGCCATGGCCGGCGATCGGGGTGGGCGGCGGATGCTCGCGCACGTCCAGCCGGCGAACCGGGTGTTCTTCCGGCGGCTCGGCTGGACGCAGGTGGGGGGTACGGAGATCTACGTCGGGCTGCCGCACCTGCGGATGGAGATCGACCTGTCGCGTCCGTGAGCCGGCCGCCCCTGGGGCGAGAGGTGGACGGGGCGCGGGGGTGGGGGATCCGGTCGGCCGCGTTTGGGGCGGTCGGCCGGCCGCGAACGGCCCGTTCGGGAGGTGGGTCTTCCCGGGCGGGCCGTTCGTGCGATGCAGCGGGACCCCGGCGGGCCCGGCGGACCGCCTGCTCAGCGGGTACGGGGCGCGGGCACCGAGAGCCGGCCGTGGGCGACGAAGGGCTCCCGCAGCTCCGTGGGGAGCGATGCCGCGATCCGGTCCAGGGCCGCCGGCCGGTCCGTGGGCGTCCCGAGCTGGGCGACGACGAGGTCGGACCCGGTGCGGGTGGCCACCGCCGCCGCCTCGTCGGGCCTGCCGAGGGCGTGCAGCGCGAGCGCCTCGTACTTCGTCGACGAGTAGGTCCGCGCCTGCTCCAGCAGCGCCTCGGCGTGCGTCGCGTCCCAGCGCGCCCGCATCTCGAGCATCCGCATCGCCGCCCGCGGCCGGAACGGCAGGGACCGCTCCAGCATCGGCGCGGCGGCCTCCACCGCGGCGGCGGCATCGTCCGGACGGCCGAGCAGGAGATCGCAGTCCGCGATGGCGAGCAGGGCGTGCAGCTCCTGCTCCAGCTCGAGTGCGCCCCCGCCGCGCCGGGCGAGGTCGACGGCGACGAGCGCGTGTTCGCGGGCCCGTTCGACCTGGCCCAGCTCCTGCCACAGCCAGGACGTCGTGGTCTCGATGCCGGCGCGGTAGAACGAGACGCCGTCCGCGTCGATGAGGCGGCGCGCGTTGTCCAGCGCGCGCAGGGCGCCCGCGAAGTCGCCGGTGTCGCCTCTGGCGAGCGCGGTGAAGAACAGCGCCTGCAGCAGCGGCCGGAACTGGCCCGTGCGCCGGCACAGGACCACCGCGCGGGCGAGGACGGACTTGGCCTCCGCGAACCGGTCCTGGTGCTGCAGGAGCGCGCCGGAGTAGGCGAGCGCCATCGCGGTGGTCGTCTCGCCGTGATCGGCGTCGAGCGCGCGCTGGTAGGCCTGTTCGGCGCCGCGGTAGTCGCCGTCCCAGTGCCGGACGCGCCCGAGCAGCAGAGCGGCGCTGGGCAGGGCGCCGGGCGCCGCGGCGGCGGACTCGGCCAGCTCCGTCGCCCGCTCGGCGAGACCGACGGCGACCATCGCATCGCGCGCGTACAGCGCCGTCCAGCCCAGCTGTTCGAGCGCACGGGCCTCCAGTTCGGCGTCGCCGAGCTCCCGGGCGAGCGCGAGCGCGGCCTCGTGGTCCGCGCGGGCGCCGGTGGCCCCGTCGTGGCGACCCAGGTCGGATCGGGCGCAGCCCCGCCGCATCAGCGTGACGGCGAGCAGCCCGCGGTCGCCGGACGAGCGGGCGGCGTCCACCGCCCGGTCCAGCAGGTGCTCGCACTCGGTGTGGGCGAACGCGAGATGGGCGGCGTCGGCGGCGATCGTCCAGGCGCGGACGGCGGCGCGCCAGTCCCCGGCCGCGGCGAGCTGCCCGGCGGCCTTCTCGGGACGGCCGTCGAAGAGCGCCGCGGCGCGGCGGTGACGGCTCAGCCGGACGGGTTCGGGGACGGCGTCGTAGGCGACCTGGCGGACGATGTCGTTGGCGAAGCGGTAGTCGCCGCCCTGGGTGACGAGCAGCCCCGCGCGCAGGGCACGCGCGGCGCGGGCGGCGCACTCCTCGGCGTCCAGCCCGGACAGCTGGGCGACGTCGTCGAGGGAGAAGGTCCTGCCGAGGACGGCGCCCTGGCCGAGCAGGGCGGCCGTGTCCTCGCCCGCGTGGTCGATGCGTTCGGATACGGCCTGGTGCAGCGAGGTCGGGACGGCGGCGCCGGGGTGGCGCAGCACCTCGGTGAGGATCAGCGGCGAGCCGCCGGTGCGGGCGTGCAGCCCGTCGGCGGGCCGACCCGCGCGGCGCGCGAGCAGCGCCACGTCCTCGGCGGACAGCGGTCCGGGTTCGATGCGGGCCGCGACGTCGCGCAGGGCGTCCGTGACCGGCGCGTCCTCCGTCGTCCGCTCGACGACGACGACCATCAGCCGGGTTCCGGCCCACTGCCCGGTGAGCAGGTGCAGCGCCTCGACGGTGGACCGGCCCAGGAACTGCGCGTCCTCGACGACGAGCAGCACCGGCCGGCGGGTCGCCAGCCGCCGCAGGAACCCCGTGATCGCGTCGAGGCTGCGGCGGTGTTCCAGCTCGGGACCAGCACGCTGGTACGGCCCCGCGCCGAGCAGCCCGGCGAGCTCGGGCACCAGCTCGGCCAGCGACTCGGGCCGGGACCCGGCGAGCTCGCGGACCTCGGTGGGGGCCGTGCGCTGCACCGCGGTGCGGACGGCGGTGACGAGGGGTTGCAGGTACAGGGAGCGTTCGGCCTCGGCGCACACGGTCTCCAGCACGAGCGCGCCGGTGCGGCGCGGGCCGTCGGCGAACGCCGAGACCAGCGCGGACTTCCCGATCCCCGCCTCGCCCGCGACCACGACGAGTGCGGGGGTGCCGGTGGCGGCGGCGTCCCACAGCTCGCGCAGCGCGGCGAGCTCCGCACCGCGCCCGACGAGCACGGCCGGTCCCCCGGCGTCGATCGCGACCGTCCGGATCCCGCGGTCCTGCCCGGGCGTGGGTTCGGAGCGCAGCACGGACAGGAACAGCGACTGGGTGGCGGGGGAGGGATCGCTGCCGAGCTGCTCGGACATCGCGCGGCGCAGCGCCCGGTAGGCCATGAGCGCCGATCCGGAACGGCCGGCGCGGTGGTGGGCGAGCATGACGGTGCGGCAGGCCTGCTCGTCGACGGGGTCGTCGCGCAGCACGGCCGACGCGACCTCGACCGCGACGTCGTGGGAACCGATCTCGCACGTCGCGGCGCTCCAGCACACCCGCGCGCGATGCAGCCAGCGCCCGACGTCGCGGCGCAGGTCGGCCACCCAGGGGTCCTCGCGTTCGCCCGCGAGCGCGGTGTCGGCGTCCAGCAGCTTCGCGGCGTGCTCGGCGCCGGTGGCGGCGAGGGCGAAGCGGCCGTGGCCGAGGTCGTGCTCGGCGGCCTCGACGAGCTCGGCGGCCTCGAGCAGGTCGACGGCGAACCCCTCCGGCGCCAGCCGGTACGCGGCGGCCCCGCCCTCGATCCGGTCCCGCCCCAGCGCCCGGCGCAGGCGGCTGACGAGGGCGGCGACGTTGCGATCGGCGCGTTCGGGAGCGGACGCGTCCCAGAGCGCGTCCACCAGGGTCTCGACCGGCACGAACTCGCCCCGCCGGATACCGAGCACGGCGAGCACCCGTCGCGCCTTTCCGGTCGGCAGGGTGGCCGAGAGCTCGCCCTCGACGGTGAGCGGGCCGAGCAGGCGCAGCCGCAGGTCGGGCGGGTGCACGGACCGAGCCTACAGAGGGGATGAACAGGCCTGTCATCTACTATAGTAGATACACATCATCGATCGTGAGACAGGAGATTGCTCGTGGCGCGTACCGCAGTCGTCGCCCTCGGTGGCAACGCGATCATCCGAGCCGGGCAGGCCGGCACCTCGCAGGAGCAGACCACCAACGCGCGCACGATGGCCGCTGCCGTGACGAGCCTGCGCGCCGACGGATGGCGGGTCGTGCTCGTGCACGGCAACGGTCCGCAGGTCGGCAACATCGCGATCCAGCAGGAGGAGGCCGCCCACCGGGTCCCCGAGCTGCCGCTGTTCTGGCAGAACGCGATGACCGTCGGCCAGCTGGGCAGCCTGATCACGCTCGCGCTGCGCGGGGCCGGGGCGACCGACGTCGCCGCGCTCGTCACGCACGTTCTGGTCGATCCGCAGGACCCGGCCTTCGGGCGCCCCACCAAGCCGATCGGCCCGTTCATGACCGAGGAGGAGGCCCGTCAGCACGCGGCCCAGCGCGGCTGGACGGTCGGCGAGGACGCCGGGCGCGGCTGGCGCCGGATCGTGCCGTCGCCCGTCCCGATCGGCATCGTCGAGCTGGAGGCCGTGCGCAGCCTCGTCGCGCAGGACCTCGTCGTGATCGCGGGTGGTGGCGGCGGGCTCCCGGTCGTCACCGACGTCGACGGCTGGTCCGGGCTGGACGCCGTGGTCGACAAGGACCTCACCGCGCAGGTGCTCGCCAACGCCCTCGACGCGGACGCGCTCGTCCTGGTCACCGACGTCGAGCGGGTGATGTTGGACTTCGGCACGCCCGGTGCCCGCCCGGTCGACCGGATGACGGTGGCCGAGGCCGAGCAGCACGCCGCGGACGGGCAGTTCCCACCCGGCAGCATGGGCCCGAAGATGAACGCCGCCGTCCGCTTCGTCCGCGGCGGCGGCCGCACGGCAGTGATCACCAACGCGACGCTCGCGGCCGCCACGCTCGCAGGACGGGCGGACGCGGGCACCTGCGTCGTCTCGGACGCCCGGATCGGAGCAGCATGATCCACACGGTGACCCTGCACCGCGACACCTACGTCGACTCGGTGGTGCAGCTCGCAGGCACCCGAGCCGCCCGCGCCGCCGACGGCGTGGACTGGGCGAGCGCCGCCATGGCTACGCCCGGCAACCTCGAGATCCTCGCCGCCGAAGGCTTCTCCGTGGCCGACGCGGGGGCCAACGACCTGGTCATCGCCGTGCGCGCCGGCTCGGACGAGGCCGCGGGGGCGGCCCGTGCCGCCGCGGAGGAGGCGATGTTCGCCGGCCGCGCGGGTGCCGGGCAGGCCCGCGAGGAGGCGCCGCCACGGACGCTGCGCGACGCCGTGGGGCGCCTCGACGGCGCGAACGTCGCCGTGGTCTCGGTGCCCGGTGACTACGCCGCGCTGGAGGCGCACAAGGCCCTGTCCGTCGGCCTGCACGTGCTGCTCTTCAGCGACAACGTGCCCGTCGAGGCGGAGGTCGAGCTCAAGGACCGCGCCACGGCCCTGGACCGGCTCGTCATGGGGCCGGGCGCGGGCACCGCGATGCTCGGCGGGGCCTGCCTGGGCTTCGCGAACGTGGTCGCGCCCGCGCAGGAGCGCGGCGTGGGGGTGGCGGTCGTGGCCGCAGCGGGCACGGGGGCCCAGGAGGCCGCGTCGCTGCTCGACCGGTGGGGTGTCGGGGTCCCGCACGTCATCGGGCTCGGGGGGCGCGACCTCACCGCCGCCGTCGGCGGGCGGATGGCGCGGGTGGCGCTGCGCGCGCTGGCCGACGACCCGCGCACGGACGTGATCCTGCTGGTCTCGAAGCCCCCGGCACCCGAGGTGGCGGCCTCGGTGCTGGGGGACTTCTGCGGCAAGCCGCTGGTGGCGGCGCTGATCGGGCTGGCGGGCGAGGGCCCGGACGGGGTCACCGTCACGCGGACGCTGGAGGCGGGCGCGGTCGCCGCGCTGAAGGCGGCGGGCCTGCACGCCCCGGACGTCTCCGCGGGCCTCGCCGACCGCGTGTCCGCCGTCGCGGCGGGCCTGCCCGAGCGGCGCACTCTCGTGCGCGGCCTGTTCTCCGGCGGCACGCTCTGCTACGAGTCGCTCGTGGTGCTCGGCGATCTCGGCATCGACACCTACTCCAACACCCCCATCGACAAGCGCCTGGGCCTGCCCGCCCCGGACGGCGCGCACCAGTGCCTCGACCTGGGCGAGGAGGAGTACACGAAGGGCCGCCCGCACCCCATGATCGACCCGGAGGCGCGGATCGGGCTGCTGCGCGAGCACGGGGCGCAGCTCGACGTCGCCGCGATCGTGCTGGACGTCGTCCTCGGCCACGGCGCGAACCTCGATCCCGCGGCCGAGCTGGCGCCGGTGTGCCGGGAGGTCACCGCGGACGGCGGTCCGGCCGTCGTGGTCTACGTCCTCGGCACGGCGCACGATCCGCAGGGCCTCGAACGCACGCGGGCGGCGTTCACCGACGCGGGCTGCCTCGTCACCGAGACCGCCGCCCGGGCCACCCTGGCCGCCGCCGCGATCGCCACCCGGCGCCCCGCGATCGCGGAGACACCGCTGTGACCGGCCCGGCGGAGCGGCGCGGGGAGGGGCCATGAGCGGGGTCGCCCTCGTCACGCACTCCACGAAGCCGCGCGGCGGGCTCGTCCACACCCTGAGCCTCGCCGAGGCCCTCCATCGCCGCGGCGAGCCCGTGCACCTGATCGCGCTCGGCGATCCGTCCGTGGGCCTGTTCCGGCCCACGGACGTCCCGCACACGGTCCTGCGGGGGCCGTCGAAGCAGGGCACCACGCTCGACGAGCGGGTGTTCCTCGCCATCGACACGCTCGCCGCGGGCCTGCGCGGGCTCGCCGGGCGGTTCGACGTCCTGCACGCCCAGGACTGCATCGCCGCCCGCGCCGCCGCGCGGGTGCGCGACGCGGGTGCACCGGTCACCGTCGTGCGCACGGTGCACCACGTCGACGACTTCACCACGCGCGCGCTGATCGACTGCCAGCGCGCCGCGATCGTCGAGCCGGACCGCGTCCTCGTCGTGAGCGAGCAGTGGCGCGGGATCCTGCGCGACGAGTACGGCAGGCCGGCCGAGATCGTGCCCAACGGGGTGGACCTCGACCGGTTCACGCCCGTGCCGGCCGACCGGGTCGCCGAGCTGCGGGCCTCGATCGGGGCGGGCGAGCGGTTCCTGTTCCTGTCCGTCGGCGGCGTCGAGCCGCGCAAGGGCAGCGTGCACGCGTTCCGGGCGCTGTCGCGGCTGCGCGGGGTCGTCGACCCGCTGCCGGTGCTCGCCGTGGTCGGCGGGCACTCCTTCCAGGACTACACGGCCTACCGCGACGCCGCACTGGCCGAGCTGCCGTCCCTGGGGCTGGAGCTCGGCTCTGCGGATGCGCGCTCCGCGGGGGCGCCGCGCGGTGACGTCGTGCTGCTCGGCACCGTCTCCGAGGCGGACCTGGGCGGTTGGTACGCGGCGGCGGACGCGTTCGCGTTCCCGTCGGTGAAGGAGGGCTTCGGGCTCGTCGTCCTGGAGGCTATGAACGCCGGGCTGCCCGTCGTCGCGAGCGATCTGCCGGTCTTCACCGAGTACCTGGTCGACGGCGTGAACGCGCTGCTGCCGCCCGTCGGCGACGAGGGGACGCTGGCCGCGGCCATGCACCTGCTCGCCGCCGACCCCGCCCTGCGGGAACGGCTGCGTACCGGGGGCCGCGCGGTGCTGCCGCGGTTCACCTGGGACGCGAGCGCTGCGCGCCACCAGGAGGTCTACGCGTCCGTGCGGGCGGGTGTCCCCGTGGGGTGAGGCCCGCCCCGCGACAGCACGGAGCGGCACGTACGGGAAGACCTCTCCCGTACGTGCCGTTCGCGCCGAGGGGTCGCGCGGGAGGCGCCCCCTCGGGGGACCCCCGTCAGTGCAGGTGGTCGTGCCCGGCAGGCCGGGTCGCCAGCTCCCGGGCCCTGGCCACGATCTCGTCGGAGAACACCGTGCCGTCGCCCGTGAGCACGTCCTCCAGGGCGCCGAGCCAGCAGGCGTAGTAGGAGTAGCACTCGCCCGCCTGGTGGTCGGCCTCCCAGGCCTCGATGCGCGCGACGAGGGCCGCCTGGAACGTCGGCCACGGGAAGGCTCCGGACTCGTGCAGCGAGACCGCCATGCCGAACGCGCGGCTCTCCCACGGCTCGGCGAAGACGAGCTCGCCGTTGTCGCGCGGCGGGGCGGTGGGCCCGCCGATCGCGAGTGCCGCGTTCACCGGGCACCCCCCGCGCAGGTCCGGGTCACGGGGCCGCCACCTTCGCCACCCCGACCATCGCGTCGCGCGTGACGAGCGCGGCCAGCTCCTCCTCCGAGAGCGACTCCGTGCCCGCGGGGCGTTGCGGCAGGACGAACCAGCGCACCTCCGACGAGGAGTCCCGCACGACGATCTCGGTGCTCTCCGGAAGCTCCAGGCCCATCTCGCGCAGGACGGTGCGCGGCTCGCGCACGACGCGGGCGCGGTAGGCCGCGTCCTTGTACCAGGACGGTGGAAGGCCCAGCACGGGCCACGGATAGCAGGAGCACAGGGTGCAGACCACCACGTTGTGCACGTCCTCGGTGTTCTCCACGACGACGATGTGCTCGCCCTGCGGCCCGCCGAAGCCCAGCTCCTTGATCGCGGCTGTGCCGTCGGCGAGGAGGCGTTCGCGGTACCCGGGGTCCGTCCACGCCTTCGCGACGACCTTCGCCCCGTTCATCGGGCCGACGGCGCTCTCGTAGGTGGCGATGAACTTGTCCATCACCGCGGGGTCGACGAGGCCCCGCTCGGTGAGCAGTTGCTCCAGGGCCTCCGTCCGCAGCGCGGGCGATATCCGGCTCATGCCTTCTCCAGGTAGCTCTCGAACATCTCGACGGTGAGGGTGAACGGCTCGGCCCCCTCGCCGAAGAGCTCGCGGGAGTCGAAGCGGACGGTGTAGACGTGCTGGGGGTTCTCGCCCTCGAAGACCGAGTGCGTGTCGGGCAGCAGGTGGGCGGGCTGCAGCGCCTCGACGGTGCCGACCCTGCCCGCGGCGTAGTGGGGGAGCTTGGTGTGCCGCACGGCCGGGACGGACTTCGCGCGCACCCGCTCGCCCACGGCGAACGCAGGTGGCGCGTCGACCTGGCGCAGGGAGCCGGGCCCGGTGGGGGCGTAGTCCGGCTTGTGCGGCTCGGGCGCGGGCAGGTCCTCGAGATCCTCGCCCTGGTTGCGCCGCACCCGGGTGTCGACGGCGCCCTCGGCGAGGATGCCGCTCTCGACCAGCATGTTCTCCGCGGCGTTGAGCCAGCGCCCGTAGTAGCCGTCCTCGAAGTAGGCAGGCTCGTCCAGCTCGCCGAGGGCCCGGCGGAACGCGTCGAGGTTCTGCCCGGAGATGCGGCCCATGGTCAGCACCGTGAGCGCGAACGCGCGGCCCTCCCACGGTTCGGCGAAGACGGGCTCGTCCGGTGACGGGGCCTTGACCGTGCCGTAGCCCGGTGCCCCGCCGATGTCAGCGACGGTCATCAGCGACCCTCCTATCTCATGGGAGACGTTCGCGCACTTTAGTGGACGTCGGCGCGGGAGGCGAGCGCCCGGACGGCCTCGGCGAAGCAGGCCACGGGCGCCGTCGCCACACCGGCGCCCACCTGTCCGGAGCCGTCGCTCGCGTGCAGGATCCCCGTCGTGACCTTCGGGGTCACCCCGAGCTCGACGACCAGCCGCGCGTCCACCCCGAGCGGGGTGCCGGTGAAGCCCATCGCCGGCAGCGTGAACCGGCTCGACGTGCCCGCGCAGATCAGGCCGAACGCCTCCGTCGCGGCGGCGGCGTCGGCCATCGACCCACCGAGGAACGACGCCACCGCGGGGGAGTTGCCCGCCGCGGGCCCGCCCATCCCGGTGAGTTCCAGGACGGCGCTGTCACCGATGTCGGGTGCCGAGGTCCGCGGGCCCTGCCCGGCGTTGTAGAGCGCCTCGCCGACGGGCGGGGCATCGGTGATGTGCCAGGTGTCGTCGCCCGCGAGCTTGATGCCGAAGGTGGTGCCGTTGCGGGCCATCGTCGTCACGATGCTGGAGCCGCGCACCTGCCCGGCCCACAGCTGCAGCGACTTCGCCGCGGCCATCGCGAGGTTGAGGAAGAACAGGTGGTTGCCGCCCAGGTAGTCCGCGAACGGCGAACGGACGGCGTCGGGCAGCGCCGCGATGTGCGGCAGCCAGGCGCGGGTGAGCAGGTTCGTGGCGGCCTGGGTGCGCATGTGCAGGTCGTCGCCCATGGTGATGCCCTGGGCGGCGATCGCCAGCAGGTCCACCGGGCCGGTGCGCTCCACGATCGCGGCGACGGCCGGGCCCGCGGCGTCGCGCAGCAGGCGCAGCCGGGCGATGGCGGCGTCGGTCTCGCGGCCGAACCAGGCCACCTCGCCGGGCCCCTGGTTGAGCGGGGCGAACGCGCGCAGGCCGCTCTCGCGCTCGTCCACCACCAGCACCGGGGCGGACGGGCCGATCGCGCTCGCCATCGGCACGACGGTGTCGTGGTGGTTGGCGGCGTCGAGGGTGACGGCGCCGCTCGCGAGCAGCGCGTCCGCCTCGGCGACGTCGGTGGCCCAGCCCTCGGCGACGGCGGCCGCGCGCAGCGACCGGCGCAGCGGGTCGCAGTGCTCGCCGTAGGGCAGTGGCGGGCCGCAGTGCAGCAGCATGCGGCCCTCGACGCCGGGGACCGCGTCCCCGACCGTCGAGACACCGGTGAGCTGCGGGACGCCGGTGTCGAGGCGGCGCACCACCTCGGCGTTGGCCGCGTCGATGCCCGCGGAGGCGGCGCCGTACAGGGTGGTGAGGGCGGCGACGTCGTCGTGGTCGCCCGCGGCGGGGATGCGCCAGTCCACATGGGCGACGGGACGGTTCTGGACGCGGACGGCGTCGGCGAACATCGGTAGGCCGATGTTGACCACGGAGACTTCGGTGGGGAGAAGCACGCCGTTTACAATAGTGGATGACAGCGCACCATGCGATACGCAAGTGAGGTCGCTTCTCCGTGCGTCGTCCCGACCATACGATCACCCGTGTGGGGGATCTCCCGGACATGTCCGGAGAGCGGCAGGCCGCGGAGGAGCCGGACCCGGCACAGCAGCGCGCGGTGGAACAGCAGCGCGCCGTCGAGCAGCTGCGCGCGGTGCAACAGCGGCGCGCCGTGGAGTCGTGGCTGCGCCGGCGCGGGATGCCGACGGCCGTGCGCGACGGCCGCACGGCCCTGGAACGCAGCGTCCCCGCCCTGGTGTTCCTCGTCGGCCAGGCCGTCCTGTCGGTCCTGGTGGAGCGGGTGTTCGGCGAGGCCGGGGCGATGGTCGTCGTGGTGGTCGTCCTGGTCATCGCACTGCCCACGCTGTTCGCCGCCGCGTGGTGGGCGGCGCGGCTGATGCGCCGCCTCGCCCCGCGCACCCGGTGGCTGCTGGCCTGGACGGTCGTCGGTGTCCTCGTCGGCATCTCCCCGGTCGTGCAGCTCGCGCTGGGCGCGAGCTGGGCGGACGCCCTGGTCGAGCCGATCGCGACGGCCGTGCTCGTGGCCCTGATCGTCGCGGTCGTGGCGTCGGGGGTCGTGCCGGTCACCGGCTGGGTGCTGCGGATGGTGCTGCGGCGCTTCGCCGGGCTCGGCGACCTGGCGGCCCGCGCGCTGCCGTTGCTCATGCTGTTCGCGCTGTTCGGCTTCATCGGGGCCGAGACCTGGCAGTTCGTCGACGCCCTCGCCGCGGGCGACGGCCCGCACGGCAGGCTCTGGCTGGTCGTCGCGTTCTTCGCGGCGCTCAGCGCGCTCGTCCTGCTCGCGGTGCTGCGCGACGAGGCGGACGACCTGCTGGAGCGCCTGCGCACCGCCGACCCCGCGGCCCGGCTCACCGGGACACCGGCGGCAGGGCTCGTCGCCGGTCCGGTGCCACGGCCGCCGCTGACCGGCCCGGAGCGCCGCAACCTGCGGCTCGTGCTGTTCCTCGGCCACGCCGTGCAGACGCTGGTGCTCTCGTTCGTCGTCTTCGCGTTCTTCCTCGCCTTCGGGTCCATCGCGATCGACGACGCGGTGATCACGCAGTGGGTGCAGCACCCGCCGACGCCCGGCGAGCGGCTCCTGGGGCTGCCGCTGCCGGTGTCCGCCGAGCTGGTCGCGGTGTCGACGTTCCTCGCGGCGTTCTCCGGGCTCTACTTCGCCGCGCACATGGCCCGCGACGAGGCCTACCGGTCGCGCTTCTTCGAGCCGCTGTTCGCCGAGGTGGCCGCCACCCTCGCCGTCCGCGACGTCTACCTCGCGCGGTGGCACGGCCCACCTGCGGCCCCCGAGCGCGCCGCCCGGGTAGGTCCGTGACCGCCGGGTACCCACCCGTGCATGCACGCCCTGTTCCTCAACTGCACCCTCCGCCCGTCACCGTCGCCCTCCAGCACCGAGGTCATGGGCCACCAGGTCCTCGACGCGCTGGCGGGGCACGGCGTCACGGGCGAGACCGTCCGGGTCGTCGACCACGACGTCCGCCCCGGGGTCGAGGCCGACATGGGTGACGGCGACGCCTGGCCCGCGCTGCGGGAGAAGGTGCTCGCCGCCGACATCCTCGTCCTCGGCACGCCGACCTGGCTCGGCCAGCACTCCAGCGTCTGCCAGCGCGTGCTCGAGCGCCTCGACGCGGAGCTCGGCGAGTCCGACGACCAGGGCCGTCCGCCGACGTTCGGCAAGGTCGCGCTCACCGCCGTCGTCGGCAACGAGGACGGTGCGCACCACATCACCGCGATCCTGTTCCAGGGCCTCAACGACGTCGGCTTCACCGTCCCCGCCCAGGGCGGCGTGTACTGGAACGACGAGGCGATGGGTGCGCGCGACTACGCCGATCTCGACGAGACGCCCGGGCCCGTCGCGGCGGCGCTCGCCACGATGTCGGCCAACGCCGTGCACCTCGCCGGGCTGCTGAAGGGATCGGGCTACCCCGCGGCGGGCTGATCGGGCAGGGTTCCCCGCGTGGACGCACGCGATCTGACCTTCCGGCACGGCGACCAGGTGGCGGTGGTCACCACCTCGGGTGCAGCCCTGCGCTCCTACACGGTCGCGGACTGCGCGGTGCTCGACGGCACCGGCCCCGGCGAGCCGATCACCGGAGGGCGCGGCCAGCTGCTCGTCCCCTGGCCCAACCGGATCGCGGACGCGACGTACCGCTTCGACGGGCAGGAGTACCACCTGCCCGTCACCGAGGCGAGCACGGGCTCGGCGATCCACGGGCTCGTCCGCAAGGTCGGCTGGGAGGTGCTGGACGAGCGCCCGGACGCCGTCCGCCTCGGGGTGGACGTCGCGGCGCAGCCGGGCTACCCGTTCACGCTGCGCACCGAGGTCACCTACACCCTCGGCCCGGACGGCCTGGCGACGCGCCTGGCCACCACCAACACCGGCGACCACTCGGCGCCCTACGCCGCGGGTGCCCACCCCTATCTCACCGCGGGCACCGGGCTGATCGACGACCTCACCGTCGAGGTGCCCGCGGCCACCTGGTACCCCACCGACGCGCGCAGCCTGCCCACCGGCCGCGAGCCGGTCGACGGCACGCCCCTGGACCTGCGCACCGCCCAGCGCTTCGGCGGGCGCCGCATCGACAACGCCTACACCGACCTCATCCGCGACGCCGACGGCCGGGCCCGCGTCCGACTCACCGCCCCCGGCGGCCGGACCGTGACGGTGGCGATGGACGCCGCGTGCACCCACTTGCAGATCTTCACCGGCGACCACGTCCCCGAGCCGTCGCGGCGCCGTCGTGGCATCGCCGTCGAGCCGATGACGGCCGCACCGGACGCGTTCAACTCCGGCGACGGGCTCGTCACCCTCGACCCCGGGGCCACCCACGTCGCCGAGTGGAGCGTGCACGCCGCCTGACGCGCCCTACAGCGAGCGCAGGAACGGCAGCGACGGCAGGAACAGGTACGCCCCCGCGCGGACCGTCCAGCCCGGCGGCAACGGCGGCTCCTCGACCGCCGCACCCACGGCGACGGCCAGCACGTCCGTTCCCCCGGGACGGCCCAGCCTGCGGTAGACGGCGTAGCTGCCGAACCGGTTGTCGTCGGCCGCGGCACCCGGCTCCGGCACGAGCAGCTCGGCCAGCGGCCCGCCGTCGTCCGGGTGGGTGCGCACGCCGTCCGGGACGTCGCGAGGACCGGCGGCCTCCGCCGGGCCCACCGACGCCGACCGCGGCAGCAGCGCCTGCACGCGGGCGAGCCGGGCGAGCACCGGCGCCTCCACCGTGTCGGCGACGGTCACGATCACGTGGGCGTCGATCCCCCCGCGCACGCCCGTCGCGAACAGCGGGTCGTCGGGCGCGGGCCAGGGCGTCAGCAGGCGGTAGCCGGCGTGCGTCAACCCCACGGTCACCTGCGGGCTGCCCGGCACCTGCGCCGCCTCGTAGGCCTCGCGCTCCGCGAGGTGCACGCGCTCGGACTTGACCAGCCCCTCCTCCACGAGCGCCGCGAGGAACGTGCGTGCGGACAACGCGTCCGCGAACCGCACGGCCAGCACCCGCAGGTGCGACCGCGCGTGCGGGGCGACGATGCCGGCCTGCAGGTTGTCGAGCATCTCGACGGTGTCGATCGCGGACCGCCACGACAACGGCCTGCTGAGATCCAGAACCACGCCTCCCCCTACGACGACCCGGTGATCCCCGGGTCACGCTCTGTCAGGTCGCCCGTGACCTCCGCCGCGTTACGCCGTGGCCTGGGGCAGGATGGCCGGAATGAGCCTCGGTCCGGCCCGCCTGCCCGCTCTCGTGCCGCCGCCGACCGAGCTGCCGCCCGGGGCGGCCGCGCTGCGTGCCGACGTGCGGGCCTTCCTCGCCGAGGAACGGGCCGCCGGCCTGTGGCGCCCCCGCCCCGACGTGTGGCTCTCCGGCTGGGACGAGCGATTCACCCGTGAGCTGGCCCGCCGCGGCTGGCTGGGCATCACCATCCCGCAGCGGTACGGCGGACGGGGCGGCTCGCCGCTGGAACGCTATGTCGTCACCGAGGAGCTGCTCGCCGCCGGAGCCCCGGTCGCGGCGCACTGGATCGCGGACCGCCAGATCGGGCCGTCGCTGCTGCGCTTCGGCACCGAGGAGCAGCGCACGCGCTACCTGCCGCGGATCGCCGCGGGGGAGTGCTACTTCGGCATCGGGATGTCGGAGCCGGACTCGGGATCGGACCTCGCGTCGGTGCGGACGAAGGCGGTCCGGGTGGACGGCGGGTGGGAGCTCACCGGCACCAAGGTGTGGACGTCCGGGGCCCACCACGCGCACGCGTTCTTCGCGCTGGCCCGCACCGCGCCGCGCGACGAGTCGGCCCGCCACGCGGGGCTGTCCCAGTTCATCGTCGAGCTGGACTCGCCGGGCGTCACGATCCGGCCCATCCCGCTGCTCACCGGGGCGCACCACTTCAACGAGGTGGTGTTCGACGCCGTGTTCGTGCCCGACGCCCTCGTGCTCGGCGAGCTCGGGCAGGGCTGGCACCAGGTCACGAGCGAGCTGGCGTTCGAGCGGTCCGGCCCCGAACGGTTCCTGTCGACGTTCCCGCTGCTCGTGTCCCTGGTCGCCGCCCTGTCCGCGAGTTCCGCATCTCATCAGCCCGAGTTGCGGGATCCGTCGGAGCTCGGGGCGCTGTACGCCCGGCTGTGGACGCTGCGGCGGATGTCGCTGGCCGTCGCGGGCTCGCTCGCGTCCGGGGAGGCCCCCGAGCTCGCCGCCGCCCTGGTCAAGGACGTCGGCACCCGCTTCGAGAACGAGGTGATCGACGTGGCCCGCCGCCTGGTCGCGATCCCGCCCGATCCGAACGCCGACGACGGTTTCGCCCGCCTGCTCGCCGACGCCGTGCTGCACGCGCCCGGCTTCACGCTGCGCGGTGGGACCAACGAGGTGCTGCGCGGCATCGTCGCGCGGGGGATGGGGTTGCGATGACGGGGCCGGACACCGAGCTGGTCGAGCTGGCGGAGTCCGTGTTCTCCGGGGCGGCCGCCGGGGACGGGCTCGACGCGCCGCTGTGGGCGACGCTGGTCGAGACCGGCCTCGCCCGGCTCACCCTGCCCGAGGTCGCCGGGGGCAGCGGGGGGACGTTCACCGACGCCGCCGCCGTCCTCGCGGCCGCGGGCGCGCACGCCGCGCGCGTCCCGCTGGTGGAGACGGACCTGCTCGGGGGGTGGCTGCTGCACGCCGCGGGCCTGGACGTCCCGGAGGGGGTGCTCACCGCGGTGGTCGGCGCCCCGGACCCCGGTTCGGACGGGCCGGCCGCCGGTGGGCGCGGAGCAGGCACGGGAGGTGGTGCCGGGCCTGCCGGTGGTGGCGCGGCGGGGCCGGGTGCGGGTGGTGTCGGGCCGGGTGCCGGCGAGCCGCTCCCGGCCACGCTCGTCCGGGTGCCGTGGGCACGTGCCGCGACCGCCATCGCCGTGCTCGCCGGAGACCGGGTCGTCCTGCTCGACCCGGGCGCCGCCGAGCTGACCGAGGGCCGCAACCTCGCCGACGAGCCGCGGGACTCGGTCGGGCTGCGGGACGCGTCGGCCGTCACCGCGGTGGCTCCGGCCCCACCCGGAGCGGCCGACGAGCTGGCACTGCGCGCCGCTCTGGGGCGCGCGCTGCTGCTCGCAGGCGCCGCCCGGGGCGCGCTCGCGCAGGCCGTGCGTTACGCGGGGGAACGCGTGCAGTTCGGTCGCCCGATCGGGCGCTTCCAGGCCGTGCAGCAGCAGCTGGCGCTCGCCGCCGGGGAGGTGGCGGCCGGGGGTGCGGCGGCGGCTGCGGCCGCGGTGACCGCGGACCGGGACGGCTTCGGCGCCGCCGCCACCACCCTCGCCGTGGCCGCCGCGAAGGCCCGCACGAGCGAGGCCGCCGGGATCGTGGCGCGGATCGCGCACCAGGTGCACGGCGCGATCGGCTTCACCCGCGAGCACGACCTGCGCCTGCTCACGACCCGCCTGTGGGCGTGGCGGGAGGAGGACGGCGCCGACGCCTTCTGGCACGCCGAGCTGGGGGCCCGGGTCCTCGCCGCGGGACCGGACGGGCTGTGGCCGCTGGTCACGGGGGCGCCCTAGCGGGTGCCCGGGGCGTGGGCGGCAGCGGGCCGGGCCGGCGATCACCTCACCCGTTGCCGTAGATCCGCGTGGGCTCCACCAGCACGGCCACCCGACCCTCCTCGCGCATGACGCGGTCGTAGGTGTCCCAGTCGTCGTGCGTGCCGCCCGCGCCGGTGAACACGTCGCGCAGCAGGAGCCGCAGGTCCACCCCCGGGACGGGGTCGTCGGGCCCGATCAGCTCCGAGCGCCCCTCCACGCCGATCCAGCGCCAGCCGGCCCGCCAGAGGATGGACGTGGCCGGCCGGTCCCGCAGCGCCCGCAGCTTGACGGGCCCGTACGTCACGTAGCCGACGACCTCCCGCCCCGTCACCGGATGCGTCACCACACCCGCGTTGACCAGCGAGGAGTGCGGCGTGCCGTCCGCGCGCACCACGCTCACCGAGGCCAGCCCGTGCTCCGTGCCCACCATGCGGCGGACGTTCGTGAGGTCCACGTCGGCGAGTCTGGCACCGCGTCCGTCCGGGCGGGGCCCTACTCTCGGGCGTCATGGCGGCACGCACGCGGGTGGCGGTGGTGTTCGGCGGGCGCTCGAGCGAGCATGCGATCTCGTGCGTGTCCGCGGGCAGCGTCCTCACGCACCTGGACCGGGAGCGCTACGACGTCGTCCCGGTCGGGATCGCCCCGGACGGCGCGTGGGTCCTGGGCACCGAGGACCCACGCGAGCTGACCATCCGCGACCGCGCCCTGCCCAGCGTGGACGGGGCCGCGACCGCACTGGCCCTGCCCGGCGATCCCACCCGCGGGGGGCTCGTCGCCCTCGAACCCGGGCGGGCGGGCGAGGTCCTCGCGGGCATCGACGTCGTGTTCCCCGTGCTGCACGGCCCCTACGGCGAGGACGGCACCATCCAGGGCCTGCTGGAGCTCGCCGGGATCCCGTACGTCGGCGCCGGGGTGCTCGCGAGTGCGGCCGGCATGGACAAGGAGTTCACGAAGAAGCTGCTCGCCGCCGAGGGCCTGCCCGCGGGCGACCTCGTCGTCCTGCGCCCCGGCACCGCCACCCTCACCGCACCCCAGCGGGAGCGGCTGGGCCTGCCGGTGTTCGTCAAGCCCGCCCGCGCCGGGTCCTCGGTGGGCATCAGCCGGGTCACGGACTGGGCCGACCTGGACGCCGCGATCGCCACCGCGCGCGAGCACGACCCGAAGGTGCTGGTGGAGGCTGCGGTCGTGGGCCGCGAGGTGGAGTGCGGGGTGCTGGAGTTCCCGGACGGGTCGGTGCGCGCGAGCGTCCCGGCGGAGATCCGGATCGTGGGCGAGGCCGCGTTCTACGACTTCGACGCCAAGTACCTCGACGACGTCTGCGAGTTCGACATCCCCGCCAAGCTGGACGACGACGTCACCGAGCGGGTGCGCGAGACGAGCGTCGCCGCGTTCCACGCGCTGGACGGCCAGGGCCTCGCGCGCGTGGACTTCTTCGTGGGTGCGGGCGGCGAGCTGACCGTCAACGAGATCAACACCATGCCGGGGTTCACCCCGATCTCGATGTTCCCCCGCATGTGGGCCGTGACCGGCCTGGACTACCCGGCGCTGCTCACCACGCTCGTCGAGACGGCGCTGGCCCGTGGCACCGGCCTGCGTTAGCGGACCGCGACCGGGGTCTCCGGCAGGGTGCGCAACGCCTCGGACACCACCTGCAGCGGCCCGCTGCCCAGCTCGGTCGCCGCGGTGAGCGCCACGTACACCGGCCGGTCCACCGCCACGTACGAGGGCGGCACGCCGGGCACGTCCGCGGGCAGCTCCAGCCAGCTCACCCCGTCGATCTCCAGCAGCGACGACGTGGGCCCCAGCTCGGCGGGCCGGGTGAGACCGCAGCGCAGCACGACGGGGCGCGGCACCGCCGCCCAGGCCCGCACGCCGGCCGGGGCGGGTTCGGCCAGCGCCCGCGCCGGCAGCCCTCCGGAGTCGGACGGCAGCTCGGCGGGCAGCGCGCCCAGCACGGCCGCGCACTCGGGACCGTCGGCGTCGGGTGCCTCCACCGGCGCGACGGCGAGGGGACGCGTGTCGGGCTGCGGGCTCTGCGGGGCTGCCCCGCCGCTCAGCCTGCCCGCGATGCCGAGCGCCGCCACCACGACGGCCAGCAGGAGGGGGAGCGCGATCGCGACCCGCCCGGCCGTGCCGATCCCAAAGGGCACGGTGTGGCTGGGGTCAGCCGGCCAGGTGCACGACGGGGCACGTCAGCGTGCGGGTGATGCCCGGCACGCCCTGGACCTGGGCGACGACGAGCTGGCCGAGCTCGTCGACGTTCTCGGCCTGGGCGCGGACGATGACGTCGTAGGGGCCGGTGACGTCCTCCGCCGACGTCACCCCACCGATGCCGCTGATGGCGGCCGCGACGGCGGCAGCCTTGCCGACCTCGGTCTGGACCAGGATGTACGCCTGCACCACGGTGTGCTCCCGGGGTTGGGGTAGGAACGGGGGTCAGTCGAACCTACCGGAGGGAGGGTTCGTGGAGCGCAACCCCATGCTGCACGAGATGGGCGAGTTCGGTCTCATCGACCGGGTCACCAGCGGGCGCCGGCAGCCGGAGTCGACACTGCTCGGCCCGGGCGACGACGCGGCGGTGGTCGCCGCACCCGACGGCCGCGTCGTCGCGACCACCGACGTGCTGGTCGAGGGGGTGCACTTCCGGCTGGACTGGTCCGGCCCCGAGGACGTGGGTCGCAAGGCCGCCGCGGCGAACCTGGCCGACATCGCCGCGATGGGTGGGGTGCCCACCTCTCTGCTCGTCGCGCTGACCTGCCCACCCGACACCCCGGTCGACCTCCTCACCGCTCTCGCGGACGGGTTGTGGGCCGAGGCCTCGGTGGCCGGGGCGGGGCTGGTCGGCGGGGACGTCGCCGCCTCGCCCACCTTGACGCTCGCGGTGACGGCGCTGGGCTCGCTCGAGGAACGGGCGCCGGTGACCCGCGGGGGAGCCCGGCCGGGGGACGTCGTCGCGCTCGCCGGCCGGGTCGGCTGGGCGGCGGCCGGGCTCGCGGTGCTGCAGCGGGGCTTCCGCTCCCCGGTGTCGCTGGTCGCAGCGCACCGCACACCCGAGCCGCCCTACCGGGCGGGGCCCGCCGCGGCCCGGGCGGGTGCCACCGCGATGATCGACGTCTCGGACGGGCTGCTCGCCGATCTCGGCCACGTCGCCGTCGCGTCCGGGGTGGCGATCGACGTGCGCACCCGGGCGCTCGACATGCCGCTGCGGATGGGTGAGGCGGCCTCGGCACTCGGTGTCGACCCGCTGTCCTGGCTGCTCACCGGGGGTGAGGACCACGCCCTCGCCGCGACGTTCCCGCCGGAGGTCGTGCTGCCGGCCGGCTGGACGGCGATCGGGGAGACGCGGGCCGGAGATCCGGTGGTGACGGTCGACGGCGCCCCGTACGACGGCGCTCCCGGCTGGGACCACTTCGCGCCGCGCTGACCGGGACGCCGCGCTGGGAGCGCCCGTACTCCGTCCGGGGGGAGTGTCCGCTGTACGACGCTCTCGGCGTCAGGCCGACCGGCACCGGGTAGCCGGGGCGGAGGCCGGTGACGGTTCGCCCGAGGGGGCGCCGCCGGTTCAGGCGGGTCCGGGTGCCTCGGGTCGCCCCCGATCCGACGCGTCCGGGCCCGCCGCCCGAGCGGCGGGCGCGCGCCCGTCAGACCCGCACCGCGGCCCGGTAGAGGTCCCGCAGCAGCGCGATCTCCGCCCCGTGGTGGATCACCTCGCGGTTGATGTGCAGCACGAGCTCGGCCATCGGGTGCGCCGACCACGGCCCCTCCGTCGGCCCGCACGGCGCGGCGAGCCCCGCCTCGTCCAGCGTCCGCACACCGGCGGTCCACGCCTCGTAGGCCGCGTCCAGCTGCGCGAGTGCCTCCTGGGCACTGCCGGCGTACTCCCAGCTCGAGTAGTCCGCGGGTGGACCGCCGAAATGGCCCCCGACCCGCATCGCGAACACGCCGACGATCACGTGTGCGAGCCGCCACGCGATCGTCGTTACGGGCGGGGGATCGGGTTGGGGGTGGGCGAAGTCGATGGTGAAGGCGCCGGAACCGGCCTGCACGGGTGCGCTCGACGTCCCCCGCGGGCGGACGTTCCACGCTCCGGCGGCGGGTTCCCAGAGGTACTCGTCGTCGGTGATCCCCTCGAGCCGCGGCCGCAGCTGGCCGCGCCAGTGCACGTCGAGTTGGTCCGCGAGCAACGTCGTCCAGTCCATGCCCCGGACGCTACGGCGCGCCCCCGACACTTCCGGGGCCCTCGACGAGCACCGCCACCCACAGCCGCCCGAGCCATCGGGCGTAGCGCTCGTCGGTCCAGCCGCGATCGACGACCAGCCGGTGCCAGAGCGTCCCGTCCGTCGTCGACCACAGCACGTCGCGGCACTCCTCCTCCGTGACGAGCAGCTGGCCCGTGCGGGCAGCGGCGGCGGCGTGCACCCCGATCGCCACCAACCGCGCGCCGTCGGCCTCCGCCACGAGCGCGGCCGCGGCCGGCTCGCTCGCCGCGGCCCCGCGCAGCGCGCGCAGCAGTGGCGCCGTGCGGCGCATGATCGGGGTGTTCACGGCGGCGAACCGGGTCAGCCGCTCGACGAGGTCGGGCTCGGCGAGCACGGCGCGCATCTCGGGGCGGTCGAGGAGGTGGACCTCCCGCTCGTCGCCGCCCACCGCGACGTCCCACGCCCGGTGCAGCAGCGTCGGCTTGTTCCGGAACGCTCCGTACACGGTCTCGGTCGCGACACCGGCGGCCGTGGCCACGTCCGCGATCGTCGTGCGGCCGTAGCCGCGCTCGACGAACAGATCGTGCGCGGCGGCGACGATGCGCCGGCGGTTCTCGCCCGCCTGCTCCCGGCGGCGCGACGAGTCGTAACGCCTCTTGACACGCTCCGACATTCGATACATCCTCACTGTATTAGAAATAGTCGAGCTGTATTGGAGTGTGCATCATGGCACAGGTCGACGACTTCCTCGCGCAGATGCGACCGCGCTGGGACACCGCCTACCGGGGGCTCTGCGACGGTGAGGTCGAGCCGTGGGCGGCCATCTGGTCCACCCACGAGCCCGTCAGCCTGTTCGGCGCCGCCGGATCGGCGAGCGGCCCGCAGGAGGTGCGACGCATCCAGGAGTGGGTCGCGACCCAGTTCGCCGGCCTGGTCGACGACGACGTCGAGATCGTGGCGGCGGGCGCATGCGGCGACCTCGCCTACACCGTCGCCTTCGAGCACAAGACCGTCGACACGCCGCGCGGCGAACCGGTGACCTACACGCTGCGGGCCACCCACGTCTTCCGCCGCGAGGACGGCGAGTGGCGGGTCGTGCACCGCCACGCCGACCGTCCGCCGCAGCGCCGGGACTTCCCGGTCCCACAGGTGCCCGGTACGGCCTGACCGCCGCCGGACGGGTCCCGGCGGGTCTCGCCCTGCGTCGGTCCGCCCGCGGAGGTACCCTGGCCGACCGGAACGTGTCAGGGGTCACAATGGACGATCGACTCACTCTCGGCAGGCGGCGGTTCCTGCAGGCTGCGGGCCTGGTGACGCTCGGCGGAGTGCTCGCCGGGTGCGGCGGCGACGGCGGCGGGGCGGCGCCCGCCGAGCCGACCCGGCCCGCACCGGCGGAGGTGTTCACCCCACCGGCTTCGACGTTGTCCGGTGCGCTCTCGATCCTGATGTGGAGCCACTTCGTTCCCGCGCACGACGTCTGGTTCGACCCCTGGGTGAAGCAGTGGGGATCGCGGGTCGGCGTGAACGTCACCGTCGATCACATCAACTACGCCGAGCTGCCGGCGCGTACCCAGGCCGAGATCCAGGCCAACCAGGGCCACGACCTCATCCTGCACATCGCCCCGGTGCCCCAGTACGAGCCGAGCGTGCTCGACCTCGCCGACGTCGCGACCGAGGCGGGCAACCGGCACGGGGAGCAGCTCGACCTGTGTCGCAGGTCGAGCTTCAACCCCACCACGAAGAGGTACTTCGCCTACTCCCCGGCCTGGGTGCCCGACCCCGGTGACTACCGGCGCAGCCTCTGGACGCCCGTGGGGCTCGCCGACGGGCCGTCGACCTGGGACGACGTCCTGCGCGGCGGCGCGGAGATCAAGAAGACGCAGAACGTCCAGCTCGGCATCGGGATGAGCCAGGAGATCGACTCCAACATGGCCGGCCGGGCCCTGCTGTGGTCCTACGGCGCCTCGATCCAGGACGCGTCCGAGCAGGTGGTGATCAACTCGCCGCAGACGGTCGCGGCGGTCGAGTTCATGACCAGGCTCTACAGCGAGGCGATGACGCCCGAGGTGTTCTCGTGGAACGCCGCGTCCAACAACCAGGGCCTGGCCTCCGGCCAGCTCTCCTACATCCTCAACTCGATCTCCGCGTGGCGCACCTCCCAGGAGACGGACCCGGAGGTCGCCGACGACATCTTCTTCTCCCCGGCGCTGCGCGGCCCCGCGGACGCCCGCGCCGCCAGCCACGTCATGTACAACTGGATCGTCCCGAACTTCGCGGCCAACCCGGCGGCGGCCAAGGAGTTCCTGCTGCACTACACGGACAACCTCGCCCTCGTCGCCTGGCACTCCAAGCTCTACGACTTCCCGGCGTTCCCCGACGTCGTTCCCGACCTGGACGGGTGGCTGGACGCCGACCCCTTCGGCGCACGTCCGGCGAACAAGCTCGCGCTGCTGAAGAACGCCACCGACTGGAGCACGAACGTCGGCCATCCCGGCCCGGCCAACACCGCCGAGGGCGAGGTCTTCGCGACGTTCGTCATCCCCAACATGTTCGCCCGGGCGGCGCGGGGCGAGGCCACTCCCCAGCAGGCGGTCGCGGACGCCGAGGCGCAGATCCGCCCGATCTTCGACCGGTGGCGGCAGCGGGGGCTGATCGGCACCGGCGGGACCTGACGGCATGAGCACCGCCGACGTATTCGGTCCCGCGGAGGCGGCATGAGCACTGCCGACCCGCGCGGCTCGCACATACCGCACGGCGACCGCACACACTGCCCGCGCCCTGTGCCACCACGACGGGACGTGTGCCGACCGTCGCACACACGTTCCAGTGCGGCCCCGACCCGGCGTTCCGGATCCGCGCACCGGCCGGATCCGGCGACCGCACACCCGTTCCGGTCCGCAGCGCGGCTCGCACACACGTTCCAGGCCGTGTCCGGTCCCGCGGAGGCGGTGAGCGAGGCGGCATGAGCACAGTCGAGGTCCGCGATCTGCAGAAGCATTTCGACGGGGGCCGGGTGCGGGCGATCGACGGCGTCGACCTCGTCACCGGCGACGGGGAGTACGTCGTGCTGCTGGGCCCGTCGGGCTGCGGGAAGACCACGCTCCTGCGCACGATCGCCGGCCTGGAGGAGCCGACCGGCGGCGACGTGCTGATCGACGGGCACGTGGTCACCGGGCTGCCCCCGCGCGCCCGCCAGATCGCGATGGTGTTCCAGAGCTACGCGCTCTACCCGCACAAGACCGTGCTGGCCAACATCGTGTTCCCGCTGCGGGCGGCGAGGGTCGATCGCGGGCCACGCGAGGAGAAGGCACGGTGGGCGGCCGGACTGCTGGGCATCGGGCACCTGCTCGACCGCAAGCCGCGCCAGCTGTCGGGCGGGGAGCGTCAGCGGGTCGCGCTGGCCCGGGCACTCGTCCGCGACCCGACGGTGTTCCTTCTCGACGAGCCGCTGTCCAACCTCGACGCCAAGCTCCGCACGAGCGCCCGCGACGAGCTGAAGCGCTTCCAGAAGGAGATCGGGGTCACGACGGTCTACGTCACCCACGACCAGAGCGAGGCGATGGGCCTCGGCGACCGGATCGCGGTGATGTCCGGCGGGCAGGTGCGCCAGATCGGTGCACCGGTCGAGATCTACGATCATCCGGCGGACACGTTCGTGGCGACGTTCATCGGATCGCCGCCGATGAACCTCGTGCCGCGCGGCGACGTGCTGCTCGGGTTCCGGCCCGAGCACCTTCTGCCGGTGGAGAACGTGGCGGGGGAGCGGCTGACCGTGACGCTCGCGGTGGAGCGCATGGAGTACCTGTCCGGCGACCGCCACATCTACGGCACCGTGACGATCGGCGACGAGCCCACCCGTGTGATCGCGCGGCTGCCGGCCACCGTCGAGACCCCGATCGCGATCGGGGAGCGGCACGACTTCGCGATCCCGACGGGGCGGCTGCGGTTCTTCGACGCCGCCTCCGGCGCGCGGACCGGCGCGGTCCCGCTCGGGGACCTCACCACTTCCCCGTCGGGGGGCGCCGGCCGATGACCGCGACCCCCACCGTCCCGAGGGAACGGACGGCCGGCCCGCCGTCCGCCCCGCCCCGGCGGCGGCTCGCCGACTCCGACGGTGTGCTGGCGTGGCTCTTCCTGCTGCCGACGGTGGTCTACGTCGCGGCGCTGGTCGGCCTGCCGTTCCTGCTCGCGGTCGCGTTCAGCGTCTCCGACGTCACCGCAGGCGATCCCAGCTTCGACTTCGTCGGCATGCTCAACTTCGAGCGGATCTTCGCCGACGACGTCTTCTGGCTCTCGCTGCGCAACACGCTGGTGTTCACGGCGATCTCGATGCTGCTCATCGTGGTCTTCGGCAAGATACTGGCCAACGTCCTGATCGCGGACTTCCGCGGCAAGTGGCTGGTCCGCTTCCTCGTGCTGCTGCCGTGGACCACGCCGGTGGCGCTGTCGGCCGTCACGTGGCTGTGGCTGCTCGACTCGGCGTTCTCCCCGATCGACTGGGTGCTGCGACAGCTCGGCCTGATCGAGAACAACGTCTACTGGCTGGGACGGCCGGGTCTGGCGATGGCGTCGGTGATCGCCGTGCACGTCTGGCGGTTGGTCCCGCTCGCGGCAGTGATCATGATGGCCGGGCTCCTCTCGGTGCCGAAGGATGTGCAGGAGCAGGCCGCGGTCGACGGCGCGGGCTTCTGGCGGCGGATGTTCGAGGTCACCATCCCGCTGACGGCGCCGATCATCGCGATCGCGGCGCTCTTCGGTGCGATCTTCACGTTCACCGACATGGCGGTCGTGTACGTGCTCACCCGCGGCGGGCCGATCAACGAGACGCAGGTCCTGGCGAGCTGGGCGTTCTACCGCGGGATCGAGGGCGGCGACATCGGCCAGGGCGCCGCGATCGCACTCTTCCTGTTCCCGCTGCTCCTGGCCGCGGCCATCGCGATCCTGCGTGCGGTTCGGCGGATGGAGGTGAGCTAGCTGGCCGGGTTCGAGGTCACCGAGCGGCAGCGTCGGCACTACGCGCGGCGCCACCGTGGCGGCCGCGTCGGGGTGTACGTCCTGGCGGTCCTCGCCGCCCTGATCTGCGCGGGACCGTTCGTCTGGGCGGCGATCACGGCGTTCAAGCAGGACAGCGACCTCTACCGCAGGCGGAACAACCCGTTCGTCTTCAACGAGCCGCCGACGACCGACCACGTCGAGTTCCTGCTGAACCGCACCGGCTTCCCCACGTTCGCGTGGAACACGCTGTGGGTCGGCACGCTCGTCGTGCTCATCACGTTGCTGCTGAGCGTGCCCGCCGCCTACTGCCTGGCGCGGCTGGACCGGCCGTGGGCCGGACGGATGGGCATCGCGATCTTCTTCGTCTACCTCGTTCCGCCGACGCTGTTGTTCCTGTCGCTGGCCCGGGTCGTGGTGGCGCTCGGGCTGCAGGACTCCACCTGGTCGCTGGTGGTGATCTACCCGACGATCACCGTCCCGGTGTCGGTGTGGCTGCTGATCGGTTTCCTCAAGACCATCCCGAAGGACATCGAGGAGCAGGCGATGGTCGACGGCTACAGCCGGCTGGGCGCGCTGGTCCGGGTCGTCGCACCCCTGCTGTTCCCCGGCCTGGTGGCGGTCGTCGTCTTCGCCTTCACGCTCACCGCGAGCGAGTTCATCTACGCGCTCGCGTTCATCTCCCCCAGCGCGGAGAAGGTGATCAGCACCGGGGTGCCGACCGAGCTGATCCGCGGCGACGTGTTCTTCTGGCAGTCGCTGCAGGCCGCCACGATCCTCGTCGCCGTGCCGATCGCGCTGGTCTTCAACCTCTTCCTCGACCGGTTCATCGCCGGCTTCACGCAGGGCGCGGTCAAGGGGTGAGGTGACCGGCGCCCACCGGCGCCTACCGACGCGGCACCGCCACGTTGCGGATCGACGCGTCCAGCAGCTGTACGGGGTGCAGCAGGTGCAGTGCCGGGTCGGTGCCGTCGGCGGAGCCGAGATGCTTGCCGAGCTGCAGCAGGCACCCCGGGTTGGCGGTCACGACGACGTCCGGGGCCACCGCGCGCACGTTGGCCGCCTTGCGGGCGCCCAGCTCACCCGCGGCCTCGGGGTTGAGCAGGTTGTAGATGCCCGCCGAGCCGCAGCACAGCGCGGCCTCCGGGATGTCGAGGACCTCGACGTCCGGGATCGAGCGCAGCACCGCTCTCGGCTGCTCGCGGACCCGCTGGGCGTGCCCGAGATGGCACGCGTCGTGGTAGGCCACCCGGGCCCGGACGGGGTGGCGCGGGGCGCGCGGGCCGCCGTCGGCGAGGAGGTCCGCGAGCACCTCGTGGACGTCGCGGACCTTCGCGCTGAACGCGGCCGCGCGGTCGGCCCAGGCCGGGTCGTCGGCGAGCAGGTGCCCGTACTCCTTCATCGAGGAGCCGCAGCCCGCGACGTTGGCCACCACGTGGTCGACGTGCAGCGCCGAGAAGCGTTCGATCGTGTCCCTGGCACGACGCAGGGCCGGCTCCTCTCGGCCCGCGTGCACCTCCAGGGCACCGCAGCAGCTCTGGTCGCGCGGGACGAGGACCTCGCAGCCCTCGGCGGCGAGCACGCGCACGGTGGCCTCGTTGACCCGGTGGAAGAACACGTCCTGCACGCAACCCGACAGCAGCGCCACCCGCGCCCGGCGCTCGCCCACGGCGGGGGTGCGTTCGGGCAGCCGCGCGAAGGCCTCGCGGAGCGTCACCGGCGGCAGCAGCGACTCCATCGCCGCGAGCCTGCCCGGCAACCTCGCAGCGAGCCTGTGGACGGCGGGCAGCCGTCGCAGCTGCTGGTAGAGCGCGCCGGGCAGGGCCGCCACGCGCAGCCGCCGCCGGTACGGGAACAACGCGAAGATCACCTCGCGGAAGAGCCGGTCCCCGCGGGAGCGCGGCACGTTGCGCTCGATCTGCGGGCGCACCGACTCCAGCAGGCGGTCGTACTGCACCCCGGAGGGGCACGCCGTCACGCAGGCCATGCAGCCCAGGCAGGCGTCGATGTGCTCGGTGAACGGCCCGGCCAGCGGGATCTCGCCGTTGCGGGCGAGGTCCATGAGGTAGATGCGCCCACGTGGGGAGTCCATCTCCTCGCCCCACAGCTGGTAGGTGGGGCAGGTCGGCAGGCAGAAGCCGCAGTGCACGCAGTCGTCGAGGAGGTCGCGCTCGGGCGGGTGATGGGCGTCGAACGACGACGGCCGATCGCCGGGCAGATTCGTCTCGGCGGATCCGGCGGGGGTGCTCACGGGGCCTCCAGCGGTCTGCGGCCAGCGGTCTGCGTCACGAGTCGAGCCAGGGGGACAGGCGACCGGGGCCGAGGCGCCCGTCCGGGTCGAACTTCTGCTTGACCGCGCGGAGCATCCCGACCGCGGACGGTGGCGGGCCCCACGCGGGTGCGTCGCAGCCGGGTGGCCGCTCGCGCAGGACGGAGGTGCCGCCCGCCGCGTGCACGAGGTCGTGGGCGGCGGCGACGGCGTCCGGGGGCAGGGTGACGGTGGCGACGCCCGTCCCGAGGCCCGCGGTGACGGTGACGGCGGGCAGTTCGCAGACCAGGTCGGCCAGGCGCGCCGGGCGGATGCCGAGGCGCAGGACGGCGTGGCCGGGGTCGGCGGCGGCGGGATCGCGCCCGGCCGAGCCCGCGACCAGCGCCGCGTGCCGCTCCCACGGCCCCTCGCTTCCATCCACACCCCCGTCCCCGACCCCGCGAACGGCCCGTTCGGGAGCTAGGTCTTCCCGTACGTGCCGTTCGCTCGGGGAGGTGTCCGCTGCGACGTCCGCCGCCGGCCCCAGCAGCTCCCGCAGCCGTGCCACCCGACCCGGCAGGGCGTCGCGCGTCCCCTCCACGCGGACGAGCAACTCACCCGCCCCGTCGGCGCCCGAGCACCACTCGAGCGCCGTCGCCTCCAGCGGGCTCGCCAGCACCTGCGCGGCGTGGTCGGCGGCCTCGGCCAGGGAGCACGGCATCGCCACGGTGGTGCTGCGCCGCGGCACGGGGTGCAGTCGCAGCACCACCTCGGCGAGGACGGCGACGGCGCCGTAGGAGCCGTGCAGCAGCTTGGCGAGGTCGTAGCCTGCGACGTTCTTGATGACGTGCCCGCCGCTGCGTGCCACGGTGCCGTCCGCGAGCACGACGGTCACGCCGATGACGAGGTCGCGCATCGTGCCGCGCACGAGCGCCCCCGGCCCGGCGTCCGCGGTGGCGACGAGGCCGCCCACGGTGGCACCCCGCGCGACCCGGGCGGCGTCCACCGCGACGTGCTGGCCGTGGGGGGCGAGCTCGGCGGCGAGCTCCCGCAGCGGGGTCCCGGCCCGGACGGCGACGGTCATGTCGCCCGGGTTGTGCACGATCACCCCGGCGAGCGCCGTGGTGTCCAGCACCGCGTCCACTGGGCCCAGCCGCCCCGCCCAGCCCGCTGCCGTCCCGGCGCCTGCGACGGCCAGCGGGCCCGTCGTGTCGCGCACGGCGGTGCGCAGCTCCGCCAGGTCCGCGGGCCGCAGGACCGGCACCGTCGGGTCCTCGGTACCTCTCGACGACTCCTCGGTACCCCTCGACGACACAGCGGCGCCTCCCTCGTCACGCACGAGCCTAGGCGGACGCGGTGCCCTCCGCGCCCCCTGAGGTGGTGGGCGCGTTCTCGGGGAAGTGGCACGCCACCCGGTGACCGGTCGCGAGCTCGCGCATCGGCGGCTCCTCGGTGCGGCACCGGTCCTGGGCCTTCCAGCAGCGGGTGTGGAAGCGGCAGGCGGGCGGCGGGTTCAGCGGGCTCGGGACGTCGCCCGCGAGCCGTACCCGCCGTCCCCGGCCGCGGCGGCGGGGATCGGGCACCGGCACCGCCGAGAGCAGCGCCACGGTGTACGGGTGCAGGGGCCCGCCGTAGACCGACGCGGCGTCGCCCAGCTCCACGATCTTGCCCAGGTACATGACGGCGACCCGGTCCGAGACGTGCCGGACCACCGAGAGGTCGTGGGCGATGATCACGTAGGTGAGTTCCAGCTCTCCCTGCAGGTCCTCCAGCAGGTTCACGACCTGGGCCTGGATGGAGACGTCCAGTGCGGAGACGGGCTCGTCGGCGACGATCAGCTTCGGCCGCAGCGCAAGGGTGCGCGCGATCCCGATGCGCTGGCGCTGGCCCCCGGAGAACTCGTGCGGGTAGCGGTTGTAGTGCTCGGGGGACAGGCCCACCAGCTCGAGGAGCTCCTGCACGCTCGCCCGCACGCCGCCCGGTGGCTCCACCCCTTGGATCTTGAACGGCGCGCCCACGATCGTGCCGACGGTGTGGCGGGGGTTCAGCGACGAGTACGGGTCCTGGAAGATCATCTGGATGTCGCGGCGCAGGGGGCGCATCTCCCGCTGCGAGACGTGGGAGATGTCGCGGCCGTCGAAGGTCACGCTGCCCGCGGACGGTTCCAGCAGGCGGGTGAGCAGCCGCCCGGTGGTGGTCTTGCCGCAGCCGGACTCGCCGACCAGCGAGAGCGTCTCGCCGCGGTGCACCGCGAAGTCCAGCCCGTCCACGG
Source organism: Pseudonocardia sp. (assembly GCA_050248815.1). GTDB lineage: Bacteria > Actinomycetota > Actinomycetes > Mycobacteriales > Pseudonocardiaceae > Pseudonocardia. Next base: position 24,334 of record JBFWRR010000001.1, on the reverse strand, counting down.
CGCGGACCGCGCCGACCTGACGCTGCAGCAGCCCCCGGCGGACCGGGAAGTGCTTCTGCAGCCCGGCGGCGGCGAGCAGGACGTCGGTCCCGGCGCCGGGCACAGCGCCGGTCCGCTCCGGACGCGCCTGCCCCCCCCGCTCGCCCGAGTTCACAGCTTCGGCCCGATCTCGGTCGTGAAGATCTCCCGGCGCTGCTCGTCGGTGAGGTGGCAGGCCACGCTGTGGCCGTCCACGCCCGTTCCCGCGGGGCGCAGTGCAGGCCGTTCGGTGCGGGCCAGGCCGCCGGTCTGCGCCTCCCAGGCGCAGCGCGGGTGGAACGGGCACCCCGGCGGCACGGTGATGAGGCTCGGCGGGCTGCCGGGGATCGGCAGCAGCCGTTCGGTGCGCTCGCGGTCGAACCGGGGGACCGAGCCGAGCAGGCCCCACGTGTAGGGGTGCTGCGGGGCCGCGAAGACGTCGTCGGCCGGCCCGGTCTCGACGGCGCGCCCGGCGTACATGACGAGGATGTCGTCGGCGACCTCGGCGACCACCCCGAGATCGTGGGTGATGATCACGACCGCGGAGTCGAACTCCTGCTGCAGGTCCAGGATGAGATCGAGGATCTGGGCCTGCACCGTGACGTCGAGTGCCGTCGTGGGCTCGTCCGCGATGAGCAGCGCCGGGTTGCACGACAGCGCCATCGCGATCATCGCGCGCTGGCGCATCCCGCCGGAGAAGTGGTGCGGATAGTCGTCGACGCGGTGGCGCGCCTGCGGGATCCCGACGCGGTCGAGCAGGTCGATCGCGCGCTCGCGGGCCTGCGCCTTCGAGACGTCGTGGTGGATGCGGTAGGCCTCCATGATCTGGTGGCCGACGGTGTAGAAGGGGTGCATCGCCGACAGCGGGTCCTGGAAGATCATCGCCATCGCGTTGCCGCGCAGCTTGCGGACCATCTCGGGGTCCGCGCCGACGAGCTGGTCGGAGCCGAGCCGGATCTCCCCGGAGATCCGCGCGGAGCCCGCCCGGTGCAGGCCCATGATCGCGAGGCTCGTGACGCTCTTGCCCGAGCCGGACTCGCCGACGATGCCCAGGCGCCGCCCCCGCGCGCAGGAGAACGACAGCCCGTCGACCGCCTTGACGACGCCGTCGTCGGTGGGGAAGTGGACGTGCAGGTCGCGCACGTCGAGGTAGGGGCGGGTCACGCGTACCTCACGCGGGGGTCCAGCACGGCGTACAGCATGTCGACCACCAGGTTCGCGATGATGATGAAGATGCTCCCGACCAGCACGACGCCGAGTACCTTCGGCAGGTCGTTGTTGACCACCGCGTCCACGGAGTACTTCCCGATCCCCGGCAGCGAGAACGTGCTCTCCGTGAGGATGGCCCCGCCGAGCAGCACCCCCAGGTCCAGCCCGAAGATCGTCAGCACCGGGGTGAGTGCGGAGCGCAGCCCGTGGCGCACGACTACGGTGCGCTCGGGCAGGCCCTTCGCGCGGGCCGTGCGGATGAAGTCCTCGCCCATCGTGTCGAGCATCCCGGCGCGGGTGAGCCGCGCGTAGCCCGCTGCGTAGAGGAAGGCCAGGGTGATCCACGGCAGCAGCAGGTCGTAGGCCCACAGCAGCGGGTTCTCCTCGATGGGCGTGTAGCTCCCGCCGGGCGCGGTGATGCCCAGCCCGTAGCTGAACACCGCGAGCGCGAGCAGGCCGGTGAAGAAGATCGGCAGCGACACCCCGGCGAGCGCCACACCCATCGCCGCCCGGTCGAACACGCTGCCGCGCCGCAGCGCGGACAGCACGCCCGTCGACACCCCGGCCACCACCCAGATCACTGCCGCGCCCGCGGCGAGCGACATCGTCACCGGCAGCCGGTCCAGGATGTCGGGCAGCACCGGGTTCTGCGTGATGAACGAGTAGCCGAAACACGGCGCCGGGCAGTGCTCGACCGAGGCACCCGTGTCGTAGTCCGCGCCGACGACGATGCCCTTCACGAACCGCCCGTACTGGACGTAGACCGGGTCGTGGAACCCGAGCCGCTCGGCGGCCGCCTCGATCTGCTCGGCGCCGGCCGCCTTCCCGACGTAGCGGGACGCGAGGTCCTCCGGCGTGGCGCCGGCCAGCCGGGGGACCAGGAAGAAGATGGCGAACGTCGCCGCGGTGATGACCAGCAGGAGCAGCACCGCGGCGACGAGCCGCCGAGCGGCGTAGATGATCATCTATTGCCGTGTGGTTCCGAGGGCGGCGTAGTCGTACATCGAGTAGCCGTCGGTCACGAACACGTTCGTGAGGTTCGGCGGCCGGTAGAGCAGCCCCTTGGCCCAGATGCCCGGGATGACGAACGCGTCGTCCATGACCTGCTTGTCGATGCCGGCCCAGATCTTCTCCCGGGCCGCTGTGTCGCCGGTGACGAGCGCCTCGTCGACCATCGCGTCGATCTTGGGATCGACGATCCCGAGGTTGGTGTTGCCCGCGTCGCGGATGACGCGGCTGTCGACGATCTGGGAGAGGAAGCCGAAGCCGTCCGGCCAGTCCGCGGCCCACCCGTAGACGAGGATGCCGAGGTTGTTCGCCTTCACGAAGTCGGGCTTGCCCGCGTAGAGCTTGAAGTAGTCGCCTGCGGGGTAGGGCTTGATCTCCAGGTTGATGCCCACCCGGGCCAGGGACTGCTGCAGCGCCTCGGCCGTCGCCTTCTCCCGCGGCCGCTCGGCGCGGTAGGAGATGCCGGTGGTGAAGCCGTTCGGCTGCCCGCAGGCGGCGAGGGCCGCCTTGGCCTTGTCCAGGTCGCCCGCGTTGCCCGGGGACGGGTACGGGTCGTAGGACTCGGCTCCCGGGATGACGGGCGGCAGCAGGCTGGTCGCGATGTCGCCACCGGTGGCGCCGCCGTACGCGCGCTGGTAGCCGGTCTTGTCCACCGCGTAGAGGACGGCCTTGCGGCACTCGATGTTGTCCAGCGGCGTGACGCTCGCGCTCAGCACCGAGAACCACGTGCGGCTGGTGAGTGCGGAGTCCGTGTTGGCCCGCAGCGCCTGGTCGGCGAGGATCTTGCCCTGCGCCGCGGCGCCCACACCGCTGCCCTCCACCGCGACGTCCAGGTCGCCGGACTGCAGCCGGTTGTCGATGTCGTCGGCGTTGACGTTCAGCGCCACCTCGATCCGGTCCGGCAGCGCCTTGCGGTTCGGGTCCGTCGCCGGGTCCCAGTTCTCGTTGCGTACGAGCGTGAAGCTCTTGCCCAGCTCGTTGCTCTCGAACTTGTACGGCCCGGAGGAGACGACCTTCTCCTTGTAGCGCGTGCCGGTGTCCGCGGCCTGCGGCACCGGGATCGTGGCCGGCAGCTGCGCGACGTAGTCGAACCCGGCGAAGGGCTTGACGAGCTTGAAGACGATCGTCCGGTCGTCGGGGGTCTCGACGGCCGTGAGCCCCAGCTTGTCCGGGCTCGGATCCTGGTAGGGGCTGGTGTAGCCCTGCAGGTCCAGCAGGTCGTTGAAGTACGTCGGGCCGTTCGGGAACGTCTCCTTGTCCAGCGAACGCTCGACGGCGTACTTCACGTCCTTGCTGGTGATCGGCGTGCCGTCCTCGAACTTCACGCCCTCGCGCAGGGTGTATGTCCAGGTCTTCTGGTCCGGGCTCGCCTGCCCGAGGGACTCGGCGAGGTCCGGGACGAGCTTCGCGCCGTCCGCGCCCGGCGCGGACTGGAACACGACGAGCGAGCGCCCGTAGTTGCGCACGAAGTTCCACGAGTACGCGTAGTACGTGTCGGCCGGGTCGAGCGAGTCCCAGTCGCCGGAGTTGGCGAACCGCAGGGTGCCGCCCTTCTGGTCCGACGGGTTGGCGATGGCGTTCACGCCCGCGTTCTGCGTGGCCTCACCGCCACCGCCGTTGCCGCCACCGGAGCCCCCACCACCGCCGCACGCGGCGAGCAGCGTGGCGGCCGCCGCACCCAGCGCGACGAGCGCCGCCTTCCTGGTCCGCCTCATCGAGAACTCCTTCCTATCGCGACCGCGGGTCCAGCGCGTCCCGCAGGCCGTCGCCGAACAGGTTGAACGCCAGCACCGTGACGAAGATCGCGAGCCCCGGGAAGAGCATGAAGTTCGGGGCGACCTGGTACCACTTCGTCGCCTCCGAGAGCATCCCGCCCCACGTCGGCGTCGGCGGGCGCACGCCGACGGCCAGGAACGACAGCGCCGCCTCGAAGAGGATGTTCGTGGGGATGAGCAGCGTGGCGTAGACGAGGATCGGCGCCACCAGGTTGGGCAGCAGCTCGGTGAACAGCACCCGGGGCGTCCCCGCCCCGAGGCTGCGCGCGGCGTCGACGAACTCGCGCTCCCGCAGCGACAGCGTCTGGCCGCGGATGATCCGGCCGATGTAGGGCCACGAGAAGAACCCGATGATCGTCACGAGCAGCCCGATCCGCAGGGTGTCGCCCGAGAGCCCGAACGCCTCGTCCGGGACGACGCCGGCCAGCGCGATCGCGAACAGGATCAGCGGGAAGGCGAGGAAGACGTCCATCGTTCGGCTGATCACGGCGTCGATCCACCCGCCGAAGTAGCCCGCCACGACCCCCATCACGGTGCCGATCAGCACCGACAGCAGGGTGGCGAGGAATGCGATGAGCAGCGAGATCCGCGCCCCGTAGACGATCCGGCTGAACACGTCGCGGCCGTTGATCGGCTCGACGCCGAACAGGTACTCGGTGCTGATGCCGCCCAACGGCTTCGTGGATGTCTGCAGGTCCGGGTCGATCTGGTCGTAGTGGAACTCCAGCGGCGGGTGCCCGAGCAGGGCCACGATCAGCGGAGCGAAGATCGCCACCAGGATGAGGAACACGATCACACCCGCGCCCGCGAGCGCGACCCGGTCGCGCTTGAGCCGCAGCCACGCGATCTGCCCGAGCGAGCGGCCCTGGATCTGGCGGCGCCCCATGCCCTCGACCGTGGCCTCCGGCGCCGCGGCCGCCGCGGAGCCGGTGACGTCGAGCGGGGCGGTCATGGCGGCCCCGTTGCCGTGTCGTTCATCGGCCCCACCCCGACCGTCGTCTGTGCGGACGCAGGGACATTAGCCCGCGGGCCGCGCTCGCGCGCGCTCCAGCCCGGTGGCTAATGGGTAACGATCCCGGGCCCGTCCCGCGTGGCCCGGGACCGTCGGCGGCGGGTGATCTCGGGCACCACCTGACCGAAGAGGATCGCGACGGCGACGCCGAGCAGGGTCTCACCGACCCGCTCGTCGAAGCGGCCGGCCGCCGCGGCGAGGTCGTTGCTGAGCAGGAGCAGGAAGACGAAGAACGTGGTGAACGCCGGCATCACGTACCACCGGCTGCCGACGGTCCCGGTCGCGACGATCACGACGAGGACCACGGCGGCCTCGACGACGGCGACCGGGACCTGCAGCTGCAGCAGCGTGATGGCGGCCAGCGCGCCGACGCACACCGACACCGGGCGGCCCAGTGCCCGCAGCCGCAGCGTTTCGGTGGAGGGCCGCATCACCAGCAGGGCGGCGGCCGCGGCCCATCCGACGTGGTCGAAGCCGAGGGCGAACCCGATCGCGGCGCACAGCGCTCCGGCGAGCCCGAGGCGCACGCCGTAGCCCAGCGTCGGCAGCGCGTCGGAGGCCGCGCCATGCCGCGCCGATGACGGTGGCCAGGGCAGCAGGGTCACGAGCCAGCCGTACACCGACCCGGCGACGAACAGGACCGCCAGCGGCGCGCCCGCGGCCAGGCCCTCGTAGCTGAACCCGACCGCGGTGAGCGGCACCGCCAGCGTCATCAGCACCTTCGCGGCGGGCCGGCGCATCGCGAGCGCCGCCGCACCGACGGCCATGAGGAAGATCCCGGCGACGGCCAGCCAGGGCGTCGTGGCGAGCGCCGCGCCGACCATGACGGAGACCGCCATCAGCAGCCCGACGACCACCACCACGATCCGCCGCCGGCGCCGGGGGGCCAGCGGGACGGCGACCACCGGGAGCACACCGACCCCCAGCGCCAGCCCGGTGCGCAGGTCGAACGGCATCGCGACGGCCGCCGGGAGCGCGAACAGGAGGCCCCGCAGCGCCGCCCACCACGACCACACGAACCAGGCGGGCGTGGCCGTGTCCGGCCCGTTCGCCGTCATCGGGGCGCCCCCACGTCCGCCGGAGCGCCGAGCGGGCGCGGGACGGTGCCCACCGGCGTACCGGGCGCGCGCCGCGAGACGGTGCCCGCGCCTGCCCGACCCCGGGCGGGCGAGCACCGGTGCCGGTCTGGGCGATCCGCCGCCGTCCCGCCCGCGTCCCCGACCATGTCCGTCTCCTGCCGCCTCCGCCCCTGCGGACGACCGTCAGGCGGTCGGTCCGGGCCGGCGGACACCATCCTGTGGGCCTGAAGCCCCGCCGCTCTCCCCCCAGCGGGGTGAGCGCTACATCCGCTCGGCGAGCCCCGCCTCCTCCAGCGGATGTGGCCGGAACTTCCCGGGCCGCTCGCCGCACAGCCGGGGTGTCGGCAGCACCTTGCCGGGGTTGCAGATGCCGAGCGGGTCGACGGCGTCGCGCAGCCGCTGGAACGTCGCGAGGTCGTCCTCACCGAACATCTTCGGCATCGAGCACGCCTTGTCCGTGCCGATGCCGTGCTCGCCCGAGAGCGACCCGCCCAGCTCCACGCACAGCTCCGCGATCTCGCTGGTGAGCTTCTCGGCGCGGTGCTCCTCGCCCGCGGCGGCGCTGTAGAGCACGAGCGGGTGCAGGTTGCCGTCGCCCGCGTGGAAGACGTTCGCCACCCGCAGCCCGGCGTCGCGCCCCATCGCGGCGATCCGGTCCAGCACCTCGGCCAGCCGGGTGCGGGGGACGACGCCGTCCTGCACGAAGTAGTCCGGCGAGATACGTCCGACGGCGGCGAACGCCGCTTTGCGCCCGCGCCAGATCGCCGCGCGCTCCTCGGGGGAGCCCGCGATGTGCAGGCGCGTGCAGCCGTGGTCGTCGCAGATCCTCTTGACCTGCTCGAACTGGACCTCGCACTCCTCGACCGGGCCGTCGAGTTCCACCACCAGCGCGGCGGGGACGCCCAGGGTGTAGCCGGCGTGCACCGCCTCCTCGGCGGCCTCGATGGCGAGGGTGTCCATCATCTCGACGGCGGCGGGCACGATCCCGGCGGCGACGATGTCGCTCACCACGTCGCCCGCCGCGGCGATGGAGGGGAAGTCCGCGAGCAGCGTGCGCACCGACTCGGGCGTGCGCAGCAGCCGCACCGTCACCTTGGTGGTGATGCCCAGCGTGCCCTCGGAGCCGAGGAACACCCCGCGCAGGTCCGGCCCCGCCTGCTCGGCGGTGTCCGAGCCCAGCGTGACGAGCGTGCCGTCGGGGAGCACGACCTCGCAGCTCAGCACGTGGTTGGTGGTGAATCCGTACTTGAGGCAGTGGGCGCCGCCGGAGTTCTCCGCGACGTTGCCGCCGATCGTGCACACCTGCTGGCTCGACGGGTCCGGCGCGTAGTAGAGCCCGTGCGGCGCTGCGGCGGCCGTGATCTCCAGGTTCGTGACGCCCGGCTCGACGACCGCGCGCCGGTTGACCGGGTCGACCTCCAGCACGCGCTTGAGCCGGGCCAGGCTGATCACCACGCCGTCCGCGACCGGGACCGCGCCCCCGGACAGGCCCGTGCCCGCGCCGCGGGCGACGAACGGGACCGCGTGCTCGTGGCAGACGCGCACCGCCGCCGCCACCTGCCGCGCGTCGCGGGGCAGCAGCACCAGCTCGGGCCGCACCCGGTAGCCGGTGAGCCCGTCGCACTCGTAGGCGCGGCAGCGCACCGGATCGGAGATCACGTCCCGCGGGTCGAGGACCCGCTCGAACGCCCGCCTGACCGTCCCGTCCAGCGCCATGCGCCGAGGGTAGCTCCGCGTTCATGATCCGCGCGTGCGGTGAGGTGCGGCCATCGGTGACCGCCCTGCACCGCGGACGCGGATCACGCGCGGAGAGCATCGTTCGGCGAACGGCTGGATCGGGACGGCCCCGCCGGGGGTAAGAACTCCCCATGGACGCATTGCACGTCGACCCCGCCCTGCGCGCCTTCGTCGCCGACGAGCTGCTCCCGGGCCTCGACATCGAGCCCGACCGGTTCTGGTCCGCGCTGGTCGACCTGCACGAGCGGTTCGCCGGGCGCACCGCCGAGTTGCTCGCCCGCCGCGACGAGCTGCAGGAGCGCATCGACGCGTGGCACCGGGAGCACCGCAGGGACCCCGATCTCGACGCCTACGAGGCCTTCCTCACCGGGATCGGCTACCTGCAGCCGCTGGCCTCGCCGACGGTGCGGGTCACGCGGGTCGACCCCGAGATCGCCGAGGTGGCGGGCCCCCAGCTCGTCGTCCCGGCCACGGTGCCGCGCTACGCCCTCAACGCCGCCAACGCGCGGTGGGGCTCGTTCTACGACGCCCTCTACGGCACCGACGCACTGCCGCTGGACCACGAGCTCGCGACGGGCTACGACGAGCGGCGTGGTGCCCAGGTGATCGCCGGGGCGGACGGGCTGCTCGACGCGTACTTCCCGCTCGCCGACGGCAGCCACGCCGACGTCACCGCCTACCGCGTCGACGGCCCGGCGAAGCTCACGGTCGAGACCGCGGCCGCGACGACCACGCTCGCCGACCCGGCGCAGTTCGCGGGCTCCACCGACGGCGCGGTCCTGCTGCGCCGCCACGGCTTGCACGTCGAGCTCACGATCGACCCGTCGCACCGGGTCGGGCGCCAGCACCACGCCGGGGTCGCCGACGTCGTGCTGGAGTCCGCGGTCACCACGATCGTCGACCTGGAGGACTCCGTCGCGACCGTGGACGGACCGGACAAGGTCGGCGCCTACCGCACGTGGCTCGGGCTCATGCTGGGCACGCTGGAGGCCACGTTCACCAAGGGCGGGCAGGAGGTCGTGCGTCGCGTCCACGGAGACCGGCACTACGTGGGCACGGACGGGGCCGAGCTGGTACTGCCGGGCCGGTCCGTGCTGCTGGTCCGCAACTGCGGCCACCACATGCGCACGGACGCCGTCACGATCGGGGGCGAGCCCGTCGGCGAGGGCCTGCTCGACGCGCTCGTCTCCGTCACCGCCGCGATGCACGACCTGCGCGGGCGGGGCCGGTTCACGAACTCCCGCGCGGGCAGCGTCTACGTCGTCAAGCCGAAGATGCACGGGCCGGACGAGGTGGCGCTCGCCGTCGAGATCCTCGCCGCAGTCGAGGAGTTCCTCGGCCTGGAGCCGACCACGGTCAAGATCGGGATCATGGACGAGGAGCGGCGGACGTCGGCGAACCTCGAGGCCTGCATCGCCGCCGCTGCCGAGCGCGTCATCTTCGTCAACACCGGCTTCCTCGACCGCACCGGCGACGAGATCCACACCGACTTCGAGGCCGGGCCCGTGGTGCGCAAGGGCGACATGAAGTCCGCGACGTGGCTGCTCGCCTACGAGGACCGCAACGTCGACGTCGCCCTGCGCGCCGGGTTCGCGGGGCAGGCCCAGATCGGCAAGGGCATGTGGGCCAAGCCCGCCGCGATGCGCGAGATGCTCGACACCAAGGGCGCCCAGCCCGAGGCGGGCGCGAACTGCGCGTGGGTGCCCTCGCCGACCGCCGCCACCCTGCACGCGGTGCACTACCTGCGCACCGACGTCGCCGCGCGGCAGAAGGAGCTCTCCGGCCGAACGCCGACGGACCGGCGCAGGCTGCTGGAGGTGCCCGTGCTGGGCGGGGAAGCGGTCGCCGATCTGACCGCCGAGCAGCGCCGTCACGAGCTGGAGACCAACGCCCAGGGCATCCTCGGTTACGTCGTGCGCTGGGTGGGGCTCGGCATCGGCTGCTCGACGGTGCCGGACCTGGAGGGGGTGGGGCTCATGGAGGACCGCGCCACCCTGCGGATCTCCAGCCAGCACATCGCGAACTGGCTGCACCACGGGCTCGTCTCCGAGGAGGAGGTGCGCGAGACGTTCGCGCGGATGGCGGCGCTGGTCGACGAGCAGAACGCGGGCGAGCCCGGGTACCGGCCGATGAGCGCCGACCTCGACGGCAGCGAGTCCTACCAGGCGGCGCTGGAACTGGTGTTCGCCGGCCGGGCGGAGCCGAACGGGTACACCGAGCGGGCCCTGACGACGTGGCGGCAGCGGGCGAAGTCGGCCGCCTCCGCCTGACGCCCGCGAGTTGCGCATCTCGTCGCCGCGAGTTGCGGGTTTCATCCAGCGGAGTTGCGCGTTCCGATGGGCGGTGATGCGCGCTTGGCCCCGATGGAACCGCGAACTCGGGCTGACCGGATGCGCAACTCGCGGGCTAGCGTCGGGTACGTGTTGGAGCTGCGCCGCGTCCCCGTCAACCATCCCGACGCCGCGGCTCTCATCGCGGCCGTGCAACAGGAATATGTGCAGCGCTACGGCGGTGGCGACGGCACGCCGGTCGACCCGGCCGAGTTCGCCCCGCCCTGCGGATGGTTCGTCGTCGGGTATACGGGCGGGGAGCCGGTGGCGGCCGGCGGGTTCCGGGTGCGCTCGACCGCCGAGGACTCCGCAGTGTGTGACGGCGACGCCGAGATCAAGCGGATGTACGTCGCCGATCACCATCGGGGCCGCGGGTTCGCCCGTGCCGTGCTCGCCGAGCTCGAACGGGTCGCACGCGAGCTCCGCTGCCGGCGGACGATCCTCGAGACCGGGATACGCCAGCCGGAGGCGATCGCGCTCTACCGAAGCTCCGGCTACGTCACGATCCCGCCGTTCGGGATCTATCGCCGGCACCCGGGGTGCCGGTGCTTCGCCAAGGCGCTCCTGCTGCCGGCCGAGGGCGTCGCCCGCGCCACCTGACGATTTCCGCACCTCGCGCCCGCGGAACCCGCAACTCGCGCCCGCGGGATGCGCAACTCGCGGGGTGGGGCGTGACCTTCGACCCGAAGACGAGTGGCGCCGGGTGCGTGCGGGGTAGGAAGGAGAGTGTTCGCGCTCGTCCTCGCCCATCTCGCCGCCGCGGCGGTCCTGCCGGCACTGGCGGCCCGGAGCAGGCGGGCGGCGCTCGCGCTCGGCGCGCTGGTGCCCGCGACGGCGCTGGCCTGGGCGCTGGCGCACACCACCGCAGCCCTGGACGGCGGGGTCAGCGAGGTGGTCGGGTGGGCTCCTGAGCTCGGCCTCACCCCGTCGTTCCGCCTGGACGCGCTCGCGCTCGCGATGGTCGTCCTGGTGTCGGGGCTCGGCGCCGTCACGCTGGCCTACTGCGGCGGCTACTTCGCGCGCGCCTACGCCGCCGACCCCGGCCCGGGCAACCGGACGGCGGCGATGCTCGTCGCCTTCGCGGGCCTCATGCTCGGCCTCGTCCTCGCCGACGACCTGCTCACCCTCTACGTGTTCTGGGAGCTGACGTCGGTGGTGTCGTTCCTGCTGGTCGGCCAGGGCGGCGAGGACCGGTCGGCTCGGCGCGCCGCGGTGCAGGCCCTGCTGGTGACGGTCGCGGGCGGGCTCGCGATGCTGCTCGGGTTCGTGCTGCTCGGGCAGGCCGCGGGCACCTACCGGATCTCCGAGATCGTCGCCGCGGGCGAGGCGGGGACGCTCGACGTCGGCGCGCTCGCCCTCGGCCTGATCCTCGCGGGCGCGTTCACGAAGTCCGCGCTCCTGCCCTTCCACCCGTGGCTCCCCGCCGCGATGGCCGCGCCGACGCCCGTGAGCGCCTACCTGCACGCGGCGGCGATGGTGAAGGCCGGGGTGTACCTGGTCGCGCGGTTCACCCCGGCGTTCGCGGACCGCCTCGCCTGGACGGTGCCGGTGGTGGTGATCGGGCTCGCGACGATGCTGCTCGGCGGGTGGCGGGCCCTCGGCGAGACCGATCTCAAGCGGCTGCTCGCCTTCGGCACCGTGAGCCAGCTCGGGTTCCTGACGGTGCTGTTCGGGGCGGGGGAGGCGACGGCGGCCATCGCGGGGGAGGCGGTGCTGCTCGCGCACGGCCTGTTCAAGGCTTCGCTGTTCTGGACGGCCGGCGCCGTCGACCGCCTCGCGGGTACCCGCGACATCCGCGAGCTCGCCGGGCTCGGCCGGGTCCTGCCGGGGCTCGCGGTCGCCGCCGCGCTCGCGATCGCGTCGATGATCGGGCTGCCGCCGCTGCTCGGGTTCATCGGCAAGGAGGCGGCGTTCGCAGGGTTCGACGAGCACCCGTGGGTGCTCGGGGGGCTGGTCGTGGGATCGACGCTGACGGTGGCGTACGGCGTGCGCTTCTGGTGGGGGACGTTCGGTCCGCTCGACGCCACCGGTCCCGCGCTCACCGGCGGCCCGCGCGCCGCGCTGATCGCCCCCGTATGGATCGGCGCGGTCGCCGGGCTCGTGCTCGGCCTGGCCCCCGGGGTCGTGGACGCGCTGGCGCAGGCCTACATACCCTCGTCCTACCAGCTGGAGCTGTGGCACGGCTGGACCTGGGAGCTGGCGCTTTCCGCGCTGGCGCTCGGCGCGGGCCTCGGCCTGCACCTGCTGCACCGTCCCCGCATCCGGCTGCCGGCGGCGATGGATGCCCAGCACGGCTACGAGGTGCTGCTCGACGGGATCGGCCGCCTGGCAGTGCGCGTGACCGGCACGGCGCAGGCCGGTTCGCTGCCGGGCTACCTCGCGGTGATCCTGCTCGTCGTGGTGGTGCTGCCCGGCGGAGCGCTGGTGGCCGCGGGCGTCGGACCGTCGGACCCGCCGTGGGCCCACTCGTGGCTGCAGGTGCCGCTCGCGGTGCTCGTGCTGACGGCGGCGCTGGCGGTGACCCGCGCCCGGCGCCGCTTCACCGCGGTGCTGCTGGTCGGCGCGATCGGGTACGGCGTGGGGGGCCTGTTCGTCGTGGACGGCGCGCCGGACCTGGCGCTGGCCCAGTTCCTGGTGGAGACGCTCAGCGTGGTGATGGTGGTGCTGGTGCTGCGGCGGCTCCCGGCGCACTTCGGACAGTCGCAGGGGCGCACGTCGCGGCGGGTGCAACTGCCGAAGGCGCTGGTGGCGGTCCTCGGCGGTGGCGTCGTGGCCGCGTTGGCCCTGGTGCTGAGCGGGGCGCGCACCGAGCCGCCCGCCGCGGCCGGGCAGATGCTCGCGCGGGCGCCGGAGGCGGGGGCGTCGAACGTGGTGGCGGCGATCCTCGTCGACTTCCGCGCGCTCGACACGATCGGCGAGACCACCGTTCTGTTCGCGGCCGCGGCGGGCGCGGCGAGCCTCGTGCTCGCGACCCGCCACGACCGCCGGGCTCGACGCCCGCCACCGGACCGCGAGCGCGAGGAGGTGCAGCGATGACGGCGCGACCCAGGTCGTTCCTGCTCTCCGGGACACGGCGCCCGGGTGAGCCGCGGATGCTGCTGCTGGAGGTGACGACCCGGCTCCTGATGCCGACGATCCTCGTCTTCTCCCTGTACCTGCTGTTCGTCGGCCACTACGGCCCGGGCGGCGGGTTCTCCGGCGGGCTCGTCGCGGGCCTGGCGTTCGTGCTGCGGTACATGGCGGGCGGGCGCGGGGAGGCGGGTGACGCGCTGCCGGTGCAACCCTCGACGCTGATCGGGTCGGGCCTGCTCGTGTCGCTGGGGACGGCGGTGGCGCCCGTGCTCGCCGGCGCGCCCGTGCTGACCAGCACGAAGATCGTCCTGCCGGGCGTGGAGTTCCAGAGCAACCTCCTCGTCGACGTGGGCGTGTACCTGCTGATCGTCGGGGTGGTGCTGGAGCTGCTGCGCTCGCTGGGCGCCGGGGTGGAGCGCGACCTGCGGGAGGACTGGAGGTGAACGGGTCGTGAGCGTGAACCTGACGATGGCGCTGACCGTGGGCGGTTTGTACGCGGCGGGGTTCTACCTGCTGTTGCAGCGCTCCCTCATGCGGGTGCTGCTCGGGATCATCGTGCTGGGCCACGGGGCGAACCTGCTGCTTCAGCTCGCGGGCGGCCCGCCCGCCCTGCCGCCGGTGGGGGCGGTGACTGTGGAGTCGAGCGCCGACCCGCTGCCGCAGGCGCTGGCGCTCACGGCGATCGTGATCACCTTCGCGCTGACGACGTTCCTGCTGGCGCTCGGCTACCGCTCGTACGTCCTCGTCGGCCACGACGACGTCCAGGACGACCTCGAGGACCGCCGGATCGGCGAACGCCTCCGGCCCCGGGCGGGCCTCGAGGGCGAGGACGAGAGCGACGTCGATTCCGGCGTCGAGCCCGGGGAGCGGGTCGCGTGAGCGCCGTCGTCGCAGTCCCGGTACTGCTGCCGATGCTGGGGGCCGCCCTGGCGCTGCTGGGTCGACGCCACCCCGCGGTGCCGCGGGTGGTGGCGGTGCCGACGGTGGCCGTGTCGGTGGCCGCGGCGGCCGTGCTGCTCGCCACCGCGGACGCCCGCGGCCCGGTCGTGCTGCACGTCGGCGGCTGGGGCCCGCCGGTGGGCATCACGCTGGTGGCGGACCGCCTGTCGGCGTTGCTGCTGCTCGTCTCGACGCTGGTGATGCTCGCCGTGCAGGTCTACGCGATCGCGCAGCGCGTCAAGGACCAGGGGCGGGAGGCGCCGAGCACGACGTTCCATCCCGTCTACCTGCTGCTCTGCGCCGGGGTCGCGCTCGCCTACCTGACCGCGGACCTCTTCACGCTGTTCGTCGCGTTCGAGGTGATGCTGACGGCGTCGTACGTGCTGATCACGCGGCGGGCATCGGCGCGGACGGTGCAGGCGGGCATGACCTACGTGACGGTGAGCCTGCTGTCGTCGCTGCTGTTCCTCACCGCGATCGCACTCGTGTACGCGGCGACCGGGACGGTCAACCTGGCCGATCTGTCGCAGCGGGTCGCGACGCTGCCCGAGGGGCTGCGGGTGGTGCTCGCGCTGCTGCTGCTCGTGGTCTTCGGGATCAAGGCCGCGATCGTGCCGCTGCACTTCTGGCTGCCCGACAGCTACCCCAGCGCCCCCGCCCCGGTGACCGCGCTGTTCGCGGGCCTGCTGACCAAGGTCGGCTTCTACGCTCTGCTGCGCACCCAGACGTTGATCCTGCCCGCGGACGGCCCGTCGCCGCTGCTGCTGGCGCTGGCGGTGGTGACGATGCTGCTCGGCACGCTCGGCGCGGTGGCGCAGGACGACCTCAACCGGCTGCTGTCGTTCCTGCTGGTCGGCCACATCGGGTTCATGCTGTTCGGGCTCGCGGTCGCGACGCCTGCCGGGTTCGGCGGGGCCGCGCTGTACGCGGCGCACCACATCACGGTGCTCGCCGCGCTCTTCCTCGTCAGCGGGCTGATCGTGCGGCGGACGGGGACGGCGGCGCTGGACCGGATGGGCGGTCTGGCGCACGCCGCCCCGATGCTGGCGGTGCTGTTCGCGGTGCCCGCGCTGACGCTCGCGGGGCTGCCGCCCACGGCCGGGTTCGTCGCGAAGCTCGCGCTGCTGCGCGCGGGTGCCCAGGCCGGGCCGTGGGCCGTGGCGGGGGCGGGCGTCGTGATGGTGGCGTCGCTGCTCACCCTCTACGCGCTGGTGCGGGTGTGGACGCGGGTGTTCTGGGGGGCGCCGAAGCCGGCGCTGCCCGACGAGGATCCGGGCGACGAGCTGGTCGTGGGTACCGCAGCGACCTCGCGGCCGATGTACGCGGCGACGGCGGCGCTGGTCGTGACCAGTGTGGGCATCGCCGTGGCGGCGGGCCCGCTGTCGGCGACGACGGCCCGGGCGGGTGCGGACCTGGCCGACCGCAGCGCCTACACCGTCGCCGTCCTGGGGGAGGGGTGATGGGCGTCCTGGTCCGGATCGGCTGGCTCACGGCGGTGTGGGTGCTGCTGTGGGGGGCGGTGACGCCGGTGACGGTGCTCGGCGGCGTCGCGGTCGCGGCGGGCGTCACGGCGGTGGCGCGCCTGCCGCGGGTGGACGACCCGCTCGCGGTGCGGCCGCTGCGGCTGCTGACGCTGGCCGCGCACCTTGTGGGTGATCTGCTCGTCTCCAGCGTCGAGGTCTCGTGGCACACGCTGCGCCACGGGCGGGCGGCGCGGGCGTGCGTGCTGGAGATGCCGCTGCCCACCGGCTCGGACCGGGTCACGGTGGCGATCGCCAATGCGATGTCGCTGGCCCCCGGCACGATGGCGTTGGACTTCGACCACGACGGCCGTCGCTGGTATCTCTACGTGCTCGGCCCCCGCACCGCCGCCGACGTCGAGCGGGCACGGCGGCGCGCGCTGGCGCTCCAGCAGCGGGTGGTCGACACCCTCGACCCGGAGGTGCGGGCGTGAGCACGGTGTTCACCGTCGCCGCCGCGATGCTGGTCGCGGCCGGGGCGCTCACCGGGATCCGCCTGCTGCGCGGGCCCAGCACGCTGGACCGGATCGCCGCGCTGGACGTCCTCGTCCTGCTGCTGGTGGGGGCCACCGCCGGGTACGTCGGGTGGCATCGGGACACGGCGAATGTGCCGCTGCTCGTCGCCGTCGCCCTCGTCGGGTTCGTGGGCAGCGCGACGGCGGCCCGGCTGGCCGAGCGGCGGGAGCGCCACCGATGATCATCGACCTCCTCACCGCGGTGTTCCTGCTGCTCGGCGCCCTGCTGTGCCTGCTGGGGGCGTTGGGCATGGTCCGCCTGCCCGACCTCCCCGCCCGCCTACAGGCCGCCACCAAACCGCAGACACTGGGCCTGCTGTGCATCCTCGCCGCCGCCGCCCTGCGCCTGGACGTCGCGGGGGCGCTCGCGCTGGCGCTGGTCGGCACGTTCCAGGTACTGACGGCCCCGGTGATCGCGCAGCTGCTGGGACGTACGGCATACCGGACGGGGACGGCGCGCGACGAGGTGCTGGTGACCGACGAGCGGGAGTAGCCGGTACGGCTCGCACCTCAGGGAGTCCTGTGCCGTCTCAGGGTGCCGGCCTGCGTCGCAGGGGTGCTGGCCTACCTCGCAGGGT
>JBFWRR010000001.1:0-7442 GCA_050248815.1 Pseudonocardia sp. | reverse complement strand
AGGTGGATCGGGGGCTCTGCGAGGTGGGCGGGTTCGGGGCTGGCGGCTGGGCTTGGGGCGGCGGGGAAGCCGGTGGCGGGGCGCTCGCCTCGCAGGGTGTTGGTCTGCTTCGCAGGGGGCGGCTGGCCTGCCGCGCAGAGTTCTGGCACGCCTCGCAGAGGGTGTCGGCCCGCTTCGCAGGGTTCTGGGGCGCTTCGCAGGGGCTGCAGCCCCTGCGAGGGGTGGCGAGCCTCTGCGAGGTGGATCGGGGGCTCTGCGAGGTGGGCGGGTTCGGGGCTGGCGGCTGGGCTTGGGGCGGCGGGGAAGCCGGTGGCGGGGCGCTCGCTGCGCAGGGTCTCGGCCCACTTCGCAGGGTGTCGGCCCGCCTCGCAGGGGTGTCGGCCCGCCTCGCAGGGTGTCGGCCCGCCTCGCAGGGTGTCGGCCCGCCTCGCAGGGTGTCGGCCCGCCTCGCAGGGGTGTCGGCCTGCCTCGCAGGGTGTCGGCCCGCCTCGCAGCGTCCTAGCACGCCTCGCAGGCGCTGCAGCCCCTGCGAGGCGTGGCGTATCTCTGCGAAGCGGACGGGCCGCGGCCTTCGGGCGGGTAGCGCGGGACCTGCGCATCCGGTGCGGTGGTCAGGCGGGGGCCTGCGCCTCCGACGCGGCCCTCGGTTGGGGTTGCGCACCGCCCCCGTGGTCGCCGGGGTTGCAGACCCGGCGCGGGGGCCTGCGACTCC
Organism: Pseudonocardia sp.; assembly: GCA_050248815.1. Lineage (GTDB taxonomy): Bacteria > Actinomycetota > Actinomycetes > Mycobacteriales > Pseudonocardiaceae > Pseudonocardia. The sequence goes on along the minus strand of JBFWRR010000001.1, from coordinate 6,730 downwards.
CCCCGTGGTCGCGCGGCCGCGTATCCGCCGCCCTGGCCGCAGGTGGCGGCGACCGGAGTCCGCTCCACGGCCGACACCCACCCTTCCCCGGGAGCGGGAGCACCCACGACGGTCGTAGGCTGCGGGGCCGTGCCCCTCTACGCGCTCGGCGACCGCGTGCCGTCGATCCATCCCGAGGCCTACGTCCACCCCGACGCCGTCGTGATCGGCGACGTCACGCTCGGTGCCGAGTCCTCGGTCTGGCCGACGGCGGTGCTGCGCGGCGACGACGGTCGCATCGTCGTCGGTGCACGGACGTCGATCCAGGACGGGTCGATCATCCACACCACGACGGTGCAGGACACGGTCATCGGCGACGACGTGACCGTGGGCCACAACGTGCACATCGAGGCCGCCACGATCGGCGACCACGCGCTGATCTCGTCCGGCTCGGTGGTGCTCAACGGGGCGACGGTCGGTGCGGGCGCGATCGTCGCCGCCGGGGCGGTGGTCTCGCCGAACGCGGAGATCCCGCCGCGGCGGATGGCGATGGGCGTCCCCGCCCGCGTCCGGGAGGGCCACGAGGTGCCGGACGGGTACTTCGACTTCGCCGTCGACTCCTACGTCCAGCGCGGCAAGCGCTACCGCACCGAGCTGCGCAGGATCGAGGGCTGATGGCGCCCAGACCGCTGAGTGAGGTCGTCGAGGCCGGCTGGGCAAGGGCCCTGGCCCCGGTCGAACCGGTGATCGCGCGGATGGGGGAGTTCCTGCGCGCCGAGCTGGCTGCGGGCCGCCGCTACCTGCCGGCGGGTGCGAACGTCCTGCGCGCCTTCACCCAGCCCTTCGACGGCGTTCGGGTGCTGATCGTCGGCCAGGATCCCTACCCGACGCCGGGGCACGCCGTCGGGCTGTCGTTCTCGGTGGCGCCGGACGTCCGGCCGATCCCGAAGTCGCTGGTCAACATCTACAAGGAGTACTGCGACGATCTCGGCCACCCGATGCCGTCGAACGGCGATCTCACGCCGTGGGCCGAGCGCGGCGTGCTGCTGCTCAACAGGTGCCTCACCGTGGAGCCGGGCAAGCCCGGGTCGCACCGGGGCAAGGGCTGGGAGGCCGTCACGGAGCAGGCGATCCGGGCGCTGGTGGACCGCGACGGCGAGCCGCTCGTCGCCATCCTCTGGGGCCGCGACGCCCGCAACCTGGTGCCGCTGCTGGGTGACGTGCCGGCGATCGAGTCCGCGCACCCGAGCCCGATGTCGGCGGCGAACGGCTTCTTCGGTTCGCGCCCCTTCAGCCGGGCCAACGCGCTGCTGGAGGAGCTGGGCGGCGAGCCGATCGACTGGAAGCTGCCCTGACTGGTCCGTGCGGGTGACGTACGGCGTCCGCCTGGTGGTGGGTGCGGGCCGCGGGTGAGTATCGGGGAATGCACCGACGCCGGCGCGCCGCGGCCGTGCTGCTCGGCGCCGCGCTCCTCGCGACGACCCTCGTCGTGGGCCTGGTCGTGCCGGGCCTGCTCGGCGGCAGCCCGGTCGCCCCGCGGGAGTCCGACGACAGCGCTCCCGTGCTGCTGCACTCGATACGCGACCTGCAGCGGATCGTTCCCGCGCAGGGCACGTTCGAGGTCACGGTGCTGCTGCGCGAGGGCCGCGAGAACATCCCGACCTGGCTCTACGGCTACGAGGGCGCGCTGGTCGCGCACGGCACGGTGGACGCCTACGTCGATCTCGCCGGGTTGGGTCCGGAGGCCGTCGCGGTCTCGGCGGACCGCTCGTCGGTCACCGTCACGCTGCCCGAGCCGCAGCTCGCGCCACCCACGGTGGACCACGGGCGCAGCCAGGTGGTGGACGACGACCGCGGGCTCGTCACGTCCGCGATGGAGGCGTTCGACGGGCGCAACGACCGCACCCAGCAGCTCTTCCGGGCCGCCGAGGTGAAGCTCGCCACCGCGGCGGAGTCGAGCGACCTGCGCGCCCGTGCCGAGCACGGTGCGGGCGAGATGGTGCGCGGGCTGGCCCGCCAGCTCGGCTTCGACAGGGTCGAGGTCGTGTTCGTGCGCGAGCCCTGACGCACGGGCGCTTCACGGCTCCTGACACACGGAGGCCCCGCTCCCGGATCGGGGCGGGGCACCGATGCGCCGGGCGGCTCAGGCGCGGGCGACCTTGCCGGCCTTCAGGCACGACGTGCACACGGCCAGGCGGCGGCGGTTGCCACCGTCGACCCGGGCGCGCACGGTCTGGATGTTCGGGTTCCAGCGGCGGTGGGTGCGGCGGTGCGAGTGCGAGACGGACATGCCGAAGCCCGGACCCTTGCCACAGACGTCGCAGACGGCAGCCACGTCGGACACTCCTCGGATGTAGACGAAAGGCGTTCCCGGAACCGGACCGGGCGCGGATCTCCACGATACCCGCGCCGTCCGGGTGGCGGCGCCGGGGGCCCCGGCGGGTGCCCGGGTAGCCTCGCGGTCGTGCCGGTCCCGCTCGACGCCACCCTGCTGCGCAGCTGGGCCACGGCGGCGACGCAGGCGCTGGAACGCTACTGCGCCGAGATCGACCGGATCAACGTCTTCCCCGTCCCGGACGGCGACACGGGCACCAACATGCTGCTCACGATGCGGGCCGCCGCGGACGCGGGCCGTCGCGGCCTGCGCGAGGACGGGGCGGCGCCCGACGGGCCGGGCCCGGTCGCGGCGGCCCTCGCGCGGGGGGCGCTGCTGGGGGCACGGGGCAACTCGGGGCTGATGCTCTCGCAGGTGCTGCGCGGCCTCGCGGAGGCCATCGAGGGGGCCGGCAGGGACGTCGTCGTGGAGGCCGTCGTGGAGGTCACCGCGGGGATCTCGGGGAGCACTGGACTCGCCGGGGAGCACACCGGGGAAGCCGCCGCGGGAGCCTCCGGGAGCACCGGGCGGTCCGCCGGCAATGCCGTCACCGCCGTCACCGCCGTCACCGCCGTCACCGCCGTCGACGGCTCGACGGATCTGCCGGATGTGCCCGACGCGGGGGAGCGGCCCCCGGGACGGTCCGCCGGACGGGCCGCCGCCCCGACCCTCCCCGCGCCTCCGTCCGACGGCGCCGTCCTCGCCGACGGCCTGGACCGGGCGCACCGCCTCGCCACGGCGGCCTTCAGCCACCCCCGCGAGGGGACGGGGCTCTCGGTGCTGCGTGCCGCCGCGGCGGGCGCCTTCGGCCGGGTCGCACAGGGCGAGGGCTGCCTGGCCGCGGTGGCGGCGTCGGCGGGTGTGGCCGCGGCTGCGGCCCTGCGCGAGACCACGGCGCAGCTGCCGGAGCTGGCCCGCGCGGGGGTGGTGGACGCGGGCGGGTTCGGGCTGTGCGTGCTGTTGGAGGCCCTCGCGTGTGTCGCCGACCGGCGGCCCCTCGGCGAGGCGCCCGTCCTCGCGGCGCCGCTGCGGCTGCCGGTCCGCAGCCGCGCGGCGCTCACGGCCGAGCGGGAGGAGGGCTCGCCCGACTTCGACTACGAGGTCATGTACCTGCTGGAGGCCTCGCACGGCGCCGCCGTCGACGAGCTGCGGGAGCGGCTGGACGTGATCGGCGACTCCGTCGCCGTCGTCGGGGACGGCGCCGGGCTGTGGAACGTCCACGTCCACTGCAACGACGTCGGCGCCGCCCTCGAGGCCGGGCTGGACGCGGGCAGGCCGCACCGGGTGACGGTCGTGCGGTTCGCCGACCAGCAGCCGGCGGCCACGACCGACGCACGGTTCCCGCGGGCGCGGGCCGTGCTGCTCGTCGCCGACGGTGAGCCTGCGGCGCTGGCCCGCGAGGCGGGCGCGGACGTCCTCGAACGCACGGACCGGCCGGTCGAGGTCACCGAGGTGGGCGCCGCGCTCGCCGGCACGCGGGCGCGCCACGTCGTGCTCCTGCCCGGGGACTCCGAGCTCACGCCGGTCGCGGAGCGGGCCGCCGCGGACGCCCGCCGGGACGGGCAGGACGTCCTCGTCGTGCCGACGTCGTCGGTGCTGCAGGGGCTCGCGGCCCTCGCCGTCCACGATCCGGAGCGCCGCCCCGTCGAGGACGTCGTCGCGATGGCCGAGGCGGCGGCGTGCTGCCGCACCGCGGGGCTGGTGATCGCCGAGTCCGAGGCGCTGACGTGGGTGGGTCGCTGCGAGCCGGGCGACGTCCTCGGCATCTCGGACGGCGAGGTGGTCCTCATCGCCCCGGACCTGCCCGTCGGCGCGCTGTGGCTCGCGCACCGCATGCTGGTGGGCGGTGGTGAGATCGTCACCGCGCTGCTCGGCCGAGGGGTGCCCGACGAGGTGGGCGAGGGCCTGGTCGACGACCTGCGCCGCACCCACCCGGAGGTGGACACCGTGGTCCTGCGCGGCGACCGCACGGACTACCCGCTGGTCCTGGGGGTGGAATGATCGACCTGGACGCGCCGCTCCCCCCGCTGGTCGGGGCGCGTGCGGCGACCGCGCTCGCCGAGCAGCTGGACATCACCACCGCGGGTGAGCTGGTGCGTCACTACCCGCGCCGCTACGTCGGCCGCGGCACCCTCACCCCGCTGACGGGGCTGGCCCTCGGCGAGGACGTCACGGTCGTGGCGCTGGTCGAGCGGGCGGAGCTGCGGTCCATGCGCAGCCGCCGGGGGCAGCTGCTTTCGGTGACGATCCGCGACGGCAGCGGCGGCTCGATCGACTGCACCTTCTTCCACGGCCACAAGCTCAGAAGCCTGCTCACCCCCGGCACGCGCGCGCTCTTCGCGGGCAAGGTCGGCATCTACGGCAAGGGCCGCTACCGCAAGCTGCAGCTCACGCACCCCCAGTTCGAGCCGCTCGGCGCGGACGAGGACGAGCGGCCGTTCCTCGCCGTGTACGCCGCGACGGCGCGGATGCGCAGCTGGGAGATCGGCCGCTGCGTGCGGCAGGTGCTGGAGGTCCTCGACGATCCGACCGACCCGCTACCGGTCGCGCTGCGCCGCGCCGAGAAGCTCCCGGACCTGGGGCGGGCGCTGCGGCGCATCCACCTGCCCGAGTCGGAGGAGGACCACCGCGTCGCCCGGCGGCGGCTGGTCTGGGACGAGGCGATGGGCGTACAGCTCGCACTCGCGCGCCGCCGCCGGGCCGCGGGCGCCCGGCCCGCGCCCGCCTGCCCGCGCCGGGCGGACGGCCTGCTCGCCGCGTTCGACGACGCCCTGCCGTACACGCTCACCGAGGGGCAGGTCGAGGTCGGTGCCGAGGTGGCGGCCGACCTGGAACGCGCGCATCCGATGAACCGGCTCGTCCAGGGCGACGTCGGCGCGGGCAAGACGCTGGTCGCGCTGCGGGCGATGCTGCAGGTGGTGGACGCGGGACGGCAGTCCGCGATGCTCGCGCCCACCGAGGTGCTCGCGGCCCAGCACGCGCGGTCGCTGCGGGCGCTGCTCGGCCCGCTCGGGATCGCCGGGGAGCTGGGCGCCGCCGAGCACGCCACGGCCGTCACGCTGCTGACGGGCTCGCTGGGGGCCGCCGCGCGGCGCCAGGCGCTCCTGGACGCCCAGTCCGGCGCCGCCGGGATCGTCGTCGGCACGCACGCGCTGATCCAGGACCGCGTCGGGTTCGCCGATCTCGGCCTCGTGGTCGTCGACGAGCAGCACCGGTTCGGGGTGGAGCAGCGCGACGCCCTGCGCACGCGCGGCGGGTCCGCGCCGCACATGCTCGTCATGACCGCGACGCCGATCCCGCGCACGGTCGCGATGACGGTCTACGGCGACCTGGAGGTCTCCGCGCTGCGCGAGCTGCCCGGGGGGCGGTCGGCGATCGCGACGTCCGTCGTGCCGGTGGGGGAGAAGCCCGCATGGCTGGACCGGGTGTGGGCGCGGCTGCGCGAGGAGGTCGCGGCGGGCCACCAGGCGTACGTGGTGTGCCCGCGGGTCGGGGGCACGGCCGCCGACGAGGACGCCGCCGAGGACCCCGCCGGGCCACCCGACGAGGAGGGGCCGGACGAGGGCGACGAGGAGCGCCGCCCGCCGCTCGCCGTGCTCGACGTGGCCCCGCAGCTCGCCGAGGGCCCCCTCGCGGGCCTGCGGCTGGCGATCCTGCACGGCAAGCTGCCGGCCGACGAGAAGGACGCCGTGATGCGGGCGTTCGACGCCGGCGAGCTCGACGTCCTCGTCGCCACCACCGTCGTCGAGGTCGGGGTGGACGTCCCCAACGCCACCGCGATGGTGATCATGGACGCGCACCGGTTCGGGCTCTCGCAGCTCCATCAGCTGCGCGGGCGCGTCGGCCGGGGCTCGGCTGCCGGGATCTGCCTGCTCGTCACCGACATGCCCCCCGGGACGACGGCGCGCGAGCGCCTGGACGCCGTGGCCGGGACGACGGACGGCTTCGAGCTCGCCCGGCTGGACCTGGAGCTGCGCCGGGAGGGCGACGTGCTCGGCGCGGTGCAGTCCGGGCGCCGCTCGGGGCTGCGCCTGCTGTCGCTGCTGCGCGACGAGAAGATCATCGTGGCCTCCCGCGGGTACGCCGGGGAGATCGTCGCCGCGGACCCGGACCTGCGGGATCACCCCGGCCTCGCCGCCCTCGTGCGCGAGACCCTCTCGGCCGACGAGGCGGAGTACCTGGCCAAGTCGTGACCGCGAGTTCCGCATCTCGCCGCCGCGAGTTGCGGGTTCCGTCAGGCCCGCGAGTTCCGCATCTCGCCGCCGCGAGTTGCGGGTTCTGTCAGGCCGTCATGTGCCTCTCACCAGCCCCGCAGGTCCACCGGCCAGGTCTCGAGCACCTCCGCGTCGTCACCCTCGCCGCGCACCAGGTGCATCC